>JBMOOM010000074.1:0-66974 GCA_049323275.1 Pseudomonadota bacterium
CATCGCGCTGAACAGCTGCCAATCTGGATTCATCGCTACAATTGGCACCGACCTCATGGCAGTCTAAAATACAAACCACCCATCAGCCGCCTCACCTTAACCGAAGACAACCTATTGAGGCTCCACATCTAGAGCCGATTCAGCCGCGTTCTCGATCACCTGTGGCGAGCTGCCCATCGCCTGGGCGATCAGCGCAGCAGCCATGGCGGACGCCACGCCAATCTCCGCCTGACAGCCGCCTTCCGCAGCGGCCAGCGTCGCATTGTGCTTGCATAAGTAACCAATGGCAGCGCCGGCCAGCAGCCCTTGCCGAAGCTTCTCTTTCGACAGTTTGCGTTTGCTTTCGGTCAGAGCATAGACGATGGCCGGCAGGACCCCGGCCGAGCCTCCCGTAGGCGCTGTTATGACCAGATGGCCACGGGCATTCTCCTCGGAAGCGGCGAGGGCGCAAGCCGCGACCAAGGCGATAGCGCGATCGCTCTCGTACTTCTCGTCTTTGGCACGTGCCCATACGGTTGCCGCTTTCGAGTGCAGCTTGATCGGGCCGGGCAACACGTCATCCTTGATCGACAGGCCCGTCTTCACGGTGGCGAGCATCGCGCCGGCGATCTTGTCGAGGAAGGCGTTGATCTCTTTTTCGCTCCGGCCCGATACGGTAACCTCATTCGCCATCACGACGTCGGCCACCGAAATTTTGTTCTGCTCTGCATGCTGGCGCAGTTCCTTCATCGTCGCATAAGGGTATTTGGGCGGGTTCTTCTTGGGCGGCGCATAACCTTTCCACTCGATGAACCCGCCGCCGACGGAATAGTATTCCTGCTCATAGAGCGTCTGGTCGCCCGCAACGAGCCTGCACGTCATGGTGTTGGGATGCGGAAAATCGCCCTTCGTCGCGTCGTAGATGACGTCCGCGAGGGACAGGCTCAGTGTCTTGCCGCCGAGCTCGACCGGATAGTTCTGGTCAGGCTTGACCATCATCTCGTCGAGGAAGAGCGGATTGACGGTGGCGGGCTCCTTGCCGACGAGACCAGCCAGCGAAGCGCGCTCGGTGCCATGGCCTTTGCCCGTGGCGCTCAGGCTGCCGAACAGATGGACCTTGAGCCCGGTGGCCTTGGCAAGCTGATCCGCCGGCAGCTTCGTGCAGCGTTGATAGAAATCGTAAGTGATCCGCATCGGGCCGATCGTATGCGAGCTCGAAGGACCGGGGCCGACCTTATAGAACTCATCGATCAGGGTCATCACCGGCCCTTTTGAGCTCTTTACAACCTCGAGATCGGGAGACAGCTTCGAGCTCATCTTCAGGCCCGCGGCATCTTTGTCGGCGGCCTGGGCGGCCTTCTGAGCTTCGGCCGCCGCCTGTTGAGCGCGCACTTCGGGCGACCAGGTCGTTCCCGTCATTACGGCCGCAGCACCTATGGCCGCATGGCGAATGAGGAATGTCCGGCGGTCGACTCCGGCGGGTACCAGGGGCTCACCTTCAACAGCCTTGCGCGATTTGCCTTCGTTGGCGGCGTCGGTCATTGCCTATCCTCCCTATATGCGAATCTGACGATTGATGGACCGCACCGGCCCATGACTTTGAGGTCTGCATCGATGATGGTCCGGGGCGCCCCGGTGACATTGAAAGACAGCAACGGATGGGCAGGGGTCCGGCGAGCAAGCAACTTCAAGGGTGAACGTTGCAATTCTCTCGCCGGCTGCGAGATGAGTTCCTGCGTCGCTTGTCCTGAGAGCCAGCATGTCGACCGTTTCCGTATGTCCGACCTTACAGTCGGAAAACGCGTTTTAGACCTCGTATGTTTGCGAGGCAGGCGAAAGAAATTTTACGGGCGCGAGCGGCACGGGTACGGAGCCGGGAAGTGACTACTTAAAGTATGTGAATTTTGCAGTTCCGCTTCAGCGTCTCCACCTTGGCGTTTATTGCCGCCCGTTATTGCAACCACAAAGGCAGAATGTTGGAGGATTGCGTGGATACAATCCGTCCAGGCTGATCAAGCGCCAATATAGCCGGTGAAATTTCGTCGTGATACCTCGGGAAATTACGAGGTGCTTCTGTCCATTCCTAAGGCTAGAGTCATGCCTCGGATATGACATGGCAAGACCCGGAGGGGAGTATGAAGGGTCCATTTCAAGTCTGTCTCGCGGGTTGGGGGATCGTGTCAACCGCCGGGGGTGTTGCCGCCCACGACCTCAGCTCACTCAAAGCCGAGCTCGAATCCCTGCAACTCCGAGTTTCGCAACTCGAAGCGCAATCCCAGAGTTTCGCTCCGGCGGGTTACGACCTGTTATCCATCCGCAGCGGCCAGCCGTCTTTTGAAGAGTTTCGTCCTGAGAAAGGGGACGATGTGATTCCGGAGAATTCGGGGCTTACCCTGGCTGTCCTTCCGACCGCCGATGTCGCTCCCACGTCGGAGATCGCGATATCGGCGGAGCTCCGGACAGCCTTGCTGTATTCGGATTTTCAACAAGATGACAACGCCGACATAGCCATTCGCGCTCGTGTGACCGTCAGGGGTAAGACCGAAACGGCGGTCGGTGAAGTCGGTGGCTATTTTCGCATCAGAGCCGATGGTGGCGGCGATATTTCGGATTACTCCGAGGCGGCCGAAATGCAACGCGCCTTCGGCTGGTGGAAATTCGCGCCCAACTGGCAATTGCTCGCCGGCGTAGATGATGCCACCGCAATCCTGGTCACGAGCTGGGACTATTATGGAGCGACGGCGCCGACGCGTAGCTTCGGGCCGGCTGAATCCTACAATGAACAGATTCGACTGACCTATAAGAATGATGCCTGGTCGTTCGCCCTTTCGCTTGAGGATCCAGACTATGACACGAATGATCCTCCCCGCAACGACATTCCGTCTGTTCAGGGATATGGCCTGTATTCGGGCGACGTTTTCACCGGCCAGGTTGTGGGCTTATGGCAATCGGATGATGAGGGAGGCGACGAATGGGCCGTCGGCGCCGGGGCCGGGGTCAGCGTCATGGAAGGCTTTCAAGTGGTCGGCGCCGGGGTGGTGGGCGAAGGTACTTCGATCTATGCCAACAACCTTTCTCCGCTCAGTCCTGAGGACCAGTTCTGGCTGGGAAGCCTGGGTATTCTCGCCAAATTGACCGAAGAGACGCGTATCGAACTCGGTGTCGGTATCGAAGACTATGATGAAGCGGGCGAAGCCTTAGGCTTTGGCGGCGGGATCTATTGGAGTCCCGTGTCCCTCGTGACGCTCGGCGGAGGCATCACCTATGTCGACTTCAACGATGCATTCGTCAATGACGACCCGACCGATGACGACAGCCTGCAAGTGTTCTTCGGTGTCTGGCTGAAGGGGTGGCAGTATAAATAGCGGCTCGGGGCCTGATTTCGGACGTCGTGGAATCAGGCATTCTCCGCCTGGTCGATCATCGCCTCGATATTGTAGCCGTCGGGATCGAGGACGAAGCAAGCATAATAATTAGGTGTGTATTGGGGCCTGGGGCCAGGCGCGCCATTGTCGCGGGCCCCGGCCGCCAGGGCGGCCTCGTAGAACTCCCGGACCAGCGCCTTGCTCTTCACCCGGAAGGCGACATGGACGCGGGTGAGGGGGCCTTTCTCGTCCGCCTGCATGATCTCGAACAGGCCGTCGCCGATATCGAAGGCCCAGAAGCGGCCTTCATCGCCGAAGGCGATGCGGTTGCCCAAAGGCGCGAAGGCCTTCTCGTAGAACTCTTTGCTTTTCGTCACGTCGCTGACGGCGACGGTCACATGGTCGATCATGTCGGTGTCTTACAACAGATTCGGCAGTTGCCCCAGCTCCGTCTCGTCGAGATCTGAAATCGCCCAGTAGCGCATGCCGGCCCGGCGCCAGGAGATCAGATTATAGCCGTCGATTTTCGCCCGTTCAGGCCCGATCTCGGGGCCTTCCGCGGGCCAGATGAACAGGCTGATGCGATGCAGGCGGCGCAGATAGACCAAAGCGGCGACGCGGCGGCCATCGATATAATCGAGCCGGCCGCCCTCGAGCTTGAAGCCGTCGGCGGCGAGGTCCTTGACCACTGGCGTGTAATCGAGCCGGCCGGCGAACCACGGCTTGACCGTATGGGTGTCGAGAGACGCCACCTGGACGCTGCTGTCCTGGAGGAGGGAGCGGACATGGGCGGCCAATACGTCATGCGCCTGGTCTGGACGCGGGCCGCCCGTCTCGCCGACCCACCACAAGGTCGCGGCGATGGAGAGGATGCAGGCGGCGAGCAGCGCGGCGGCCCGGAGCCCATAGGTCCGCAGATGCGGCCTGGCGCGGTCCAGGAGCTGGAGCGCGCGGCGTGCCGGCGCCGGAGCGCGGACGGGCGCGGCGGCCATATCGGCCGCTTCGTAATCGAGCCTCAGACGCAGGCGGTCGGCGAGCGCCGCGGGCGGCGCCGCGCGCGCCCGGCGCAGCTGGCGGCGCAAGGCCAGAAGCTCGTCGCGGTAGCGCCGGCAATCGGGGCAATCCGCGGCATGGCTGGTCACCGCGGCGCGCTCGGGCGCCGGCAACTCGCCGTCGAGCAGCAGGGCGATGCGCGCGCGGTCATGGTCACAGCGCATTGCGGGTCTCCTCAGCGATGAGCTCGGTGAGCTCTTCCTTCAACTGGTCGCGGGCGCGGGCGAGGCGCGACATCACGGTGCCGATCGGCGCCTCTGTGATGCGCGCGATGTCGCGGTAGCTGAGCTCCTCCATCTCCCGCAGGATGATGGCCTCGCGAAAAGCGGGCGGCAGCCGGTCGAGGGCGCGGTGCACCAAGGCCTGGTCGGCGCGGCCGAGCAGCATGTCCTCGGGCGATGGCGCGTCGCTGGCGACCTCGAAGATCAGGCCCGTCTCGTCGCGGTCAGCCGACGGCAGCACGCTGTCGAGCGGGATGACATTGGTGCGGCGCTTGCGCAGCGAGAGCCAGCGATAGGCGACATTGCGCACGATGGCGAGAAGCCAGGGCTTAATGTCGTCGCCGGTCACCGTGTCGAAGGCCCGGAAGGCGCGCAGGAAGGCATCCTGCACCACGTCCTCGGCATCGGCGCGCTCGCGCACCAGCCAGAAGGCGAGGTTATAGGCGGCATCCATATGGGCGAGCGCCCGGCGCTCGAAATCGCGCAGCGCGGCCGTGCCGGAATCCATGCTCATGACATATATCAGACTCCCGGGAGGCCCGGTCTATTCCCGGTGGTCGAGAAAAAATATGCGGGCGGCTGAGAGGGGATAGCGGGAATAGCCGGATGGGCGGTGGAGTCCTGGAAGGCAGTCACCCGCGCATCCTCAACGGAGGTTCCCATGCCCAGACTGTGGCGCCGCGTCTTCGTCCAGAGCACCGCCTTCGCCGCGGCCCTGGGCCTTACCGCCCAACTTCATGTGCCCACCGCATGGGCGGGAAGCGCCCCGGAGCCCGGCAAGGGTTTCCACCGCTACAAGATCGGCTCGGTCACCGTGACCGCGCTTTATGACGGCATCTGGAGAAAGCCGCATGATCCGGCCTTCATCAAGAATGCTTCTATCGAGGAGACCAAGGCGGCGCTCGCCAAAGCCGGGCTCACCACCGACTACATGCCCATTCCGCTGACCGTCATCGTGCTCACCGTCGGCGGCCGGCATATCATGGTGGATGCGGGCTCGGGCGCGCAGTGGCAGCCGACCGCCGGGCATCTGCATACCAATATGAAGGCGGCCGGCATCGATCCCGACAAGATCGGCACGATCCTCATTTCGCATTTCCATCCCGATCATATTTACGGGCTGATGGAGAAGGGGACCGACGCGCCGGTCTATCCCGATGCCGAGCTCATCGTCAGCCGCGCCGAATATGCCTGGTGGACCGAGCCCAGCCGCGTCGACAAGTTGCCCGAGGCGCGCAAGGCGCTGGGCCAGCGCATCAACAAGGTGATTCCGCGCTGGTCGAATTTCACCCTCGTCGATGAAAAGAAGCAAGTGGCGCCCGGCATCCATCTGCTCAAGGCGCCGGGCCACACGCCTGGCCATTCGGCCTTCCTGGTGACGTCGGGCGACCAGCAGCTGATGGTGTCGAACGACACGGCCTATGTGCCGGCACTGCTGGCGCCGCATCCGGACTGGCAGGGCTCCTACGACCAGGATGGGCCGCTCGCGGTCGAAACGCGACGGCGGCTGATCGATCGCGTGATCGCCGACAAGATGCTGGTGGCGGGCGCGCATTTTCCGTTCCCGGGCGCCGGCACCTTCGCCAGGGACGGCGCGGCCTATGCCTTCCTCCCCGTCGCGGCCTGACCGTCCATTCTTGTAAGGAGTATCCGAATGAGACAGCTACGCCCCATCCTCTATGCCGGCCTGTTGCTCGCTTTCGCATCACCGGCTTTCGCGGTCGATACGCCGACGACGGCGGACTCGCCCGATATCAGCGCCATCCGCGCCCGCATCGACGCCAAAGACTACCAGCGCGCCATCACCGATCTCAACGCCCTGGTCGCGCGCGGCGTGCAGCATCCCGATGTCTATAATCTCCTGGGCTACAGCCTCAGACAGAGCGGCGATCTCAAGACGGCGCTCACTTATTACCAGAAGGCGCTCGACTTCGATCCCGATCACAAGGGCGCGCTCGAATATTCGGGCGAACTCTATGTGAAGATCGGCGATCTCGCCAAGGCCCGCGCCAATGAGAAGCAGCTCAGGAAACTCTGTCCGCAAGGCTGCGAGGAACTCACCGATCTGAGCGCGGCGATCGCGCAAGCAAGCGGGAGCAACTGACATGGCTTCGGCCGGCAGCGCTCCCGGTGAGACGGCTGAGCTTGCCGGCCGCGTCCTCCTGGCCGCGCTGTTCGTCGTCGAGGCGGCGGACAAGCTCTGGAACATAAGCGGGGCGACGCGCTACATGGCCGCTCAGGGGCTGCCGGCGGCGCTGCTGCCGCCGGCGATCGCGGTCGAGCTCGGCTGCGGGCTCGCCATCCTTCTCGGCTGGCGGACGCGGGCCGCCGCCTTTCTCCTCGCCGGCTTCTGCTTTCTCACCGCCTTGATCTTCCACGCCGATCTCGCCCAGCGCAGCCAGCAGATCCAGCTCGAGAAAGACCTGGCGCTGGCCGGGGCGCTGCTGATCCTTTGCGTGCGCGGGGCGGGGCGGTTCTCGATCGATGCATGGTGCAAGTGAGGCTTCCGTAATTCGACGCGATCCCGCGGGTCTGATAGTCTCAGCCCGCAATGGCGCGACTCTTCGTCGTTCTGGGCCTGATGGCTTTCGCCTTCAGGGCCGAGACAGCACTGGACACCCTGCCGCCTTTCGCCTGGCCGGTCACCGGCGAGGTCGTCGACGAGGATGACGGGCGGCCGAGCCCGGCGCGTTTCATCGGGATCGACATCCTGGTGCCGAAGGGAACCGAGGTGCGCGCCAGCCTCGCGGGCACGGTGATCTTCGCCGGAGCCTCGCTCAGGACCTATGGCAATCTCGTCCTGATCCGCCATGACGGGGGATGGGTGACGGTCTATGGCCATAATGACGAGCTTTATGTCAATCGGGGCGATGAGGTGGGAACCGGCGACGTCATCGCCAGGAGCGGCAGGACCGGTTTCACGGCGCGGCCGGAACTCTATTTCGAGATCCGCAAGGGCGCCGCGCCGATCAATCCCCTGCATTATCTGCCGCGGCTCAAGCCGCAGGAACCGGAGGACCCGTGAAGATCAGCACACTGCATTTTTCCGACGATGGCGATATCCCGAACCATCCGCGCTGGCCGATGATCATCTATCAGGGTGTCATCGGCGCCGAAGTGGCGGATGCGGCGCGGGCCTTCGAGGCGCTGTTCGCCCGCCATGGCTGGGGAGACGGCTGGCGGAACGGCATCTATGCCTTCCCGCATTACCACTCCAATGCCCATGAAGTGCTTGGCATTGCCGCCGGCGAGGCGCTGGTGCGTTTCGGGGGCGCGTCGGGGCGGGAGATCAAGGTCGGCAAGGGCGACGCGGTGCTGCTGCCGGCCGGCACGGGGCATGAGCGCCTGACGGCCAGCGCCGATCTCCTGGTCATCGGCGCCTATCCGCCCGGGACGCAATGCGATCTGAAGCGGGCCGGCGAAGCGGACAAGGCTCAGATCCGCCGGCGCATCGTCAAGGTGGCGAGGCCGGCCCGGGATCCGATCAGCGGGGAGTCCGGACCGGTCTTGACCATGTGGGGCGACTGAAACCGGAATGAGACCAGCTGCAACCTCCTCTTGAGACCACGTCAAAAAGGACAACTGCTGTTCGTAACCTGTTTTCACAACTTCCCGGTTCTGTTCGGCCGCTAGGGAACATCCGTTCCGGGTCTATTTCGCGTAAAGCTTGGCGATCTCGCGGGCGGCGACCTGTTCGATCTGATTGCGGTCGACCCCGATGTCGCGCAGCTGCTGGTCGCTGAGATTCTCCAGCTCGTTGACGGCGGTGAAGCGCAGCACCGACCGGCGGATACCGTCGTAAAGCGAGCCTATGAGGGCGCCGAGAGTAACGCTGTGGTTCCGGGGGATCTGGTAAACGGGGCTCTTGGACATGGCTTTGATCCTTGGACAACAAGACATTCTTGATGATCCAGAGATAGGCTGTTGTATTTACTTCGACAAACGAGTAGTTTTCATCTCATCTGATAAGGATATTTGAAGATCGCGCATGGTACGCCCCATTCCCGGGACTGGATCGCTGAGAGTCTTCGAGGCCGCCGGCCGGCATCTCAATTTTACCCGGGCCGCGGAAGAGCTGCATGTGACGCCGGCCGCCGTCAGCCATCAGATCAAGGAATTCGAGGAGCAGCTGGATATCCGCCTGCTCGAGCGCACCAGCCGCTCGATGCGCCTGACCGAGGCCGGCGAGATCCTCCATGCGGCGGTGACGGAGGCGCTGGCGGGGCTCGGACGCGCGACGGGGCTGATGCGACGCCGGCGCGACAGCGCGGCGCTCAGGGTTACCGCCTCGACCTCGATCGCGGCGCGCTGGCTGGTGCCGCGGCTCGACGATTTCATGCTGGCGATGCCGGGCGTCGATGTGCGCCTCGACGTCTCCGACCGGGTGCGTGAATTCGGCCGCGACGAGATCGACCTCGCGATCCGCTTCGGCAACGGCAATTATCCCGGCCACCGCGCCGACCGCCTGTTCGACAATACGATCTTTCCGGTGTGCAGCCCGGCGCTGCTCAAGACCAAGAAGCCGCTGCTGCATCCGCGCGACCTGCTGCAGCACCGGCTCATCCATGTCGAATGGAGCGCGCCGGGCGTGATGTGGCCCAACTGGCGGATGTGGATGCTGGCGGCCGGCGTCACCGACTACCAGGAGACGGCGGGCCTCAGGCTCGACAATTCAGGCCTCGCATTGCAGGCGGCGATCGACGGGCAGGGCGTGGCGCTCGGCGATTCCTCCCTGGTCTCCGATGATCTCGCGGCCGGGCGCCTGGTGCAGCCTTTCGCGGTGACGATCAAGGGCCCGCCGCAATTCGCCTATTATGTCATTTCGCCGGTCGAGACGCAGAACGATCCGCTGGTGCGCAGCTTCCGCGACTGGATTCTCGACGAAGCGGCGAAGACGCCGCTGGTGAAGTAAGACAAGCCTGGCTCTCAGGGCGTCGGACGAACCTCGCGCACTTTTCGGGCCGAGGCTTTAAACCGCGTTGAACAAGCCACCATCGACAAGAATGCTCTGGCCGGTGATGTAGCCGGCCTGCACCGAGCAGAGGAAGGCGCAAATCTCGCCGATCTCGTTGGCCTCGCCGAAGCGCCGGGCCGGCACGGTGGCCTGGCGCTGGGCCGCCATCTCGGCATCGCTCTTGCCCTGCATCTTGGCCATGCGGCCGGTCGAATTGCGCAGGCGGTCGGTGTCGAACATGCCGGGCAGCACATGGTTGACGGTGATGTTGTGCCGGGCGAGATCGCGCGCCGGTCCGGCCATGAAAGCGGTGAGGCCGGCGCGGGCGCCGGAGGAGAGATCGAGGCCGAGAATGGGCATCTTCACCGAGACGGAGGTGATGTTCACGACGCGGCCGAATTTCTTGCGCGTCATACCAGGCACCACACGCTGGATGAGCTCGATCGGCGTCACCATGTTCTGGACGACGCCCGCGAGCAGCGCGTCACGGTCGAGCTCGCGGAAATCGCGCAGCGGCGGTCCGCCATTGTTGTTGATGAGGATGTCGGGCTCGGGGCAGGCGGCGAGGAGGGCGTCCTGTCCCTCCTTGGTGCCGACATCGGCGGCGACCGCGGTGACCTGGGCGCCGGTCGCTTTCACGATCTCGTCGCGGGTCGCCTGAAGGACCTTCTCATCGCGGCCGTTGATGACGAGGGCGACGCCCTCGCGCGCCAGCGAAAATGCGCAGGCCTTGCCGAGGCCGCGGCTCGAGGCGCAGACGATGGCCGTGCGGCCCTTCAATCCCAAGTCCATCTCATTCTCCAAAAAGAAAACCCGGCTTGTGGCCGGGTTCTCGCATGGTGCTGTCTTGTGATCAATCAGGATTGCGTCTTGCGCTCCGCCATGAAACGCTCGAACTCCTCGCGGTCGCGCGCCTCGCGCAGGCGCTTCAGGTGTTCGGCGAATTCGGCCTGTTCGGCTTCGAGGCGGGCGAGCGTCTCGGCCCGGTAGGCGTCGAAGGCGGCGTTGCCCGAGCCCTTCTGAAAGCCGCGATAGAAGCCGCTGCCGCCGCGGCGGCCGAAGGCTTCGCGCAGCTTCTGCGCGCCGTCATCAGCGAGCCGGTCGACGGGGCCGGCCCACAGCGTATAAGCGAGCGCCGCGAGGCCCAGAGGCCACCACACGATGAAACCCGCGACGACGGCCAGAATGCTCAAGGGCGTCCAGCGGCCGCAGCGCGATTGTGACGATGTCATTGGCTGATCCTCCTGCGATCAAATTGCATGGCAGATATGGGAAGGGCGTCGGCCGGTTCAAGAGATCGCCCGGTGGCGTGACGGGACGGAATGCGGTATTTGCTCGGATCATGACACAAATTCCGACCATCGACGATGTCCTCGACGCGCGCTCCAGGCTCGCGGGACATGCGGTCAAGACGCCGCTGCTCGAATCGCCCGCACTGAACGCGCGCGTCAAGGGCAGGGTGCTGATCAAGGCGGAGTGTCTGCAGCGCACCGGCTCGTTCAAGTTCCGCGGCGCCTGGAACTGCATCTCGCGCCTGACGGCGGAGACGGCCCGCGGCGGCGTGGTCGCCTATTCCTCCGGCAATCATGCGCAGGGCGTCGCCGCCGCGGCGGCGCTGATGAAGCTGCCGGCGCTCATCGTGATGCCGAACGACACGCCCGAGATCAAGAAGGCCAATACGCGTTCCTATGGCGCCGAGGTGGTGACCTATGACCGCGTCAGCGAGAACCGCGAGGCGATCGCCGAACGGATCGCGAAGGATCGCGGCGCCGTCATCGTGCCGCCCTTCGAGCATCCGCAGATCATCGCCGGGCAAGGCACGACGGGCCTCGAGCTCGTGGAACAGGCCGAAGAGATGGGCGCGAAGCTCGATGCGGTGCTGGCGCCGGTGAGCGGCGGCGGGCTCATCGCCGGCATCGCGCTCGCGGTGAAAGCGCACTCGCCCCAAACGCAGATCCACAGCGTCGAGCCCGAAGGCTTCGACGATCACGCCCGCTCGCTCGAGAGCGGCCGGCGCGAGCGCAATGAAAAGGCGTCGGGCTCGATCTGCGATGCGCTGCTGTCGCCGCAGCCGGGCGAGCTGACTTTCTCGGTCAATCAGAGCCGGCTCGCCTCGGGCCTGGTGGTCAGCGAGGCGGAAGTCAGGCGCGCGGTGGCCTTCGCGTTTCAGACTCTGAAGCTGGTGATCGAGCCGGGCGGTGCGGTCGGCCTCGCAGCCGTGCTGAGCGGCAAGATCGCCACGGAGGGCCGCACGATCGCGCTCGTCGCATCCGGCGGCAATGTCGATCCGGCGCTCTTCGCCGATATACTTCTGGAGAAGATCTAGCCCGTCAGCGGGATGTCGAGCGGCTCGTTCTTGCCGCGGCGGATGACGACGATGCGGGGCTTCTCCGCCGTCGCGGCGGCCTGCGTGGCCTTATCCATCTCGGCGGCGAGGTCGAGCGCCTGCGGCTCCGACGGCGCTCCGGGAGGGACTGCGAACAGGTCCTCGTCGCGGGAGAAATAGGGCATCTGCCGCTCCGCCAGGGGAGGCTCCTCCGCCTGGGCCGCGTGGCCGGTCAGCGTGTTGTCGAGCTCGCTCAGAAGTCCCATGGCCTTGGCGATGCGTTCGCTCAGGACCTCCTGCGACCAGGACAGGTTCTCGAGCGAGCGGGCATTGGCCTCGACCGCCTCGACATGCTCGTCATCGGCCGTTGCCGCTTTCAAACCACCGGCGATGACGCGCAGGCTCATCGAGCGCTTGGCGATCTCGTGGCTCACCGATCTGGCGTCGGCGGCGATGTGATCGTAAAGGGCGCCGTCGGCCGGCAGATAGCCGCCATCGGGCAGAAGATCATTGTGGGTGGAGGCGATCTCGGAACGGGCCGCCTTGATGGTGGAGGCGAGCCGGCCGAGGTCCGGCAGCGGCCGGTCGGGCTTTATCGGGTTTGTTGACGCAACGTTTTCGAGCTTCTTCAGGGCGTCGAGCAGCATCATCGTGTCGGCCGCCCGGTTGCGCCTGGCATATTCCGACAGGAACCAGCGGCCCCGCGCCGATTCCATGACGGCGCTTTCGAGCGCCTCATATTGCCCAGGCGGAAAAACCACCGCGCCGGATCCCTGGCCGGGCGAACCCATCACACACTCCCCCGCTACTCACACACACCGAGCTCGGCCTGATTATTCTGGAAACTGGTTAGCGTTTCGTTTAGAGCGTGAAGCCAGTCTCTCCCACGGCGCCGATGCAGCCCCAGGCCCTCAATTTCCGCCTCTGCTTCTTCATGTCCTTCCTGTTCCTCGGGCTGGGCGTGCAACTGCCGTTCCTGCCGCTGTGGCTCGCCGATCGCGGTCTTTCCACCGCGGAGATCGCCGCGGTCCTGTCGGGCCAGATCGTCGTGCGCATGTTCGGAGCGCCGCTCGGCACCTTCCTCGCCGACCGCTATGGTCGGCCGATCATCCTGGTGCGGCTGGGGGCGCTGGCCTGCGCGGCGAGCTATCTGCTGCTCAGCTTCATGGGCGATTTCATCACCATCTTCCCGGTCGCGGTGCTGGCGTCGATCTTCCTGTCGCCGGTGGGGCCCATCGCCGAGAATTTCGCCATCGTCGAAAGCGCCAAGGCCGGCCTCGATTACGGGCGGCAGAGGTTGTGGGCGTCGGTGAGCTTCATCGTCGGCACGCTGGTCGCGGGCTTCGCGCTCGAATGGATGGCGACGTCGCAGGCGGTGCTGCTCATCGCGGTGAGCTATCTGGCGCTCGCCGCCGCGAGCCTCGCCCTGCCCGACAGGCGGCCGGCAAAGGCCGATGCGGCGGAGGCGCCGGCGATCCGGGTCAAGCCGGCCGACGTGCTGCAGCTCTTCCGCTCCGAGGCCTTCGTGATCTTCCTCGTGGCGGTCAGCATCGCACAGGCGAGCCATGCGCTGCTTTACGGCTTCGGCTCGCTCCATTGGGAGCAGCTCGGCCATTCCAAAGCGGTCATCGGCATCCTATGGGGCATCGGCGTCTCGGCCGAGGTGGTGTTCTTCTTTTTCTCCGGCCGGCTGGTGCCGCGTTTCGCGCCGACCGCGCTGATCCTCATCGGCTGCCTCGCCGGAATCCTGCGCTGGACGGTCACCGCCTTCGATCCCGCGCTCTGGCTGCTGGCGCCGCTGCAGGCGCTGCACGCCATGACCTTCGCGCTCGCCCATTTCGGCACGATGCGGTTTCTTCTGCTCTATATGCCGGCGCATTTGCGCAATTCGGCGCAGGGGCTCTACGCCGCCTGCTCGGGCGGGCTGTTCATGATGCTGGCGACGGTCGCGGCGGGACCGCTCTTCGAAGCCTATGCCGGCCATGCCTATCTGGCCATGGCGGCGATGTC
This sequence comes from Pseudomonadota bacterium, assembly GCA_049323275.1. Classification (GTDB taxonomy): domain Bacteria; phylum Pseudomonadota; class Alphaproteobacteria; order Rhizobiales; family Aestuariivirgaceae; genus Taklimakanibacter. Next base: position 13,909 of record JBMOOM010000074.1, read on the forward strand.
GGCCGCCGCCTCGGCGCTCGCTTACGCGCTGATGCGCCTCACCCCCACAGGGCTGGCGGCGGCGGGCTCATCAGGCTTCCGGCAAAATTGATGCCGGGGACGCGGTCCTCCTTGAGGAGGAGCGGCCCGTCGAGATCAACGAAGTCGGCGAACTGCGCCAGAAGCATCGCCGGCGCCATGGCGAGCGAGGTCGCCAGCATGCAGCCGACCATGATCCTGAGGTCGTTTTCGCGGGCGGCGCGCGCCAGCTCCAGGGCGCCGGTCAGGCCGCCCGTCTTGTCGAGCTTGATGTTGAGGGCGTCATATTTGCCGATCAGCTTGGCGATGCCGGCCGCGTCATGGGCGGATTCATCGGCGCAGATCACCACCTTGCGGTCGATGTCGCGCAGGGCAGCATCGGCGGAGGCCGGCAGAGGCTGCTCGACCAGCTCGACTCCGGCCTTGGCGCAGGCCGCCAGCATGCGCGGCAGCACGGCTTCGCTCCAGCCTTCATTGGCATCGACGATCAGGCGCGCCTTGGGGGCGGCCCGGCGGATGGCGTCGATGCGCTCCTCATCGCCCTCGCGGCCGAGCTTGAGCTTGAGGAGGGGACGGTCGGCGGCATTGGCCGCCGCCTTGCCCATCGCCTCCGGCGTGTCGAGGCTCAGCGTATAGGCGGTGACGACGGGCTGCGGCGCGGCGATGCCGGCGAGCTGCCAGACGGGCTTGCCGGTGCGTTTCGCCTCCAGGTCCCAGAGCGCGCAGTCGAGCGCGTTGCGCGCCGCCTTGGGGGCGACATGGCGGGCGATATCGCCACGCTCAAGCCCGCTTTCGATGGCGCCGCGCGCGGCTTCCAGCGCGGCGACGACCTGCGGCACCGTCTCCTCGTAACGCGGATAGGGCACGCATTCGCCCCGTCCGGTGACGCCGTTTACGGTCACGGTGACGACGACGACATCGGCGGCGGTCTTGGAGCCGCGCGAGATGGTGAAAGAGCCGGCGATCGGCCAGCTCTCATGAGCGATCTGGACCTGCCGCGTCATCAGGCGTGATAGCGCTTCTGCAGGAGGTCGACGATCGGCCCGGTGCCGGTGCGGATCGGGTCGACGCAGGGCAGCCCGTGCTCCTTGCCGGTGCGCTCGAGCAACGCCAGGGCGTCCTTCTCGGCGAGATGCTCGGTATTGATGGCGATGCCGACGCAGGCGATGTCGGGATTGGTCAGGCGGCCCTCGACGATGGTGCGGTCGATGACATCGGCGATCGACGGCAAGGGATGCTCGACGCCGCGCATCTTGGTGCGGGTCGGCTCGTGGCAGACGACGAAGGCGTCGGGCTGGGCGCCATGGAGAAGGCCGAGCGTGACGCCGGCGAAGGAGGGGTGGAACAGCGAGCCCTGGCCTTCGATCACGTCCCAATGGTCGGCGTCATTGGCGGGGCTCAGCCATTCGGCCGCGCCGGCGATGAAGTCGGCGATGACGGCGTCGAGCGCCACGCCGCGGCCCGAGATCAGGACGCCGGTCTGGCCGGTGGCGCGGAAATCGGACTTCATGCCGCGGGCGCGCATTTCCTTGTCGAGGGCGAGGGTGGTGTATTTCTTGCCGACCGAGCAATCGGTGCCGACCGCGAGAAGGCGCAGGCCCGGCCGCTTGGTGCCCTTGCCGGTGGCGAAGGTCATGTCGGTGTAGCGCACGTCATGCAGCTTGCGGCCGTTGCGCCTGGCAGCTTCCGCAATCTCCGGTATCGAGCCCAGCCGCTTATGCAGGCCGGTCGCGACATCGAGCCCGCTGTCGAGGGCCTCGACGATGCGGCTCACCCAGTGGTCGGGGAGAACGCCGCCGGCATTGGCGACGCCGACCACCATGGTCTTGGCGCCCTTGGCGACCGCCTCGGCGATCGTCACGTCCTTCAGCCCGCAATCGGCCTTGCAGCCTTCGAGGCGCATCTGGCCGACGCACCAATCCGGGCGCCAGTCGACGACGCCTTGCGCGGTCTTGGCCGCAAGCTGGTCTTTCACATCTCCCAGGAAAAGGAGATAGGGCTTGGCAATATCCATCATCGCTACCTGTTATTGCGGGCTGATGCGCCCGGAGGCCTGTGCCAGCAGCAGGTAGAGCTTTCCTGATTCCGATGCAAGGGAGGCGTCGACCAGCTGGTCACCCTGCGGCGTCTCGGCCAGGGCGTCGAGCAGGCGCTCGAACAGCCGCACATAGGCGTCGACCCGGCCGCGCACCAGCCGCTCCTCGCGGTAGCGCCGCTCGACCAGCCTGGGCATGCGCCGGCCGCGATCCTCGAGCAGGTTGCGGGTATAGACGTCCTCGGCTCCCGACACGTAGCGCCTTTCGAGCTCGCGCGGCAGGTCGCCGTCGATCGCCTCGACGACGTCGCGGGCGGCGGCGTGCAGCTTGCGGACGAGACTCTCGGCCTCGCGGCTGACGGCGCGCGCATTCTCCGCCGCCCTGGCCTTGCGCTCGGCGCCATTGGCCGGACGCGGCTCGTCCTCGACACGGCCCCGCAATTGGGCCGGGGGCTCGTCGGTGCTCCGCGTATCGTCTTTCTTCTGGGCGCCCGAGGTCCGCGAGGGAGCGTCAGACCCGGCGCCTGCTATTTTCCCGGGCCGGCCCCCCGTCCCGCCGGCATGTAGATGCCGGGGCCAGAAAGGTCGAGGGCGCTCGACTGCTTCTTCACCACGTCGGCGAGGGCATTGAGCGCCGAGATCTGGTCGGCCACGACGCGCCGCATGGCGTCGGCATTGGCGCGCGTCTCGTCGGGCAGGTCGAAGATGGCGCGCTTCAGCTCGTTGCGCGCATATTCGATGTCCTTGACCACCTGCTGGGCGGTGGCGCGCATGTCCTGCGCCGTCTGCTGGAAGCCGGTTGCGGTCTCGGCCATCATCTGGTTCATGGCGCCGACGGCCCGCTCATGCTGCTCGCGCATCACGCGGGCGGCATTGGCGATCTGCATGTCGGAGGAGGATTCGAGCTTGCGGATCTCCTTCTCCAGATTGCTGGCGACCTGGGTGGTGTTCTCGGAGATGAACTTGCCGACCTCGGCCGAGCGCCGCTCGGCCGCGCCCAGCGTCTCCTCGATGTGACCCAGATAGCTGCGCATCATCTGGTCGACGTCCTGGGCGCGCTTGCCCAGGGCCTCGACGAGGCCGCCCAGAGTGTCCTCGCGGCTGGAAAGCATGCGCTCCATGTCGAGGTTGAACTTGTCGAGCGACTTCTGCACCACGCCCGACACGTCCTCGAGGCGCTCGGAGATGCGGCTGCCGGCGCCTTCGAGCTTGCCGGTGAGCTGCAGGCTGATGCCTTCCAGGCGCTCGTCGATCGAGGTCGCGGTCGTGGAGAGCTGGTTGGCGAGGAAGGCGTTGGCCGTCTCCAGATGCTTGGAGAACTTGCCGCCGGCTTCCTCGAGCTTCTTGGTCGAGCCCTGCGAGCTCCGCTCGAAGTCGCGCGCCGCCCGGTCGATATGGTCGACGAGGAGGCCGGTCTGCTGCTCGAACTGGCCGGAGATCTGCAGCGTGGTCTGGCCGAGGCTCTCCGAGAAGGCGTCCGACGCCTTGCCGAGGTTGGTGATGATGTTGGTGCTGGCGCTGTCGAGCGTCTGGGCGAAGGAGAGGCTGGCGCCCTCCATGCGGCCGGAGACGTCGGTGGTGATCTTGTCGAGAAGATCGGTGGCCACGTCGAAGCGCTCGCCGAGATCGCGCACGGTGTTGTCGATGCGCGAGAACATCTTGTTGCCGGCATTGTCGAGCCGCTCGGCGACGTCGGAAGCCGTCGATTCGAGCCGCTCGGTCATGGCCGTGCGGGTGGTGTCGAGCTGATCGAAGATGCGCGAGGAGGTTTCCTCGAGCTGCTGCGTCATCTGGCTCGATGTCGTGCTCAGCTGGCTGCCGATGCGGCCGGAAGCCGAGTCGAGCTGCGCGAAGAGCTGCGTCGAGGTGCTTTCGAGCTGGGTCGTGAGGCGCTCGGAGGTCTCGGAGAGCTGGGCTCCGAGATCGTCCGAGGTTCGGTTCAGCTGCGAGAAGAGCTGCGCCGCGGTGCTCTCGAGCTGCGAGGTCAGGCGGCCCGAGGTCTCGTCGAGCTGCGAGGTGAGCAGCGTCGAGGTATCGCGCAGGTCCTTGGTGAGATCGCCGGCCACGCGGCCGACGCTCGAGGTGACGAGCGTCGCGGTGCCGCTGATGTGGTCGGTGATGCGGTTGGTGGTGTCCTCCAGCTGCGCGGTGAGCTGGCCCGAGGTGTTCTCGAGACGGCCGAAGAGCTGCTGGGTGGTCTGCTCGAGCTGCGCGGTGAGGTCGCCCGAGGAGCGCTCCAGCCGGCCGAACAGCTGCTGGGTCGTCTCTTCGAGCCTGCCGGTCATCTGCGAGGAGGCGTTTTCGAGCAGGTTGAAGACATCGTCGCGGGCGCGCGCCACGTTCTGGACGAAGTCGCCCGACACGCCGATGAGCTTCTCGGTGACGATGCCGCCGACGCCCTCGATGTTCTGCGACACGGCGATGCCGGAATCCTGCATCTGCCTCGTGACGATCTCGGAAGTCTCGCGGATATGCGAGGTAATGGCCTGGCCGGTGGAAGCGACCAGGTCGGTGACCGCCGAGCCCGTCGCCTGCAGGTCGGTGGTGATGCCGGTGGCGGTATCGCGCAGGCGCGCATAGACGCCGTTGGTGGTCTCGTCGATCTTGCCGGTGATCGCCGTCGCGGTGGCGCCCATATGGCCGAAGAGACGCTCGGCGGCTTCCTCGATGCGGGTCTCCATCGCTTGCGATGAGTCGCCGATGACGCCGGCGAGCCGCGCGGCGGATTCGTCGAGCTTCGAGGTGACGAGGGTGGTCTGGTCGCCCAGCACGTTGAAGAAGCGGGTGGTGGTGTCCTCCACCTTGCCGGTGATCTCGGTGCCCGCCACGTTGAGCTGGTTGAGGATGCTGGCGGCCGCCTGGTCCATGCTGGTGACGAGCTGCGAGCTCGACATGTTGAGATGGCCGACGACGCGCCCCGAGGTCTCGTCGACGCGGCTGATCAGCTTGTCGCTGGCCGCGGCGATGGTCGAGGCGGCCAGATCGGTCGAGGCGTTGAGACGCTCGACCATCGCATGGCTGTTCTCCTCGATGCCGACATGGATCGTCTGGGCGGTCTCGTCGAGCTTGGCGAAGAGGCGGCTGGTCGAATCGTCGAGGCGGCCGGCGAGATGCATGCCGGCGTCGTCGACGAGGCTGGTGAGGCCGGTGCGGGTGCGCTCGACGTGATCGATATAGCCCTTGAGGGAGTTCTCGAGGCTCATCGTCATGCCGCTATGGGTGCGGTCGACATGGTCGATGTAGTTCTTGAGCGACGTATCGATGCCTTCGGTAAGGCCGAGGCGGGTGCGGTCGACGTGATCGACATAGTCCCTGAGCGCCGCTTCGATGCCTTCCGCGAGGCCCGAACGGCTGGTTTCGATGGCGCCGAGCAGCTTGGCGCTGGACGTCGAGATGGTCGAGGCGGCGAGATCGGTGGAGGCGGCGAGACGCTCCACCATGGAGTTGCTGTTCTCCTCGATGCTGACATGGATGGCGCGCGCGGCGTCGTCCAGCTTCGAGAAGAGGCGGCTGGTCGAGTCGTCGACACGGTTGGCGATCTCGCTGCCCGCTTCGTCGACATAGGCGGTGAGGCCGGTGCGGGCGCGCTCCACCTGATCGACATAGTTCTTGATGATGCTTTCGAGGCCGTCGGTCATGCCGGCGCGGCTGGTCTCGACCAGCCTGACCAGCTGGGCGCTGGAGAGGCCGATGGCTTCGGCCGCCGCCGCGGTCGAGACGTTGAGACGCTCGACCATGGTGTTGCCGTTCTCCTCGATGCCGACCTGGATGGCGCGCGAGGCCTCGTCGAGCTTGGCGAAGAGGCGGCCGGTCTGGTCGTCCATGCGCGTGACGATCTCGCCCATGGTTTCGGTGGTGGCGTTCGTGGTGGCCACGAGACGCTCGACCAGGGACGTGCCGTTCTCCTCGATGCCGACATGGATGGCGCGCGCGGCGTCGTCCAGCTTCGAGAAGAGCCGGCCGGTCGAGTCGTCGACGCGGTTGGCGATCTCGCCGCCCGCCTCGTCGACATAGGCCGCGAGCCCGGCGCGGGCGCGCTCGACCTGGTCGACATAGTTCTTGATGATGCTTTCGAGGCCGTCGGTCATGCCGGCGCGGCTGGTCTCGACCAGCTTGACCAGCTGGGCGCTGGACAGGCCAATGGCTTCGGCCGCCGCCGCGGTCGAGACGTTGAGACGCTCGACCATGACATTGCCGTTCTCCTCGATGCCGACCTGGATGGCGCGGGCGGCTTCGTCGAGCTTGGTGAAGAGGCGGCCGGTCTGATCGTCCAGGCGCGTGACGATCTCGCCCATCGCCTCGGTGGTGGCGCCGCTCGAGGCGGCAAGCCGCGAGACGAGAGCATTGCCGTTCTCTTCGAAGCCGACATGGATGGTGCGGGCGGCGTCGTCGAGCTTGGCGAACAGGCGGCCGGTCTGGTCGTCGAGACGGGTGACGATCTCGCTCAAGGCCTCGGTGGAGGCGCCGCTCGAGGCGGCGAGCCGCTCGACGAGGGCGTTGCCGTTCTCCTCGATGCCGACATGAATGGCGCGGGTCGCGTCGTCGAGCTTGGTGAACAGGCGGCCGGTCGAATCGTCGACGCGGCTGGCGATCTCGCCGCCGGCTTCCTCGACGAAGGTGGCGAGGCCGGTGCGGGCGCGCTCCACCTGGTCGATATAGTTCTTGATGATGCTCTCGAGGCCGTCGGTCATGCCGGCGCGGCTGGTCTCGACGAGATTGACGAGCTTGGCGCTCGCCGCGCTGATGGCGGCGGCGGCGGCGCTGGTCGAGGTGTTGAGGCGTTCGACCATCACATTGCTGTTGTCCTCGATGCCGACATGGATGGCGCGCGAGGCGTCGTCGAGCTTGGTGAACAGGCGGGTGGTCGAATCATCGACACGGGCGGCGATCTCGCCGCCGGCCTGCTCGACATAGGCGGCAAGCCCGGTGCGGGCGTTCTCGACCTGGTCGATATAGTTCTTGATGATGCCTTCGAAGCCGTCGGTCATGCCGGCGCGGCTGCTCTCGACCAGGGCGACGAGCTTGGCGCTGGCGGCGCTGATCGCGTCGGCGGCGGAGCTGGTCGAGGCGTTGAGGCGGTCGACCATCACGTTGCTGTTCTGCTCGATGCCGACATGGATGGCGCGCGAGGCGTCGTCGAGCTTGGTGAACAGGCGGCCGGTCGAATCATCGACGCGGGCGGCGATCTCGCCGCCGGCCTGCTCGACATAGGCGGCGAGCGAGGCGCGGGCGTTCTCGACCTGCTCGACATAGTTCTTGATGATGCCTTCGAGCCCGTTGGTCATGCCGGCGCGGCTGGTCTCGACGAGATTGACGAGCTTGGCGCTCGAGGCGGTGATGGCGGCGGAGGCCGCGTCGGTCGAATTGGTGAGGCGCTCGACCAGGGTGTTGCCGTTCTCCTCGATGCCGACATGGATGGAACGCGCCGCTTCATCGAGCTTGGAGAAGAGGCGGCCGGTCGATTCCTCGACCCGGCCGGCGATCTGTTCGCCCGCCTGCTCGACGAAGGTGGTGAGGCCGGCGCGGGCGTTCTCGACCTGCGCGACATAGTTGGTGACCATGCCTTCAAGCCCGTCGGTCATGCCGGTCCGGCTCGTCTCGATCTGCTGGGAGACGGAGAGGCCCGACTTCTCGATCTGCTCGGCGACCTCCTGTGAGGTGGCCTTGAGATGATAGACGATATTGCCGCTGGCCGACTGGAGGAGCTCGGTGAGCTGGGTGCCGGCGGTGCGGATCTGATCGCTCGAGGAGGCGGTGGCCTGGTCGATCGTGTGGGCGATCTGACTGTTGATATTGGTGAGCTCGCCGATGCTGGAGCGCAGCAATTCGACGACATTCGTCTCCATGCCCTGGATGCGCATGCCGAAATTGCTCGATTCGGCGTTGAGCGAGCCGGTCGCGTTGGCGAGAATGCCGATCTGCTCGGTCAGATGCTCGGAGAATTTGCGCAGCTCGGTGACGAAGATCGAGGACGAGCGCTCCATATGGGCGGCTTGCCCCGAGATCTCGGAGCCGGCGACGGAGGCGCGCGAGGCAACTTCGTCGATGGTGCGGGCGAGCTCCACCGTCGTCGACTTCAGCCCATGCTCGAGATGGGAGAGGGTCGACTGGGCGTTGGAGATGATCGAATCGAGATTCTGGGTGTTGGTTTCGAGGCGCGCCAGGACCGGGTTGGTCTCGGTGCCGATCACGACGCCGGCCTGCTGCAGGGCGGCGCGCTGGTTCTCGAGGCCGGCGACCAGGGTGCGGATGCGCTCCTCATTGCCGCCGAAGGCGCGTTCGATGGCGGCGATTTCCTTGTGAACGATGCCTTCGAGCTCGGAGGCGCGCTGCACCGCGTGCTCGACGCCGCCGACCAGGATGTCGACTTCGGAGCGGACCGCCTGGGCGATGGAGGCGAGGCCGTCGGAGGCGATGTCCTGCGGCCGCACGAGGCGCATGGAGGTGTGGACCAGGACCTCGGAAACATGGCGCAGATGCTGGGCCCGCCTGACGAACCAGGCGAGCGTCCAGACGATCGCCAAAGGCAGGACGAGGATCGCCAGCGAGATCATGGTCTGCGGCATGGCCTGCTGCGAGAAGGGGGTCGGCTTGTCGAGAATGGTCGGGCTGAAGCTCCAGAACCACAGGAAGACCCAGGCGAGCGACAGCACGAAAGCCACATAAAAAGGTGCGAAAGACGGCTTGCGGCGCAGACTGGCGGTCATCGCGGCGGAGGCCGGTTCGTTCTCGTTGGCGGGGCGGCCGCGCAGCGGCGTCTCCCGGCTGGCGCCCAGGTCGGCATCGCGCCGTCCATTGTCACCGCCACGGTCGCGACCCTGCTGACGCCGCTGCGAACGGCGCGTATCACTCGGATTGTTTACCATACCTGTACCCGCACAACTTCCCTGTTATGTCGACGGAACTTACGTTTCCGCCCGACCCCAGTCCCACCCGGTTGGCCGTCCCGACTGCGCGCCTTTAGAGCCCATCCGCGCGCAGGGGATTTCGGACCGTATCCGGTCTTGCCGGACGGTCCGCTTAGAGCTTCTATATTACCCCATTGAGAGTCCCGCTTGAACTCATCTTAACCTTGTCAAAGCGGCTAAATAAAGTTTTGGTTAAAATTATGGTTCGCTTTGAATCAAAATGGAAAATCCAAATTTAGGCGGACCTCTTTACGGAAGCGTGGCCTGAAGTAAGCTCGGCATCCCACACGGCGAGGGTAAGAAAATGTTAACCAATGGCAGCGCCCGGACGACGGAGAGCGCCGCGGCGGCGGCAACGGATCCAGCCATTTTCGACCGCCAGCATCTGAGCCAGTATACGGGGGGTGACGATGCCCTCGAACGGGAGCTGATCGGCCTGTTCCTGGGGCAATTCGCTCCCGTACGGGCGCAGCTCGACGGGGCGATCACGGCCCAGGAGTGGAAATTCGCCGCTCACAGCCTGAAGGGCTCGGCCCGCTCGATCGGGGCGCCGCGGATCGCCAATCTGGCGGAAGAGCTCGAGGATATCGGCCTGGACGGGCCGGCCGGGCGCCGGGCGGACCTCCTGGCCGAGCTTGACCTGGCCCTGGCGGCCTTTGCGGCGGAGGCGGAAAAGCTCCTTGGTTAATGCATGGGAGCTTTTCTTGTCTTCGGCGTTCCGATCCCTTAAAGAGGCCGCGCACCGACACCCCGCGTAAAGGCCTCGAATGGCGAAAATCACCTTCATCCAGCATAATGGCACCGAACAGACCGTCGAAGGACAGACGGGCATGACCGTCATGGAGACGGCGGTCAAGAACATGGTGCCGGGGATCGATGCCGATTGCGGCGGCGCCTGCGCCTGCGCCACCTGCCATGTCTATGTCGAGCCGGGCTGGCTCGAAAAGACCGGGCCGCGCAATCCGATGGAAGAGGACATGCTCGATTTCGCCTTCGACGTGCGCGACGAGAGCCGCCTGTCCTGCCAGATCAAGGTCTCGGACACCTTGGACGGGCTCAGGGTCCGGGTGCCGGAGAAGCAATTCTAGACAATTTGGAGTTCCGTTATGAGCGAAGAGGTGATTTCCACCGATGCCGTGATCGTGGGGGGAGGCCCCTGCGGTCTGTTCGCGATCTTCGAACTGGGACTTCTCGACATAAAATGTCACGTGGTGGACATTCTCGACCGGCCGGGCGGCCAATGCGCCGAGCTCTATCCGGAAAAGCCGATCTATGACATTCCGGCCCTGCCGATCGTCACCGGCTCGGAGCTGACGCATCGCCTGCTCGAGCAGGCCAAGCCGTTCAATCCGCAATATCACTTCAACCAGATGGTCACCGAGCTCAGCAAGCTCGAGGACGGCAGGTTCGAGCTCAAGACCGACGGCGGCATGGTGTTCCACGCCAAAGTGGTGGTGATCGCGGCGGGCGGCGGCTCGTTCCAGCCGAAGAAGCCGCCGATTCCCGGCATCGAGGCCTATGAGGGCCAGTCGGTATTCTATTCGGTCAAGAAGATGGAGGCGTTGCGCGGCCGCGACATCCTCATCGTCGGCGGCGGCGATTCGGCGCTCGATTGGACGCTCAACCTGCAACCGCTGGCCAAGAGCCTGACGCTGCTGCACCGGCGCGACGATTTCCGCGCCGCGCCCGACAGCGTGAAGAAGATGCGCGAGCTGGTGGCCGCCGGCAAGATGCAATTCAAGCTCGGCCAGGTCACCGGTCTCAGCGGCGAGAACGGCGTTCTCGCCTCGGCGCAGGTGAAGGGCACGGAAGGCAACTTCGACATCGCCACCAATGCGATGCTGCCGTTCTTCGGCCTCACCATGAAGCTCGGCCCGGTCGCCGAATGGGGCCTCAACCTGCATGAGAACCTGATTCCGGTCGACACGGCGAAATTCGAGACCTCGACGCCCGGCATCTTCGCCATCGGCGACATCAACACCTATCCGGGCAAGCTCAAGCTGATCCTGTCGGGCTTCCACGAGGCGGCGCTAATGGCGCAGGAGGCGTTCCATCATATCCGTCCGGGCGAGCGTCTGCTGTTCCAATACACGACCTCGAGCTCGAGCCTGCAGAAGAAGCTCGGCGTCGCTTAAGCGGCGCACACTTCGTCATCCCGGCGAAAGCCGGGATCCATTTCGCAAGTGCAACGCAAGTACCGGCATTCGCTATGCGCCAATTTAGTCGATTCCGGCTCTTCGCCGGGATGACGGGACTGGGGCTTACCTCTCCTCGCTCGCCCGGCTGATGCCGCGGGCCTTGCGGCGGCGGGCGAGCGCCAGCTCCTCCTTGCGGTTGGGGCGGCCCAGCATCTTGCGGAAGACGTCGCGCTGCTCATGCACCGAGGCGATGGCGAGGCCCATCGCCAGGCCGGCGCCGACCAGCACCGACTCGCCCAGCTGCAGGGACGCCTCGATGGTTTCGGGCACGGCCTCCGTCACGCCGAGGCCGTAGAGCTTGATGGCATGGCGGTCGTCGCGGGCGCGGGCGATGATCTTGATGTCGGCGCGCTCGGCGCGCGCCGCGACGGTGACGTCCTCCACCTTCTTCGGCTGGTCCATGGTGACGGCGATGACCTGGATATGCCCGATATGGCAGCGCCTGAGGAATTCGGGACGCGCCGCGTCGCCATAGAAGATCGGCTTGCCGAGCTTGCGCTCGCTCGCCACCAGCTGAGGATCGGTGTCGACCGCGATATAGGGGATATTGTGCTCCTCCAGCATGGAGCCGATGAGCCGGCCGACACGGCCGAAGCCGGCGATGATGACGCGCGCCTCGGTGTCCTCAGGCGGCGCTTCCATGGGCATTTCCGGCGCCGCCTTCATGATGGTCCGCGACAGCGGCCGGCTCAGATAGTCGAGAAGCGGGATCGAGGCCATGGACAGCGACACGATGATGAGCAGCGCGTCGGCGACGATCGAGGTGACGACGCCGGTGGCGACCGCCGCCGCCATGGCGACGAAGGCGAACTCGCCGCCGGGCCCCAGCAGCAGGGCGGTCTCGATGCGGGCCTTGCGCTCGATCGAGAACACGCCGGCGATGCCCCAGAACAGCAGGGCCTTCACCGCGATGAGCGCCACCGCCGAGAGGATGAAGACCTCCGGGTAGGAGAAGACCTGGTTGAGGTCGATATCCATGCCGACGAGCAGGAAGAAGGCGCCGAGCAGGAGGCCCTTGAAGGGCTCGATGATGGCTTCGATCTCGCGGCGGAATTCGGTCTCGGCGAGGAGCAGGCCGGCGAGAAAGGCGCCCAGGGCCATCGACAGGCCGGCGAGACTCGCCGCATAGCCGGCCCCCACGGCGATCAGAAGGGTCGTCGCCATGAACAGGTCGGCGCTGCGGGCGGCGGCGACGAGACGCAGGAGCGGACGAAGCAGGAAACGTCCGACGACGACGATGACGGCGACGGCGATCAGCGCCTGGGCGATGGCGGTGAGGATGTCGGCGAAGCGGAAACCCTCATCATTGGCGCCCAGGACGCTGATGAGCAGCAGGATCGGGATGATCGCGAGATCCTGGAAGAGCAGGACGGAAAAGCTGGCCCGCCCGGTCTGGGTGCCGAGCCGCTTGGCGTCGGAGAGGAGCTGGACGACGATGGCGGTCGAGGAAAGCGAGAGGACCGAGCCGATGATCAGCGCCTCGGCGGGCTCGAGACCGAGCGCCAGGCCGATGAGCATGAGGACCACCGTGGTCGCCAGCATCTGCAGGCCGCCCAGGCCGAAGACCAGCCGGCGCATGGTGATGAGGCGCTCGAAGGACAATTCGATGCCGATCAGGAACAGCAGGAAGACGACGCCGAGATCCGCGAACTGCGCGAACTCATCCGATTCCGTGAAGACGAATCTGGCGAGCCAGGGCCAGGTCTCGGCGAGGCCGCCCAGCATATAGGGGCCGATCAGGGCGCCGACGATCAGGAAGCCCAGGATCGAGCTCATGCCGAGCTTGCGGAAGATCGGGATCACCACCCCGGCGGTGCCCAGGAAGATCAGGGCTTCCTTGTAAGTGCTCGGATCGACTGGTGCTGCCATGGGATGTCCGGGTCTTGCTCGTCGCCGTCAGTCTGTGCGAAGCCTCTCGCCTTGCAAAGAAGAATCGAGGAGCCCGATGAATTCGCATCATGTCACCCCTTCCGGCAAGACGCGCGGCCGCGGTCTCAAACTCCCCTTTGCCGGTGAGCCCGGCGCCAACAATGCCATCACCGACGTGGCGGGTGTGGAAGTGGGCGTGACCACGCTGATCTCGGGCGAGGGCAAGCTCGTGGTCGGGCAGGGACCGGTGCGCACCGGCGTCACCGCCATCCTGCCGCGCGGGCGCGACAAGGCGCAGCTCCCCTGTGCCGCAGGCTTCTATTCGCTCAACGGCAATGGCGAGATGACCGGCACGATCTGGATCGAGGAATCGGGTGAGATGCAAACGCCGATCATCATCACCAACACCAATTCCTGCGGCATCGCCCGCGACACGACCAGCCGGTGGCTATTCGAACGGGGCGGTTATGTGCAGGATTGGGGCTTGCCCGTCGCGGCCGAAACCTTCGATGGCGATCTCAACGATATCAATGGTTTCCATGTGACGGCTGAGCATGTGATTCAAGCGCTGGACGGGGCGCGCGGCGGCGCCATCGAGCAGGGCAGCGTCGGCGGCGGCACCGGCATGATCTGCTACGACTTCAAGGGCGGCAACGGCACGGCCTCACGGCTGGTCAAGGTGGCGGGCCGCTCCTATACGGTCGGCGCCCTGGTGCAGTCGAATTTCGGCCTGCGTCCCGAATGCATGATTCTCGGTGTGCCGGTGGGGCGGCATCTCACCGGCGGCGAATTGCGCGGCAAGCCGGCGGGCTCGATCATCGTGATCATCGCCACCGACGCGCCGCTCGAGGCGCATCAGCTGAAAAGGCTGGCGCGCCGCGTGCCGATCGGCCTCGGCCGGACCGGCGGCCTCGGCCATAACAGCTCGGGCGACATCTTCCTCGCCTTTTCGACGGCCAATGAAGAAGCCTTCGCGACGCCGCCCGATCAGCTGCGCCGTCTGGAGGCGGTCGCCACCGGCGATATCGATCCGCTGTTCGAGGCGACGGTCGAAGCGACGGAGGAGGCCATCATCGACAGCATGATCGCTAATGAGACGATGATCGGGCGCGACGGCAACACCTCCATCGCGTTGCCGCATGACCGGCTCATCGATGTCATGAAGAAATATGGGAGGATGTAGCCGCTTCTCCCGGGGCGGCTACTTCTTCTGCTCGACATGGCCGCCGAATTCATAGCGCATGGCGGACAGGAGCTTCTCCGCGAAAGTATGGTCGCGGCGCGAGCGGAAGCGGGTATAGAGCGCGGTCGAGAGCACATCGGCGGGAACCGCCTCTTCTATTGCCGCCTCGACCGTCCAGCGGCCTTCGCCCGAATCGGCAACGGAACCGGTGAAGCTCCTGAGATCGCTGTCTTTGGCCAGCGCGATGGCGCTGAGATCGAGCAGCCAGGACGAGATCACACTGCCGCGCCGCCAGACCTCGGCGAGGTCGGCGAGATCGAGCGTGAAGCGCTCATCGGCGGGAAGCGCGTCGCTCGATTTGTTGCGCAGGATGTCGAATCCCTCGGCATAGGCCTGCATCAGGCCGTATTCGATGCCGTTGTGAATCATCTTGGCGAAATGGCCGGAGCCGGCGGGGCCGCAATGGACATAGCCATGCTCGGGACGGGGATCGCGCTTCTCGCGTCCGGGCGTGCGTTCGATCTTGCCGATGCCGGGCGCGAGACAGGCGAAGATCGGATCGAGATGGGTGACGGCCTTTTCCTCGCCGCCGATCATCAGGCAGTAGCCGCGTTCGAGGCCCCAGACGCCGCCCGACGTGCCGACATCGATGTAGATGATGCCTTTCTCGCGCAGCGTCCTGGCGCGGCGGATGTCGTCCTTGTAATAGCTGTTGCCGCCGTCGATGAGAATGTCGCCCGGTTTCATCTGCCCGGCGATTTCGGTCAGCACCTTCTCGGTGATCTCGCCCGCCGGCAGCATCAGCCACACGGCGCGCGGGCTCGACAGCTTGGCGAGCAGATCGGCCGAATCCCTGGCGGAAGTGGCGCCGTCCTTTTCCACGTCCTTCACCGCATCGGGATTGCGGTCGAGCACCACGCATTTATGGCCGCCCTTCATCAGGCGGCGCGCGATATTGCCGCCCATCCGACCGAGACCGATTATTCCGATATCCATGGCTGCTTCCTTGAAAAGTTCATGAAGATGACATCACGCCACGGCATCCCAGGTGAGAATGGCGCGGGCATGGGCGTATTGATCCTCGTTTATGATGTGATCGCTGCCGGGGTAAAGGCGCGCGGTCACCTGGGCGCCGAGACCTTCCAGATGGCCGGCGGTTTCCAATACGCGTTTGGCCGGAATGAAGGGATCCTTCTCGCTGCAGCCCATGAAGATGCGAGTGCCGTCGAAGGAGCCATGATCGTCCCTGACCATCGGATCGGGGCCGATGACGCCGCCGCTGAAGCCCAATATGCCGCCGTAGAAATGCGGATGGCGGGCGGCATATTCGAGGATGAGGCAGGCGCCCTGCGAAAAGCCGGCGAGCACGATCTGCTCGCGGCCGAAGCCCAGTTTTTCGAGGGAGCGATAGATCGAGTCGACGCGCTTCAGCGCGTTGGTGAGATAGGGCTCGTTGGTGATGAGAGGCGCCATGAAGGCTCCCGGATACCAACTGCCGGTATCGGCATCGGGGGCGAGGAAGCAGAGACCGTCCATGGCCAGGGGCTCGGTAAGAGGCAGGATGGCGGTTCCGCTGGCATGGCGGCCATGGATGAAGAGGACGACCTTCCCGGCGCTGGCGAGAGGCGCGCCCGCCACATGCAGGTGATGCGCCCTGATGAGGCGGTCGGCTTCCGAGGATTTGATCGTCATTGCAGCGGCTTCAATCCCGCCTCGATGGCGGCGCGGCGGCTCTCCAGGAAGGGCGGCAGCGAAAGACGCTCGCCCAGGCTCTCCAGCGGCTCATCGACCGCGAAGCCCGGACCGTCGGTGGCGATCTCGAACAGGATGCCGTTGGGCTCGCGGAAATAGAGCGAGCGGAAATAATAGCGCTCGACCTCGCCGCTCGAGGGAATCTTGAAGCTCGCCAGCCTGGCCGTCCATTGATGCAGCATCCCGACCGACGGGGTGCGGAAGGCCACATGATGGACGCCGCCGGCGCCCTGGCCGGCGATGGGCAGATGCGGCTCGGCCGCGACATGAAGCTCGGCCGCGGGCCCGCCGGGGCCCATGGCGAAGACATGGGTCGCGGTCTTGCCGTTGGCCAAAGGATGGGTGCGCACTTCCTTCATGTTCAGAACCTGGGTGAGGACCGCCGCGGTGGCTTTCAGATCCGGCACCGAAAGAGTGATGGGCCCGAGCCCGCGGATCTGGTGCTCTTGCGGAATGGGGCTGCCGCTCCAGGGATTGCTTTCACCCTCCCCCTTGTCGACGACGAGGCGCAGACGCTGGCCTTCCGGGTCTTCGAAATCGAGTGCCGTATGACCGGCGGTCTCGGCGATCTCGCCTGTCGCAACGCCGGCCGCGCGCAAATGCTTCAGCCACCAGCCGAGGCTGGCGTCGCTGGCGACGCGCAACCCGGTGTGCGCGATGCTGTGGGTGCCGCGGCGCTCGCGGCCGACCGGCCAGTCGAAGAAGGTGACGTCGCTGCCGGGGCTGGCTTTGCCGTCGGCATAAAAGAGATGATAGGCGCTCGTATCGTCCTGGTTGACCGTTTTCTTGACCAGGCGCAGGCCGAGCACGGCGGTGTAAAAACGGAGATTGCCGGGCGCATCGGCGGTGATGGCGGTGAGATGATGGATGCCGCCCAGTTGTTCGGCCATGCCGGTTCCTCCTTGGTTCATTCTCCAGCCTGCCCGAACAGTCTGCAGGTTTTCGGGCGGGTGTCAGATGCGATTGAGCGGTACCTTCAGATAGACATTGCCGTCCTGGTCGGGGGCGGGGAAATGGCCGGCATTCATATTCACCTGGATCGAGGGAATGATGAGGCGCGGCGCACCGAGCTTCTTGTCGCGCGCCGTGCGCATGGCGACGAACTCGTCCTCGCTGACGCCCTGGCGCACATGGACATTGCCTTCGCGCTCGGCCGCGACGGTGGTCTCCCAGGCGAAGAAATCGCGGCCCGGCGCCTTGTAGTCATGGCAGAGGAACAACCGCGTCTCGGCCGGCAAAGAGAGCACCTTCTGGATCGAGCGGTAGAGCTCGCGGGCATCGCCGCCCGGAAAGTCGGCGCGCGCGGTGCCGAAGTCGGGCATGAACAGCGTGTCGCCGATGAAGGCGGCATCGCCGATGACATAGGTCATGCAGGCCGGCGTGTGGCCCGGCGTGTGCAGCGCATAGGCTTCGACATCGCCGATCCTGAAGCGGTCGCCGTCCTCGAAAAGATGATCGAACTGGCTGCCGTCGCGCTGGAAATCCGTGCCGGCGTTGAAGATCTTGCCGAATGTATCCTGGACCACGCGGATCTGCTCGCCGATGCCGAGCCGGCCGCCGAGCTTCTCCTGGATATAAGGCGCGGCGGAGAGATGGTCGGCATGGACATGGGTTTCGAGAATCCAGTCGAGAGAGAGGCCGGCGCGGCGCACGAAGTCGATGATCCTGTCGGCGGACTGAAAGGATGTGCGGCCGGCCGCGAGATCGTAATCGAGGACCGAATCGACGACGGCGCAGATCCGGGTGGCGGGATCGCTCACCACATAGCTTACCGTATTGGTGGCTTCGTCGAAGAACGCTTGAACATCGGGATGGGTGGTCATGATCACCTCCTGTCCTGCCAGCAACGCCAACAATGTGACGAAGCTGCGACCGGCTTCTCGGAAGGATGATAGACCGGTTTTAACCAGCGCGGGATACGAAAAAGTGATTGCCGGTTTCGGGATCTAGGCGCGGCGGGGCTTGAAATAGGCGAGGAGGCGACCGTCGATCAAGGCGAGGCCGAAGGCGATGGTGATCATGCCGATCACATGATGAAGACCGAGGCGCTCGCTGAGGATCATGATGCCGAGCACGATAGCGCTGACCGGAACGAGAAAGGTCACGAGAACGATGTTGGTGGCGCCGGCGCGCTTGAGAATGGTGAAGTAGAGTATGTAGGCCAGCGACGTGCACAGGATCGCCAGCCCGATGACCGCGAGCCAGGCGGACAGCGGCGGAAAATCCAGCCGCCAGGGGGTGTCGATGAGCAGCATCATGGGCAGCAGGATCAGCGAGGAGCCAGCGGTCTGGCCGGCCGCGGTGACGACCGGCGGCGTTCCGGCGAAGCGGCGCCCGAAGACGCTGGCGAAGCCGTAGGAAACCGCAGCGGCGATAATGGCGAGCTGCGAGAGGAGGGAGCCGCCTTGCGCCTGCATCAGGTCGGCTCCCATCATGGCGGCGACGCCGGACAGGCCGATAAAGGCGCCGAGCAGGCGATTCCACGACAGTTTCTCATCAGCCGTCAGCCAGTTGGCGGTCAGCACCGTGAAGAAAGGCGTGGTGGCGTTCAGGATCGCGGCGAGGCCCGAGGCGACCTCCTTCTGGCCCCAGACGATGAGGCTGAAGGGAATGGCGTTGTTGATCAGCCCCATGATGAGGAAATTGCGCCAGAGACCGGCATCGGGACGGGGCAGGAGACCCATCGCCCAGGCGCACAGCCAGAGCCCGAGGCTGCCGAGGCTCACCCGCAGGAAGACGATGGTGAAGACCGGCAGGTCGGTCAAGGCGACGGCGTAAAGAAAGAACGATCCGCCCCAGATGATGCTGAGGAGGATGAGCATGGCCCATTCGGCGGGGCCCATGGTGCGGTTGATCATGGAAATGGCCTAACCGGAGCTACCCGGTCAGGCCACCCGATTCAAGACGGCCGCCGAAAAATCCTACTTGGACAGGTACATGTTGCGCGCCAGGCTGTCGCGGATGATCCCGAAGGCGCTGGCCAGCTCTTCATTGGTATTGGTGTTGAAATAGTATTTCGGGGTCGGCTCGCCAGCGGCGACTTTCTTCTCCAGGTTGTCCGAGGAGCATTCCTTCAGACGGTTCTGGGTCTGGCTGTCCGAGAGGTCGAAGGAGACCGTGACGATTCGAATGCCGGCGGCCTTCATCCGGCGGCATTGCTCCTCGAGATTGCTCTCGGCTTGCGCAACGGACAGGATGTTGTTGGGGCCGTTGCCGGGACTCGTCTGCTGGCCGTCCGTCAGCAGCACTACGGCCTTCAGCGTCTCCTCGGTGTTCTGAGTCGCGGCATAGGGCGCGTTCGGCGTCAGCAGATGCCAGGCGGTCTCCATGCCGAGCGCGATATGGGTGTTTCCGTAAGGCGACATCGAATTGATCTGGCTGACCGTGCCCGAGTGATTGAGGGACAAGGGGCGCACGTTCAGATTCTTCGACGAGAAGTAACTACAGCTGGTGGTAAAGAATTTGCTGGCGTTGTTGGCCGTCGTGGTGACCGGCGTGCTGGTGCTCAGATTATAGGGATAGTTGCGGTCATCGATGCAATTGGTCGATGAGGTCGTGCCGGTCTTTCCGTAATAGAAGTTGTTCGGCATGGTGACGCGGACAGCATGCGAGAAGGGCACCAGGCCGAATTCGACGTCTTTGTTGGTCTGGTTCTGCGACAGGTTGTTGACCAGCTTGGCCGCTTCGTCGCGCATGGTGACGTATTTGCGCTTGCCGCCGATATATTCGTCCATGGAGCTCGAATAATCCATGACGAGGATGATCTGCCCCTTGTGGTGATCGGAGAAGACGGGGAGCGAAACCGTGCTCGAGATCGTGCCGCCGCTGGAGCCGTCCCCGGCCGCCGCTGTCTGAGTGCCGCCACTGCCGCTTCCGCCGCCGAGGGGCGCCGAGCCGTCGACGCCCAGAGGCATGCTCTCATAGCCGAGGATGCTGGTGAGCGTGGTCGGAATGTCGCCGCTGGCCGTCATGGTGAGGGTATTGTTGGCCGTATCCACCGAGACATCTGTCACGATGTCGGCATTGGCGAGATCGCGGAACTGCGAAATGGTCTTGTCGAAATAGGCATTGGCGATGGCTTTGTAATTTTCGCTGCCGGTGCCGTAGGCGGCGGCGGCCGCGAGCGCCGCGGCGTCCGTCGCCGCCTGAACCTGGACGCGCGCGGTCGACTGCCGGCTGGTGTCGATGGCGATGCCGGCGGCAAAAACGAGCGGAATGGCACAGAGCGCGAAGATCGGCGACGTGGCGCCGTCGTCGCGGGCGGCGAAGCGGCGCAGGGCGGCGCCGGCCTTCCAGGTGCGGAAATTTGCCTTGTGCATGGGAGTGCGGTCCATGAATCAGAGGGATTGGAGGAGGGCGAGCGCCGTGTCGCTGTAGGAGGCGCAGAAGGCCGGGGTGTCGCTGCCGATATCCCGGGCGATCTCGTCGAAGATGCCGTTGATCGCTTCGGTGGAGGTGTCGGTGTCGGTGACGCGGTTCTCGATGATGTCCTGGAGGCGGGCCAGCTGGACTTCCTCGACGGTAAGCTCGCATTTGCGCACCGCGATGAGCACCTTGTAGTAGGTGGCCAGCGTTTCGGCCCGGGCCGGCGTGGCGGCGCCGATGAAGGTGACGGCCAACAAGACCTGAATGGCAGTGACAATGCTGCTGAGAAGCCTGCGTGACATTCCGCGCCGTCCTTGCGTAAAAATCGAAGATCGAGTGAACGGCAACCTAGAAGCGGCTTCTGATTCAGGACTTAAGAGAATTGTTCGAATTATTCCTATCTGACCTCTGAGCCTGTCAGCATAGGTTTAACCTTAATCGATCCTTCATGGTTCGAACGACTTCGCGGCGCGCGATTAGGGGCCGATTAATGATGCGCGCGACAATCAGAGGACAACGCACAGACGCAGCGCGTCGTAGATTGCCGCATGGATGTTGCGGGAGGCCACAGCGTCGCCGATTCGGAAGAGCTGGAACTTTCCGGAAGGATTGTTCCGCTTCGTCTGCGGGCGGCCTTGAACGAAGGCCTCGTAGTCGACCTCGCCGCGATTGACCGAGTCTTCCTTGAGATCGAAATAGAGATCGGCCAGCGGGGCGGTGGCGTTTTCGACCACCACCTGGTCGACGAGACGGGTGGCGCTGTCGGTCTCGGAGTAGGGACTCCACAACACGGCCTGGATCTTGTTGCCTTGGCGCTTCAGCGAGCGCAGCCGGGTCATGGTGGTGATGCGCACCTGCCGCTCGGTGAAGGTCTTCATGTAGGGAACGAGATTGAGGCCGCCCATTTCCGGCGCGAAGAAGCGCTCGGGGCTCAGGATCTCGAGCGTTGAGCCGGCTTCGGCGATGAGCTCGGCGGCGGCCATGCCGGGATGGGCGCCATTGTCGTCATAGAGCAGGACGTCCTCGGCCGGCTTGACGTCGCCGGACAGTATGTCCCAGCTCGAGGCCGCGAGATCGGCCCCTTCCTCGATCGTGACATTCTGCGGCAGGCCGCCGGTGGCGACGATGACGACATCGGCGCCGAGATCGCGGATGTCGGACGCCTCGACCAGCCGGTTGAATTTCATGGCGACGCCCAGGCGCTCGCATTGCCCGGCCCGCCAGTCGGCGATGCCGATCAGCTCGCGCCGACGCTTCGCCTGGGCGGCGAGCCTGATCTGGCCGCCGGGATGGCCGGATGCCTCGAACAGGGTCACCTCATGGCCGCGTTCGGCGGAGACACGCGCCGCTTCCAGGCCGGCCGGGCCGGCGCCGACGACCGCGATCCGGCGGCGCGGGCCGCCGCTCCTTGATACGACATGCGGCATCCGGGCCTCACGGCTGGTTGCCGGATTGTGGATGCAAAGCGCCTCGTGTCCCTCATAGATGCGGTCGAGACAGTAGGTGGCGCCGACGCAGGGGCGGATGTCGGCCTCGCGCCCTTCGGCGATCTTTCGGGCGATATGGGGATCGGCGATATGGGCGCGGGTCATGCCGACCATGTCGAGCTTGCCTTCGGCGACCGCATGGCGGGCCGTCGCCACGTCGTTGATGCGCGCGGCGTGGAAGACCGGGAATCGGGTGGCGGCGCGTACTTCACCGGCGAAATCGAGATGGGGGGAGGCCTGCATGCCGGCGACCGGGATGACCTTGGCCAAAGGCGCGTCATGCTCGATATGGCCGCGGATGATGTTGAGGAAGTCGACGAGGCCGGTGGCTTTCAGCCGGTGGCAGATTTCGAGCCCCTCGGCCTTGGAGAGACCCTTGTCCCAATCCTCGTCGGCGACCAGCCGGCACCCGACCAGAAAGTCGGGGCCGACCGCTTTGCGCACCGCTTCGAGGACGCGCAGGGTGAAGCGCAGGCGGTTGTCGATCGAGCCATTGTAGATGTCGGTGCGGTGGTTGGTCGCCGGCGACCAGAAAGCGTCCATCAGATGGCCGTAGCATTCGAATTCGAAGCCATCGAGGCCGGCGGCCTTCATGCGCTGGGCGGCGGCGGCATAGTCGGCGACGATGCGCTCGATATCCCAGTCTTCCATCTCCTTCGGAAAGGCGCGGTGAGCCGGCTCGCGCACCGGGGAGGCGGAGAGCACCGGGAGCCAGTCGGCTTTGTTCCAGTTGGTCCGGCGGCCGAGATGGGTGAGCTGGATCATGACCGCCGCGCCATGCGCATGGCACTCATCGGCGAGCTTGGCGAGCCACGGCACGATCTCGTCCTTGTACGCGAGAAGATTGCCGAAAGCCGGGGGTGAATCGCGTGAGACGACGGCCGAGCCCGCGGTCATGGTGAGGGCGATTCCGCCTTTCGCCTTCTCGACATGATAAAGCCGGTAGCGATCCTTCGGCATGCCGTCTTCATGGTAGTTCGGCTCATGTGCGGTCGACATGATCCGGTTGCGGAGCGTCAGGTGCTTGAGGGTGTAGGGCTGGAGGAGAGGGTCGTTGGCACGCAGAAGAGTGGCTGGCATTTCGCTCGGGCTCGGCTTCACAGAACAGGAAGCCAAGTCTGTCACGGCTGGAGCCGCCGTGCCAGCCCGTCGAGGTCAGGTGGAGAAGAAACTCGTAAAACGGGCGCGCACCGCCGCCGGCGCCTTGAAATATAGCCGCCGGATGAGCGGCCGGAGCAGGGACAGATAACCATGGCCGTAAAGCCGGCCGGCCAGCGAAAGCGGTGCGTGGAAGTCGTGGACTTCGGTGCGGCCGCTGCTCCAGGACTGCTTGTGCGGGTCACCCGGCACCATCAGGTCGAAGCATCGCATGCCGTCGCGAATGGCCTGGCGCTGCGACAGGTCCATATGCAGGCGCGCCGGCGAGGCGTCGGTCAGCGAAGTGTCATGGGCGGTGATGAAGCCGAAATGGGTCGTGCCGCAGCGCAGGCCGATTTCCCAGGAGATCGGGCGGTTGCCGGCGGTGAGACAGGAGGTGACGAGCGAAATGGCGCCGGTCGCGCTGCGCGAGAACTCGCGCAGGAAGGGTTCGAGCAAAGCGCACATCAAAGGCTGGCTGTAGAGGCCGCGTTCGGCCAGCCAGCGGCGCTTCTGCGCCACCGCGTCCTCCATGGCGCGATCCATCAGGCTGCCGACCGGCAAGGTGACGAATTCGACCGGGCCCATGGCTTCCAGCGACTTCCGGATTTTGCCGCGCCGCTTGCGCTGCTCTCGGCTGTAGCGCTTGTCGTAATCGGCTTCGGTCGGATAGGCGGTCAAATCGAGGAACGGCGCTTCGCCGGTTTCGCCGGCGCGGTGGAACTCCTCGCCGAGGAACGGCGCGATCGCAGCATCGGTGCGCACATGGCGCAGGCGCAGGCAGTCGATGCCCTTGAGGCGGCGCAGGAACTCGAGGGCGCGACGGCACCACGGCCTGGCGTCGACGCCGGGGGCCACCAGGACATCGCCATATTGGGCGAAGGGATCGGACAGCCAGCGCAGCAAGGTGAAAGGACCTTTGCGCACCTTCATGAGCGGCCACAGGAAGACCAGATTGCCGTCCTGGTAGCCGGCGACGACGCAGGGCTCGATGCCATGCTCGGGCTTGGCATAATGGCGCGCCCAAGCCAGGCACCATTCGGCGCTCTGGAACACGCTGTGCGGATGGGCCGACCGGCCATGGAGGCCACGCCAGTCCTCGGCCAGCCTTTCGAGGGCCGGCATGTCGGTCGCCAGAGCGATATGGCCATTCAGGGAAGGGGTCATGGTCGCGGGCGCCGGGCAGTCGACTGCCGCAGCTTGGGCGAAGGCCGGGAGACCGATTTCCCTCTGAGGTTGCATGCTTGTCCTGACCTGTTGTGCTGGAGGGGCACAGTTGCAGCAAATCACTGCAAGTTGGTTGCCAGGATGCCGTGAACATCAAATAAATTTCAGATTGGCGGCGTTTTCCACCAAAAGGCTAAAAGGGGACGGCCCGGCCTGCCAGTCGGCCCGTCCAGATCAGGTTTTACTTCTCCTGGCCATCATCCTTGTCGTCGTCATGGTCGCGGTCGCGGCGCCAGCGGTCCTTGCCGCCCCGACCACGATCCTCCTTGCTGATCACCCCGTCGCCATTCCGATCCCGATTTGCGACAAAGCGGGACAGCGGCTCCTTGTATTCATCGAGGGTAAGCGCCGCATCGCCATTGGGGTCCAGTTTCTGGAACTCGCGGACCATCTCCTTGCGATGGGCCTCCAGCCACAGCGCCTCGAACTCCTTTAGACTCAAAGTGCCGTTCTTGTCCGTGTCGTACTTGCCGAACCATTCGGTCCGGTTGGCGTCGATCTCCTCCTGGCTCACCTTGCCGTCCTTGTTGGCGTCGTAGCGTTCCGTGAAGTTCCGCATCATGCCGCCATGGCGGCCGCGCCATCCGCCACCGTCGTCGGCCGAGGCGACTTCGGCGAGGGCGCCGACACCAAGGGCGGTCACCGCGAGAGCGGCGAGAGCGAGCATCGCTTTATTCTGCATTCCGATCAGTCTCCTGAGTTTGTGGATGAACTGAAGACGAAGCGGAGCCGCTCATTCCGTCGCCTGGTGGCCGACTCAACTGATCGTGAGCGCGCACGTACCAAACTCCAGTGCCGTCTCTCCCCGCGCTGTTGACAAAGTTACGCTCCCGTCAGTACTGCCAGACAAATCCAACAGTGGAACGACAGGACGCGGACGACAGCGATGGGCATCTATGAGGAGTTCGGCCTCGAGCCGGTCATCAATGCCGTGGGGTGGGTGACGCGACTGGGCGGCCATGTCATGGACGAGGCCGTCGTTGCCGCTATGGCACAGGCGGCCAGGCAGTCGGTGGACATGACGGAACTGCAGGCGGCGGCCAGCAAAGTCATCTCCGAAGTCACCGGCGCCGAAGCGGGGCTGGTCACATCGGGCGCGGCCGCGGGCCTGCTGCTCGCCACGGCGGCCTGCGTGACCGGCGCCGATGCCAGCAAGATGGCGCGGCTGCCCGATACGGAAGGCATGCGCAACACGGTCATCGTACCGCGCAGCCATCGCAATCTCTATGATCACGCGGTGCGCACCGCCGGCGTCAGGCTGGTCGAAGTCGGCCTCCCGGATCGATTCAGCGGCGCCGGAATCCGTGATTGCGAGCCGTGGGAGATCGAGGCGGCGATCACCGAAGACACGGCCGCCATACTCTATGTCGCGACACCCTGGGCACGGCCCGGCCTCGATCAGGTCGTCGAAGTCGCGCGCCGCCATGGCGTCCCGGTCATCGTCGACGCGGCGGCGCAACTGCCGCCCGCCGGCAATCTCCAGGCCTTCATCGCGGCCGGCGCCGATCTCGTCGCCTTCAGCGGCGGCAAGGCCATCGGCGGTCCGCAGAGCTCGGGCATATTGTGCGGGCGCCGCGACCTGATCGCGGCAGCGGCTCTGCAGATGCTCGATCTCGATGTCGTCGACGAGCTTTGGCTGCCGCCCAGGCACTATATCGACCGCGCCGGCATTCGCGGCGTGCCGCCGCATGGAATCGGACGCCCCTGCAAGGTCGGCAAGGAAGAAATCATCGGACTGCTCGTGGCGCTCAGACAATTCGTCAAGCGGGATGAAAGAGGGACTGTGGAAGCGTGGACCGCTCTCACCCGCCGGCTTCACGCACAAATCGAGGGCATCGCCGGATGCGCGGCGCGGATATCAACCGGCAAGCTGGGCGCCGATGTCCTCGATCTGGTCTTCCCGGGAGATGATGCCGGCAGGCGCGCGGCCGACGTGGCGCGTGCGCTTCAGAGCGGGAAACCGGCGATCGGCGCCGATCTGTCGAAACTCTATGAAGGAATCGTCCGGCTCAACCCTTACAGCTTGAAGCCTGAGCAGGTGACCATCATCGCGGAAAGGCTGCGCCAGATACTGGCCTGAGGGCCCGGGCTTCTATCGGGTGAGCTCGCGCATCGCCTTGTCGAGACCTTCCAGCGTCAACGGAAACATGCGGCCGGCAAAGAGACGGCGAACGAGGTCGGTCGAGGCCGAATAGCCCCAATGCCTTTCAGGCGACGGGTTGAGCCAGATGAGCTTGGGATAGATGTGGCTCACCCGCTCGAGCCAGGTCACGCCCGGCTCCTCATTGTAGTGCTCGACCGAGCCGCCCGGATGGGTCAGTTCGTAAGGCGACATCGCGGCGTCGCCGACGAAGATCACCTTGTAGTCGGACGGGTAGGTGTGCAGCACCTGCCAGGTGTCGACGTGCTCGTCATGGCGGCGGCGGTTGCTGCGCCAGACGCGCTCATAGAGGCAGTTGTGGAAATAGAAATATTCCATGTGCTTGAACTCGGCGCGCGCCGCCGAGAACAGCTCCTCGCACAGGCGGATGAAGGGATCCATCGAGCCGCCGACGTCGAAGAAGATCAGCACCTTCACCGTGTTGCGCCGCTCCGGCACGAGTCTGAGATCGAGATAGCCCTTGTTGGCGGTGGAGCGGATCGTGTCGTCGAGATCGAGCTCCTCGGGTGCGCCCTCGCGGGCGAATTTGCGCAGCCGCCGCAGCGCCAGCTTGATGTTGCGGGTGCCCAGCTCGATCGTGTCGTCGAGATCCTTGAAGTCGCGGCGGTCCCACACCTTGACGGCGCGGTTGTTGCGATTCTTGTCCTGGCCGATGCGCACGCCTTCGGGATTGTAGCCATAGGCGCCGAAAGGCGAGGTGCCGGCGGTGCCGATCCATTTGTTGCCGCCCTGATGGCGGCCCTTCTGCTCGGCGAGGCGCTTCTTCAGCTCCTCCATGATCTTGTCCCAGCCGCCGAGCGCCTCGATCAGCTTCTTCTCTTCGTCGGTCAGGAACTTCTCGGTGAGCTTCTTCAGCCATTCCTCCGGGATCTCGGCGAGAACCGCCTCGGCCGATCCTTCGAGGCCCTTGAATACATGGCCGAAGACGCGGTCGAACTTGTCGAGATTGCGCTCGTCCTTCACCAGGGCGGCGCGGGAGAGATAGTAGAAGTCCTCGACCGCGAAACGCGCGAGGCCGGCATCCATCGCTTCCATGAGGGTGAGATATTCCTTGAGCGTGACGGGCACGCCCGAGGCCTTGAGCTCATGGAAGAAAGTCAGGAACATGGTTCGCGGCTAATACAGCCTCTCCAGGTCGATAGAATTGCCTCGAAGGCTCAGCGAGGGACTTCCCGCCGTCACGATCCTGTCGAGGCCCACAGGCTTCAAAAGCTGCATGAGATCGGAATCGAACCGCAATGATACGCCGTCCACGAAGAGGGGACCGTCCATCAATTCCGCCTTTTCCTGCACTTCGATCAAGGCTGGAAAACCGGGTCTTGCGAGATAGGCGGTCCGAAACTCCTTCATCGTTTGGAGGCTGTTGAGATGCAGGAACCAACCCGATCCCGCTATCGAGCTCAGAAATCCTTCAAGATCGAGGACGTCGATGGCCAGATGGTGGATGCCAGGCCCTCTTTTTTGCAGGGCTCTGCGGTACGAGCCGGCCTCTCTCGCTTCCATCAGCAGGAGCGCGTTGCGTTCGCCGCCTTGAACATAGATCTCCCGCGTTTCCGGGAAGACATCTTCTTCGCCGATCTCAAAATCAAACTGACGAAGATTGTCGGCGGCCTTAAGAACCGAGGGAACGAGAATGGCGACATGGCTTGGTGAGCAGAGCATCGACAATTCCTAGTACCAGATGCCCATGCGGTGCCAGTGGATGCGTGGGTTGCGGATGGGCGGCACGAGGGAAGGGCCTGGCACCGGCCGCGCCGTGGTCAAGGCGATCTGGGCGTCCGGCTCTCCGGCGAGCGCCAGAAGCCGTCTCACACGGTCCTCGGTCGCCGGATGGGTCCTGAGCAGAGACGGGCTCGGCACGCGGCCGGCCGGGAACAGGCCTTCCCAGACGCGGCCCTGGCGGCGCTCCAGCGTCTCGAGAGCCGAAGCAAGGCCCGCCGGATCGCCGGTCAGCGCGGCGCCGTCGAGATCGGCATCATATTCGCGGGTGCGCGACAGGCCGAGCTGCAGAAGCCCGCCGAGCGTCGGCGCGAAGATGAGAAGCAGGATGCCGAGCCATGGAATGGCGATGCCGGCGCCGAACAGCGCCGGTATGCCGATGAGGCCGAGGAAGGACATCGAGCTGGTGATGCGGGTCAGCACATCGGCGAGCGCCATGACCTTCAGATCGCCCGATTTGATATGCGCCGTCTCATGGGCGAGGATGCCGGCAAGCTGGCGCATGGTCATTGCGCGCACCAGGCCGTCGGTGACGGCGATCGCCGAATCCTGCGGCGTGCCGACGGCGAAGGCGTTGAGAACCTTGCTCGGCACGTAATAGAGCTGCGGCACCGAGGGCAGGTCGGCGCGGCGCGCCAGTTCGAGCACGATATGATGGACCTCGGGCAATTCCTCCGGCGACAGCGCGCGCGCCTTGTAGAGGCCGAGCACCATCTTGGGCGACACCCGTCCCATGGTCCACAGGCCGAAGGCCCCGAGGATCGCGGCCCAGACGAGACCGGTCGGGCCCAGCACCGTCCAGGCGATGGCGGCGACGAGCAGCGCCGATCCGCCGATCAGGATGGCGGTGTGCAGCGCATTGCGCAGATCGTGGCTGCGCTGGATCGCGAGATTAAGTTGGGGGCGCGGCATTTTCTTTATCTTTGTTCTCGCCGCCGAAATTCAACAATTCGCGCGTCAGGCTCGCCAGCGTCTCCTTGGCCTCGGCCTCCTGCGGTATGGGGCGGCAGACATCGCGGGCGGCCAGGCCGATGCGCGCGGTGAGGATACCATTGACGGCGCCCTCGCCGAAACGCGCCGAGAGCCGCCCGATCAGTCCCTTGCCGACGACATGCTGGATGACGCTGTCGGACAGAGCGAGGCCGCCGGTGACGGCGAGATGGCCGATCACCATGCGGGCGAGCCGGAATGTCGATAGCGTCGAGGGACGGCCGCCATAGAGCGAGGCGATCTCGCGCAGCATGCGCAAATTCTGGGCGGCGACGAAGAGGATGTCGAAAGCGGCGGCGGGCGTCACCGCGGTGAGCAGGGTCACGCGGCGGCTGCGGCGGGCGATGATGCGATGCGTCTCGTCGTCGAAGCCGCTGACCAGATCGCGGTCGACGAGCCGGATGCGGTCCTTGGCGTCCATGACGTCGTTCTCGTGCTCGGCGAGGGTCTTCAGCCCCCAGGCCGCATCGGCGCGTCCGCCATAGATCGATTTGAGCGCCGCGATCACGCGTTTGGCGGCGGCGTCGTCGTCGTGGTTGAGGGCGCGCGCCGCGTCGGCCTGGATGTGCTCGATGCGGCGCAGGCGCATGAGGCCCCAGATCTCGCGCAGGATGATGGCGAGGGCCGCGAGCGCGGCGAGGCCGGCAAGGCCGGTGCCCAGCCAGCCGAGATAGACCGAGCGCTGGAAGAGCTGCTCGATGAGGCTCGAGGCGGAAAGTCCGGCCCACATCACAAAGAGACCGAACAGCGCCGAGATGAGGAGCGAGCCCCATTTCAGGCTGCGCGAGGAGGGCAGGGGGGCGGGCGGCGTGACCACCAGCTCCTGGCCGTCCAGCTCGTCGTCGAACTTGATCTTGCCATGGATGGCGCGCGGGGCGCGGCGCACTTTTTCGGGGCGCGGCGCCGGGTCGATGCGGAAGGCCTGCGGCTTGCGGTGATCGTCGTTCATCTAAAGCGATCTCCCAGCAGGAATTCGAGCGTGCGATCGAGGCGAATGTGAGGAAAGCTCCTGCCGACGGTCAATGGCGGGCGGAACTTCACGAAGCGCAGCGCTCCTTCGAGGCCGCCGCGCAGGGCTTCTTCCGGATTGGCCGGCAGGTCGCCGGGGAAGATCGCCGCCTCGGTCTCGCCGTCGAAGATCTCGCTGCCTATGGTCTCGCCTTTCTGCGGTATGCCGACGATGCAGGGAAGATCCTCGCCTTTCTGGCGCAAGGTCGCCTCGCGCGTGGCGCGAATGGCGGCAAGCGCCGCGATGTCGATCTCGGCGCCGGAATATTCGGCGCGCGCGGCGGCGTCCTTGACGATGAGCCCGAGAATCGCCTCGAGGCGATCGTGGCTCGTATGATGGATGAGGTCGGCCTTGGCGGCGGCGAAGACGATGCGGTCGATGCGGCGGCCGACCAGCGCCGAGGCCCAGCTGTTGGCGCCCTGGCGGAATGCCGACAGGACGTCGACGAGCGCCTTCTGCAGATCACGCATGGCGTCGGCGCCGGCATTGAGCGCGGTCAATGCGTCGACCAGGATGATCTGGCGGTCGAGACGGGCGAAATGGCCGAAGAAGAATGGCTTCACGACCTTCGCCACATAGGAATCGTAGCGCCGCGCCATCAAGGCGCCCAGTGAGCCGCGCGGGAAGGACGCATCGGCCGTCACATCGAGCGGCGCGAAGGTGAGAAGCGGAGAGCCGGCCAGATCGCCCGGCATCAGGAAACGGCCGGGCGGCAGCGCCGACAGGGAGACGTCATTGCCGCGGCCGCGGGCGAGATAGGAGGTGAAGAGCTCGGCCGCCTTCACCGCCTGCTGCTCGTCTGCGGGCTTCAGCGGGTCGAGCGTTGCAAGCTGGCTGTGCCAGTCGCGCGCCAAAGCGAGGCGCGGCGGCACGCGGCTCGACGCCACGGTGCCGGCTGACCATTCCTGGAAGCTCAGGCCGAGAAGCGGCAGATCGAGCAGCCATTCGCCCGGATAGTCGACGATGTCGATATGGACGCGGTCGCGGCCGAAATTGCGCGCGATGAAGCCCTGCGGCGTATAATCGAGGGTGAGACGGAGCTGGCTGATGCGCCGGGTGCTTTCCGGCCAGCGCCGGTCCTCGGCGGTCAAGGCGGCGAGATGATCCTCATAGGCGAAGCGCGGCAGGTCGTCGTCGGGCTGCGGCTCCAGATAGGCGCGGCTGATGCGGCCCTGGGCCTGCGCGTCGAACAGCGGCAGTCGCGTCTGGTTGAGAAGCGCATGGACGAGGGCGGTGATGAAGACGGTCTTGCCGGCGCGCGCCAGGCCGGTGACGCCGAGGCGCACGGTCGGCGTGGCGAGGCCTGACGCAAAGTCCTTGAGGCCGCCCGCCGCGATGCGCGCGCTGTCGATGAGGGAAGTCCGTTTCAATGCGCCATAAGCCCAGATTTGCCCCCATAGTTGGGGACATGAACGCCCTGACGCAAGAGCTAAGTTGCTGTGTTTACTTTAAGTCTGACCCGTGATCGGACGGGAAACCGGTGGCCACTTTTGCTGATCACGCGCCGGCAAGATCACGCGGGCGGACAAAGGCGGCAAGGGTGCCTTTGCCGTCCTCGACATCCTTCCAGTCCTTGGCGTCGAAGCTGATCACCGCCAAGGCGCCGGTCGGGTATTTCTCGGCGACACGCTTACGCAGCTTGGCTTCG
Source organism: Pseudomonadota bacterium (assembly GCA_049323275.1). GTDB lineage: Bacteria > Pseudomonadota > Alphaproteobacteria > Rhizobiales > Aestuariivirgaceae > Taklimakanibacter. The sequence continues at coordinate 45,615 of JBMOOM010000074.1, forward strand.
CCTTTGCCGATGAGGCGCTGTGCGAGGCGCTCGATCGAGGGATTATGGCCGACGACGAGGACCGACTTGGCGGCGTCGGCCTTGGCGCGCACCGTGTCGAGAATGCGCCCGCCATTGCCGAAATCATAAAGCCCGTCCTCCATCAGGAGGCGCGGCGCGCTTCTGAGCTCGGCGGAAGCAAGCTTCCAGGTCTCGCGCGCCCGCCGCGCCGGTGAGCACAGAACCAGGTCGGGATTGAGCTTGTGCTCGCGCATGAAGCGGCCGATCAAAGGCGCGGATTTCTGGCCGCGCGGATTGAGCGGGCGGTCATGATCATCGAGGCCCGGATCGGTCCAGCTCGACTTGGCGTGCCTGAGGAGAAGGAGGCGAAGCATGGCGCGACGAAGTATAGGCCGAATGTGACAGGGGAGCGACAGGTCAATCGGCGGCGCCGAGAACCCTCAGCACCTCGTAGCAGGCGCCGAAGGAATGGTAGTCCGTCTTGCCGGCCGGGCTCTTGATGTCGCTGAGCTTGCGGCCCTCGGGCGCCAGAATTCGGTACCAGCAGCCATATCGGTGATCGATGAAGTTGCGCCAGCTATAGGCCCACAGGCGATCATAGTCCTGCCAGTAGCGTTCCCTGCCAGTGCGCGCCGCCAGCGCCGCGGCGGCAGCCAGGGTCTCGCACTGGACCCAGTGATATTTGTCGACATCATAGAGCCGATCGTCGGGACCGTAGCTGTAATGCAGGCCGCCATGGGCGATGTCGGTGCTCTTTGCCAAGGCTGTCTCATAAAGGTGAATCGCCGTCGGCAGCATCCACTCCTTCGGGCGATGGCGCTCGAGCACCATCAGGAGCTTCGTCCATTCGGTCATGTGGCCCGGCTGGTAGCCGTAAGGCCTGAAGAGATGGCGCGGATTGTCCTTGTTGTATTCCCAATCGACCGACCAGGCCGCGTCATAATGCTCCCACACCACGCCTTGCGCCTTTTTGGGGAGATCGACGCAGATGCGGCGCGCCAGCGTTTCGGCGCGGTCGAGATACTTGCCGTCGCCGGTCGCCTCGAAGGCCGCAAGCATGGCCTCGGTCATGTGCATATTGGCGTTCTGACCGCGATAGGGAGAGATTTTGCTCCAGTCGCGGCTGATCTCGTCCTTGTAGAGCTGGTGCTCTTCCTCCCAGAAGCGCTCCTCGAGCAGCGCATATGTCTCTTCGACCTGCCGGCGCATGCCGTCGATGCCGGCCTTGAGGCCCATCGCATAGGCGAGCAGGACGAAGGCATGTCCGTAGCAATGCTTGGTCGCGTCGTTCGGGGCGCGGCGGTCGAGCGTCCAGAAATAGCCGCCATAGTCCGGATCGCGATGAACCTCGCTCAGATGGCGCAGGCCATGTCCGGCCGCCGCCTTGAAATCCTCCCGTCCGAAGAGGTCCGAGGCGAGGGCGAAGTTGAAGATGAAGCGGGTGGTGGAAACGATATGCTGGTTCACCCGGTCGGTGATGAAGCCGTCGTCGCGATATTCGTTATAATAGCCGCCGTCCTCCCGGTTGAGGCAGATCGGGTAATAGAAATCCAAAATCGCGCGCATATGGGCGCGCAGGAAGTCGGGTGATCGGAAGTCGGGGAGAGGCGTCGGCATCAGCGTCTCCCCGGTCCTCATTTGCCGATATCGGCGAGCGCGAAAGGCGTCGTCTGATAGACCTCGTTGATCCAGTTGCCGAAGAGGAGATGGGCGTGGCTGCGCCAGCGGTTCTCCGGCACGGCATGCGGATCATTGCCCGGATAGTAGTTCTTCGGCAACGCGATCGGCTTGTTGGCCTTCACATCGCGCCAGTATTCCTCGCCGAGCGAAGCCGAGTCGTATTCGACGTGATTGAACATGTAGAGCGAGCGATGGGCCTTGTCCTCGATCATGCACAGGCCGGCCTCATCCGACTCCATCAGGATTTCGAGGCCGCTGTCCTTCGGGATGTCGGCGCGGCGGTTCTCGGTCCAGCGCGAGACGGGAATGGAGAAATCATCCGAGAAGCCGCGCAGATAGGGCGAAGCGGGCTTCAGATTCTTGTGGCGATAGACGCCGAAGCGTTTCTCGGGCAGCGCATGCTTGGGCACGCCGTGGAAGTGATAAAGCCCGGCCTGGGCGCCCCAGCAGATATGGAAGCTCGAATGGACATTGCTCTGCGTCCAGTCGAAGACGCGCTCCAGCTCGTCCCAATAGGTGACGTCGGTGAATTCGAGGAGCTCGATGGGAGCGCCGGTGATGATGAAGCCGTCGAACTTCTCGTCCCTCACATCCTCCCAGTCGCGATAGAAAGCGAGCATGTGGTCGTTTGGCGTGTTCTTCGGCACGTGATGGGTCATCTTGACCAGCGACAGCTCGACCTGCAGCGGCGTCGCGCCGACGAGGCGGGCGAACTGTGTCTCGGTCCTGATCTTGTTCGGCATCAGGTTGAGGAGGCCGATGCGCAAGGCGCGGATGTCCTGGCGGGCGGCAGTCGCCTCGCTCATGACCATGACACCCTCTTGCTCGAGCGTGGCGCGGGCCGGCAGGTCGTTCGGAATCTTGATGGGCATGATCAGTCTTTGTCGATCGCGTGCGACACGAGATCGAGGAAATCCTCTTCTGTCTTCACTTTAGGGACGTCTTCCATCTTCACCGAATAGCCGAAATTGCGGGCGATGGCCTGATAGAGCGGAATGCGATGATGGAGCAGCTGCTCGAAACCCCAGACGGCGAAGCCGTCGGGGTCGACCTCGCAGTCATCGGCGATGGAACTGATCTTCTTGTACTCGGCCCATTTCTCGTCGAGGAAACGCGGCTGGTAATACATGGGTTTCGGCGCCTTGCGGAAGCGCTCGACCAGCATGCGGGCATGAGCGGGGGTGCCCTCGATATAGAGGAGGAGAGTGTTGTCGGCGAGGCATTGCAGGACGGGGTCGCTGAAATCCTCAGGGTCGACCACCTCGCACAGGCTGCCGCCCGAATCGCAGACGAAGTGGCTGTAGCCATAGATCTCGCGCGAGCGCTCGATGAAGTCGGGCACGTCCTTCAGCGCGCTGATCTCGCCTTCGCGGTGCTGGGCCTGGCGCTTCTTGTATTCGGCGAAACCGATGCCGCCCTTCTCGGGGTTGCCGGGCTTGCCGAGATAAGTCGACAGCGGCTCCAGGTTCTGGAAGGTGATGTTGGAGGAAATATAGATCGAGTCCGAGCGCAAGAGGTCGCGCAGGAAGGTGACCTTCATCGCCTCGCGCTTGAAGTTGTCGACGATATGCTCGCCCATGTAGCGGGTGCCGATCCGGTAATCGACCGAATAGTGGAACCAGTCACGATCCTGCAGGAGGTCGGCAAGCGTCGTCTTGCCGACGCCGGACATGCCGAGGACGGTCACGGCCTTGTTCGGCCAATCCCGGAACTCCCTGCTGGTCTTGAAGCGCATCGGGTACGTCATCCTCAAAGAAGAAGGCGCTCAATAGCTTAAGGGAGGGTTTGGAGCAACGGCTCTCGCAACAGGGCGGATTTGCGTAATATGAGGGCGAAGGCTCGAGATTCGGGAGTGCCATGACGCTCAAATCCGCCGAAACCTGGTATGAGGCCACCGCGCCCGCGCGCGAGGCTGCGCCGCCGCCGCGCGGCGTCATCGCCGCCGATGTCTGCGTGATCGGCGGCGGGCTCGCCGGCCTCACCACCGCCATGGAAGTGCAGCGGCGGGGCCGGATCGCGGTCCTGCTCGAGGCCAAGGAGATCGCCTGGGGGGCGTCGGGCCGCAATGGCGGTTTCGTCGGCAATGGCTTCGCGCTCGGCGTCGAGGATCTCATCGAGCAGGTGGGCCTGAGGAACGCCCAGGCGCTCTACCGGCTCTCCGCCCATGGCACCGAATATGTCCGGCGCGAAGTGGCGCGTCTCGACCAGACCATCCGGATGAGCGACGGGGTGATCGTCGCGCAGCGCGTCAACGATCCTTCGGGCTCAAGGCGCTATGTCGAGATGATGCTGCGCGACTTCAGCGAGGGGCTGGAGCTGCTCTCGACCGAGCAGACCCGCATGGTGCTCCAGACCGAGCGCTATTTCCAGGGCATCAAGAATCCGCACAGCTTCCTCATCCATCCCTTGCGCTATGCCAGGGCGCTCGCCGACGACGCGCAGCATCGCGGCATGCTGCTTTTCGAGAACAGTCCGGCGCTCGAAGTGCGCAAGGTGAAGCGCAACTTCATCGTGCGCACCGCCCATGCCGAGATCCACGCGCCGCATGTCGTCCATTGCGTCTCCTCCCTCGACCGCCGGCTGCACCGGCCGACCGGGCGCGCCATATTGCCGATCGCCACCTATGTGGCGGTGACCGAGCCGCTCGAGCAGGATGCGATCCGCACCCGCTGCGGGGTCGGCGACATGCGCCGCGCCGGGGATTATTACCGGCTGATCTCCGACAAGCGGATATTGTGGGGCGGGCGCATCACCACGCGGGTGAGCGAGCCGGCGCGTCTCGCCCAGATGCTGAAGCGCGACATGCTGTCGGTCTATCCGCAGCTCGGCGATCCGAAGATCGATTATGCCTGGTCGGGCCTCATGGGCTATGCGCTGCACAAAATGCCGCTCATCGGGCGGTCCTCCGACGGGCAATGGTATGCCACCGCCTTTGGCGGCCACGGGCTCAACACCACCGCGATGGCGGGCATCCTGATGGCGCGCGCCATTGCCGATGGCGATGACGAATATCGCCGCTTCGCCGCCTTCGGCCCGAAATGGGTGGGCGGACCGTTCGGACGCATCGGAGTCCAGGCGAGCTACTGGCATATGCAGCTGCGCGATGCGCTCGATGAGCGCGCCGACCGGAAAAAACGCGAATAGGGAGGCCCGCATGGCCGAGCGCACGGAATGGATCGATATCGGTGCTGCCGCCGATCTGGCGGGCAGGGTCCTGCAGCCGGTCGAGGCGGGCTCGGTCAAGATCGCGCTGTCCTGCGTCAATGGCGCCTTCGGCGCGGTGCATAATGCCTGCAACCATGTCGGCGGACCGCTCGGTGAGGGGGCGCTCGATGGCGATTATATCGTCTGTCCCTGGCATCAGTGGAAATTTCACCGGGTGAGCGGGCTGGGCGAACCCGGTTTCGAGGAGGACCGCGTCCCGGCCTTTCCGGTCAAGGTCGAGAACGGCCGCGTGCTGCTGCAGATGAATCCGACGAAGCGGCAGAAGAAGCCGCATGAGCCGCATCCATTGGCGCGGCCGATCGAGCGGGCGCCGGGTCCCGTCCGCGTCGCCGGCATCTCGACCACGGCGATGGACAAGGGCGCGCCGCGCTATTCGGGTTCGGACGATCTCCTCGCCAGCGCCCTCAGGGGCGCCAAGGCGCAGGGCTGCGAAACGCAGCTCATCAAACTCAACGATCTCAAATTCCGCGCCTGCGAAGGCTATTATTCGAAAGGCGCCCATGCCTGCACCTGGCCGTGCTCGATCACCCAGATGCGGCCCAAGGACGAATTGACGCCGGTCTATGAGGCGCTGGTCCACTGGGCCGATGCGGTGATCGTCGCGACACCGATCCGCTGGGGGCAGGCGAGTTCGCTCTATTTCCGCATGGCGGAGCGGCTGAATTGCATCCAGAACCAAGTCACCACGCATAACCGGGTGCTGATCCGCAACAAGGTGGCGTCCTTCATCATCGTCGGCGGCCAGGACAATGTGCAAGGGGTCGCCGGCCAGATGCTGGGCTTCTTCGCCGAGCTCGGCTTCCACTTTCCGCAGTTTCCCTATATCGCGCATTCCCGCGGCTGGGCGGCCGAGGACATGGAGCGCAATGTCGCCGAAATCCGCGACTCCGACGAATTGCACAAGGGCGCGGCCGAGCTCGCCGGCCGCACCGTCGCTCTGGCGCAAGGGCTGCTCGATGCCGAAGCGGCCCAGCGGATCGCGCGCGGCGGGCGTAAGGCGCATGCCCTTGATTAAAGCGTGTTGGCTACAAAAAGCGTCGCCTTCACGTTTTGTGTTCAGCCGACGAATTTCAGGCCGACGATGCCGGACACGATGACGGCGATGCAGACGAGGCGCGCCGTGGTGGCGGGGTCGCCGAACAGATAGACGCCCAGCAGCGCGGTGCCGACGGCGCCGATCCCGGTCCAAATCGCGTAGGCGGTGCCGACCGGCAAGGTCTTGAGCGCCATGCCGAGGAAGGCGAAGCTGACGATGATGCAGGTCAGCGTCAGCAGCGACGGAATGAGCCTGGTGAAGCCTTCGGTATATTTGAGCCCGACCGCCCAGCCGATCTCGAGCAGCCCGGCAATTACGAGATAAGTCCACGCCATGAGAAACCTCTGCTTTTTCTGCAGGGGTCGTCCCATGCACTTCAATAAAGGGGGAGGCGAGGTCGTCCTCGCGCCGCCTATATAGGTAAACAATATTGCTGGATCAAGGCTTCCAGAACGGCTTCTTGATCTCCTTCAGCGCCTCTTCGAGCGTGAGTCCGATGTCGTTGACCAGATGATCGCCGATCTCGATCTGCCGGCTGAGATCGCGGCGGTAACGGTGGCGGGCGATCCATGCGCCGATCGTGTTGTGCATCCTACCCTCCTTTTCCGTTCGGGATTCACAGGCTTTCAGATACTTCCCCTTTATCTCGACTACAAAGCAAGCTATCTGGGGGTAAGGCTCAGGAAACCTAGGGCTTGTACGGATCCATGCGGCTGCCATCGCTCAATGCATTGCGCGCCTTCGAGGCGGCGGCCCGGCATCAGAGCTTCGCCCGCGCCGCGGCCGAGCTCCACGTCACCGAGGGCGCGGTCAGCCGGCATGTGAAGCTTCTGGAGGAGGAGCTGGGCCTGCCGCTGTTCATCCGCCGACCGCGCCAGGTGGAGCTCACCGAGCACGGCCGGAAATTGCTGCCGACTTTGACCCGCGCCTTCAAGACGATCGCCCAGGGCTGCGCCGATGTGGCGGCCGAGGCCCCGAAGCTCAAGCTCCTCAGCCAGCCGAGCTTCTCGATCCGCTGGCTGATTCCGAGGCTCGACCGGTTCCGCGCCGGCCATCCCGGCATCACGGTGAATGTCACCACCGGCCTGTTCGGCTGGCCGGAGGCCTTGGGCGGCGGCTATGACCTCGTCTTCGGCTGCGGTCCCGATTGTCCGGAAGGCTTCGAGGCGATGCATGTGGTGCCGGCCACCATGACGCCGGTCTGCTCGCCACGCCTGCTCAAGGACCGCGCCATTGCGACACCCGCCGATCTCGCGGGCTTCAATCTGCTCCACACGACGCCCGACCGCCGCGACTGGAAGATCTGGCTCGAGGAATTCCAGATCGGCGATGTCGATGCGTCGGGCGGCGAGACTTTTCCGGTGCTCGACATGGCGATCCAGGCGGCAGTGCTGGGGCAGGGCATCGCCATGGGCGAGCTCACGCTGCTCGATCACGAGATGGCCAGTGGCGAGCTCGTCTGCCCATTGCCCGACATGGTGCTGCGGCGACCCTCGGAAGACTATTACGTCTATGGGCCCAAGGCGAACTGGAATAAGCCCCGGGTTCTGGCCTTCCGGAAATGGCTCGAAGCGGTCGCGAAGGATTAGGTCTTGCCGCCGGCCGCCTTGAGCAGACTGGCGATCTCGCGATAGCCCATCTTCTCGGCATGGGCGAGCGGCGTCACGCCATCCTTGTCGGCGAGATTCACGTCCGAGCCGGCTTCGATCAGCAGCCTGACGATCTCGACATGCGCAGGGCCGCCGTCGGACAGGATGATGGCCTCGAGCAGCGCCGTCCAGCCGAGCCGGTTGACGTGATCGATGGCGACCCCGGCCTTGATCAGCTCACGGATGACGTCGACATGGCCGCGCTCGGCTGCGGGAATGAGGCCGGTGCCGCCGAAGCGGTTGACGCTCTTGAGATCGGCGCCCGCTTTCAGCGTCATGCGCAGGATTTCGATATGGCCCGCGGCCGAGGCGTAGAGATAGGGCGAATCCTGGATATTGTCCTTGGCGTTCACATCGGCGCCGGCGGCGATGAGGGCCCGCGCCGCGTCGATGGCATTGGCATGGGTGGCGGCGAGAAGGGCTGTGCGCTCGGACTGGTCGCGGGCATCGACGCGCGCCCCTGCCTTGAGCAGAGCCTCGATGCGCGCCACATCGTTCCCGGCGGCGGCCTGATGGAGTTCGGGTTCGGAAGCCATGGCGGTCACCGTCATTGTGGTTGCGAAAAACAGCAGGATAAGCGGGCGGACGAGTTTGCGGAAAACATACATTTGGTCAGGCTCCTTCGCCGCGGCACTCTGGCGAGGATTGTGGCGACAAATGGCATAGATCCCGGTGCGGTCAAGCGAATGTGATCTCGACGAAAACGGATAGCTATCTCCCGTCGCGCCTCGCCATGAAGGCCAGCTTCTCGAACAGCGACACGTCCTGCTCGTTCTTGAGCAGCGCGCCATGCAGCGGCGGGATCAGCTTGCGCGGGTCGCGCTCGCGCAAGGTCTCAGGGCTCACATCCTCATTGAGGAGAAGCTTGATCCAGTCGAGCAGCTCCGAGGTCGAGGGCTTCTTCTTGAGGCCCGGCACGTCGCGGATGTCGTAGAAGATGTTGAGCGCCTCGTGGACGAGCTTGCCCTTGAGACCCGGGAAATGGACATCGACGATGGCCTGCATCGTCTCGCGCTCGGGGAATTTTATATAGTGGAAGAAGCAGCGACGCAGGAAGGCGTCCGGCAATTCCTTCTCGTTGTTCGACGTGATGATGACGATCGGTCGCTGTCCGGCCTGGACGGTCTCGCCCGTCTCGTAGACGTAGAACTCCATGCGGTCGAGCTCCTGCAGGAGATCGTTGGGGAATTCGATGTCGGCCTTGTCGATCTCGTCGATGAGCAACACCGGGCGGGGCTTGTGGGTGAAGGCGTCCCACAATTTGCCGCGCTTGATGTAGTTGCGGATGTCATGGACGCGTTCGTCGCCCAACTGTGAGTCGCGCAGGCGGCTCACCGCGTCATATTCGTAGAGTCCCTGCTGCGCCTTGGTCGTCGACTTGATGTGCCATTCGATGATCGGGATATCGAGGGCCTTGGCGATCTCGCGCGCCAGCACGGTCTTGCCGGTGCCGGGCTCGCCCTTGACGAGAAGCGGGCGCTCCAGAACGATCGCCGCATTCACCGCCATGGTGAGGTCGCCGGTGGCGACATAGTCCTTGGTGCCGGTAAAACGCATGGAACTTTCTTCCTTCATCGCGACTGGTCTTAGCGGTTTGCCCCCGCAACTGCAAAGGCACGGTCTTTGCAAGAGTGTCACACAGTTCAGGCAAATGCCCTGAATTGAGAAAATCGTTGCGAATCATGAGGATGGGCGGAAAGGAACTTACGTGTGATCACCCTCTCTTTGGCTATTGTCGAAGCAGGCCCGGATCGCTATAAGCCCGCCGCACTGAGCTTAACGCAGTCGTTCTTGTGAGGCCGGATATGGCGGTGGAAGTCGAAGAAGACTACAAACCAAGAGAAGACGAGCCGTTCATGAATGAACGGCAGCGTGAATACTTCCGCGTCAAGCTGCTCAACTGGAAGGACGATATCCTGAAGGAAAGCCGCGAGACGCTGGCGCATCTCCAGGACGACAACAACATCCTTCCCGATCTCGCCGACCGGGCCTCCACCGAGACCGACCGGTCGCTGGAACTTCGCACCCGCGACCGCCAGCGCAAGCTGATCTCCAAGATCGACGCGGCGCTCAAGCGGATCGAGGACGGCACCTACGGCTATTGCGAGGAGACCGGGGAACCGATCAGCCTGCGCCGGCTCGACGCCCGCCCGATCGCGACGCTCTCGATCGAGGCGCAGGAGCGCCATGAGCGCCGCGAGCGTGTCTATCGCGATGATTGATCAGCGGTCCGGTTGCGCGTAGCTTATCCTTTATGCGCTGCAGGCAATTCGCCCGACACGGCTACCACCACGGAAACCTCAAGGAGGCGCTGATCGCGGCGGCGCGCCGGCTCATCGCCGAGCACGGGCCGCAGGGCTTCACCCTCAATGAGGCGTCGCGCACCGCGGGCGTCAGTCCAAGCGCTCCCTATCGTCATTTCCGCGACCGCAATGCCCTCATCGAGGCGACCGCCGAAGAGGGGTTCAACCTGTTCCGCGAGCGGCTTCAGGCCGCCACCGTGGGCGCCGCCACGCCCTTCGAGGCGCTCGAGCGCATGGGCGAGGCCTACTACAATTTTGCCCTCGAGGAGCCCGGCTTCTACCAGGCGATGTTCTCCTCCGGCCTCAGGGCGGTGGGCGCCTCGGTGACGGAAGCCGGCGACCGGGCCTTCGCCGTGCTCGAGGATGCGGTGCAGGGCCTCGGCGCCCAGCCGCATCAGGTGCGCGAGCTGTCGATCAAGATCTGGGCGCTGACCCATGGCATGACCGGCCTCATCGCGTCCTCGGCCATTTCCGCCGAGGAGGCGGGCCGGCTGGCCTGCGGCGCGGTCGAGGCGCTGCTCAGGGATTGCGGCATCGACGTGCCACCCAGGACGCCGGCGGAGGCGCCGCTGGCCTTTGCCGAAAGCTCGCCCGTTTCGTGAGATCGCAGTCCTAAATAGACCTTATCGCTGACGAAATCAGCCAGGCGTCCCGGGTGATCTCATATTCGACATCGCCGTGCTCGGCGCCCGGCTTCGGATCCGCATAGTCGGGATGGGTGGTCCGCTTATGGACGAGGCCGGCCCGCTCCATGACCCGCCGCGAAGCCAGGTTGACGGCCATCGTGTCGGCGACGATGCGGGCCAGGCCGAGCTCGGAAAAGCCGAAATCGACCAGCCGCCCGGCGCCTTCGGTGGCATAGCCTGCGCCCCACATGGCGCGGGCGAGGCGGTAGCCGAGGTCGCCGGTGCCGTCGCCCCGGTCGTAGAGGCCGAACCAGCCGACAAAGGCGCCGGTGGATTTTTCGCGCGCCGTCCATAGGCCGGGCTCGCCGCCGCGCGGTTTGAGATAGTCGCCGCTGAGGAAGCGCATGACCTCCGGATCCTGCTCGAGGGCCACCAGTTCCTCGCGATCCTCATCCGCCCCGGGGCGCAGCCGCAAACGGGCGGTTTCCAGCTGCGCCACGCCGGTCACTTGGTGAGCTCGGTCCAGATGGCCGTATAGAGCTGCTGGATATCGGGCGGGCAGGTGCGCATGAAGGTGCCGCCGGCGGCGAACTGTGCCGGAATATCGACCTCGGGCGCGCCCTTCATGTCGGCCGGCATAAAAGCCTCCGATCCCTTGATGCCATTGCCGTAGCGGGCGAAGGACGAAATCATCGCGGCATTCTCGGGCGCCATGATGAAATTCTGGAACAGCTTGGCGTTTTCGGGATTCTTCGCGTCCTTGAGCACCGACACATTGTCCATCCAGATCGGATAGCCTTCCTTGGGATAGCCATAGACGAGCTTGTCGTTCTGCAGGCGGGCGCGGAAGGACCAGCCGTTCCAGTTGACGCCGGCGGCGATGTCCTCCTTGGCGTATTTCTCGGCATTGGCGTAGTCCATCGAGATCCAGTAGGGCTTGGCGGCGACGAGCTTGTCGCGGACCTTCTTGAGGATCGCCTTGTCGCCGGTGCAGGGCTCGCCGCCGACATAACGCACCGCCAGCTGCATGACGTCCATCATCTCGGGCACGACATTGATCTTGCCCCTCAGCTCCTCCGGCGGGTCCATGAAGATCGCCGAGGTGTTGGGATCGCCCTTGTAATACTTGGTGTTGACGATGACGCCAGTGGTGCCCCATTGCCAGGGCACGGTGTAATGACGGCCGGGATCGAAATAGACATCGACCCAGCGCGGGTCCATGTTCTTGAAATTCTCCATCTGGTCGGGACGGGTTTCGAGCAGAAGGCCTTCCTTGATCCAGATCGGAATGAACTGCGCCGACGGCACCACGATGTCGAAGCCATGCCCGCCGATGCGGATCTTGGCGAGCGCGGTATCGTTCGAGTCGTAGTCGGTGACCGTCACCTTGACGTTGTAGGCCTTCTCGAACTTCTGGATGAGCTCGGGATTCGTGTAGTCGCCCCAGTTGTAGATGTTGAGCTCGCCGTCGGCGAGGGCGGTGCCCCAGAATGCCGTCAGCCCAAGACCGAAGGCGCAGGCGCGTGAAATCCACTGCATGTCGTTTCCTCGTGTCGATTGTCGTTATGGGCAAGCACTGTCAGCGCCGGGGCGTTCGATCGCCTCGGCGTCATTTCGGGTCTGGCTCATTCGGAGGCCGGCGGACCGAGTCTAGACGCGGTCGTCGGGGCCATAGTCGCGGTCGGCGCCGCGCAATTGCGGCTCTCCGCGCTCGACGGTGCGCAGGACCGGGCGCTTCTCGCCGAATACCGGCGGACGCGGAGCGGCCCGCATCGGCGCCGGCTCGTCGGCCGGCGCGCGTGGAGCGGCCCGGCCCGGATCGGCCCGCAGCGACGGCGGACGGGTGAAGCTGTCGTCGTAGTCGCGGTCGAAGCCCAAGGGAATGCCGGTCTCGATCACCACATCCTGGGCGCCGCCGATGAGGACCAGATGCTCGACGTCGTCGCGGCGCACCAGCACCAGGCGGCGGTCCTTGTCGATCTCATGATATTCGCTGATGCCGAGCCTGGCGCCTTTGCCCCCGCGCACGCGCCCGCCAAGGCTGCGGATGACGACGAACAGCAGTATCAGCACCGCAAGCACGATCAGAGCGCCCAGAATGTAGCTCCAATATGCCGTCAAGAATTCCATTTACGCCTCCTGCTCGAAACGCCGTGGTCCTATCCTATCATGAATGACGGGGGCGGGGGCCAGCGAATTATGGCGCCGGTGGTAAACCGCGAGGCGGCGGATTCCCGAATGAATCAAATCGCCTATACTGGGTCGATTCGCGGGATGGGGAAGTTGCGGCCACGATGAGTGATGCCGGAAGCAAGCAAACGGATGTCAAGGCAGGGCCGCTCGGCGCCACCCGCAAGGGCTGGCCGCTTCTGTCTTTATTCCTGGCCATTCTGCTGGCCGTGGCCTGCGCCGCCATCGCCTGGACCTTGCGCGGGGCGGTGCCGGTCTGGCTCCTGGGACTGGGCGCGGTGCTCGCCTTTCTGGGGCTGGTGGTGCTGTTCGGCATCCTGGCCGGCATCGTCCATGTCGGCCCCACCGACCGCAACCAGACCTTCTTCAACGGCCTCCTGGACGCTCTTGGCGACGCCTGCGTCGTCACCGACCAGCGCGGCCGCGCGGTCTTCGGCAATGCCGCCTATCTCAAGCTCGTGGCGGCGGCGGGACTGGGGCGCCTGGTCGGCATCGAAAATCTCTATGCCGGCTATCCCGAGCTCGCCCAGCATATCTACCGGCTGTCGCAGTCGGTGCGCGAAAAGCGCGCCGCCAGCGAGGAGATCCGCCTCACTGCCGGCTCCTCCGCCGCCGGCGCCAAACCCGACCGGCCGGTGTGGATCCGCATCAGCGTCGCGCCGGTCGAGGCCGAAGGCAGCTACGGCCATGCGCTGTGGCGCCACCAGGACATCAGCGCCGACCGGGCCAAGCAGGAAGCGGCCTTCTCGCATCTCCAATATATCATCAGCTATCTCGACCAGGCGCCGGCCGGCTTCTTCTCGGCCGACGCCGAAGGCCGCATCGCCTATATCAATGCGACGCTCGCCGAATGGCTGGGGCTCGATCTCGAGGCGACGACCGGCGGCGCGCTGACGCTCAGGGACGTCGTGTCGGAAGCGGGCGAGAAGCTCCTGACCCGCATCGCGCCGGTGGGCGAAGCGGCGCTGACCGAGGCCTTCGATATCGATCTCATCGCCCGCGACGGGCGCAGCATCCCGGTGCGCATCATCCACCGCACCGGCTTCGACGGCGAGGGACGCCAGCAGCCGTCGCGCAGCCTGGTCCTGCCGCAGCAATCGAGAGCCGCGGAAGCGGGCGGCAGCCAGCTCTCCGACGCCCGGCTGTCGCGCTTCTTCACCACCGCGCCGATCGGCATCGCCGAGCTCGATGCGCAGGGCATCATCCGCAATGCCAATCTGACCTTCCTCGCGCTGTCGCCGGAAGCCAAGCGCGGCGCCGCGCTCGAGCAGCTGGTGGCGCCCGCGCAGCGCGCCCAGGTGCGCGAGGCGCTCGCCGCGGCGAGCGGGGCGGGCGCCACGGCGGTGCCGGTCGATGTGACGGTGACCGGCGACCCGCCGCGCTCGGTGCAGTTCATGATCGCCGGCCACAGCGAGACGGATGCGAGCTTCCTCGTCTGCGCCCTCGACACGACCGAGAACAAGTCGCTCGAAGTGCAGGTGGCGCAAGGCCAGAAGATGCAGGCGATCGGCCAGCTCGCGGGCGGCGTCGCGCATGACTTCAACAACGTGCTGACCGCCATCATCGGCTTCTCCGATCTGCTGCTCGCCAAGCACCGGCCGACCGACCCGGCCTTCGCCGACATCATGAACATCAAGCAGAACGCCAACCGGGCCGCCAATCTGGTGCGCCAGCTGCTGGCGTTCTCCAGGCGCCAGACCTTGCGGCCGGAGATCCTGTCGCTCACCGACGTCATCTCCGATCTCGGCAATCTGCTCGGCCGGCTCTTGGGCGAGAAGGTCGAGCTCAAGGTGGTGCATGGCCGCGATCTCGGCATGGTCAAGGTCGACGTGAACCAGTTCGAGCAGGTGATCATCAATCTCGCCGTCAATGCGCGCGATGCGATGCCGAATGGCGGCACGCTGACGGTCAGGACCTCGAACGCCACGGTGAGCCCGCAGCAGGCGGGCAGCCTCGCTTTGCCGGCCGGGGACTATGTGCTCTGCGAGGTGCAGGATACCGGCACCGGCATTCCCAAGGAGATCGTCGACAAGATCTGGGAACCGTTCTTCTCCACCAAGGATGTCGGCAAGGGCACCGGCCTCGGCCTCTCGACGGTCTATGGCATCATCAAGCAGACCGGCGGCTTCATCTTCTGCGACAGCACGGTGGGCAAGGGCACCATATTCCGCATCTATCTGCCGCGCCACGTGCCGCTGGCCGCGCCGGTCGAGGAGATGCGCGAGGAGCGGCCCGAGGCCAAGCGCGCCGACCATACCGGCAAGGGCACCGTGCTCTTGGTCGAGGACGAGGATGCGGTGCGCGCCTTCGCGTCGCGCGCCCTCGCCTCGCGCGGCTATACGGTTCTCGAGGCCGCCTCGGGCGAGGAGGCGCTGGGCATCGTCGCCGAGAAAGCCAATGAGATCAGCCTCGTCATCTCCGACGTGGTGATGCCGGAAATGGACGGGCCGACGCTGCTCAAGGAACTGCGCAAGCGCGGCATCACGACCAAGATCATCTTCATCTCGGGCTATGCCGAGGACGCCTTCGAAAAGAACCTTGAAGGCGAGGAAGATTTCGCTTTCCTGCCCAAGCCGTTCTCGCTTAAGCAGCTTGCCGAAGCGGTCAAGAATGTGATGGGGAGCTAGACAGGGACATGTTCAAGCCTTTGCGCGCGCTGGCGCGGGATCTCGATCAGGGGGCCGTGACGGCGCAGGCGCTGGTGGAAACGGCGCTGGCGCGCATCCAGGACCCGTCGGGCGAGGGCGCCCGCGCCTTCCTGACCGTCGACGGCGCCGCCGCTCTCGATCTCGCCCAGTTCTACGACCGGCAGCGCAAGGCCGGCCGCCCGGTGCCGCCCTATGCCGGCATCCCGATGGGGGTGAAGGACCTGTTCGACCTCAAGGGCCAGGTGACGCGGGCCGGCTCGGCGGTGCTCAACAATGCGCCGCCCGCCACGGCCGACGCGCCGGCGATCGCCCGCCTCAAGGCGCAGGGCTTCATCGCGGTCGGGCGCAACAACATGACCGAATTCGCCTATTCGGGCGTCGGCCTCAACCCGCATTACGGCACCCCGCGCTCGCCCTATGACCGCAAGACCGGGCGCATTCCCGGCGGCTCGTCCTCGGGCGCCGGCGTCGCCGTCGCCGACGGCATGGTGCCGCTCGCCATCGGTTCCGATACCGGCGGCTCGTGCCGGATCCCTGCCTCCTATAACGGCATCGTTGGCTACAAGCCTTCGACCGGGCGCATCCCGACCGCCGGGGCCTATCCCTTGTCGAAGACGCTCGACAGCATCGGACCTCTGGCGCGTACCGTCGATTGCTGCGCGCTCGCCGATGCCGCACTCGCCGGCGACTGGGACGGCGAGATCGCCGAGCCCCGCCATGAATTGCGCTTCGCCGTGCCGCGCAGCTATTTCGCCGCGACGATCGACGAGACGGTCGCCGCCGATTTCGCGCGCGCGGTCAGCGACCTGCGCAAGGCCGGCATCCAGATCGAGGAAGTGAGCCTCGAGGAGCTGGCACAGCTTCCGGCGCTCAACGCCAAGGGCGGCATATCGGCGGTCGAGGCGATCCTGCATCATCGCGCCCAGATCGCCGAAGTGGGCGCCGGCTACGACCAGCGGGTGCGCCGGCGCATCGAATCGGGCGCCCAGATCTCGGCGCCCGACTATGTCGAGATCCTCACCATGCGCCAGAAGCTCATCGGCCAGTTCAACCGGGCGATGACCGGCTTCGACGCCCTGGTGATGCCGACCACCTGCAATATCCCGCCGGCGATCTCGGCCTTCGAGCGCGACGACGAATATCTGCGCCTCAACTTCCTGGCGCTGCGCAATACCTTCACCGGCAACTTCCTCGATTGCTGCGGCATCTCGCTGCCGATGCATGCGGAAGGCGAGGCGCCGACCGGCTTCATGCTGATGGCGCCGCATGGCCAGGACCAGCAGATCTTCGCCGCCGCGAGGATGGTGGAGAAGGTGTTCGCCGCGCGCTAGCCGCCCGAGAGGAGCTCCGCTGTAAATAACAGCATCGATAACAGCGGAAAAACAGCGGAGATCAGCGGGTCTACAGCACTTTTCGTGAAGGGCGCGAAACAGCGGATCACCGCCGGCTCCCGGTCTCTCACAATCATGTCCGAGGAAGCAAGCCCCGCTATTCCCTGGGCCGCGGCAGCTCGATGCGCACCCGGAAGCCCTGCGCGTCGGTGATGAGCTTGATGTCGCCGCCATGGCCGAGGATCACGTCGCGGGCGATGGTAAGACCGAGGCCGGTGCCGCCGGTCTCGCGGTTGCGCGAGGCCTCGAGGCGCTGGAAGGGCGCAAAAGCGCGCTCGGCCTGATCGGCGGGAATGCCGGGGCCTTTGTCCCTTATGTCGATGACGAGGCCGGTCTGTGCGTCGAGGAGCGAGACCGTGACCTCGCCGCCATATTTGCAGCCATTGTCGATGAGGTTGGTGAAAGCACGCCGGAGCGCCACCGGCCGGCAGGAGAGATGCGCATGGTCGGGGCCGCTATAGGTCACGCTGCGGCCTTCATCGATGAAATTGTCGGTGATGCTGATGACGAGGCTCGCGACATCGACGGGGCTGTAGGGCTCGCGATGGATCTCGTCGCTCATGAAGGTGAGCGAGGTCGAGACCATGGTTTCCATGTCGGAAATGTCGGAGAGGATCTGGGCGCGCTGCTGCTCGTCCTTGACGCATTCGGCATAGAGCCTGAGGCGGGTCAGCGGCGTGCGCAGGTCATGCGAAATGGCGGCCAGCATCTGCATGCGCTCGTCGACGAACTTCTTGAGGCGCGCCTGCATCTCGTTGAAGGTCGAGGCGATGGCGGCATATTCGGGCAGCTTCATGCCGCTGATCGGCGTCGTCTCGCGCTCGCGGCCGAGCCGCTCCGCCGCGGTGGCGAGCTGGGTCAGGGGCTTGACGATGCTGCGCGCCATCCAGATCGAGAAGGCGGCGACGAAGAACAGCGTGCCGACCAGGCCCAAAATGTTGCGCAGGTAATGCAGCGACGAGACGCCGGTTTCGCTCGGGCCGATGAGAAGCCAGCTGCCGTCCCGGAGATGAAGCGCGATCCTGAGATCGGCGATGACCAGGCTGTCGCGCGACATCAGCCTCTCGGTGTCCATGGCGGTCGGAATCTCGGTGATCACCGCGACATTGGTCTTGACCGCCTGTTCCTTGAAGTCCTCGGTCTTGACCAGGATGTCGGCGGCGCCGAGGCCGAGCTTCTGCATCAGCGCGGCCTTGACCTCGTGCTCCAGCCGGGTGGGGTTGTCCTGCGGATAGGCCGGATCCTCCTGCGCCAAGTCGAAGGTCAGCCATTTGGTCAGCCCCGAGCCGGTGAGGGCCGGGAGCCGGTCGCCGGCCGGCACCGCCTCGGCGATGTTCTTCGCGGTGCGGGCGGCCTCCGCGAGCCAGGCCTGATCGACGATCAGATAGCCGGGCGGCGGAAACACATAGAAGAGCAGGGATTCGAGGCTCTGCACCGCGATCGTCGTCGCCACGATGAGAATGGCGAGGCGGGGGGCGAGCCGGAGCCTGGACCAGATCGGCAGCCTCATGGCGCGGCGGTCTGCCCGGCCGAGACGACGGCGGTGAAGAAATAACCGCCATTGCGCACCGTCTTGATGAGCGCCGGCGCGTTCGGGTCGATCTCGATCTTGCGGCGCAGCCGGCTGACCTGCACGTCGATGCTGCGGTCGAAGGCGAGGCTCACGCGGCCGCGCGCCAGGTCGAGCAGCTGGTCGCGGTTGAGGACGCGCTGCGGATGCTCGACGAAGGCGACCAGGAGATCGAACTCGCCGGTGGTGAGGTCGGTGAGCACGCCCTGCGGCGAGACCAGCGAGCGGCGGCTCGTGTCGAGAGTCCAACCGGCGAACTGGTAGGTGGCGCTGGCGAGCCTCTGCGCGGCCTGCGGCTGGGCGCCGGCCCGGCGCAGCAAAGCCCGGATGCGGGCGAGAAGCTCACGCGGGTTGAACGGCTTGGTCACATAGTCGTCGGCGCCGAGCTCGAGGCCGACGATGCGGTCGGTCTCGCTGTTGCGCGCGGTGAGCAGGATCAGCGGCATGGCGCTCTCGGCGCGCAACTTCCGGCACAGCGTGAAGCCGTCCTCGCCCGGCATCATCACGTCGAGCACGACGACGTCGAAACGGCCGGTTTCCATGGTCTTGAACATGCTGATGCCGTCGGAGGCCTGAGTCACCCGCATGCCGTGCTCGCCGAGAAAGCGCGCCAGCATGGTGCGGATCTGCTGATCGTCATCGACGATCAGCACATGCGGCTTGGTCTGTTTTATCATTGCGCGCACGCCTCCCCGGAAGCGCGCCGCGACGCCCTTGTGGTAATAAACTGCAACATAACGAAACCCGCTCGAAACTCCCCTGCCAGGATCGCCGGCTAGACAGACGCTCCGTTGTTCAAAGGAGCGTCCATGCCTTCCCGCGTCGCCTGCAAGAAATCCCTGGCACCACCTGTTACTACAAATTGGCTCATAATCATGGCAAGCGTTGCAGGAATCGCCATGAATGTGGCGAGTGCCCAGGCCGCGGACGGGTCTGACACTACGTCATCTCCGGGCAAATGGAGTGTCGTGATCGGCGGCGGCGGCGCCTATGCCCCCGATTATGAGGGCTCGGACGACTATGAATTCCAGCCGTTTCCCTTCGCTTCCATCGTTTATGACGACTTCGTCTTCATCGAGGGCACGTCGCTCGGCCTGAACCTTCTCAACTATGAAGGGCTGAAGGCTGGTCCCATCGCCCGCTATGGCGGCGGGCGCGACGAGGACGACAATGACGCCCTGGACGGGCTGGGCGACATCGATGATTCGATCGAGGTCGGCGGCTTCGTCAGATACGAGGTGGGCCTCTGGTCGGCGGCGATGACCGTCACCCAGGATGTCGCCGGCGGCCATGAGGGCCTGGTGGCGGAGATGTCGACGGGCGTGGCGGTGCCGCTGTCGGACAATCTCAGCTCGAGCATCGAGGCCTCGGCCAGCTGGGCGGACAGCAACTACATGGATGCGTTTTTCGGGGTCTCCAAGTCGCAGGCGCTCAAGAGCGGGCATGACCGCTTCGAGGCCGATGCGGGCTTCAAGGATGTCGGCATCGCGCTGGGTCTCAATTACATGGTCACCGAGGCGATCGGCGTGTCGGGGCAGGTCCAGTATAAGAGGCTCATCGGTGACGCGGCCGACAGTCCGATCGTCGAGGATGAGGGCTCGGCCGACCAGTTCTTCACCGGCATGTTCCTCACCTACAAGTGGCGGTGAGGGGGCGTGCATCATTCTATCCGAAATGTAACTTGACGCTTGCGAATCAGTTTCATTTTGGGCCATTGTTGCACTCACCACATCGTGGTCCGGGGGCAACTATACGGCGGCGAAGGTTGAACGGCCTGCGCCGGGGAGCGGTATCCGGACGGGGCGGCAGTCGCGAGATTGCCGCCTTTCGTGTTGATAGGGCAACGAAGCGAGATGCCTGGCGATCGTGCAAGCAAAGGCAAGAATGTGGAAAAGACCATAATTCTTGGGTGTGAGCACGATGAGAAACTCCAGGCTCGACTCGTCGCGGAATTGAAATCTGCCGGCGCTATTCTTTTGTCGTCCGATTGGGCTGTTGCCGGGTCGCAAGAGTTGGCTTCGATCTCCGTGAAACTGAGGGGAGAGATCCTGAAAATGAAATCGGAGACGTATGTCGGCCTCTCGATCTCTGGACCGGCAGACCTGGTCGATGAGATCGTTCGCGCCATGGACGCAGGCGCGTAAAAGTCGGAAAGTCCAGGAGACAACGGGTTTTCCGAACCAATTTGGCGCACAAGGAAGTCAACGAGTGCCGGTAGAGAAGCGAAAGCGGATTATCCTTGCGTCGTAGAAAGACCCCGATAGAAGACCGCGCTTTGCTCATCATGGGAGAAGCGGCATGTTCCTGAAGACCATCGCGGCGGACGAGGCGACCGGCAAGGTCGGCGAGATCTACGGTAAGCTCAAGGCGCAGAACGGCTTCGTGATGGAAGCCTATTCATGCTTCACAGCGCGGCCCGACCTGCTGCCGATCTATGTCGAGTTCATCGAGAAGGTGCGTGGCGGCTTCTCGCTGGAGCCGCGGGATTGGCGGCTGATCACGCTCATCGCCGCCAAGGAAGTGCCGTCGACCTATTGCTCCTATGTCTATGGCAGGCAGCTGATCGATGATCTCGGCTCCAAGGAGAAGGTGCTGGCGGTGCAGCGCGACTTCCGCTCCGCCGGGCTTGCGCCCAGGGATGTCGAGATGCTGGCCTATGCCGAGAAGATCGCGCGCAAGGCCTCCGACGTCACCGAGGCCGATATCGACCGGCTGCGCCAGGCGGGCTTCAGCGACCAGCAGATCTGCGACATCGCGCTGTGCGCCGCTTTCCGCTGTTTCGTGGCGCGCTTCTTCGATGCGACGGGAGCGGGGCCCGAAGCGATGTTTTTCGACAGCGATGAGACTTTCCGGGCGGCGATGACGGTGGGGCGGCGCTATTGAAATCTCCCAACTCGTCATGGCCGGGCTTGACCCACGGGTGTCCGGTTTAAATTATGTGGACAAAGCGCACGGCATTGATTCTGTTGGGTTCGAAGCGTTTGGCGACGTATTCGGACACAGAAGGAACCAAAGCCGTGCGACACCACAATAGTGTATTTC
>JBMOOM010000075.1:0-65449 GCA_049323275.1 Pseudomonadota bacterium
TCGATGGATGGCGACATCGCGCCGATCGCCGAGATCTGCGATCTCGCCGGGCGCCATGGTGCGCTGACCTATCTGGACGAGGTGCATGCCGTCGGCATGTACGGGCCGCGCGGCGGCGGCGTCGCCGAGCGCGACGGCCTGCTCGACCGCGTCGACATCATCGAGGGCACGCTGGCCAAGGCCTTCGGGGTCATGGGCGGCTATGTGGCGGCCTCCACCATGCTGATCGACGCCATCCGTTCCACCGCGGCGGGCTTCATCTTCACCACCTCGCTGGCGCCGGTGCTCGCCGCCGGCACGGTGGCGAGCGTGCGCCATCTGAAGGAGAGCGGCGAGGAGAGGGCGCTCCAGCACAAGCATGCG
The DNA here is from genome assembly GCA_049323275.1 of Pseudomonadota bacterium. Taxonomy (GTDB): domain Bacteria; phylum Pseudomonadota; class Alphaproteobacteria; order Rhizobiales; family Aestuariivirgaceae; genus Taklimakanibacter. Next base: position 364 of record JBMOOM010000075.1, read on the forward strand.
GCGCTGCTCAAGCGCGAGCTGACCCGCCTGGGCCTGCCTGTCGTCCTGTCGCCCAGCCACATCGTGCCGGTCATCGTCGGCGATCCGGTCCTGTGCAAGCAGCTCACCGACCGCTTGCTCGCCGAGTTCCAGATCTATGTGCAGCCGATCAATTATCCGACGGTTCCGAAAGGCAGCGAGCGGATCCGGCTGACGCCCGGCCCGCTCCATGGCGAGCTCGAGATCGCGCGCCTGGTCTCGGCGCTCGACCAGCTGTGGACAGCGATGACGCTGAAGCGCGCCGCCTAACAGGGATTTGCAAGAATGACGATCCTCGTGACGGGCAGCGCCGGACATCTCGGTGAGGCTCTCATGCGGAGCTTCGCCGGCCGCGGACAGGCGGCGCGCGGCGTCGACATCAAGCCGTCGCCTTTCACCCACTGCGTCGGATCGATCGCCGACCGCGGCGTCGTCAGGCGCTGCATGGCCGGCATGCGCACCGTCATTCATGCGGCCACCTTGCACAAGCCGCATGTCGCCACCCATTCCTATCAGCATTTCCTCGATTCCAATGTCACCGGCACGCTGGTCCTGCTCGAGGAAGCGGCGAAGGCGGGTGTCGAGGGCTTCGTCTTCACCAGCACGACGAGCGCCTTCGGCGCGGCGCTGACCCCCGCCAAGGACGAGCCGGCGGCCTGGGTGACCGAGGACGTGCTCCCCATCCCCAAGAACATCTATGGCGCCAGCAAGGTCGCCGCCGAGGGACTGTGCGAGCTTTTCGCCCGCAAGCACCGCCTGCCGACGATCGTGCTGCGGACCTCGCGCTTCTTCCCCGAGGCCGATGACGACCCGGCGATCCGCGACGCCTATGAGCCGGCCAATGCCCAGGCCAATGAACTGCTCAACCGCCGGGCCGATATCGCCGACATCGTCGACGCGCATATCCTGGCCGCCGAGCGGGTGAAGGCGATCGGCTTCGGGCGCTACATCATCTCGGCCACGACGCCTTTCGGAAAGGACGATCTCCAGGCGCTCCGCCAGGATGCGCCGGGCGTCGTCGATCGCCTGTTCCCCGACTGCCGGCCGCTCTACGCCAAACGTGGCTGGCGGCTCTTCCCGACGATCGACCGCGTCTATGTGAACCGGCTGGCGCTGAGCGAGCTCGGCTGGCGGCCGAAATATGATTTCCGTAACATGTTGGACAGCCTCGCCAGCAATGCTGATTTCCGCAGTGTCTTGGCGCGTGAGGTCGGCAGCAAGGGCTATCACGACGAGGTCTTTGCCGACGGACCGTATCCGGTGGCGTAAACGGATTGTCGCATGCCGGTCTAACTCTGGACCCTGAGCATGATTCCGCTTATGTCGCTTCCTCTGCGCGGACAACAGGAGGGGATCATGGCCCGTAAGGTTGATAAGAAGATCAAGCCGGCGAAGAAGAAGGCTCAACCCCGTAAACCCGCAAAGCCTGCGAGGAAAGCAGCCGCGAAGAAAGCCGCCGCGCCGAAGCGGCCGCGGGTCATCGGCAATGGCTTCTTCACAGCGCCTCTCGCCCAGGCCGACAAGGCGGTGGCCGCGTCGATCAAGCGCGAGCTCGGCCGCCAGCAGCATGAGATCGAGCTGATCGCGTCCGAGAACATCGTCTCGCGCGCCGTGCTCGAGGCGCAGGGCTCCGTCAACACCAACAAATATGCCGAGGGTTATCCGGGCCGGCGCTATTATGGCGGCTGCCAGTATGTCGACGAAGTCGAGACGCTGGCCACCGAGCGCGCCAAGAAGCTGTTCAATTGCGGCTTCGCCAATGTGCAGCCGCATTCCGGCGCCCAGGCCAACCAGGCCGTCTTCTTCGCCTGCATGCAGCCGGGCGACACTTATATGGGCCTCGACCTTCGCGCCGGCGGCCATCTGACCCACGGCGCGCCGGTCAACCAGTCGGGCAAGTGGTTCAACGTGGTGCCGTATCGGGTGCGCCAGGACGACCAGCGCATCGATTATGATTTCGTCGCCGAGCTCGCCGAGCAGAACAAGCCGAAGCTGATCCTCGCTGGTGGCTCCGCCTATCCGCGCTTCATCGATTTCGCCCGCTTCCGCAAGATCGCCGACTCGGTGGGCGCCGTCTTCATGGTCGACATGGCGCATATCGCCGGACTGGTTGCCGGCGGCGTCCATCCCAATCCGCTCGACCACGCCCATGTGGTGACCACCACGACGCACAAGACGCTGCGCGGACCGCGCGGCGGCATGGTGCTCACCAATGACGAGGATATGGCCAAGAAGATCAATTCCTCGGTCTTTCCGGGCCTCCAGGGCGGCCCCCTGATGCATGTCATCGCCGCCAAGGCAGTGGCTTTCGGGGAGGCGCTGCAGCCCTCCTTCAAGAAATACGCGGCCCAGGTCGTCGCCAATGCCAAGGTGCTGAGCGACGCCATGATCACCGGCGGCTGCGACATCGTCTCGGGCGGCACCGATACCCATCTGATGCTGGTCGACCTGCGCAAGAAGGGGTTGACCGGCAAGGTCGCCGAAGCCGCCCTCGGGCGCGCCTGGATCACCTGCAACAAGAACGGCATTCCCTTCGACCCGGAAAAACCGATGGTGACGTCGGGTATCCGGCTCGGCACCCCGGCCGGCACCACCCGCGGCTTCGGGGCCAAGGAATTCAAGGAGATCGGGGCGCTGATCACCGAGGTCCTGGATGGGCTTGCGAAGAACGGCGAAGAGGGCAATGCTAAGGTCGAGACGGCCGTCCGCAGGAAGGTCGGCCAACTGACCACCCGTTTCCCCATCTATCCCTGACCCCGTAAGGCTCCATGCGCTGTCCTTTTTGCAACAATGAAGAAACGCAGGTGAAGGACAGCCGTCCGAGCGAGGACGGGACCGCCATTCGCCGCCGCCGCTATTGTCCCGATTGCGGCGGCCGCTTCACCACCTTCGAGCGCGTTCAGCTGCGCGAGCTGACCGTCGTGAAGCGCTCCGGCCGTCGCGTGCCCTTCGATCGGGACAAGCTGATGCGCTCGGTGTCGATCGCGCTGCGCAAGCGCCCCGTCGATCCCGAGCGGGTGGAGCGCATGGTTTCCGGAATAGTGCGCCGGCTCGAAAGCATGGGCGAGAGCGACATCAAATCCGAGACCGTGGGCAAGCTCATCATGGAGGCCCTGAAGGTTCTCGACGACGTCGCCTATGTGCGCTTTGCCTCCGTCTACAAGAACTTCCGCGAGGCCAAGGATTTCGAGGAGCTGCTTGGCGAGCTGACGGGCGAAGAGGGCGAGCTCAGCCCCAAACGGGACTGATCATGCCCGCCGTCCTGGAGTTCCGCCGCGCCGGCCCAGACGACGCCGGCATGGTGCGCGATCTCACCCGCAAGGCCTATGCGAAATGGTGTGCCGTCATCGGCCGTGAGCCTTTGCCGATGTCGGCCGATTACAACCATGCGGTGCGCCATCATGTGATCGACCTGGCTTACCGCGACGGTCGGCTGGTCGGCCTGGTCGAGATGATCCCGCGCGCGGACGATCTGCTGATCGAGAATGTCTGCGTCGATCCGGACGGGCAGGCCGGCGGCATCGGCCGCCAACTCGTCGCCCATGCGGAAGCAGAGACGCGCCGCCGCGGCCATCGGGTGATCCGGCTCTATACCAACAAGCTCTTCGCCGCCAATCTCGGCTTCTATGCCGCGCAAGGCTATGAGATCGAGCGCGAGGAGCCCTTCAAGGGCGGAATCCTGGTCCATTTCCGCAAACATCTCGCATGACCGCCGACCTCGCTTTCATGACGCGGGCGGTCCGGCTCGGCCATCGGGCGCTCGGAACCACGGCGGAGAACCCGCCGGTGGGTTGCGTGATCGCCAGGGACGGCGTGATCGTCGGTCTGGGCTGGACCCGGCCCGGCGGGCGTCCCCATGCCGAGGCGGAGGCCTTGCACATGGCCGGCGCCGCGGCCAAAGGCGCCACCGCTTATGTCACGCTCGAGCCTTGCGCCCATCATGGCCGCACCCCGCCTTGCGCCGAAGCGCTGGTGAAGGCCTGCATCGTCCGGGTGGTGGCGGCGGCCGGGGACCCCGATCCGCGCGTTTCGGGCGGCGGCTTCGCCATCCTGCGCCACGCCGGCATCGCGGTTGAGACCGGGCTTTGCCGCGAGGACGCCTGGGCGGACCTTGCCGGTTTCCTGACTCGGATTACCAAGAAGCGCCCCTATGTGCTTCTGAAACTTGCGCTTTCTGCGGACGGCATGATCGCCGAGGCAGCCGGCAGACGCACCGCGATCACCGGCCCACAGGTCAAGGCGCGCACCCATCTCCTGCGCGCCGAGTCCGATGCGATCCTGGTCGGCCTGGGCACGGTGCTGGCTGATGATCCGGACCTGACCTGCCGCCTGCCGGGGCTCGAGGGCCGCTCGCCCATCAGAGTGGTGGCCGATTCAAGGGGCGCCATTCCCCGGACCGCCCGTCTGGTGAAGACGGCCGGGCAGGTGCCGGTCTGGCTCCTGTCTCTCGCCCGAGCGCCGGAGATCCCGGGTGTCGAAAGCCTCACCTGCCAGCCTGGCGCGGCCGGGAGCATCGACCTCGCCGATGGTCTGGCCCATCTGGCCCGTCGCGGCATCAACCGGGTGCTGGTGGAGGGCGGCGCGCGGCTGGCGCGCGGACTGATCGAGGCGGGGCTCGTGGATGAACTGCAGCTCTTCCGATCGCCCAGGATTCTGGGGCCGCAAGGGGTAGACGGCTTCGCCGGAATGCCCTTCGCTGCGGTCATGGCAGGGTTCCGGCCCGGCGCTGACGAAAGGCTTGGGGATGACCGCCTGAGCGTCTATGTACGCGCCTGATCATTTCTAGAGAGTTCCATGTTTACCGGCATTGTCACCGATATGGGCGAGGTCATCGCCATCGAGCAGCGCGGCGATACGCGCCTCACCATCGCCACGGCCTATGACCCGGATACGATCGCGCTCGGCGCCTCCATCGCCTGTTCGGGCTGCTGCCTGACCGCGGTCGAGACCGGCCGCCTGCAGGACGGGCGCGGCTTCTTCGCCATCGACGCCTCGGCCGAGACGCTCGCCCGTACGACGCTGGGAAACTGGAAGGTGGGCTCGCGCATCAATCTGGAGCGGCCGCTCAAGATGGGCGACGAATTGGGCGGCCATGTCGTCTCCGGTCATGTCGATGATGTGGGCGAGATCGTCTCCATCGTGCCGGAAGGGGATTCGCTGCGCTTCCGCTTTCGAGTCTCGCCGGAGATCGCCCGTTTCATCGCCCCCAAGGGCTCGGTCTCTCTCGACGGCACCTCTCTCACCGTCAACGAGGTCGAGGGCAACGAATTCGGCGTCAATATCATCCCGCATACCCAGGCGGTGACCACCTGGGGCAAGGCCAAGGCGGGCGATCGGGTCAATGTTGAAATCGATATGCTGGCGCGCTATGTCGCCCGTCTTTCGGAGACGAGATTGTGAAACGCGACAAGACCACGGCGACGGCCGTCAAGACCAGGGCGCATCTCCTCATCATCGAGGCGCGCTTCTACGCGGATTTGTGCGATGAACTCGCCAAGGGCGCCATCGCGGCGATCGAGCGGGCGGGCGCCACCTGGGAACGGGTCGACGTGCCGGGCGCCCTCGAGATCCCGGGCGCCATCGCCACGGCGGCCAAGACCAAGCGCTTCGACGGCTTTGTCGCGCTGGGCTGCGTGCTGCGCGGCGAGACCTCGCATTACGACATCGTCGCCAATGAATCGGCCCGCGGCATCATGGATCTCACCGTGACGGGGCTTGCGATCGGCAACGGCATCCTCACCTGCGAGAACGAGATCCAGGCCTGGGCGCGCGCGCGGGTCACCGAGATGGACAAGGGAGGAGGGGCCGCCGATGCGGCGCTTGCCATGATCCGCTTCGCCCGATCCATCAAGAAGAGGCAGCGCAGATCTTGACGACTCCCCGCCGCCAGCCGCCCGTGACGCGCTCCGCCGCGCGTCTGGGCGCCGTTCAGGCTCTCTATCAGATGGATCTCGCCGGCACCGATGTCGGCGAAGTGCTCGCCCAGTTTTCCGCCCGCGCCTCGGGCGACGCCTTCGAGGAGGGCCAGTGCGGCCCGGCCGATTTCCCCTTCCTCAAGGAGATCGTCGACGGCGTCGTGCGCGAGCAGCGCACCATCGATCCCGCCCTCAACCGGCTCCTCGATACCGGCTGGCCGCTGCCCCGGCTCGACGCCACCTTGCGCGCCATCCTGCGCGCCGCGGCCTATGAGATCATGTTCATGGAGAAGGTGCCGGCGCGCGTCGCCATCACTGAATATCTCGATGTCGCGCATGCCTTTTTCAGCGAGCAGGAGCCCAAGCTCCTCAATGGCGTGCTGAACACGCTGGCCCGCCAGCGCCGTCCCGACGAATTCTGATTCTCGACCTCGCGGTTTCGTCTTGACTCACTGCGCCGCGAGGCGCAGGAGCAGCCATGCGGCGGCGCCTGTGCGCCGTGCGCTTCAAAGCAATAGGAACAATGGACAATCACCCTAGATGCGGCCGGTCTCGCGGACCGGTCCTGATAGACGATGAAATGGTTTCCGGCGTCTCGGCCGGGCCGGCGGTGATGGGGTAAGAGCCCGGTCCGCTTGCCTCCCGTGCCGTCGGCATACCGGGAAAGGCAAGCCCATGAGTAGCAAGATCAGTCTCTGATTTGGCGCGCTGCGCACCCGCATCCGCGGGCCGGTCGCGTTCATCCGTCATGCGCTGCGCATGCCGGCCTCATAGCTATTATCAGTGGAGACCAGCGATGACCAAGCCCATGAAGAGGAAGGCGTCGAATCTCGAGCGCGAAGTGATCAACGCCGTGATGATCCTCTACGCGCTCATCTGCATCGCCATGCTGGCGATTCATTATCTGCAGCCGGCCGGCCAGGCGACCGGGACGTCCTCGACCTCGCCGGCGCATGAAGCCTTGCGCGCCGGTGAAGCCAGGCCCGCTCAAACCCAGTGATCCGGAGACAGAACAATGAACAACGACATCATCACCAAGCTGTCGCCCGCCGCCACGCTTGAGGACATCTGGATCCGCGTCGATGCGGAGAACAAGGCCGAGGTCGCGCGCATCGCTGCGAAATACAAGGTCGAGTTTCCGGCGAGCGCCGAGGGCGTTTTCGAGGACCAGGATTCGGTCTGCCTCAACATCACCCATATGATGCCCGAGGCGCAGGACTTCCGCCGCGAGACGATCGTCATCGCCTTCAGCGACAAGGTCGTGGTGACGCTCGAGCCCAAGGGGCATTTCGCGCCCTTCGACAAGGCGCTGGCCCGCTTCAAGCGCCATCCGGGCCTGGTCGAGTCGTCCTATTCGATCATGCGCACGCTGCTTCAGGCGATGAACGATGCCGCTGCGGAAACGATCGACATGATCAGCCAGGCGCTCGAAACGATGAATGACCAGATCGGTGTGATCACCAGCGGTCTCGATTCGTCGGGCCGCGAGATCGGCGTCAGCGACATCAACGGCACGATGATCGAGCTCAACGAGAAGGAGGAGCTCATCTCGCGCTGCCTCGAATGCCAGCTTTCATTGGCCCGGGCGGCGCGCTATCTGCGCATGGAGATCAATGGCAGCGACGCAGAGCTCAAGGCCATGGTCGAGACGCTTCTGTCCGACATGGACGGGGTCAAGCAGCATGCGAGCTTCGAGCATGAGAAAGTGCGCTATCTGCAGCAGTCGGTGATGACCTCGCTGAACGTCAAGCAGAACCAGATCGTCAAGGTATTCACCATCATCACGGCGGTGTTCCTGCCGCCGACACTGGTCGCCACCTTCTACGGCATGAATTTCGCGGTCATGCCTGAATTGACCTGGAAGCATGGCTTCACGGCGACGATCATCCAGACGCTGCTCGCCGCACTTCTGCCCTTGCTGTATATCAAGAAGAAGGGCTGGTTGCGCTGACGCGGCGACCGGCATGTCCCGGGGGACCCAGAAGACCATGAGCACCGCCGACATCACTGCCCAGTTCGATGATCTGCGCGCCAGGCGCAACGCCATCGTGCTGGCGATCGGCCAGGCTCTCTATGGCTCGGCCACGGTGATCATGTTCACCACGGCGGGCCTCATCGGGGTGCAGATCGCGCCGTCCAAGGCGTGGGCCACGCTGCCGATCTCGGCCTTCGTCATCGGCACCGCGCTGACGACCATACCGGCCGCCATGCTGATGCGCGCCATCGGCCGGCGGCCGGGCTTCATGCTCGGCGCCTTCGCCGGAACGGTCGGCGCGCTGATCGGCGTCTATGCCATCTTCACCCGCAATTTCCCGCTCTTCATCCTGGCGACCGTCCTGCAGGGCGTCTACCAGGCCTTCGCCCAGCATTCGCGCTTCGCCGCCGCCGACATGGCGAGCCCGGCTTTCCGTCCCAAGGCGATCTCCTGGGTGATGACGGGCGGCGTCGCCGCGGGCCTTCTCGGCACGTCGCTGGTGATGTTCACCACCGATCTTCTGGCGCCGGTCACTTTCGCCGGCTGCTACGCGGCCATGGCGGTGATCTGCACGCTGGCCATCGGCGTGCTCGCTTTCGTCGATATTCCGCGCAAGGAGGAAACGGCCAGGACAGGGGAGGCCCGTCCGCTCGGCCAGATCCTGAGACAGCCGCGCCTCATCGTGGCGGTGATCGCGGCGACGCTGAGCTATGGCATGATGAATCTGGTGATGACCGCCGCTCCCATCGCCATGATCGATTGCGGCTTCACCACGACCAATGCCGCCTGGGCCATTCAGTGGCATGTGATGGCGATGTTCGTGCCGAGCTTCTTCACCGGCCAGATCATCGCCCGCGTCGGCGCCGAGCGGGTCTGCGCCGCGGGACTGCTGCTGCTCGCCGGCGCCGCGACCGCCGGGCTGCTCGGCATCAGCTTCGGGCATTTCGCCGTGAACCTGATCCTGCTCGGGCTCGGCTGGAACTTCGGCTTCATCGGCGGCACCACGCTGCTCACCGAATGCTATCGCCCGGCCGAGCGCGAGCGGGTGCAGGGGCTCAATGATTTCGCCGTCTTCGGCACGGTCGCCATCGCGTCGCTCACCTCGGGCAAGCTCCTCGACTGGTTCGGCTGGGCGAGTGTCAACCTCGCTATCTATCCGACGGTGGCGGTGGCGCTCAGCCTGATCCTGTGGATCATGCTGAGGCGCCGGAAGGTGGCCGTGATCAAGGCTGCGGAGTAACCGCCGGCGCCTTGAAGCCCGCCAGCTCGTTGACCGTCTTCGCCCGCCAGTCCTTGAGCGCGGTGACGAACGCCTTTGCGTCGTCGCCATAGGCGCGGCGGCTGATGGCATAAAGCACGACGCCGGACTTGGCGCCCTTATGCGGCGCATAGCGATAGCCGTTCCATTCGACGATCAGCTTGCCGTCCTTGCCGGCGGCGCTCACCAGGAAGTCGAGGATGACGTCGCCCGTCGCCTCGTTCACGATCGCATCATAGAAGACAAGGGGATCGCTGGCCTTGCGCTGGTTGAGGCTGGCGATCTGCGCACCCGCCGCATCCTTGGGCGCGATGCCGGAGGTGACCGCCTCGACGATGAACATGTGGGTATAGCTTTCAGCCGACTGCCCGGCCGGGAGGTATTCCTGTTTGTAGTAGTCGGCGGAAGGGTGGGATGTCCAGGCGAGGGCATAGTCCTGGCCCTCGAAGGCGATCGGGCCCGGCACGCCGAGCCGTTCGGTCTTGCCGTCGCCCTGGGCCCAAGCCGGGGCGCTGCAGAATATGAGGATGGTTAAGGCGCGTAGCAGTGGACGGATGATCATGAGGCCTCCGGATTGATTGACGCGGCGCTTCTCGCACGGTCCGGTGGCATTTGAAAGACGATCCTCGTCCCAACTCGTCCTGGTACGGAGGAGTGGCGCCGCAAGAAGACCACGATCCCGTCGAAATGAAGCGCGTTTCGCTGTTCATGCTCCATTCAGTTTGGTGGGAGCAGTTTGTGCGTGAAACGAACGGGACGCGCGACATGACGGATCGTGCCTTGAGCCAGGTTCCGGGCTTCTGGGACATGGCTCTCTTCGAAGCGAAGGCGACCGCCCTTCGCATCAAGCGCAAGACGGTGGAAACGCTTGGCCGCGAGACCGCGCGGCGGCATGGCCAAGGCAAAGCTCTCGCATCGGGTCCTGTTCTGGCCCGTATATCCTCGCCGCTCTGGCACCATCGGCAGGGAAGCAGGGACCGGATCCTCACGCTCGGCAAGATCCATAATCTGCGCCGCGCCATCCGCCATCTCGACGGCGTCGAGGTCCCGGCCGGCGGCCTGTTCAGCTTCTGGCGACAGGTCGGGCGCACCACCAGGCGCCGCGGCTTCGTCGAGGGCCGGGAACTGCGCGAGGGCTGCCTCATCGCCAATGTCGGCGGCGGCCTTTGCCAGCTGTCGAACGCCCTTTACGAAGCCGCGCTCGAAGCTGGACTCGAGATTGTCGAGCGCCACCCCCATAGCCGGACGGTGCCGGGCTCGCGTGCCGCATTAGGGCGCGACGCCACCGTCTTCTGGAATTATGTCGACCTGCGCTTCCGTTCGGCGAAGCCGTTCCGTATCGAAGCGGCCCTGCGCCGCGACGCGCTCGAGATCGTCCTGCGCGGGCCGGATGGCCGCCTCCTGCGCAAGGACGGCGAGCTCAGCCCGGACGAGGAGCGCCTCCCCGCCAATGACTGCACCGGCTGCGGAGAGGTGGAGTGCCGCCGCCATGATCCCGAGCGGCCTTTCCTTCCCGGCGAGATCGGCTCGACCGCCTGGCTCGTCGATGCCTGCTGGCCGGAATTCTCAATCCTGTTCTCGGCGACCGCGCGCACCGAGGATGCGCTGTTCCTGCCCCAGCGCCTGCGCGAGACGCCGCGTTACGCCTGGCCGCGCCATGTCGTGGCCGAGGAAAGCTGCGCGACCCTGGTGGCGCTGCGCCGCGCCTTGGCCCTGCGCCATGCGCCGCGGCAGGGCCGCGCCCTGCAGGACATGCTGCTGCGTTACGACGAGGCGCTCGCCGGCCATTATGCGAAAAGGCTCTCGCCCGTCCATGAGCATCTGGTGATCTCGCAGAACCTGCTGCCGCATCTGTGGCGGCTCGGCGAGTTGCAGGGCCGCAGCTTCGACGTGCTGATGGTTCGCCACCCGATGGCGCAATTGCAGGCCAAGCTCGACGCCGCCAAGACGCATTATCCCGCGAGCCCGACACTGGGTGATTTCCGGGCGCCTGATGAGATTGTCGCAGCCGAGAGCGCCGCGCTTGCCGCCGCCCGTACCCTCTATACGCCGCATAGCGGCATCGCCTCGGCCGATCCGGCGCGTACCCAGCTCATCGACTGGCTCAAGCCCGCGCCGCGCTGCCGGATCGAGCGCGGCGGCCGGTCCGTCCTCTTTCCGGCCTCGGCCCTGGCGCGCAAGGGCGCCTATGCCCTGCGCGAGGCCGCCCAGGATCTCGATCTCGATATCGTCGTCGCCGGCAGGGCACGCGAGGGGGAGGGCGACTTCTGGGGCAAGGTCAGGACCCGCCCGCTCAACGGCGCCGAGTGGCCGCAGAAGATTGCCGCCGTCATCCTGCCGGCGCTCGTCGAGCATGAGCCCAGGGCGCTGCTCAAGGCAGTGGCGCACGGCCTGCCGGTGATCGCCACGCCCGAATGCGGCCTCGGCGCGATGGCCGGTGTGACGGAAATTCCGGTCTGCGACCCGGCCGGATTGCGCCAGCAATTGCTTCAGGTGCTGTAGCCCGACCTTTTCATTTGCCGCATTGCAGCATTTCTGGTCTCATCGCGCTCTCTCAACTCTTTCAGCGAGCGTGCGATGACTCAGAAGACCTGGACCGCCGTCGACCATTATGTGAGCGAAATGCTCGTGCCGCCCGACAAGGTGCTCGACGCTGTCCTCCAGGCGAGCGCCGACAGCGGCCTGCCGGAAATCGCCGTGACGCCCAATCAGGGCAAGCTCCTGATGCTGCTGGCCCAGTCGATCGATGCCCGCAACGTCCTGGAGATCGGCACGCTCGGCGGCTACAGCACCATCTGGCTCGCCCGTGCTTTGCCGAAAGGCGGCCGTGTCGTGACCATGGAAGCCATTCCACGTCATGCCGAGGTGGCGAGCGCCAATTTCAAGCGCGCCCGCCTGGGCGGCATGATCGATCTGCGCCTCGGCAAGGCTCTCGATCTCCTGCCCAAGCTCGCCGCCGAGAAGCGCAAGCCCTTCGACTTCGTCTTCATCGACGCCGACAAGGAGAATATCCCGGACTATTTCAAATGGTCGCTGAAGCTCACCCGGCCGGGCAGCCTGATCGTCGTCGACAATGTCGTGCGCGGCGGGAAGGTCACGGATGCCGCCAGCAAGGATCACAATGTCCGCGGCGTGCGCCGCTTCAACGAGCTCCTGAGCCGGGAGAAGCGGGTCAGCGCCACCACGATCCAGACCGTCGGCGTGAAGGGCTATGACGGTTTCACCCTGGCCCGGGTGGTGAAGTAGGGCGGTTTCAGCTCCCGGGGGACGACCCGCGCCCTTGACGGCGCCATCCTGCCTTGCGCTCACGCATAGCAAGCCTGCCGTAAGGTTGGCTTCTTGTCGGTTGCCATGATCTCGCCATTTTGGCATACCCGAGGCATAAGTCCGGGATGCGGGAGGAGGGGGGAAATTCCTAACGTCCGCCTTCGGGGAGAATAAAAACATTAGGAAACATAAGGAATATCCATGAGCTCAACCCTATGGCTGATTGTGCTCGGCGGTGCTTTGTCCATCGTCTACGGCATTCTCACCACCCGCAGCCTGTTGGCCGCCGATGCCGGATCGGCCCGCATGCAGGAAATCTCGGCCGCCGTGCGTGAAGGCGCCCAGGCCTATCTCAAGCGCCAATACACGACCATCGGCATTGTCGGCGTCGTCATCTTCATCATCGCCTTCTTCCTCCTCGGCTGGACTTCGGCCGTCGGCTTCGCCATCGGCGCCATCCTGTCGGGGGCGGCGGGCTTCATCGGCATGAACGTGTCGGTGAGGGCCAATGTGCGCGTCGCCCAGGCCGCCACCAAGTCGCTTGCGGGCGGCCTCGACCTCGCCTTCAAGTCGGGCGCCGTCACGGGTCTCCTCGTCGCCGGGCTTGGGCTCCTGGGGGTAACCCTCTATTTCATCTTCCTGACCGGTCCGCTGGCGCTCGCGCCGACGAGCCGCACCGTCATCGACGCGCTGGTGGCTCTGTCCTTCGGCGCCTCGCTGATCTCGATCTTCGCCCGTCTCGGCGGCGGCATCTTCACCAAGGGTGCGGATGTCGGCGGCGACATGGTCGGCAAGGTCGAAGCGGGCATCCCCGAGGACGATCCGCGCAACCCGGCCACCATCGCCGATAACGTGGGCGACAATGTCGGCGACTGCGCCGGCATGGCCGCGGACCTGTTCGAGACCTATGTCGTGACCGCGGTCGCCACCATGGTGCTCTCGGCCATCGTGCTGCCGGAAGCCTACAAGCTCGCCGGCATGGTGCTGCCGCTCGCGATCGGCGGCGCCTGCGTCGTCACCTCGATCATCGGCACCTATTTCGTGAAGCTCGGCGCCTCCAACAACATCATGGGCGCCCTCTATAAGGGCTTCATCGCCACCGCCATCCTGTCGCTCATCGCCCTCTATCCGGTGATCAGCTACGTGTTCGGCGGCATGGGCGTCGATCTCGGCGGCTTCACCCCGATGAAGCTCTTCTGGTGCGGCGTGATCGGCCTGATCGTCACCGGCCTCATCATCTGGATCACCGAATACTATACGGGAACCGGACGCCGTCCGGTGAATTCGATCGCCGAGGCCTCGATCACCGGCCATGGCACGAATGTCATCCAGGGCCTGGCGGTGTCGCTCGAATCGACGGCGTTGCCGGCGATCGTCATCATCGGCGGCATCATCGTCACCTTCAACCTCGCGGGCCTGTTCGGCATCGCCGTCGCCGTGACGACGATGCTGGCGCTGGCCGGCGTGGTCGTGGCGCTCGACGCCTTCGGCCCGGTCACCGACAATGCCGGCGGCATTGCCGAAATGGCGGGGCTGCCCAAGGAAGTGCGCCACAACACCGACGCGCTCGACGCCGTGGGCAACACCACCAAGGCCGTCACCAAGGGCTATGCCATCGGCTCGGCGGGCCTCGGCGCGCTGGTGCTCTTCGCCGCCTATACGCAGGACCTGAAGTTCTTCGCCTCCACCGCCACGCCGGGCAGCTTCTTCGAGGGCGTCAATGTCACCTTCGATCTGTCCAATCCCTATGTGGTGGTCGGCCTGATCTTCGGCGGCCTGTTGCCTTACCTGTTCGGCGGCATCTCGATGACGGCGGTCGGCCGCGCGGCCCAGGCCGTGGTGGTCGAGGTGCGCCGCCAGTTCAAGGAGAAGCCGGGCATCATGCAGGGCAAGGACAAGCCGGATTACGGCCGCGCCGTCGACATGCTGACCAAGGCCGCGATCAAGGAAATGATCATTCCATCGCTGCTGCCGGTCCTGTCGCCGATCGTCGTCTTCCTGGTGATCTGGGCGATCGCCGGCAAGGATGCGGGCTTCGCGGCTCTCGGCGCAATGCTGATGGGCGTCATCGTCACCGGTATCTTCGTCGCCGTCTCGATGACGGCGGGCGGCGGCGCCTGGGACAATGCCAAGAAGTCCTTCGAGGACGGCTTCACCGACTCGAAGGGCCAGAAGCACTTCAAGGGCTCGGAGGCGCATAAGGCTTCCGTCACCGGCGACACCGTCGGCGACCCCTACAAGGACACGGCGGGTCCCGCCGTGAACCCGATGATCAAGATCACCAACATCGTGGCGTTGCTGCTGCTGGCTGTGCTCGCGCACTGATCTTGAGATACCTGACGATGGAGCGGCCGGGCGATTTGCCCGGCCGTTTCGTTTATCGGCATGTTGGACCTAATGCGCATTTACTTCGGAGTGGCAAAACTGGAACATCCGGAGCATCAGCCATGGTGGAGGAGTGCGCCCGATGCGCGCCATAGCGGTCTTTCCCGTTCTATTTCTGGCATCCACTCTCGGCGCCCGTGCCGAAATCCCGCTTCTCAACGCGACATGTCCGGGCAAGATCGAGGTCCATGCCGATCGGGGCGGGCCTGTCTACATCAACGGCAAAGAGGCCAAGCTCAAGAAGTTCAACGACAATTACTTCGAGGCGAAGGGCGCCGGGGTAACCATCTCGCTCTCCATAAATCCCGATGGAACGCCTTCGATTTCCTATACGGGCAAGGGCGGCGCCAACGGGGTGTGCAGCCTCAAGGACGACTGAGGTTCCCGCGCAGGAACTCGCCCGGCCACCGCAATTGCCTTGCGCGTGCGAATATAACTCTGTACCTGTTTTGGTCATAGAGCCGTTTGGGGACGTCGGTCCCAGGCCAAGTTGCGCGCTGCCGCGATGCGGGGCGGGCTTTTCATGAAATCGATGGAGCGGGGGTGCCGATGAGCACTTTGGAGCGTGCGATCGCGATCGCCGCGGAAGCGCATGCGGGGCAGGTCGACAAGGCCGGCGAACCTTACATCCTGCATCCTTTGCGGGTCATGATGAGACTCGAGACCGTCGAGGACCGGATCGTCGGCGTGCTGCATGATGTCGTCGAGGACAACCTGACCTGGCCCCTCGCCGCCTTGCGGGCGGAGGGTTTTTCGGATGCGATCCTCCAGGCGATCGACGCAGTCACCCGCCGCGAGGATGAGGACTACGAGACCTTCGTGCGCCGTGCCGGCGGGAACGAGATCGGGCGGCGCGTAAAGCTCGCCGACCTGGCCGACAACCTGGAGCTCGCTCGGATCAAGACGCCGGGGCCCAAGGACCACGAGCGCATGGAGCGCTATCGCAAGGCGCGCGATATCCTCCTCGCCTGACCGCAGATTGGATTTGGAAGCGAGAGCCCCCGGTTAATCTCGCGACCGACGGAAAGCCCCGGATGCTCGCATGCGGGGCTTTCTGTCTGCGCCGTGTTGTCCTTTCCCTCGCCGTTCTCTTGTGACAAGAGAGGCTGTCCTTGCAACTCTCGCTCTCAGGTGACCATGTCATTCGCTCGAATTGAAGATCTCGGACGCAAACTCGAAGCTCTTGAGCATGCCCAGGCGATGCTCGGCGTCGATGAAGCCGTGCAGATGCCGGTGGGCGGCGGCGAGAAGCGCGCCGAGGCCCTGTCCATGCTGGCGGGTTTCCATCACGAGCTGGCGACCGCGCCGGAGATCGCCGATTGGATCGCGAAGGCCGAGGGCGAGCCGCGCGATGCCACGGGGGAGGCGCCGCTGCGCGAGTTCAAGCGCGTCTACACCAATATGACCTGCCTGTCGGCCGACTTCGTTCGCCGCCAGGTCAATGCCCGGGTGCGCTGCGAGCAGCTGTGGCGCGAATTGCGCCCGAAGGGCGATTGGGCCGGCTTCCTGCCCGCCTTCGAGGGCGTCGTGGCGCTGATGCGCGAGGAGGCGGCCCTGCGTGCCGCGGCCTTGAAGCTCGATCCCTATGATGCGCTGATGGAGCAATATGATCCCGGCAACCGGGCGGCCGATATCGCGCCGGTCTTCGCCGAGCTGAAGACGTTCCTGAAGGACTTCATCCCCGAAGCCATCGCGCATCAGGACGAGAAGCTGGCCAGGCGGCCGCTCAAGCCCTTCAATGCGCCGTTCCCGATCGAGCGGCAGAAGGCGCTGGGACATGCGATGATGGAGGCGGTCGGCTTCGATTTCACCCATGGCCGGCTCGACATCTCGCATCATCCCTTCTGCGGCGGCGTGCCGAGCGATGTGCGCATGACGACGCGTTATGTGACGGGCGAGTTCCTCTCGTCCCTGATGGGCATCCTGCATGAGACCGGCCATGGGCTCTATGAGCAGGGACTGCCGCCCGAATGGTCGCATATGCCGGTGGGCAAAGCGCGCGGCATGGCCATGCATGAAAGCCAGAGCCTTTTCGTCGAGATGCAGGTGTCGCGCAGCGCCGAATTCTGGCACTGGGCCATGCCGGTCGTCGCCCAGCATCTGGGCGAGGAGGCGCTGAAAGGCTGGGACGTCGAGGACGTTCTCTCTTACGTCCATCGCATCAGGCCTGGCTTCATTCGTGTCGATGCCGACGAGGCGACCTATCCCTTGCATGTGATCCTGCGCTTCGAGATCGAGCAGGGGCTGGTTTCCGGCCAAATCGCCGCCAGGGACATCCCTGAGATCTGGAATGCCAAGATGACCGACTATCTGGGCTTGTCGACGCTCGACAATCCCAAGGACGGACCGATGCAGGACGTCCACTGGCCGTCGGGCGCCTTCGGCTATTTTCCGAGCTACACGCTGGGCGCCTTGACCGCGGCGCAGCTCTGGGCGGCGCTCGAAAGGGACCAGCCTTCGGCGCGCGACGACATCCGCAACGGGCGTTTCGTCGGGCTCAATGACTGGCGCCGGCGCAACATCTGGAGCCAGGCGTCGTTGTGGTCGACACCGCAGCTGCTCGAACGCGCCACCGGTGAAAAGCTGCAGACCGGATATTTCATCCAGCATCTGAGGCGGCGCTACCTGGCCTGATCACCATGCGTCGGCCATGGAGGTGAGCCGCTTGCGGTTTCGGGCCGTCGGGGATTATCAGGATCGCGGATGTGGAGCGGGAGACGTGAGGTGAATTCCCCGGATAAACCCAGTATTTCCCAGTAAATTCGTTGCAAATCCACTGTAAGCTCCCTGTAATTTGCAGGGAAATTGGTCGAGATTACCTGTTATTTTGGCCCGGCTCGTTTCGTTTGCTGAAGCGTCACCTGTCGCTGATAGGCGTGCTCGCGCTCGGGCCAGGTGCTCCTGATGAACGCGATCGCCGCTGTGATCTCTTCGTCTTTCAGAACGCCGGCGAAGGCCGGCATGTCACTTTCGTAATTCTCGCCCGCATAGGGCTTGAGCCCGTTGCGGGTGATGTTGAAGAGCATCTCGTCGCTGTGATGCCACGTATGGCCGGAGGCGTCATGGGGCGGCGCGGGCAGGCGTCCATTGGCGAGCGGCGTCCGCCAGTCGGGCTGTCCTTCGAGCTTCCGGCCGTGGCATTGCGCGCAGTTCACGGCATAGACCGACCGGCCGAGCGCGATCTGCCGGGCTTCGCGCAGCCGCGGCAGCTCATAGACGAGAAAGGCCACGACGGCCGCAGCCCCGGTCAGGGCTGCGATCATCCACGCCTTGCCGGCCGTCACGGCGCCGCTTGACCGAAAAGCCGCCAGCTCTTGCCGCCGTCCAGGCTTTCGCGCACCTCGTTGTTCTGCAGGGTGAGCGCCAGATGCTGGCCATCCTCGCTGTTGGCGGCGAGGTGAAGCGGAATCGCCTCGCCGAAATCATTGCTCAGCAGCGACCATGAATCGGGTTTGTGCTCGCTCGCCTTCATGAGGCCGCGCCCGACCACGAAGGCATAGAGCGCATTGTCGGGACCGGTCTGGATGGTGCTCGCCACTTCGCCGGCAAAAGCGAGCGGCGCCCAGCTTTGCGCGCCATCCTCGGAGACGAGCACACCGTTCTCGGTCGCCGCATAGAGGCGCTCCGCCTTCACGCCCGAAGCGGCGAGCGCGATGAGCCGCTCCGGCGCGTCGCCGGCGATCTCCCAGCTGGCGCCGCCGTCGCGGCTCACCTGGATCCGGCCGAAGCTGCCATAGATCACTTTGGGATCGGCGGCGCTCACATCCATCTGATGGAAGTCCACCGGGCCGTCGACGCCGGGCGAAAGCTGCCTCCAGCTGGCGCCGCCGTCGACCGAGCGCAGGAAGCCGGAATTGCCGCCCGTCGCCGGATGGCCGCTGGCATAGAACCCGAGCTCATTGGCGGGGTCGGGCGAGAAGCCCATGAAGTCCTGGACGGGGGAGATCCGCGTGACGGTGCCGTCCTTGTCGACGGCATAGAGGCCGTGATGGGTGGCGATCATCAGCGCCGCCGTACCTGAGCGGGCAAAGGCGATGCCATGATAGTGGGTCTTGCGGCCAAGCTCGGCCAGGGTTTCGGCGGAAGCGGGGACGGCGAGCAGGGTGGCGAACAGCGTCGCCCAAAGGGGGATGCGCATGAGATACTCCTGGAGGAAAGCGTAATGATGAGGGCTGAATGACCAGCCCGGCCTATCCAGGTGAGACGGGCGGTATCGTGTGCCGGCCGCTGGGAATGCGGGTTGCGGCGGCGACATGGCGCACCGGCGCGAGGGCGAGAGGAGCGGCGGCGCTTGCCTCCAGCGCGAGCAGGCCGCACTGGACCTGCGCGCAATTGACCATGGCCATATCGGACTTCGGGCACATGCCGCAGCCGTCCATGGCGGACATTTCCGGCCCGCTCCGCGCCGCATCCGCGGAGACGAGATTGGCGAAGGGCGCGAAAATCATGAACACAGCGGCAAGGATCGCCACAGCCATGAAGACACGCATGCTCCGCCGATGGTTCATGGCCTTCTCATGCGCCGGATGCGCCGGTCTGGCAAGAGTGATACGATTGCCGCGGCCGGGCAAATTCGCGACATATGTCCGGCGCATGCATGGGCGGAGCTGAGCGTGAACGGGAAATACTTTCGGCATATTGGCGGTGTATTGGTTGCCGCGGTTCTGGCCTGTTCGGCGAGCTCCCGCGCCGAGACCAATGGCGTCGCCGCGGTTGCGATCACCGCGTCATGGGCACAGAAGCTGCGCCAGGCACGCGAGTTGGCGGATGTGGAGAAAGCCGCCGGCGCGCCGGGAAAGCCCGAGGCGACCGAAAGCAAGGGCGGCACGACACGCACGCTCGTCAGCTGGGCCGGCCGTGACGGCAAGGGCCGGCTGCGCGTCTACGCCTATCGCTCGGGCGGCTTCGCCGCGATCGTCGATCCCGCCGACAAGCCTGGCGAGATCGTGCTGAACAGTTTCGGCGCCTTCGTCTGCAGCGATTGCTCGCCGCCCGTCAATGCCTGTGGACGGCGTCCGTCCTGGGTCCCGCACGATCTGCATTGGGACACTTTCGATTGCCCGCATACGATCACCGGGCCGCAAGACATGCCCGCCGGCAATTGATCAATAGCGAAGCCGCGGCGTCAGTCGACGGCCAGGATCGTCCGCGCTTTGACCGCTCCGTCCTTCTCCTTGGCGACGAAGACGACCACATTCATCCCCGGCTTCAGAACGCTCGCATCCGACCAGACGACGGCCGTGACGGGGACTTGCGGATCGACGATGATCTCGGCCGTTTCGTTCCGGTACTTGACCTCCAGGATCCGGCCGCCCTCCGGCACGCGCACGACCCGCGCCACCGTTGCATTCGTCATGACGGTCTCGGCGCCTTCCATCGCCCGCTGTCCCTCACCCATGCCATGCAGGGCGTCGGGGAATATACGCAGCTTCGTCGAGTGAAGTTTGCCATCCGCCTGCTTGGCCGCGGTGACGGCCACGTAGTCGCCGGCGCTGACATCGTCGAGGCTCGAAGGCTCGCTCGTATATATCACCGTATCGGCATGCAACCCGACCGACGCGACGCCGTCGACCTCTTCGCGAAAGGCGAGTGTATTGCCGTCGATCGTCTCAATGGTCGCACGGATGGGCACATCCACTTGTTGTGCTGCCGCCGGAAGCAGCTGAAGGCTCAGGAGCCCGGCAATCAGGGCCGGCAGAAGAGGTTTGACACCAGCGAAAATGGGCATATGCGGCTCGCTTGAAAAGTATCAGGCTGTGGCAGGAATCGCGCTGTTCTGGATCCAATTTGTGTTCATATTGCGGTCCTTGGAGCACCTATCATGAATCATCCGGACCTCGCGTCGGAGCGCCTTCACCTCGGCTATGCCCATGATTTCCGCGGCCAGCGTATCGCCTGGGGCAGGCTGGGAGAAGGGGAGCCGATCGTCCTCGTCCATGGGACGCCCTTTTCGTCGCAAGTCTGGCGTCGCATCGCGCCGTGGCTTGCCCGCCGCCGGCAGGTCTATTTCTTCGATCTCCTGGGCTATGGCGCCTCCGAGAAGGCTGCCGGCCGGGATGTCTCGCTGGGCATCCAGAATCTCGTGCTGGCCGAGATGCTGCGGCATTGGGGGCTCGAGCGGCCGGAAGTCGTGGCCCATGATTTCGGTGGTGCCACGGTCCTGCGCGGTCATTACCTGCAAGGTCTGCGTTATGAACGCCTCACTTTGATCAACCCGGTGGCGCTGGCGCCCTGGGGCTCGCC
Source organism: Pseudomonadota bacterium (assembly GCA_049323275.1). Classification (GTDB taxonomy): domain Bacteria; phylum Pseudomonadota; class Alphaproteobacteria; order Rhizobiales; family Aestuariivirgaceae; genus Taklimakanibacter. The sequence goes on from JBMOOM010000075.1 coordinate 21,425, forward strand.
ATTCGTCCAGCATGTGCGGCGTCATGAAGATGCCTTCGCCGGCCTTCCCGACTACGCGCATGAGGCGCTGCTCAAGGCCTATCTGCAGGGCGCCTCCTGGCGCGGCCTGTCGGATGAAGCCCTGGAGATCTATGCCAGTCCTTGGCGGGGTGCGGAAGGGCAGGCGGCCTTCTATCGCCAGATCGCCCAGATGGATGTCGGATACACGGATGAGGTCGAGCCCCTTTACGGCCCCTTCGAGTTTCCCGCTCAGGTCCTGTGGGGCGTGGAGGACCGCTGGATCCCGATCGCGACCGGCGAGCGGCTGGCGGCGCGATTGACCGGGGGCCGGCTGCTGCGCGTGCCGCAGGCCGGGCATCTCGTCCAGGATGACGCGCCCGAGGCGATCATCGCCGCCGTCCTGCAGGACGCCGGTTAGGTTTTCGTCCCGAGGCCGATGATGAAGCTGTCCTTGGGCGACAGCGCATGGGTGATCCGCCACAATATGTGGCCATCCGCGGGCGCCGTCACTTGCGCGATGGTCTCGCCATAGGTGTTCTCGGCGGTGGCCATCAGCGTGCCCTTGGCGACCGCCTGGCCCGGCTCGACGTGATAGCGGTAGAAGCCGTCGACGGGACCGGGGATCCAGTGATAGCGCGAGATGATGACCGGCTCGCGCTTCTTGGGCGGGGCGCTGTCGGTCATGCCGAGATTGTGCAGGAGCCGCAGCAGTCCCTCGAAGTGATAGGCGACATTGGCTTCCTCGATGAGGCCTATGCGGCCGGCCTCGGCGAAGACGGCATATTGTCCACGCTTGGCCCGGCCGGTCACGCTGCGCGCCGGCTGGTCCATATGCGACGGGTCGATCGTCGCGATGATCTGGGCGTCGAAGCAGCGGGCGATGTCGAGGCTAAGCCGGTCGAAGGCGGCGTCGCCGGTCTGCTGCACCACCATGAAATGCGAGACTTCCTCGCACAGGTCGCCGCCATGGAGGTCGGCGAAACAGTCGGCATCGGCCGCCCAATCATTGAGCAGGGCATGGGCGATCGCTTCCGAGAATGTGCCGTCCGGTCGGCCCGGGAAGCTGAAATTGATGTTCTTGTCGTCGAGGGGGCAGACATATTGCGAGCGCAGCGGCACCGCCGGAAGATTGACGATCGGGATGATCGACACGCGGCCCCTGAGCTGTGAAGGGTCGAGCGTCCGCTGCAGCCTGATCACCGCCTCGATGCTCGAGGTTTCGTTCACATGGACGCCGGCGATGATGGCAAGGCGCGGGCCTGGCCTTTGTCCGACAATATCGACCGCGGGCCAGCGCCAGCCGGTCAGCGCTGGATAGTCGAAGGTGAGCTCACTTTTGTGAATGCCTGCTTCCATGAGACGTATTTCTTTCTCGTTTTCGCTAATTTCAACCGCCATCGCATTGACTCGCAGGACGGCTGAACCGAATATCGCGCCGATTTCAATGGGCTGAAAGCGAAGCAAAAAACAAGGAGGTTTCCGTCATGCCTGCTCTGCGCCACTCTCTCTCCCGCCGCCATTTCCTCGGCGCCGCCGCCCTGGGCGCCGCCTCTCTGGTCCTGCCTTCCATCGCGCGTGCCGAGAGCACCATGGCCCGCATCATGAAGGACGGCGTCGTGCGCGTCGGTATCGCCAATGAGAAACCCTACGGCTTCGTCGACACCGACGGCAAGGTGAAGGGCGCCATTCCGGATGTCATCGCCGCGCTCCTGGCGCCGCATGGCGTCAAGGAGCTCAAGGCCGAGATCGTCGAGTTCAACGCGCTGATCCCCGGCATCAATGCCGACCGCTTCGACATCATCGGCGCCGGCATGTATATCCGCCCGGCGCGGTGCGAGGCGGTGCTGTTCACCAATCCGGTGACGCGTACCGGCGCCGGCTTCGCCGCGCTCAAGGGCAATCCCAAGGGCGTCAAGAGCATCGCCGAGGTGGCGGCCCATGCCGATGCGATCGTCGGCACGCAGAATGGCGCGGCCCAGGTCGAGGAGCTCGCCAAGGCCGGCGTGCCCACCGACCGCGTGGTGCTGTTCGCCAATGCGACGGAAGCGCTGGCCGGACTGAAGGCCAGCCGGGTCGATGTGATCTATTTCCCGGCGCTCGAGCTCAACGAGCTGCTCAAGACGGCGAATGATGCGTCGATCGAGCGTGTCGAAGGCTTCCAGCAGATCATGGGCGCCAACAACGAGCCCGAATATGGCTATGCCGGTCTCGGCCTGCGCAAGGCCGATACGGACCTCAAGGATGCGCTCGACGCCGAACTCGCCAAGCTGATCTCGTCCGGCAAGCTGCTCGAGATCATCTCGGCCTATGGCTATGGCAAGGACGAGCTGCCGGATGGCGTGAAGACCGCCGAGCAGATCTGCAAGGCCTGACCGGGCCGGTGGATCTCAATCAACTTCTTGCTCTCGACGTGCTGCCGCAGCTCCTCAAAGGAGCTGCGGTCACGCTCAAGCTCACGCTGATGACGGCGGTTCTCGCATTCGTCCTGTCTTTCGTGGTCGGCTTCCTCAGGCTCGCGCCCAACGTCTGGGTGCGGCGCGTGACCACCGGCTATGTCGAGATTCTGCGCGGCACGTCGGCGATCGTGCAGCTCTTCTATCTGTTCTTCATCCTGCCGGCTTTCGGCGTCTCGCTGCCGCCCACCACCACCGCGGTCCTGGGGCTAGGTCTCAATCTCTCGGCCTATGGCTCGGAAATCGTGCGCGCCGGCATCCTCGCGATCGGCAGGGGCCAGCATGAAGGGGCCGCGGCCCTCGGCCTGACACGAGCGCAGACCTATCGGCTGGTGATCCTGCCGCAGGCCCTGGTCGCCATGCTGCCGTCCTTCGGCAATCTGCTGATCGAGCTCGTCAAGGCGACCTCGCTCGTCTCGCTCATCACCATCACCGAGCTCACCTTCTCCGGCCGCCAGATGGTCGTCACCACCGGCAAGAGCATGGAGATCTGGACGCTCGTTTTGATCCTTTATTTCCTTATGGCCTATCCGCTCACCTGGCTGGTGCGCGGCGCCGAGCGCTATGCGGCGCGCTACCGGTGAGGAGGGGCAATGTTCAGCTTTGAGTTCCTGATCCGCATTCTGCCCGACCTCATGCGCGGGCTCGTGGTGACGGTTCAGGCGACCTTCGGTGGCTTCGCGCTGGCGCTTCTCGTGGGCCTGTTGCTGGCGCTCGGCCGGCGCTCGGGCGTGAAGCCGCTGCGCCTCTTCTGCGACGGCTACATCGCCTTCATGCGCTGCACGCCGCTGCTGGTTCAGCTCTATTTCGTCTTCTACGTCCTGCCGTCCTACGGCATTCGTTTTCCGGCGCTGTTCACCGGCATTCTCTGTCTCGGGCTCCATATCGGCGCCTATATCGCCGAGGTCTATCGCGCCGGCATCGAGGCTGTGCCGGTCGGCCAATGGGAGGCGGCGAAGGCGCTCGGCCTCAAGCCGGTGCCGCTCTGGCTGCGGGTGATCCTGCCGCAGGCTCTGCCGCCGATGATTCCGCCGCTCGGCAATTTTCTCATCGGCCTGTTCAAGGAGACGCCGCTGCTCGCCGCGATCACCGTGGTCGATGTCTTCGGCGCGGCCAACAATATCGCCGGCCTCACTTATCGGTACAATGAGCCTTATACGGCGGTGGCGGTGATCCTGCTGAGCGTCAGCCTGGTCGCCGCCTATTTCGTGCGCAAGCTCGAGCGCCGGTTTGCGCCCGACGCGAAGCGTTCGCGCTGAGCGAGCTTACATTCCGGGGCTCTTGCCGGGGCCGGTGCTGCCGGGGGTGCGGCCGGGGACGATGGCGCCGCCGGGGCCGGGCTTGCCGATGTTGCCGAACAGCTGCTGCAGCATGGTCAGCTCGCGGCCCTTGGTCGGTGTGGTGCGCGAATTGATGTCGACGATCTTGCCGTCCTCCAAGCCATATTGGCCGAGGCTCGCGACCTGGTCGTTCCGGTCGAAGCGGATGGCGATCACCTGGCGCTCGATTTCCTTCGGGTTGAGGAAGGCGGTCTGCTCGGTGGTGCTCGAAATATAGTAGTAGCTGTCGCCCTGGTAGTTGACGCTCGCTGTCGTCGAGGGCGAGCCGAGGATGCCTTCGACTTCCGATTTGGGCATGCCCTCGCGCACCTGGCCGAAGGCGCCCGGCTTGGCCAGATAGCCGCGATGGGCGATATTGGAGGAGCAGGCTGCGACGGTGAGGGCCATTGCGGCGGGGAGCAGAAGACGGCTTGAGAGGGCGAGAAAACGGCGCATGTCTTTCCGGCAGCGTTCAAACAAAGGGTGATCTTCCCGAATATAGACGGGAATAGCTTGGGAGCCGTTAACGATGATTTTGTCCCTTTTCAAGCGCAAGGCGTCCCGCAATTCCGTCCGAGCGGTCTACGGGGCAATTGTGGCTGCCGCGCGGCATGAGAAGCCCTATGCCGAATGGGGGGTGCCGGACAGCGTGGACGGGCGCTACGACATGATCGTCCTTCATGCCGTGCTGGTGCTCGAGAGGCTGAGCGGCGGGGATGCTGCCGCTCAGGCCTTCGCCCAGGCGCTCACGGACGAGGTGTTCGCCGATATGGACCGGTCGTTGCGCGAAATGGGGGTCGGCGACCTGTCGGTGGGCAAAAAGGTCCGCCGCATGGCCGAGATGTTTTATGGCCGGGCCCAGGCCTATCGGCCGCTGCTTCAGGCGGGCGACCGGGCGGGCCTCGCCGAGGCGCTGGGCCGCAATGTCTTCGCCGGGGCTGAAAGCGCTGCGGGCGCCAGCCTGCTGGCCGATTATTCCCTAACGGCACTTGCTCATTTGCAAGAACGCCCGATCGGGCCCATCTTGTCCGGCACGATCGAATTTCCGGAACCTTGAGACTTTGATGCAGACCCCACAGATTGAATTCTCCCGCCCGCTCGATGTGACCCGGGTTCCGCCCCAGGGGTGCACCGAGACGGTCACCGCCGACCCCAAGGAGCGCCAGGCGCTGGCAGAACGATTCGGATTGCCGTCCATTCACAGCCTCTGGGCCGAGCTGCGGATTTCGCGATGGCGCGGCGAGGGGTTCAAATTCAAGGGGCATATCAAGGTCGATATCGACCAGACCTGCGTTGTGTCGCTCGATGTCTTCCGCTCGACGCTGGAGGACCGCTTCGAGAGCTATTTCCTGCCCGCCAGATCCATGGCCGGGGCAGACCAGGCGACGATCGAGGAAAGTGACGCCGAGCCTTTCGAGAACGGCATCATCGACATGGGCGAGGTGGTGGCGGAGGCCATGGCGCTGGCGCTCGACCCCTATCCGAAGAAGCCGGGGGTTGATTTCACCGACCGGCTGGAGCCTGAATCGGAGGCAACCGGCGGCGAATCATCGCGAAACCCGTTTGCCGGCCTCAGTCGGCTCAAGGAGGGGAAGGGCTGATTTTTCGGTTGTTTCGCCAAGGGCAGCGGTTATTGTCCGCCCGCCCATGCTAGATTGTCTAAATAGGCGCGAACCGAAGGTCCCTGAACATTCATGACAGGCAAAATGACGATTGCGCTTGACGCCATGGGCGGCGACGCGGGACCGGACATGGTGCTGCCGGGGGCCGAACTCGCCAGCGTCCGCCATCCGGACCTGCGCTTCCTCCTGTTCGGCGACGGGCCTCGGCTCGAAGCCATCCTGGCGAAATATCCGCGCCTCAAGGGCCGCAGCCAGGTTCATCATTGCGAGATCGCGGTCGCCATGGACGACAAGCCGAGCCAGGCGCTTCGGCGTGGCCGCGGCAAGAGCAGCATGTGGCGCGCCATCGACGCGGTCAGGGAAGGCGAGGCGCAAGGCGTCGTCTCGGCCGGGAATACCGGCGCCCTGATGGCCATGGCGCGATTCGTGCTGAAGACCATCCCCGGCATAGAGCGCCCGGCCATTGCCGCCATCTGGCCGACCTTGCGCGGCGAGAGCGTCGTCCTCGATGTCGGCGCCACGATCGGCGCCGATGCCCGCCAGCTGGTCGAATTTGCGCTGATGGGCGAGGCGATGGCGCGCTCGCTCCTGGGGCTCGACCGGCCGACCGTCGGCCTTCTCAATATCGGCGTCGAAGAGGTGAAGGGCCTCGAGGAAGTGAAGGAGGCCGGCCGGCTGCTGCGCGATCTGGGCCTGCCGCTCGAATATAAGGGCTTCATCGAAGGCGACGATATCGGCAAGGGGACGGTCGATGTCGTGGTGACGGAAGGCTTCACCGGCAATATCGCGCTCAAGACGGCGGAAGGTACCGCCAAGCAGCTATCGATCTATCTGAAGCTGGCGCTCACCCGAACGCTGCTCTCGAAGCTCGGCGCGCTGCTGGCGGCCGGCGCCTTCGCGACGCTGCGCGAGCGCATGGATCCGCGCAAGCACAATGGCGGCGTCTTCCTCGGCCTCAACGGCATCGTGGTGAAATCGCATGGCGGCACAGACGCGCTCGGTTTCGCGACGGCGGTGGACGTGGCGATCGAGATGATCCGCAACGGCCTTGTCGCCAAGATCGCCGCCGACGTCGCCGAAATCAACAAACATATGGATGCGTTCACGCCGCGCACGGCGGTCAACGCGTGATGGGAATGAGGTCTGGCGTGCAGCGTCGTTCGGTGATCGAGGGAGTGGGCTCATATCTTCCGGCCCGCATCATGAGCAATGCGGATCTGGCGCGCATGGTGGACACCAGCGACGAATGGATCGTCGAGCGCACCGGCATTCGCGAGCGGCGCATCGCCGCCGAGAAGGAGACGACGGGCGACCTGGCGATCAACGCGGCGCGCGACGCGCTCGAGCGTTCGGGCGTCGCCGCTTCCGAGATCGATCTCATCATCGTGGCGACGACGACGCCCGACAACACCTTCCCGGCGACGGCGGTGAAGGTGCAGGCGGCCCTTGGCGTCGAGAAGGGCGCGGCATTCGACGTGCAGGCCGTGTGCTCGGGCTTCGTCTATGGTTTGACGGTGGCCGACAGCCTGCTGAAGGCGGGGCAGGGAACCTGCGCGCTGGTCATCGGCGCCGAAACCTATTCACGCATCCTCGACTGGACCGACCGCACCACCTGCGTGCTGTTCGGCGATGGCGCCGCTGCCGTCGTCATGCGCGCCGCCGACGGTCAGGGGACGATCGATGATCGCGGCATTCTCGCCGCGCGCCTGCGCTCAGACGGCCGCTATCGCGACAAGCTGTATGTCGATGGCGGCGTCTCCTCGACGATGACGGTGGGCCATCTGCGGATGGAGGGCCGCGAAGTCTTCAAGCACGCGGTCGTCAATATCGCGACGGTGATGGCCGACACCATCAAGGATGCCGGTCTCGAGCCCAAGGATATCGACTGGTTCGTGCCGCATCAGGCCAACCGGCGCATCCTGGAAGGCACGGCGAAGAAACTCGGCGTCACCGAGGATCGGGTGGTGATGACCCTCGACAAGCATGGCAACACCTCGGCCGCGTCCATTCCGCTGGCGCTCGATGCGGCGGTGAAGGACGGGCGCGTCAAGCGCGGCGATCTCGTCCTGATGGAGGCGATGGGCGGCGGCTTTACCTGGGGCGCCGTCCTGGTCCGTTGGTAATACTTTCGTTCAAAACCCTAAGCTATTGAGTTCACACGTAGTTTTTTATTGACCGCAGTCTGCATCCATCTTACCCTGGCCCTCGGGCAAGCAGGGGAAACAGATGGCTGGTAAGACACTCACGCGCGCCGACTTGAGCGAAGCCGTGCATCGCAATGTTGGCCTGTCGAGAACCGAGTCTGCCGATCTCGTCAAATCGGTTCTGGACATCATCACCGATACGCTGATTACGGGCGAGACCGTGAAATTGTCCTCCTTCGGGACTTTCATGGTCCGAAGCAAGACCGGCCGCATCGGCCGGAACCCGAAAACGGGCGAGGAAGTTCCGATCACGCCGCGGCGCGTGCTGGTCTTCCGCCCAAGTCAGGTTATGAAGAATCAGATTAACGGTGTAGAAGGTGGTTCGGAAGACTAGCGAGTCGGGCGCCCGACCGCACGGTTAGCGCGATTCCGGTCCGGATTGGCGGATTCGGCGGGAGAGCGGTCCGATAGGGGCTATCGAGCTTTTTCTCCTGGCTGGACGAATCACCGGCCGGGCTGAAATGCTCTAAGGACGATGATGTTGGATAAGGCGCCAGAGGCATTTCGGACGATCAGCGAAGTCGCTGAGGAACTCGATGTTCCCCAGCACGTGCTGCGTTTCTGGGAAACCCGCTTCGGCCAGATCAAGCCGATGAAGCGCGGCGGCGGGCGCCGCTTCTACCGTCCCAATGACGTCGATCTTCTCAAGGGCATCCGGGCGCTTCTATATGGGGAAGGCTATACGATCCGCGGCGTCCAGCGCATTCTGCGCGAGGAAGGTCTCCAGCATGTCTCGAGCATCGGCCGCGGCGAGACGGCGGCCCGCAAGCGTGACGCCCGCGACCTCGAGCTCGACGGCGTCCCGGCGCCGGGGCGCGCCTTGCAGGCGCCGCGCATCAAGCGTCCGGCGCCGGCGCTCGGATCGGCCCCTTTCGCCCGCGGCGGCGAGCCCCAGAGTCAGCCTCCGACGGCGGCTACCGCCGCCCCGCGCATGAGCGAATCCCAGGTGCAGTCGCTTCGGCTGGCGCTCTCCGAATTGGGAGCGGCCCGCAAGCTCCTGGGCGCCGACGATTAGGGTTCCCGGCGGATAGATAAGGCTTTCACTCCGCGGAGGCCGGTGTTATATCCGCGCCCGTCGGAGCGTAGCGCAGCCCGGTAGCGCACTACTCTGGGGGGGTAGGGGTCGCGGGTTCGAATCCCGCCGCTCCGACCAGTTCTACCCCCCAACGCGGTCGAGCCGGACCGTCATTCATGAAAATTCCTTGATGTCGAACGCGCCGGAAATCCTCACCAAGCGCTTCCGCCTCACACCGATCACCCCGGACAAGGTGAGCGACGAGTGGCTGCGCTGGACCAGCGATCCCGATCTGATGGGCCAGATGAATGCCCGCGTCACCAAGCTGACGCGTACGGATCTGCAGCGTTATCTTGTGGCTGCGCAAGGGCAGAAGCGGGCGGTAGTGGGAATTTACGGTCGCAAGGACCGCGCTCACCTCGGTCTTTATGAAACCGAGATCAATGAAGAGAACCGGCTCGTTACACTCGATGTCCTGATTGACCAGCATCGCTACGACCTGGCCAACGTCCTCCGGGAAACCGATTCAGCGCTGCTGAGCTATCTGGCCGGGCGATTCGGCCTGGAGAAAGCCGTGGCCAAGGTCGTGGAAACCTATAAGCCTCTGATTCTTCATCTTGAGCAGAGCGGCTGGCGCCGGGAAGGCGTATTGCGCCAAGAAAACCCCTCTGCCGCGGGATTCGGACGGCTGGACGTGATCCAATTCGGCAAGCTCCTCTGAACCGCAGGGTTGATTATCGGTAAAGCAGTCACCCTCGATTGCGTCCGGATCCATGAAGCTCCACCTAAAGTTATGGCGCAGCTGGCTCGCCTGTGGCCTTCGGGCAACACTTGGAAATTACTCTTCGCAATGTCCCGAAATGTCCCCCTCCTGTCATTGAACGTCGATCCGACAGTGATGTAATGACGAGCGTGTAGGGGCACTTGAATTTGAACTAATGGTTTGGGGACAACAAACATGACTGGTAAGTTGAAACTCTCTGCGAGCGCCGCCGCTTTGGCCTTGCTTGTGTCGGGCGCCATCTCTTCGGCGCAGGCAGCGGACGTGATCGATGAAGGTTGCACGCTCTCGGGCTCCGTCGGCATCGGTTACATGTTCGATTGGCAGAACAATGATTTCGACTTCGGCAGCGAGGACAGCTTCGACGGTGATGTAGACTGGAGCACGCCCTTCGGCGAAGCCGGCGGTCTCGTGACCTGCGGCGGTTTCAACGTCCAAGCTGATTTCGCTTATTACAATCATCAGGGCGACGCTGGTAATGTCGGCAAGCTCGATATCGACGACGTCGATGCCGACAACTCGCATTTCGGTGGCGCGCTGTTCTGGCGTGATCCCTCTTACGCCGCCCTTGGCGTCAGCGCCTCTTGGGTCAACCAGGACGTCCTGACCAAGGATTCGGATACGTTCCGGGCCGGTGTGTTCGGCGAATTCTATATGGAGAGCTTCACCCTCGGTGCGTCGGCGCACTACTTCAACGGTGAAGTCATCAATGTCGGTCCGCTTGATATCGATCAGGATGGATTCGAGCTTGCAGCCTGGGGCCGCTTCTATGCCACCCCCGACCTGTCGCTTATGGTTCGCGGTGATGCACTGTTCTCCAACATCGATCTGCCGAGCGGCGTCGACACTGATGTCGATCTGAATGGCTGGGCTATCTCCGGCGAGGCCGAGTATCTCGCTTGGGACAAGGGCCTCTCGGTCTTCGGCGGCGTGCGCTACGCGCAGCGTTCAGTCGATGTCGATGATGTCGACTTCGATGTGGATATCGACGACACGCAGGTTTATGCCGGTCTGAAATTCTACTTCGGCCAGGACGGCACGTTGCAGGATCGTCAGCGCACCGGCACTATCGACAACACCAGCGTGTTCCTCGAGAAGCTGCCGAATGCCCTGACTTCGGGCGTCCTCGGCCTTGCCAACGCCGCTGGCGGCGCTATTCCCTAATAGGGCCTGGACAAAAGACATGGCGGGGAAGGAAACTGCTGTTTCCTTCCTCTTTCTTTTGGCGCGGCTGCCAAATCTACGTTATGACGGAGCGATTTTAGGACGCTTGCGCCCAGCAGCGCCGAAGAGATGCGAATTTTGATCCATGGCCCGTCTGCCGCCAGCGTCACTCAAGCTTGAGTCGGAGAACTTCATTCTTCGTCCGATGACCGGTGCCGACGTGGGCGACCGCCTTTCGTCCTGGGCCGACGACGAACTGGCGGCAGAGATGCTCAACACAAGGCGACGGCAATGGAGCATCGCCGAGCAAACGGCATTTTTTGCCAAGTTTACGACTCGGCCCGGCAAGTTCGCGCTGGCGATCATCCCGCGCGGGGAGACCCGCCCCATCGGATTCTACACACTGCATCTGCAGCCGCGGATCGACGTGTTCACCATCTCGCATCTGATCGGCGAGGTAGAATGGCGCGGTAAGGGGCTTACCACAGAGACCTCCGACGCCATCTATGGCTATTTGTTCGACAAACTGGGTTATGCCAAAGCTAAGGCCAATGTCCGTCCGCAGAATCGCCCGATGCTGTGGCTGATGCTGAGCGACAAGACCTGGCGGAAGGAAGCGCGTCTGGTCGGACACTTGCGGGACGCGGAAACAGGAGAGCGGCGCGACATATTGGTCCTCGGCATGTTGGCCGAGGAATGGCGCGCAGCCCGCCGGCCGCTTGCGACCTCATGAAATCCTATCAGTTGCATTCGGCGCACAACCGGCGGGCCTTGTTTGCTCAACTGTCGCCGCCGAACTGGCTGGAGAATGATCTGCTGCGTGCCTGGGTCGTCACCGATCCGGCAGCCATTCTCCGGGTGTTCCGCAGCCCGCTGGCGGTGGTCTCGAGCCTGACCGAAGTTCTCAAGGCGATCAGGGAGAACTATGGAACCGAGCTTCCCAATGTCGCCTATGCCTGCGGCGTTCTTCCGCTGCTCGTGGCGGATGAGGCCCATCCGGCGGCGCGCAAGGGCTTTGCGACATTCTTGGCCGCCCGGCTGGCGGAGTTGGAAGGAGAGCTGTCCGAGCTTTCGAAGGCCTGCCTGTCCCCCTTGAGCAGGCCGGGACGCGTCGACATCGTATCGGAGGTCGTGGATCCTTTCATCCACCGGGTCTTTTCGGTCTTCCTGCAATGCGACCTGCCGCCGGAATTCCTGGCGATGCATGTCGGGGACATCCTCTCCTTCAACACCAATCTCGCCCGCCTCAGGAGTCTCGAAGCGCGCATCGCCAAGACCCTGGAGTTCCTGCGTGCGACGACGCCGAACGAGGCGGATATTGCGTGGAAGTTCACCTGCCTGGTCTTCGGTCTCGATTCGCTGGCGATGATGCTGACCGAAAGCATCGTTACGGCCGTGCTTGATGCGCCCGATGATCGAGCAGGCGTCAGGCTGCCGCAATTTCCGATTGAGACCGGCGTTCCCGTAACCTTCAGGCGCGCCAAGGCCGATTTCGATATGGATGGCTGTGCGTTCAAGGCCGGTGATCTGATTCGTCTGCAATTGCAGGCCTTTGGTTATTCCGAGCAGGCGGAGCACCGGAATTTCATCTTTGGCGCCGGGATGCATTCCTGCGTCGGCAAGCAGCTGTCGTTGCGGATCTGGGACAGTTTCAAGCGGGAGTTCGACCGCCTCGATCTGAAGGCCCGCATAAGCGACTATCAGCTCACGCCCTCTCACTTCATCATCTTGCACAAATTGGTCGAGGTAGACGTTAGATGACCGCCGAGGAAGCCAAGACTATGATCCTGACCATCCTGCAGGATCTTGAACTTATTGACGAAAAGCAGAAGAGTGACGTGCTGGCGGGGCGGGACGCGGACATCGAGCTGGCCGCGCTCGGCATCGACAGCATGAAGGTCGTCGACCTGTGTGTTGGTCTCGAGGAACGGATCGGACGTGAGGTCGAGGTCGAGGAACTTATCGAGAACCCCTCGGTGAACCAGCTCGCTGCGCATTTCGCCAAAGCGTGACGGGACAGTGATCCGATAGATCGGTGTGGCATTGTTGCCACAGTGCGCGAATTTCCCAATGGTAGATCCTGTCGGCGGATTGATCGGTGGGTTCAGTAATGCAACAGTTCCCCGGGAATTCGCTGGGAGGGGACTGGGATGATGGGCAGGCCGAAGCTTTCCGCGAGTATCGTTGCGCTGACGCTCTTTTGGGCCGCGGGAGCAGCTTCCGTCCAGGCCGCCGATATTGAAGACCCGGGATGCACCATCTCCGGCGCTGCCGGCATCGGATATATGTTCGACTGGCAGGAGGTGGAATTCGACGGCGTCGGCAGCGTCTTCAATAATTTCTCAGGCGACGTGGATTGGGACACGCCCTTGGGCGAGGCCGGCGGCCTCGTGACCTGCGGCGGCTTCAACGCCCAGGCCGATTTTGCCTATTACGATCATTCGACCGATCTGGCCGATCTGAGCAATTTCGGCAAGGCGGATCTTGGTGATCTCGATGCCGCGAATTCGCATTTTGGCGGCGCGCTGTTCTGGCGCGACCCGTCCATGGCGGCCCTGGGTGTCTCGGCCTCCTGGGTGAACCAGGATGTGTTCTCCAAGGATGTCGATCTTTTCCGGTTCGGCGTATTCGGAGAATTCTATGCCGACATATTAACGCTGGGCGCATCGGCACATTACTTTGCAGGCGACTTTATTCAGAACTCCGATACCGATGGCTTCGAGCTCGCGGCCTATGGCCGCTTCTATGCCATGCCGGATCTGTCGCTGACGCTGCGCGGCGACGCCTTGCTGTCCACGATCGAGCCCGGCACGGGATCAAATGACGCCGACTTCGACGGCTGGGCGGTCACCGGCGAGGCGGAGTATCTCGTATGGGACAAAGGGCTTTCGATTTTCGGCGGTGCCCGTTACGCCGAGCGCACTTTAGAGACCGACGGGGAAGGGGACGTCGACTTCTACGATACCCAGGTCTATGCCGGTCTGAAGTTCTATTTCGGACAGGACGGATCGCTGATGGATCGTCAGCGCACGGGGCTCATCGACAATACGAGCACCTTTAACGAGAAGCTGCCGAACTGGTTCTCGTCCGAGATCGCCGCGGCGCTGGACGTGCTGGAAGGGATTGATCTGCCGCCACCGCCACCGCCGCCTCCGTGAGGCGATGTAACGCCCCTAAGGAGTTGCTTGCTTGAACGGACCGGCCTTGGTCATCAGCTTGTGCCAGTGCTGAGATATATGTTCGCCAAAGCGTTGCGCCAGGTCGCTCGAGAGCTGGTGGTTGTGGGAAGAGCGCGGTAGTCGCGCCAGCATGCGGCTGATCTCTTCGCTCGAATGCCCGGTTCCCAGTGCCCGCAGAACAGTCTGAAGCTGTTCCGGCTTCGTGAAATCCTCGCAGAACATGGTGAGGACTCGATGCTTCGTGTTCCTCAGATAGCGGTCCCAGTATTGTTCCGACCGAAAAATATAGTCCACCCATCTCTCTGCCACATTCTCGTTCAGCGCGCCGGGCCTTTTCAGAAGCTCTCCGGAGGCATCGTCCCATATGCCGGTCTGGAGCGCTGCTCCGAGACTCACGGCCTGAGCAACGATGTCGCGCCGGCGCAGGCGGATGATCGTCAGGCTGGGAAGGGTGTCCTCCCAGGCTTTTCCCAGATCGGCGGTGACCTGCCGGTGCTGATCGGCATGTATCTTGTAGGAAATGCATCCGTTGCGGCAGCGATGATCCGCGATTGCGCGCACATAGGCCTTCGTGAAGGTGGCATCGACTGTCGGAGGGCCGCCGAGAAAACGCTCGCCGTAACGCTCCATCACTCTCTGCAGAAAATACTCGGCCGGCACACCCAGCCCCATGGCGTAGAGCAACCGGCACAGGCTTTGACTGCCGGTCCGTGGAGTGCTGAATATCGCGATGGAAGTCTTGACGGGATTGTCATGGGCGTCGAAATGCGGCGCCCAAACCGTGTCGAAAGTCAGATTGCTCGTACGCATGGATGCGAGCCTAGACGTTTTGAGCCGGCCGTACAGGTGATCTTCCTTGCTGCCGTTCGTAAGCGAGCGTCGCCGCCAGCAATCCCCACATGCAGCCGAGCAGCAGGTAGAAATGCCGCCAGTGGTCGATGTCGATCTGAACGCCCTGCAGTGAGACGGCGACCAGAGGGCAGTAGACCGCGATCGCGTGGTGCTGCCACGGCGTCTTGGTCCGCATGGCGCGCCAGCCTGCCCAGAATGTCATGATCACCAGAGCGAAGAAGGTGAAGCCGCCGAGCCAGCCATAGGAGGCGAAGGCGTTGAGATAGACATTATGCGGATCCTGTCCGTAGATATAGCGGAAGTGCCGCGGATTCATGCCGCCGGGCTGGGTCAGGACGCGCGGAATGCTGGCGATCTGGCGCCCGAAACGCCCTTCTTCACCGACGTCGTAGGATTGGCTGAGGCTGGCGCGGACCTCGAAGAGTTTCTGGATCTGCGGGACCTGGACGGCGACCACGCCGGCCACGCTCAGAAGAACAGCGCCGCTCACCGAGAGAAAGATGACTCGGTTACGCAGGGCGGGACTCGGCGCGAGCAGAAGCGTGAAGACGACGAGCAGAATGGCCGAGCCGGCCATGTTCACCCAGGCGCCGCGCGAGAAGGCGAGAAGCATCGCCAGTGAGATGATCAGGATGTTGACGGCGGCCAGAACCGGCCGGCGGCTCCGGCGCAGCAGGATATCCTGGGCCAGGAACACAAAGGGCGGCACGAGAAACGGCGCGAAGACATTGGGATCCTTGAAGGTGCCTTGCGCGCGGCCCATGGGCGCCCAGGCCCCCGCCGTCCCGCCGACGTCGAAATAGGTGAGAATGCCGACGATGGAGGCGATGACGGCCGCCGCGATATAGCCGCTGCGGATGATCTCCATCCGCTTGTTTGTGTCGCTCGTGAGCAGGAAGCAGAAGAACAGGCCGGTGACGGCCATGTAATAGGAGATGATGGTGAACCAGACGGATATCTTGTCGTCGAGGGCGCCTTCGAGCCCGACGGCGCCCCCCAGATTGTAGAGGACGAGGAAGAAGAAGAAGGGCAGCGACACCAGCGGCACCTTCAAGCCGCCGCCGGGCAGGAACAGCAGGAAAGCCAGGATGAAGATCAGCTCATAGGGCGACGGCTCGATGACCACGAACCAGGCAGATGCGACCAGCAGCCACAGCACCACACTGCGCCAGGTCTCGAGGCTGCCCAATGTCCGTCGCGGACCGGCAAGGGAGGATTGGGCAGCGCTGGCGGTCAATAGGCATTCTCCGTCGAGAGCAGCGAGATCGGCGTATGGATCAGAATATAGAGATCGAAGGCGATCGACCAGTTCTCGATATAATAGAGATCGTGCTCGACGCGCCGGTGAATCTTGTCGAGCGTATCGGTCTCGCCGCGCCAGCCATTGATCTGAGCCCAGCCGGTGATGCCGGGCTTGACTTTGTGGCGGGCGAAATAGCCTTCGACCGCGTCCGGATAGAGATGCTCCTGCGCCTTGGCATGGGTGGCATGCGGCCTGGGGCCGACGAGGGACAGCTCGCCTTGCAGTACATTGAAGAGCTGCGGCAGCTCGTCGAGGCTCGTCTTGCGGATGAAGCGGCCGACGCGGGTCACTCGCGGATCGTCGCGCGTGACGAGCTTCGTCGCCGTTCTGTCGGTCATCTCCGTATACATCGAGCGGAACTTGTAGACGTTGATGAGCTCGTTGTTGAAGCCATAACGGTGCTGGCGGAAGAACACCGGACCGCGGCTTTCGAGCTTGATGGCGAGCGCCACCAGAAGCATCACCGGCGACAGCAACAGGAGCGCCAGGCCGGCCAGAAGCTTGTCCTCGATGGATTTGGCGAACAGGCCCCAATCGGTCAGCGGCTTGTCGAATACGTCGAGGCAGGGAATGTTGCCGATATAGGAATAGGCGCGCGGCCGGTAGCGCACCTTCTGCGAATAGGCGCTGAGCCTGATATCGACGGGCAGCACCCAGAGCCGTTTCAGCATTTCGAGAATGCGCGCTTCGGCGGTCAGGGGCAGGGTGACGATGAGCAGATCGACGCGGTTGCGCCGAACGAAATCGATGAGCTGGTTGATATTGCCGAGCTTGGGATAGCCGGCGATGGAGGCGGGTGAGCGATCATCGTCGCGGTCGTCGAAGATACCGATCACCGACACGTCGTCCTTGGACGACTCAAAGGCCTCGATGAGGCGGGCGGCGGGCTCGCCGCCGCCGACCAGGACGCAGCGCCGGTCGAGCTGGCCCTTGGCGTTCCAGGCGCGTATCTGGCGCGCGACGAAGATGCGAGACGGCACCAGCAGGCCGAGGCCGCCGACGAACCAAAGCGCCGCCCAGACGCGCGAATAGTCGTCGCCGCTCTTGCTGAAGAAGAAATAGCTGATCACCAGTCCGGCGATGACGAGCCAGGCGCCGGCCAGGCGGGCGACACAATCGGCCGGCCGGAGCAGCGCATGCATGGTGTAGAGACCGGCGATCTG
The DNA here is from genome assembly GCA_049323275.1 of Pseudomonadota bacterium. Lineage (GTDB taxonomy): Bacteria > Pseudomonadota > Alphaproteobacteria > Rhizobiales > Aestuariivirgaceae > Taklimakanibacter. The sequence goes on from JBMOOM010000075.1 coordinate 38,480, forward strand.
CAGGAGGGCGACGAGAGCCAGGGCCGCCGCGACGATGAGCGGCGCGTAGACGGTGAGCGATATGTCATGGCGCGGAGAGACATAGGCAGCGAGGAGCAGGGCGCCGAGCGCGCCGATCAGGACGAATTCTCCGGCCCGCACGATCATCGCGACGATCCGCGCCGAGATGAGGGGAGCCTTGAGCGCTTCGGAGTGAAGCGTCGCATCGTTTTCCAGGCCGAGCTTGGCGAGAACCCCGCTCGCCGCGAGTTTGTTCAGGTAAAGCTGTTCGTTGCGCATGGCAGTTTCGTTTCAATGTGAGACAGAATTTTTTCCCGAACTGCATGGGGAGCAACTTTGGGGCCCAATGCGGGCTTGCCATTAACCAAAGTGAAGGAACGTATTTAACGCCCGCTTAACGAGCTGACCGGGCCTGCAGCATCTCGGCGTAGAAGCTGGCGATCTTGCCGCACATTGACGCGGCGGAGAAACGGACGGCGGCGTCTTCGGCGAGTGCCTGCGCTTCGGCAAGGCCTTCGTCCATTGCCGCCAGAGCGCAGCTCATGGCTTCGGCCAAGGCTTTCGGCTCGGCAGGCGGTATTAAGCTACGCAACGGAAGAATTTCCGGAATGCCGCCGACTTTGGTGGCGATGAGCGGCTTGCCCGCGGCAACCGCTTCGAGAATGACATAGGGCAGGGATTCCGCCCGCGACGGCATGATCATCACCCGACCGAGACCAAAGGCCTGGCGGGCCGGCAGCGCGCCGGTGAAGCGCACCTGATCCGCCAGTCCGAGGCGCTGGGCCAGAGCTTCGAATTCCCGCCGGTCCGGCCCGTCGCCGACCAGTGTCGCCGTCACTGGCTTCGAAGGCTTGAGCAGGCTGAGGGCCTCCAGGAGGTCGCTCACGCCTTTCAGATGACGCATCTCGCCGAGAAAGACCAGGTCGCGGGCCTCGGCGTTGAGCGGCACTGCGGTGAACTCGTCCGGCCACAGTCCGTTATGGACGACGCGATGAGGCAGGCCCGCCAGCCCGACCTTTTCTTCGAAAGTCCGCCGTTCATAGTCGCAGACGAAGATGAGGCCCGAGCCGCGCGTGAGCATCAGCCTTTCTGCGGAGAGAAACAACGCGCCCCGCGGTGATGACCAGGCGTAATGGAGACTGCCGCCATGAGGTGTATAAAGGGCGGGAACCTTGAGGCGCGAGCCGGCGAGCCTCGCATAGACGCCCCCCTTGGCGCCATGGCCATGCAGGATGTCCGGCCTCACCGTCGCGGCAATCCGCGCGATCGCCGCGGCTGCCTTGAGGTCGGCGAGGCCCGGCATACGGCCGATCGGGAGGCGGTGGACGCCGAGGCGGCACGAATGTGCCAGATCGGTCAGCATCTTTTCCGCTGCTTCACCACCGGTGGTGGAATCGCAAACGATCCCCACTTCATGGCCGAGCTCTGTCAGCCCGCGGACGAGATCGCGGACATGGCGGAAGAGACCGCCCACCGGCGTGCGGAAAACCTGAAGGATGCGCATCGGGTTCGATCCGGTTCCGGTCAGAACCAGCGCTCGCGGACATAGACGATATCGCCCGGATAGATCTGGGTGGTGACCGGCACCTTGAAGGTCTGCGTGCCGTTGACGTTCTTGCGGGTGAGCATCACCGGGCCCTGATGGGCGCGCGGCGTATAGCCGCCGGCGATCGCCACCGCATTCTGCACCGTCATGCCGGGCTGATAGGGGAAGCTCCCGGCGGAAGAAACCTCGCCCATGATGAAGAAGGGCCTCAGCGTCGTGACCTGCACCGACACATTGGGATTGCGCAGGAAACCATTGCGCAACCGCTTGGCGACGAGCTTCTCGACTTCCTGGGCCGACATGCCGCCGACATAAGTCGTCTTGATGTAAGGCATGGAAATATTGCCGGAGCCATCGACGAGATAGTCGTTGGTGAGGTCCGCTTCGCCGGCGACGCGGATCGTCAGCCTGTCGCCGGCGCCGATACGATAGCCTGAATCATATTCATAGGCGGCAGCGGAGCCCTGCGCGCCATAGGGGGGTTGAATGCCTTCCGGGGTGGCGGATGCGAGCTGGGTGACGCTGGCGACGGCGCCCGGTCCCTGGGCGATGTTGCCGTCCGCCATCACGCCCATGCCGCCCGTGGCCGCGGTCGGCGGATTGGCGTCCCAGGTTTCCGCGCAGGCGGAGAGCAGGAACGGCACGACCATGAGGATCAGAAGACGCATACGCACTGGGCAACACTCCATGACAGCGCCGACCCGCTTCGAACGGAGCAGCGTTGGGAGCGACGATAGGGATTTATGGTTAGCAATCGCTTAAACCGCCACGATATCAGGTAACCCTTTGGCGGCTGTTAAGAAAATCCTTACCACACCCAGGGCATGGTGACGGCCTGGAAACCCTTTATTAAGCATAAATCCGCGGATGAAAGATCTCGAGCAAGCCGGAATGAACGCGTCATCGGTCGACATGATGGATCTCCTGCGCGGCCTCTGGCGGCGCAAATGGATGATCCTGCTCATTACGGTGCTCTTCGCCTCGGCCGCCGCCTTCGTCGTGCTGCGCGACAAGCCGAGCTACACGGTGGAAGCTCAGGTTCTGGTCGATAATCTCGAAACGCCTTTCAGCCGCGCGCAGCCTTCGGAAGGGTCCGATTCCCGCGCCACCTTCGATGATCGCGATATACTGAGCCAGGTTTCGGTGCTGAGCTCGCGCGACCTGGGCGACCGCGTGATCAAGGATCTGGGGCTTGCCGGCAAGGGCGAATTCGATCCGGCGCGTGACGGCATCGGCAAGATTTCCCAGATACAGATTGATCTCGGCTTCAAGCCTGATCCGCGCAAGAAGTCGCTCGAGGAGCGCGCCTACGACCGATACAATTCGCAGCTCAATATCTACCAGATCAAGGAATCGAAGGTCATCGTCATCAAATATTCCGCGCTCGATCCCAAGATCGCGGCGGATGTGGCCAACAAGCTGGCGGAGACCTATGTCGTCTCGACCCGTGAGATGCAGTCGGAGCCGACCGAACGCGCCCGCGACTGGCTGGCCCAGCAGATCGAGATCCTGCAGAAGAAGGTCGTCGATTCGGAGGCCGCGGCCGAAGAGTTTCGCGCCAAGGCTGGCCTGCTGAAGGGAACGCAGGCGACGCTCGGTACCCAGGAGCTGTCCGAGCTCAATACGCAGATCACGCTCGCCGAGGCGGCGCGCACCGAAGCCCAGGCCAAGGCCAAGGCCATTCGCGAACTGCTCGACAGCAGCGGCTCGGTCGATGTCTCGTCCGACGTGCTGAATTCGGCCTTCATTCAACGGCTGCGTGAGCAGCAGATCACGCTGCAGCGGAGCATGGCCGAGCTTTCCGTCACTTATCTGCCGGGGCACCCGAAGATGGTTGCCGTGCGCAACGAGCTCGCCAATGTCGATCAGCAGATCCGCACCGAGGCCTTGAAGATCGTGGCCGGTCTCGAAGACCAGGCGCGGGTCGCGGCGACCCGGGAGGCCTCCTTGCGCGCCAGCCTGAACGCCGCCAAGGCGAAGGCGTCGACGAACAATCTCGATGATGTGAAGCTCAGGGCGCTCGAGCGCGATGCGGCCGCCAATCGCACGCTGCTCGAATCCTTCCTGAATCGCTACGCCGATGCGAGCACGCGCCAGGAAGTGGCCGCTCAGCCGGGCTTCGCCCGCATCATCCAGCGCGCCGTTCCGCCCACCAATCCGAGTTATCCGCTGAAGGGTCCGACGATCATCCTGGCGACGCTCGCCGGCCTGACATTGGCCATCGGTCTCGCCTTCCTGGCCGAAGTCCTGAGAATGGCCGGGGGCACCCGTCCCGTGGCGCCGGTCGAGCGCGAGCCCACACTCGAGACGCCGCTGGTCCTGCCGGCGCCCGTCGAGGAAGCGCCGGTTGCGCGCCCGCCACTCCATGCGGTGGCGCCGCCAATGCCGAATATCGGGAACGCGCCGCCCGGCAATCAGGCGATCCTGAGCGAAATTCCCGAAACGCCGGACCTGGTCAAAGCGTCCACTCACGCCAATCAGCCTCTGCACGATCCTTCCGCGAGCTATGCAGTCTCCGCTGGCCGGATCGTCGGCTGGCTCAACAATATCCGTCAGTCACTGGGTGTGCAGAAGCTCGCCATCACGGCCATTGGCGAGACAGGCCCTGACAGCGCCACGGCCGCCGTCGCTCTCGCCCGCATCGTCGCCACCCAGGGCATCGGCACGCTGGTGATCGACGCCGACGAAACGAACCCGTCCATCCACACGATCTGCGGCATCGAGGCGGGCAAGGGCCTGTCGGACATATTGCTGGATGAAGCGACGATTGAAGCGGCCGTGCAGCGCGATTCGGGCTCGCTGGCGCATATTCTGCGGGCTGGAACCAGGGCGGGCGCACTCGCCGAAGCGGCGTCAGGTCCGCGTTTCGATGCCCTGATCGAAGCGTTCGCGCAGATTTATCCGGTGATCATCGTCCATTGCGGCGGTCAGTCGGCCTCCGCCCCGGCGCTGATCCGCAAATGTCATGCGGCTCTGCTGATGGCGCCGGGCACCCGTATCCTCGATGCCGCGCGGATGATCGAATCCTGGCGCCAGTCGGGATTGCGGGCAGTCCAGTTCGTCCGCATTGGCCAGCCGGTGCGCCGCGTCGCCTGATCAGGCGGAGTGTCCGAGAAGGGCCCGCCGTGCGGTGAGGACGGTGTTCCACAGAAATGGTGTGCGCTTGACGAGACGCTTCACCGAGAGACGCCCGGCGCGCATCAGTGCCCAGGCATAGCCGCGCGCCGTGAGTCCGCGGATGGCATGGTGGAGCCGGACTTCCTCATCCGCCCAGGCGAGCTTGTAATCGAAGCTGCCGGAGGAGAAGTCGAAGAAACTGAGGCCCATGCCGCAGCACGTTTCGATGGTCCGGCGCAGCAGCGCATCGCCCGGCGAGTAGCGCCGGAGCCGCGGTGAGCCCAGCGATGAGATGAGGGCCCAGAAGCCGCCGCCATGGAGGCCGCCGAGCGCCACCGCTTCGAGTTCCCCGTCCGCCGTCATGTAGCAGGGCAGGAGCACCGGCTGCATGTGATCGGGCAGGTCGATGAGGTGATGCACGAACTGCCGCTCATGCTCGTCGAAAACACCGTGAATACCGCTCTCGGCAAGGCGGTTGCGCTGCTGCTCGAACATCTGCTCGATCAGCCGATGCGCATGGTTGCGATCGCGCGGCAGACCGACCTCGATCTTGGCCGCCTTGTTGAGTTTGGCGTCGCGCTTGCGGTTGCCGCGCCGCGTTTCACCCGAACGCTTGCGTTCATAGACCGTTTCATAATCGCCATCGAGCCGCAGCAGGTAGGAGCAGTTGGGACCGGCGAGGGAGAACCAGCTGGTGAGCGGATGTGCGCTTCCTTCCCATCGGGCGGGCATTTCCGCGAGATCGATGGCGTCGACCTCTTTCAGTCCCGAAAAGATGGCCCAGCCTTTGGTGGCGAACCACGACGCGGCGTTATGCAGAAAGGTGCGGTCATAGAGACCGTAGCCATAGGTCATCTGCTGGCCGCCCATCCATTCGAGGACGCGGCAGCCTTTGCGCCTGCGCACGCAGAAGGGCAGGAGGAACACGAGCGATCCGGAAGGATCGCGTCCGGTGGCGATCAGCGGCATCGCGTTCTGGGCGGCGCCGGCGGTCGCCAGCCAGGCGCTGCACCACTGATAGGTCTGGAAGAAAGTACCGGCGGCCCCGTCCTGAAAGCGCAGCCATTCCGCTTCGAGCGCCCGGAAGTCGCGGGTCCAGGAGATCTCGATACGGAGGATTGACGGCCTCGCCGGCGCCGGGGCGGGGACCCGGCGTGCCCGTTCCTGGAGGAGAGCGAGGGGCGCAATGTTCAACTGGTACTCCCTGATGGCGCGAATTTTGCCTCACGCCTAGCAAACGTTCGTCAAGTTTTGGCTGATAGTCCTGTAGTCACGAGAATTTGTAGCTGTCTGGTTCCCTGGGTAATGCCGTTGTCCGCCGCTCTGAAAACAAGTCTTGATGTCCTGTATTATTCTGGAGCATCGCGCGCCTTGCGTTCAGCTTTAGGCGGCATGGGTGCAATATTCATGCTGCATCACGTGCGTCCGACCGGCATCGCACAGCATGGTTTCGCCCCCAATTCCGGTCTTGAGATAACCCCTCATTTCCTCGACATGGTTATCGCGCATGTCGTTAAGGAAGGGTATGAGCTCATCTCGCTGAGCGAAGCCGCGGCGCGCCTGAAGGACGACGCGCCCGCCGAGCGGCCTTTTGCGGTATTCACGCTGGATGATGGCTATGAGGACAATTTCGTCCATGCCTGGCCGGTATTTCGCCGTCATGGCTGTCCCTTCACCATTTTCGTGGCGCCCAAGATCATCGATGGAACTTGTGAGCTCTGGTGGCGCGGTCTCGAGGCCGTCATCGCCGGGGCCCCGCAGGTTTCAGGCGTTCTCGACGGCAGCGGTTTCGAGTTCGACACACGCAGCGATGCAAGCAAGCAGGCGGCCTTCAAACGCCTTTATTGGCCGGTCCGCAACATGGAGGAGCACCGCCAGCGCGAGTGGATCCGGCATTTCTGTTCCCATCACGGCGTCGATCTCGACGCGCAATGCCGCAGTGAGGCCATGAGCTGGGACGATGTGCGTAATATCTCCGCGGATCCGCTCTGCACCATCGGCGCTCACACGATCAATCATTTCGCCGTCGCCCGGCTGCCCGCGGAGGAGGCCTTGGCCGAGGCCGCCTTGTCGCGCAGCCGTATCGCCGAGGAAATCGGCAAGGTGCCTGACGTCTTCGCCTATCCGTATGGCGATGCGGGCTCGGCGGGACCGCGCGATTTCGACCTCATCCGCGAGGCGGGCTTCAGCGCGGCGGTCACCACCCGTAAGGGCCTGATTTTCCCGGCCCACAAGGATCACCTGACCGCCATGCCGCGCCTGTCGCTGAATGGCGGATATCAGAAGCTGCGTTATGTGGATGTGCTTCTGTCCGGGAGCGCCTTTGCCCTTTGGAACGGCTTCAAGCGTGTAGCGGTTGCCTGACAGATAGTTGACAAAGTCAATTATCTGCTTCACTCTGCGCCCATGCATGACGCAGTCACGGCGGTGCGGCGCTTCAACCGCAACTACACGAAATGGACAGGTCTTCTCGACGAGCATCTGCATGCCAGCCGCTTCGGTCTGACCGAGGCGCGTATCCTATATGAGCTGGCCCAGCGCCAGGCGACGACCGCCAGCGACCTGATCGCCGGCCTGGGCGTCGATCCAGGTTATTTGAGTCGTATTCTCAAGGATTTCGCCAAATCGGGTTATATCACGCGTGAACGTTCTGCGACCGATGGCCGGCAGATCAATCTCGCTTTGTCCGAAAAGGGCGAAGCGGCGTTCCGGCCGCTCAACGACGCCAGCGCCGCAGCCGTCGGCCGCCAGCTCGAGGCGTTGTCGCCCGCCGATCGGAACCGGTTGATCCAGGCAATGGCGATCATCGAGGAGGTGCTGGGCACGGAAGACACGACGTGTCCGCCGGCGGTGCTGCGTGCGCCGGTGACGGGTGATTTCGGCTGGATCATTCACCGTCACGGTGCGCTCTATGGCCGGGAATATGGCTGGAACGAGGAGTTCGAGGCTCTTGTCGCCGAGATCGTCGCCAAGTTCATCAGGGAGTTCAAGCCGGCGCGAGAACTCTGCCGGGTCGCCGACAAAGGGGGTCGGGTGGTGGGGTCGGTCTTCGTCGTCGAGGCGGATGCCGAAACCGCCAAACTGCGCCTCCTCTATGTGGAGCCCGATGCGCGCGGCGAGGGCCTGGGGGGGCGGCTGGTGGACGAGGCGGTGAATTTCGCGCGGGCGGCGGGGTATCGCCGCATGACCTTGTGGACGAACGATCTGCTCACCGCGGCGCGGCACATCTACGAGAAGGCGGGCTTCCGTCTGGTGAGTGAGGAGCCGCATGATAGCTTCGGCCACAAGCTCACCGGCCAATATTGGGAACTCGAGCTTTAGGCCGGACGCGACATCCAGCGGATGAGGAACATCACCACCGGCAGCCAGGCGATACCGGCGAGGATGAAGAAGCCGATTTCGAGCGGCAGCGGCAGGCCCACGGCCACGATGCCGCCGATCGCCATGGCAATGAGGCAATAGACGATGAGGAAGGCCACGATGGCGACCATGCCGATGAATTTGCGCTGCCTGACGGTCATGCGGCATGACCTATTCGGCCTCGGTGCCGGGCGCAAGGTCCTGCGGCGTTTGGAGCCTTGAGGGCGAGGGCCCCGGGCGCTATCCCGCTCTCATGATCGAGATGACCGAGCGCCAGCGCAGGGCGCGCCCCTATATCCGTGCCTGGCTGTGGTTCGCCGCTTTCCTGGTTTTCATGATGGTGATTGTCGGCGGCGCCACGCGGCTCACCGATTCCGGCCTGTCGATCACCGAATGGCAGCCGCTGCTGGGCGCCATTCCGCCGCTCACCGAAGCCGACTGGCTGGCGGCCTTCGAGAAATACAAGCTCATCCCCGAATACAGCCTCGTCAACCACGGCATGTCGCTCGAGGAGTTCAAGTTCATCTATTGGTGGGAATGGGCGCATCGGTTCCTCGGCCGCTTCATCGGCCTTGTCATGATCGTGCCGTTTCTCTTCTTCTGGCTGACGCGCCGCATCGAGCCGCGGCTGACGCCGCGTCTGGTGGCGCTCATCATTCTCGGCGGCCTGCAAGGTGCGCTCGGCTGGTACATGGTGAAGTCGGGCCTCGTCGATCGCGTCGATGTGAGCCAGTACCGTCTCGCCGCTCATCTCACCCTGGCGACCGTGATCCTCGGCGCCATCGTCTGGACCGTGCTTGGGGTCGGCGATGCGCCGCGCCGTCCGCCGCAGGACCGCAGAGGCTGGGCCGCATTGGGCCTGGCGGCTCTAGTGCTGCTGCAGGTCGCCGCTGGCGGCTTCGTTGCCGGCCTCGATGCCGGCATGGGCTACAACACCTGGCCTCTGATGGACGGCCAGTGGGTGCCCAAGGGTCTTCTGATCATGGAGCCCGCCTGGCGCAACTTCTTTGAAAACGCCATGACGGTGCAGTTCGATCACCGCCTCATCGCGTATGTCGTGGCGCTCTGCGCGGCGCTCTATGCCTGGCGGGTCGGGAGCAGGGCAGCCTTTGCGGTGTTCGTCGCTGTCCTGCTGCAGGTCGGCCTGGGCATCTGGACGCTTCTGGCGCAGGTACCCTTGCATCTCGGGCTCGCCCATCAGGGCGGCGCGATGATTGTCTTCGCGACCGCCATCTGGGCGATGCATGAAGCCCTCTCGCGCTCATCCGCGAAAGGGCTTCAGTTGGTTCAGGTGAGCGCCTGATCGAGATCGGCGATGATGTCCTCGACATCCTCGATGCCGATCGACAGCCGCACCACGTCCGGTCCGGCGCCGGCCTGCTTCAGCTGATCGGGCGACAGCTGGCTGTGCGTCGTCGAGGCCGGGTGGATGATCAGCGAGCGCGTGTCGCCGAGATTGGCGAGATGCGAGAGCAGCTTGGTGCTCGACACCGCCTTCACGCCTGCGTCGTAGCCGCCCTTCAGGCCGAAGGTGAAGATCGAGCCGGCGCCTCTGGGGCAATATTTCTTGGCGAGTTCGTGATGCTTATGGCCGGGAAGCCCGGCATAGTTCACCCATGAGACCTGCGGATGCGTGCTCAGCCACTTGGCCACCGCGAGCGCATTGTCGCAATGCTTGCGCATGCGCAACGACAAGGTCTCGATACCGGTGAGGATGAGGAAGGAGTTGAGCGGCGCGATGGCGGGGCCGAGGTCGCGCAGTCCCAGCACCCGGGCGGCGATCGCGAAAGCGATGTTGCCGAAGGTCTCGTGCAGCTTGATGCCGTGATAGGAATCGTTGGGCTCGGTGAGCAGCGGATAGCGCCCGCTCTTCGACCAGTCGAAATTGCCGCCATCGACGATGACGCCGCCCATCGAGTTGCCGTGCCCGCCCATGAATTTGGTCAGCGAGTGCACGATGATGTTGGCGCCGTGGTCGAAGGGCTTGCAGAGATAGGGCGTCGCCAATGTGTTGTCGACGATCAGCGGCACACCGGCTTTCTGGGCGATCTTGGCGATCGCTGCGATGTCGGTGATGAGGCCGCCGGGATTGGCGATCGACTCGATGAAGATCGCCTTGGTCTTGGGCGAAAGGGCCTTTTCGATCGAGGCGAGATTCTCGGCATCGGCCCACACCACATGCCAGCCGAAGGACTTGAAGGAGTGGCTGAACTGGTTGATCGAGCCGCCATAGAGCTGGCGCACCGCCACGAATTCATCGCCAGGCTGCATCATCGTGTGGAAGATGAGCATCTGCGCGGCGTGGCCGGAAGCGACGGCGAGCGCGGCGGTGCCGCCCTCGAGCGCCGCGACCTTGGATTCGAGCACGGCCTGCGTCGGATTCATGATCCGCGTATAGATATTGCCGAAGGTCCGGAGCGCGAACAGATCGGCGGCGTGTTTCACGTCTTCGAACACATAGGCCGTCGTCTGGTAGATGGGTGTCGCGCGCGCCCCCGTAGCCGGATCGGGCTGCGCTCCCGCGTGGATGGCGAGAGTGTCAAAGCCCGGTGTCTTGTCGGTCATCATGGTCTCCTGTGAAGCTCCCCAAGGGCAGCAAATTAGCCGAGTGAAGGCGAGGCCACAATGATTATGGATTACCCCGATTTAACTGGTGGGACCGGGGTTTCGGGATTAGCGTTTCATCATCCGGTCGATGACTCGGATGAGGTGAAACAGCACAAAAGGAAACAGCGGGCGGCGCCCAAAACCACCCGCAGACAGTGGCTTCCATAGAGTCACTATGAATAGTTGTGCGTGACAGGCAGGCCCGCTTTCCACCGCCCCGGCTCTTGTCGCGTTCGCCCCTGACCAACATCATCATCATTGGAGACAACTATGAGAGGCCATCTTCTCGTTGCGGCGACGCTTGCGCTCGCTGCGACCGTGACATCCGCGAATGCGCTGAGCATCGTCAATGCCGACAAAGCCAGCCATGCCATCATGGCCACGCCCACCGGCGGCAAGGCGCATGAATTCATCATCAAGGCGCGGCATACGGGTCATGTCGATTGCGCCAAGGGTTGCGAGCTGCAGCTCGGCATGGCGAAGACGCATTTCGACGGCAAGATCCACAAGATTTGGATCAAGGGCGGCAAGTTCGTCTCGGCCTGATCTCAGTCCTCAACCAGCATAAAAAAGGAGTTCCGACATGAATATGCGTATTCTCGCTTTCACCGGCCTCGCTCTGGCCGCTTCGATCACCTCGGCCAGCGCGCTGACTGTCACCAATGCCGACAAGACGAGCCACACTTTCATGCTGACGCCGACGGGCGGCAAGGCGGCTAAGGTCGTGCTGAAGGCGAATGCCTCCGGCACCTATGATTGCAGCAAGGGCTGCGAGGTGCGCATGGGCGCGCTCAAATCCAGCTATGACGCGAAAGTCGAGAAGGTGGAGATCAAGGGCGGCAAGTTCATCAAGATGTAAGGGCCAGTCGCCGCGGCTTTTCCACCAGGGCACGCGGCGCTTGGCGGACGGCGAAACCTTCCCCCGGCCGGCGGTCCTCCCATCCGGCCGGGGCGAAGGCTTTTGCTATTTTTTGGGACCGCCCTGTCGGCGCGCCGAGCCGAACAGGACATCCGCCCAATCGGCGATGAAACGCCGGCGCTGCTCCTGGTCCTGCGCGGCGAGAAGAGAGGGGCCGATCCGGATCGGGCGCGCGACTCCCGACTCCTTCAAGGTTTCGGGTCCGTCGACGCCGCTGGGCAATGCGCCGTCCTCGGCGAAGAAAAATGCCTTGTCGCGCGACACGCGCTGGCCGCGTTCCGACAGAAGATAATTCAGGAACTGCCTGGCCGCCGTGAGATTCGGCGCATCCTTGGAGATCAGGGCGCCGCGGCGCAGCACCAGGGTGTAATCCTGCGGCACCACGATCTTGAGATTGGGGTTCTTGAGCATCGCGGCATAGGCGTAGGAGCCGAGGATGTTGTAGCCGAGATAAAGCTGCCCGCTGGTGATCAGCTCGAGGATCTCGCTGTTGCAGCAGCGCGTGACGACGTCGGCCCGGCTCATGCTTTCGAGCAGTCGGCCATAGACGGTGGTCGTCTGACGCGCGTCGCTATAGGCGAGGAGATAGCCGATGCCGGACAGCCTGATGTCATAGGTGCCGATACGCCCGCGATAGAAATCGATCCGGCGACGCAGCAGCTCGGCCAGGTCGGCATGCGAGCGCGGTATGTCCTCGGGCGGCACCCGGCGCGCGTCATAGACGAAGATCGACGGCTCATAGGTGAAGCCGAAGACTTCATCTCGCCAAGTCGCCCAGCGTGCGGCGCGCTCGGTCTCGGGCGAGCTGTGGGCGGCGGCGCAGCCATCATTGGCGAGTTTGATCAACTGGTCGACCGAAGACGAAAGCAGGATGTCGCCGAGGGTGCGGCCCGCCCGGCAGGCCTCATCGGCCGCCTTGTAGAGATCATTGGTGACATATTCGAAGTAGTTGATGGTGATATCGGGGGCGGCTTGCTGGAAGTCGCGCAGCAGGGGCTCCATGGCGGGGAGATCGGTCGCGGCGTGGATGTCGAGAGTCGCCGTCGCTCCCGATCGGGCCGGAAAGACGACGGGCTTGCCGCCGATCGCCTGCGCGGCGGCCGGAACTGTGACGAACAAGGCCAATAGGAAGATCAGGGCGCTCAGAATCCGTATGCTCATTCTTCACCGCCGGCGAGGAGAGGGAGCGACAGCACGACGACGAAGCCGCGTTCGTTGCGCTCGCGGAAGCCGAGCGTGCCGCCATGCGCGGAAGCCACTTCGGCAGCGATGGAGAAGCCCAGGCCCGCGGTGCCGCCATTCTGCTTCGGCGTCGCAAAGCGTTGCGTCACGCTTTCCCAGGCCTCGCGCGGAATACCGGGGCCATCATCCTCGACTTCTATCACGGCGTTTCCGGCCTGGCTCGACACTCTGACCTCCAGGCGCGACAGGGAACCATGGCGCAGCGCATTGTCGATGACATTGACAATCGCCTCGCGCAGGCTGACCGCGTCGCCGAGCACTTTCGGATCGCTCTCATCCGCCTCGAAGGAGACGATGATGTCGGGCGACAGCGTAATCGGCACGGCGGCGCGAAAGGCGCGCCGGGCTATGTCGACCAGGTTGACCGGCGCCAGCCGGACGGCATCGGCGCGGTGGATGACCATCGCATGGCTGAGCAGCTGGTTGGTGAGCCGGGCGAGCTCCTGGGCGCGCTGCTGCACACGCTCGAGATGCTGGCGTGCCTCAGGCCCGAGCCGGTCCTGGCCGAGGAGATCGACCTGCGCCGTCAGCGCGGTGAGCGGGGTGCGGATCTGATGGGCGGCGTCGGCGATGAACCGCTCGAGCTGCGACACCCGTCTTTCGAGCCGGCCCATGAAATGATTGATCGAGCCGACGAAGGGCCGCATCTCGCGCGGCATGTCGACCTCGATCGGTTTGAGATCCTGCGAGTCGCGGCTGTTGAGCGCGGCGCCGAGCCGCCAGACCGGCTGCAGCGCATAGCGGATGGCGAGGGCTGTGCCGGCGAGCGCCATCAGGCTCATGATGACGACGAGAAGAACCGCGCGTGTGGTCAGCTCGGCGGCGAGCGCCCGGCGTGCCTCCGTCGTCTGGGCGACGATCACATGCGCCCAGCCCGACAAGGCGGGATCAGAAAATGCGCGCGCGGCGATGACGATCCGCACCGCGTCACCCGAATAGCTGCCATTCTGGACGACCGGCTCCGAACGCACCGCGGAGAGATCGCTGCCGCTCGCGAGATCGGCATAGCCGGTGAGCGTTCTGCCGTCCGGATCGACGATCCGATAGAAAAGCCGGTCGCGCTCCGCGAGACCGAGCAGTTCGAAGGCCGAAGCCGGCAGGTCGACGATCATTTCGCCGCCATCGACGGTGAGGCTGTCGGCCATCTGCAGGGCGGCGCCCTTCAGCACGCGATCATAAGCGTCGTCGGCGGCGGCGCGGGCGTAATACCAGGCGGCGCTGACGAGCGCCGTGGCGCCGATGCATAGAACCAGCGCGACCCGCACCGCCAGGCGGGTGAAGAGCGAGGAGTCATTCCGTGTCATCGGGAATCAGCTGGTAGCCGACGCCTCTGAGCGTGACGATGCGCGCCCTGGCGCAATCGAGCTTCTTGCGCAGCCGACCGATATAGAGCTCGACGGCATTCGGGCTGACATCCTCATCGAAGCCGAACAGGCTCTGCAGCAATTCGTCCTTGCTGAACACCCGGCCAGGACGGCTGGCGAGGATCTCGAGCAGGGAGATTTCCCGCCGCTTCAGCTGGATCTCGCGCCGGCCGACGCGCGCCGAGCGGCTGGCGCGGTCGAGGACGATATCGCCGCATTGAATGATGTTGGTCGGCTCGCCGGCATGGCGGCGCATCAGTACCCGCGCCCTGGCTTCGAGCTCGCGGAAGTCGAATGGCTTCACCAGATAGTCGTCGGCGCCGAGATCGAGCGCCTCGACCCGGTCCTCGACCTCGGAGCGGGCGGTCAAAACGAGCACCGGGGCAGGGCTTCTGGCGCGGCGCAGCCGCCGCAATATTTCAAAACCGTCGAGCTCCGGCAGCATGACATCGAGAATGACCAGATCGTAGCCGGTCGAATCGAGGATGTCCGCCGCTGCGGCGCCGCTGGTTTCCCAATCGACGGAATGGCCGATCGCTTTGAAGCGGCGGGCGATCGCTTCGCCGACATCCCGCGTATCCTCGACGAGCAGAATGCGCATGCGGGAAATTTCGCATGTGCGATTTTACGCTTCAAGCAGCATCTTTTTTCGGCGCGCCCGTGCCGTGACAGGGCCGTGACAGTTTCGTGTGCCAGGATGCTCCCGTCAGCCGTCACGATGAAGGGCGGCGGGCCAAGAACAGTCCGGTGAAGCGATGAGCACCCTCGCGTGCTGTTGCGGGCGCGCCAATTCCGTTTGGCGGCGCTGGCGGTGTCGTTGCGCTGCAACATCGGCGGGAAGTCTCAATTTGATTCTGGGAGGAAATAGATGACCTTGAATAGGACGCGTGCCGCCGCGGCGGCGCTGCTGGCTTTTGTGGCGGTCAATGGCGGCGCCATGGCGGAGCCGGCGAAACCCGAATGCCTTGCCGGCGCCAAGCCCGGCGGCGGCTTCGATCTCACTTGCCGGCTCGCCGCCAATTCGCTGCTCGCCTCGAAGATCATCGCGGCGCCGATGCAGGTCACCTATATGGAAGGCGGCGTCGGAGCGGTCGCTTACAACCACGTGATCGGCAAGCGCGGCGGCGACGGCAATCTGATCACCGCCGCATCGTCGGGCTCGGCCTTGCTGATCGCGCAGGGCAAGTTCGGCAAGTATGACGAGAATGCGGTGAAATGGCTGGGCGCTCTCGGGGCCGACTATGGCGTGCTCGTGGTCGCGGCGGATTCGCCCTACAAGACGCTGGGCGAGTTGGTGGCTGCCTATAAGGCGGCGCCCGCCGAGTTCCCCATTGGCGGCGGCGGCGCCGTCGGCTCACAGGACTGGATGAAGGCGTCGCTCCTCGCCAAGGCGGCCGAGCAGGATCCGAAGACCATGCGGTATGTGGCGCTCGAAGGCGGTGGCGCGGTGCTGACGGCCCTCGAGGGCGGCCATATCAAGGTCGGCTCCGGCGATGCGGCGGAAATGGGCCAGCATCATAAGGCCGGCAAGGTCCGCATCCTCGCGGTGATGGCGCCTGAGAGACTGCCGGGCGACCTGGCGCAGGTCCCGACGGCGCGTGAGCAGGGCATCGACATCGATTGGATCGTCTGGCGCGGTTATTACATGGGCAAGGATGTGGCGGCCGGCGATTACGACTGGTGGGTCGAGGGTTTCAAGAAGCTGTCCAAGACGCCCGAGTTCCTGGCCGAGCGTCAGGCGCGCGGCCTGTTCGAGTTCAACATGGTCGGGCAGGAATTCGACGACAAGGTGAAGGCGGATGTGGCGCGCTTCAAGGTGCTCGCCAAGGAAGCCGGTCTATGACGTCGTCATGACAACGCCCGTGACCAGGGACAGGGCGGCCGGCCGCATCGGGGCGGCCGCCCTTCTGATCCTGGCGTTCGCCTTTGGTGTGGGCGGTGCCACGATCCAATACGCCTTCGCCTCCGATCCCTTGGGGCCGCGTGTCTTTCCGGTGGCGCTTGCCGCGGCCCTGGCGGTGCTGGCGCTGCTTTACTGGTGCCGTTCAGGGAAGACGGAAGTGTTTCCGCGCGGCGCGCTGCTCATGCGCACGCTCGCCGTTCCGGGCCTGGTGCTCCTGTCGGTGCTTCTGCTCGAGCCTGCCGGCTTTGCGGTATCGATCTTCCTGATGACCGCCGGCGTCGCCTGGATCTTCGGCGCGTCGCTGCGCATGAGCCTGATCAGCGGTATCGGGCATGCGCTGGTGTGGTGGGTCGTCTTCGTCAAGCTGCTGGCGGTCTATCTGCCGCCGGGCTGGCTCTTCGCCTGAGAGGATAGGCTATGAATCTCGATTATCTCTGGGGCGGCTTTGCCGTGGCCCTCACCTGGCAGAATCTGCTTATCGGCCTCCTCGGCTGCTTCCTCGGCACGCTGATCGGCGCCCTGCCGGCGATCGGCCCGATCAACGGGATCGCGCTGCTGCTGCCCATCGCCTATACGATGGGCCTGCCGCCCGAGAGCACCATGATCCTGCTGGCGGCGGTCTATTGCGGTGCCGAATATGGCGGCCGTATCTCCTCGATTCTGCTCAACGTGCCGGGCGATGCCGGCGCCGTCATGACGGCGCTCGACGGTTATCCGCTGGCCAAGCAGGGACGCGCCGGCGAGGCGCTCGCCATCAGCGGAATCTCGTCCTTTGTCGGCGGCGTGATCGGCGCCCTCGGGCTGGCGCTGTTCGCGCCGATCCTGTCGAGCCTCGCCATCGGCTTCGGCCCGGCCGAGTATTTCGTTCTCATGATCTTCGCCCTGGCGACGCTCGGCGCCATGGTCGGCAGTCAGCCGGTCAAGACACTGACCGGCTGTGTGCTGGGACTGATGCTGGCGACCGTCGGCCTCGATGCCACGTCAGGCGCCTATCGCTTCACCTTCGGCGAGCCGGAATTGGGCGACGGCATCGAGTTCGTCGTGCTGGTTATCGGGCTGTTCTCGATCTCCGAGGCGCTCATCATCCTGGAGAACCAGAGCGCCGGGGTGACGATGATCAGAAAGCTCGGCCGGATGACGGCGCGCCTCGACGATCTGCGCAAATGCGTCGTGCCCTCCCTGCGCGCCTCGGGGATAGGCTTCGTGATCGGCGTCCTGCCGGGCACCGGCGCCTCGGTGGCGAGCGCCATTTCGTATACGACAGAGAAACGGATTTCCGACCGCGACGGGACTTTCGGCAAGGGCGATGTGCGTGGGCTCGCCGCGCCCGAAGCGGCCAACAACGCCACCGCCCGTGGCGCTTTCGTACCGATGCTGACCTTGGGCGTGCCGGGCTCCGGCACCACGGCGGTGATGCTCGGCGCCTTGATGCTCTACAATATCCAGCCTGGGCCGCTGCTCATGACCGAGCATCCCGAAATGGTCGGCGGCCTGGTCGCCTCGCTGTTCATCGGCAATCTCTTCCTGCTGGCGCTCAACCTGCCGCTGGTCAATCTCTTCGCGCGGGTGCTGACCATTCCGAACTGGCTGCTGGTGCCCGGCATTCTCGTTCTGTCGATCGTCGGCGTCTACTCCACCAACGCCTCGACACTGTCGATCTATCTCATGCTCGCCATCGGTATGGCGGGCTGGCTCCTGCGCAAGCTCGGCTTCGACATGGCGCCGATCATACTGGGCTTCGTGCTCGGCGACGTGATGGAGATCAATATGCGCAACGCCCTGGCGATCAGCGGCGGCGACCTCTCGATCTTCTTCAAGAGCTGGATCAGCCTCGTTCTGTGGGCGCTAGCCATCGCCGTCGCAGTGCTGCCGATACTGCTGGGACGGCGGGCGAAGCGGCTGAAGGAGCGTGGCCTAACGCTTGATGCCGAGGCCCAGCCCTAGGCTCTGGACCTTGCCGCTTTCATGGAGGCGCTGGCGGCGGGATGAGATGAGGCCGGAATTGCCGCCGACCCAGCCCCACTCGCCGGAAAGCTTGCCATATTCCATCTTGGGGCAGCGGTTCATCACCACTTTGAGCCCCTTGGCTTCGGCGCGCGCCGCGGCCTCGTCATTGCGCACCGTGAGCTGCATCCAGATCACCTTGGGCAGCGGCGTGAGCGTCAGCGCCTCGTCGGTGATGGCGCCGGCGGCCTGCGAGTTGCGGAAGATGTCCACCATATCGATCGGATGCGGAATATCCTTGAGCGTTCCATAGACGGGCCGTCCGAGGATCTCCTGGCCGGCGAGGCCAGGATTGACCGGCGTCACTTCGTAACCTTTATCGAGCAGGTATTTCAGGACGAAGTAGGAAGGGCGCACCTCGTTGTTGGAAGCGCCGACGAGAGCGATCGTTTTGACGCTGCGCAGGATGTCGCGGATGTAATCCGCCGAATAATTGTCGTGGTCGATCATGATCGCTAGCGATCTTCCCATTTGGGTCTGCGCTTGTCGATGAAGGCGCCGATGCCCTCCTTGGAGTCTTGAATGAGCAGGTTCTCGACCATGACCTGCGCCGTGTAGTCGTAGGCATCCGAGAGCGTCATATCGAGCTGGCGGTAGAAGGCTTCCTTGCCGATCTTCGTCACCGCCTTGGATTTGCCGGCGATCTTGGCGGCGAGCTCGTCGACGCTCCGGCGCAGAAGCTGGCTCGGGACGACACGGTTGATGAGGCCGATCCGCTGGGCCTCGGCGGTATCGATCAGATCGCCGGTGAGCAGCATCTCCATCGCCTGCTTGGGCGACACATTGCGCGACAGGGCCACCATCGGCGTCGAGCAGAAGAGACCGATATTGACGCCGGGCGTGGCGAAGCGCGCCGGCTCGGCGGCGATGGCGAGGTCGCAGCTGGCGACCAGCTGGCAGCCCGCGGCGCTCGCCACGGCCTGGATCTCGGCGATGACCGGCAAAGGGTGGTGCACGATCGCCTGCATAAGCGTGGCGCATTGCGCCATGAGCTTGGTGAAATAGGCGGCGCCGCGATCGCCGTCCTGGCGGTGCGCGGTGATCTCCTTGAGATTGTGACCGGAGCAGAAGGCGGGGCCGTCAGCGGCGATGACGATGACGCGCGCGCTCTCGTCGCGCCGGAGATCGTCGAGAGCGAGCACGAGCGCCGCCATCATCGCTTCGCTGAGGCTGTTGCGCGTCTTGGGGTCGTTGAGCGTCAGCCGCACGATGCCGGCCTGGCGCTCGTGAAGGAGGATGTCGGTCATTCGCCTTCTTCGGCGAGCAGCTTGAGCTTCTCGGAATAGGCCGGATCGTCGATCAGCTTCTGCACCACCTGCTTGTTGTTGTCCGAGGGGATCATCGCCTTGAGGCCCTTGATCATGCGGTCCTTCATGTCCTGGGCGAGCGAGGTGTCCTTCTCGATCTCCGCGATCTGGTTGGTGAGATCATCGGTGAGATTGTCAGTGATGGCCGAATAGGCGAAGCTGACGCTGGTGACCGCGACGTTCCATTCATCGACGGTGTTGAACCCGGCTGCCTTCAGGTCGGCCTCGAAGCGCTTGCCTTCGTCCGTCTGGTCGACGAAATCCTGCAGGCTCTCGTAGTTTTCGAGATTGGCGTCCTTGTACTTGTCGCGCACCAGAGCCAGCGCGTCGATCGAGCGCCGGGCGATGTCGTCGGTGAGCTCGATGACCGTAACGTCAGGTATTTCACCGAAGCTGAGATCGTCCGGCGAGGAGTCCTCGGTATCGGTTTCGTCGCCCGAATCGGGAGGAGGGGGGGCGGTTAGATCTTCGCCCGTCCCGGCGGCAGGGGGCTGGACCGGTGCTTGGTCGGTTCCCTGGGGCGCCGGCTGCTCGTTCCCCTGGGCAGGCGCCTGCGGCTGCGGAGTCTGGCTTTGTTCTTCACTTTGAGGCAGCTGATCCTGATCCTTGGGCGACGTTTGCGCCCAGGCGGAACCAGCGGCCAGAACCCCGGCGAACAGCAAAACTACGGCGATACGAACCATCAGGCACCCTCTAGGTCTCGAATCTTATGAAATACAAGCAGTTACGAAAAGGGGGTAGTGCATGAGATGCTTAAACTGTGGCAGCAAAACAACGTTTTCAGGTATTTTAATACCACATCAAGAATCTGCCTGAAATTGCAGGTTTTTCTTGACCTCCGCGCGCGACATCGGTATTTCCGCGGCATCTGAACCAGCATTGGAACCCCTCACATGAAGACCTATTCGGCGAAAGCCAAGGAAATCGAGAAAAAGTGGGTGCTGATCGACGCGAACGGGCTGATCGTCGGGCGTCTCGCCACGATCATCGCCAATCGCCTGCGCGGCAAGCACAAGCCCACTTTCACGCCCCATATGGATTGCGGCGACAATATCATCGTCGTGAATGCCGAGAAGGTGGTCCTTACCGGCAATAAGCGCAAGGACAAGACCTATTACTGGCATACCGGCTTCCCCGGCGGCATCAAGGAACGCAAGGCCGAGAAGATTCTCGACGGCAAGTTCCCGGACCGCGTCCTCGAGGCGGCCGTGAAGCGCATGCTTCCCGGCGGCCCGCTGAAGCGCCAGCAGATGTCCAATCTGCGCATCTATAAGGGTGAGGCTCATCCGCATGAGGCTCAGAACCCTACGAAGCTCGATATCGCTTCGCTCAATCCCAAGAACACGCTGAGAGGCTAATACGATGGCTGAACAGACAACTCTTTCCAATCTCGGCGAAGCGCTGGGTCAGGCCGCCATCCAGGCGCAGGCCGCCACGGCGCCTGCCAAGCCCAAGCTCGACGCCAAGGGCCGTGCGTATGCTACCGGCCGCCGCAAGGACGCCATCGCTCGCGTGTGGGTGAAGCGTGGCGCCGGCAAGATCACCATCAACGGCAAGGCGATCAATCTCTACTTCGCCCGTCCGGTACTGCAGATGCTCGTTCAGCAGCCGATGGTCGCCGCTCTGCGCCGCGACCAGGTGGATGTCGACTGCACCGTTGTCGGCGGCGGCCTCTCAGGCCAGGCCGGCGCGGTCCGTCACGGCCTCGCCCGCGCGCTGACCTATTTCGAGCCGGAGCTGCGCGCCGTCCTCAAGAAGAACGGCTTCCTGACCCGCGATCCGCGCGCCGTCGAGCGCAAGAAATACGGCCGCGCCAAGGCCCGGCGTTCGTTCCAGTTCTCGAAGCGCTAAGCGCCTGCCGAGCCTGCTGGCTACAAATCAAAAAGGGATGGTGGAAACACCATCCCTTTTTTCATTATTGAGTGGAATGTCGATCAGCCCAGGGCAGTGGAAGCGGTGGTAGCAGGCTTTCGATCAGCGCACCGATCTTCAGCGTGCCGAGATCGTCGAAGCGCCGTCCGACGATCTGGATGCCTGTCGGGAGGCCGCGGCGAGTAAGGCCGCTCGGCACGCTCAAGGCAGGGCACTGCCCCACCAAATTGAACGGCGCCGTCATGTCGAAGCCGTGATAGCGCCCAGTCTCATCGGTTGCGCCGAAGTCGCGATCGTTAAGGTCCGCCGAGGGGGCGGGAATCGCGTTGGTGGGGCACAGCACCCCGTCGAAGTCGCGCAAGATCGGGCGCAGGCTGTCCCAGAACCTGCTACGCTCGATCTCCAGGCGCTTGTAATGCACGGCCGAAATCTTGCGGCCTTG
This sequence comes from Pseudomonadota bacterium, assembly GCA_049323275.1. Lineage (GTDB taxonomy): Bacteria > Pseudomonadota > Alphaproteobacteria > Rhizobiales > Aestuariivirgaceae > Taklimakanibacter. Next base: position 60,163 of record JBMOOM010000075.1, read on the forward strand.
CTCGATCAGCCGGCGCACCGCCGGATCGAGATGGTCGGCATGCGTTTCATAGGCGCTCTCGAAATAGGCCGCCATGAAGACGCGCCAATAGTCCATCCAGACGCTGAGAATCCGCGTGGACCAGCCGAGCTCGACCTCTTCGACCACCACGCCGGCCTGACGAAGCTGATCGACCACATGCAGCGTATTGCGCTCCACCTCCGGGTCGACGGCATAGAACCCGAAATCCATTGATAAGGCCAGGCGCAGTCGGCGCGGATCGGTGGCGAGCGAGCCGTCGAAGGTGAAGGCATGGGGCAAGGACTGGATATCGCAATCGTCGGGACCTTGCGTGGCCGCGACGAACAGCGCCGCATCGCTGCAGGACCGGGCGAGCGGCCCGAAATGCGAAATATTGTCGAAAGTGCTCGGCAATATGTCGAGCGGTATGCGCCCGAGGCTGGGCTTTAGCCCGACAATGCCGCAGGCCGCCGCCGGAATGCGCACCGAGCCGCCCATGTCCGTGCCTTCGGCGAGCGGCACAGCGCCGGCCGCGACCGCGGCGGCCGAGCCACCGGAACTGCCGCCTGGCGTTCGCGACGGATCCCAGGGGTTGCGCGTCACGCCGAAGAGCGGACTCTGCGTGAAGCTCGAATAGGCGAATTCAGGCGTGGCTGTCTTACCGATCACGATCGCGCCGGCCCGCCGCAGCGCGCTGACGATCCAAGCATCACGATCTGCCACGTTTCCGGCGAAGGCGTGTGATCCGAGAGTCGTCCGCTTGTCCCTGACCGGCGTCAGGTCCTTGATCGCCACGGGAATGCCGTGCAGTGGCCCCAGCGTCTCGCCGCTGCGCATCGTGGCTTCGGCGGTTTTCGCCAGAGCGAGGGCCTCGTCGCGATAGATGTCGGTGAAGGCGTTGAGGCGGGGATTGATCTCGTCGATCCGGTCGAGGCTCGAGCGAATGATCTCCACAGGGGAAATCTCCGCCTTGCGCACGAGCTGCGCTAATTCGCCCGCAGAGCGCGATGTCAGCGGCTTGTGATGTGAATCTGTAATCATGATGTCCTTCTCAAGCGCCCAGACCGAGTTGGTCGCGCAAACGATAATAAGTGACTGCCGCCGTCAAGAGCGGTTGTCGCAGGACGCGCCACGGGATGCTAGAGACCGAGGCGACCGGCAAGACGCCCGCCATGGGGCCTCCGATGATGCGCTCGGCGATGATCCTGCCCATCGTCGTGGCGGCGGCGACGCCGCGGCCGTTATAGCCGACGCCGATCATCACGCCGTCTTCGGGCTCGTGCAGATGGGGAAGCTCGTCGATCGTGAGGCCGACCTTGCCGTGCCATCGATGCGAGATACCAATGCCGCGCAGATTGGGGAACAGCTGGAGCAGCCGGCGATGGAGATCCTCATAGAGCCGGTCCGGCATGCCATCGCCGACCGGACCGCGGCCGCCGATCAGGACGCGGCCTTCGGGATCGCGCCGCATATAGATGGCGACCTTGCGGGTTTCCGACAGGCAGGCCTGCCCAGGCAGGATTCGGGCGTCGATGCCCGCGGGCAGGGGCTCGGTGGCGATCTGCAGGCTGGAGACCGTCAGCAGCGACCGTTCCAGCGCCGGCATCAGCTTTCCGGAATAGGCGTCGGTCGCGATCACGACACGTCCGGCGCTGATCTCGAAGCCGTCACCGGCCAGCCGCCATTTGCCGCCGCTCTTACCGAGATGCGTGACCTCCGAGGCCTCGTAAAGCTTCGCGCCTTGGGCGACGGCCGCGCGGGCGAGGCCCCTGGCATAGGCCAGCGGCTGGATGGTGCCGGCGCGCCGATCGATCAGCCCGCCAGTATAGGCGGATGTACCGGTAAGCTGGCTGATTTCCGACGCCGTCAACAGGGAAATGTCGGCACCTCGATCATGCCATTGCCGCCATCGCTCCCGAACCTGCTTCATCGCGGGAACCGCATGTGCTGCGAGGATCCAGCCTTTGCGAAGTGGCGAGCATTGGATCGCGTATCTGTCGATGAGCGAGAAAACGAGGTCAGGTCCCTTGCTGAAGAGATCTGTGATGGCTGGGCCGCACTCGCCGAATATCTGTTCGAGCGCTTCAGGATCACGTTTCAGGCCGGGAATGACTTGACCACCGTTCACACCGGAGGCGCCAGCGCCGATGGTCCCGGCTTCGAGAAGCGTGGCTATCGCGCCTTGCTCCGCCAGATGCAGCGCCGTGCTGAGACCGGTATAACCTCCGCCTATGATGGCGACGTCGGTGTGAGTCTGGCCGCTCGCCCGGGGCGCCCGAAGGGGCTTCTCCCGCGCTGTCGCCGACCAAAGTGAAATCTGGGTGCCTTGGGTGAGGGGATCGGACATTGAGAAAGACACAGAACGCCATTGCGCTTTGGAAAGAGGATTGCAATAAGGCTAAAAAATGAGGGAGTCAATTTAATGAGCAGCAAAGTCGACCACGACGAGGTCGTTTCCAAGGCCGCGGCCGCAAAGGCAGTCTCGGCGGCCGATCTGTGGCTGGGCATACAACTGCGCACGCTCAGGAAGGCGGCCAAGCTTTCCTTGAGCGACCTGGCGCAGAAGACCAATCTGTCGATCGGCATGATCAGCCAGATCGAGCGCGGCGTGGCGTCGCCGTCCATTCGTTCGCTTCGCCAGATCAGCGATGCGCTGGGGGTGGGGCCGGGGCATTTCTTCCGTGACGGATTGCAGCCCCCGATTGAGGAAATGGGCAAGATCGTGCGGAAAACTGCGCGTCGGCAGCTGACGCTGCCGCGCAACGGCGTGACCAAGGAACTCTTGTCTCCCGATCTCGACGGCGAGACGGAGATGCTTCTGGTGATCGTTGCGCCGGGCGGGTCTTCGGGGCCCGAGCATTATGTGCATAAGGGCGAGGATGCCGGCTTCGTTCTGAGCGGGACGCTGGAATTGTGGATCGACGGACGCAAGCATCTCCTCGAGGAGGGCGATAGCTTTCGGTTTGCCAGCGCTCTGCCGCATCGTTTTGCCAATCCCACCCAGAGCGAGACCCGCGTTCTCTGGCTGATTACGCCGCCTGTCTTCTGACAGAATTCGATTATAAATTCAGTCAAGAATTTAAATGATATTGCAATAGATGCCTTTCCGTGTAACACAGGCGCGGCAACAGGGAAGGGCACCATGGATTATCGCGACGACGTCTATTTCAACAGCCAGCCGGAAAACGAAGCGCCCTTCACTGCGCAGGAATTCGCCGACCGCCTGACCCGGTTGCGCCGCAAGATGGCGGAAGCGCGCATCGACATGCTCTATCTGATGGCGCCCGAAAGCATGTATTACCTCTCCGGCTACCAGGCCGAGTGGTATCAGGCGCAATCACCGCAGCAATGGCCGGCGAGTTCGGCGATCGCCGTCCATGTCGATCATGATCACTTCATCCTCTTCGACAGCGAGCGCGAGGCGGTGCTGGGGCGCATCTTCACGTGCTCCGTCGACACCCGTTATTTCCCGCGCGACGCATTGCGGGGCAGCGCCGATTTCGTGGTCCGAGAACTCAAGCGCTCGAACTGGCTCAACGGAACGGTGGGCATGGAGTTCTGGAGCTACCGTCCCAACCGGGTCGTGAGCCATCGCCTCGAGGACGCCTTCACGGCGGCCGGCGCCAAGGTGGTCGACGGTACCCAGCTTCTGCGCGAGCTGCGCTGGGTGAAGTCGGCGGCCGAGATCGAGTGCCTGAAAGAGGCGGCGCGCATCGCCAATACCGGCATGGCCGCGGCCAAGGCGACGATCGGCGCCGGTGTCAGCGAGCTCGACGTCTACGGCGAAATGGTGCGGGCGATGGCGCGCGCCGGCGGCGAGAATCCCGGCATCACCATGCCGGTGCTGTCCGGCACCAAGACCAACGCCCTGCACGGCCTGTCGACGCGTCGCAGGATGCAGAAAGGCGAAATGGTCCTGGTCGATCTGTCCGGCGTCTTCAAGCGGTACCACATCAACATGGCGCGTACCTTCTCGATCGGCGAGCCCTCGGCGGAGGTTCGCGATCTCACCAGCCGGGCGGCGCGGTCGATGGAAATCATCCGCTCGATGATGCGACCCAATCTGCCGGTTCGCGAATTCAACGAGACGGTGCTCGGCTACTTCCGGAAGGAAGGCCTGTGGGACCGCCGCGGCTGGATCGGCGGCTATGAGATGGGCATCGCCTTCCCGCCCGACTGGGTCGGCAATTTCGTCTTCGATCCTCTCTCCGACATCAATGCCGACCGTCTCTTCGAGCCGGGCACCGCGGTAAACTACGAGAACCAGTTCTTCATGCCCGAACACCAGGGCCAGTATTTCACCATCGACTCGTTTTTGTTTGAACAGCAGGAAGCGCACATGCTCTCCGATCAGCCGTTCGAGTTGATGGTGATCGAATAACTCATCAAGACTTTCACAGGGAGAACAGAATGAAAAGAATGAAGCTGTTTGGCTTGAGTCTCGCGCTTTGCCTGGCGGGCTCGATTGGCATCGCCAGCGCCGACTGCCTGCCGGCGGTCAAATCGGCGGGCGTCCTCAAGGTCGGTGTCGGCATCATGGGCCTGAAGCCCTGGATCTATCAGGATGACAAGGGCGCCTATACCGGGCTCGAAAAGGAGATCATCGAGTTCGTCGCCAAGGATATCGGTGTCCCCAAATACGAATATGTCGTCACCGAATGGTCGACCTTGATCCCGGGCCTAAAGGCCGGGCGTTGGGATGTGGTGATGTCGGCGATGTCGAAGACCCAGCAGCGCATGCAGGAAGGCGGCATGGTCTTCTCCAATCCGTACTTCATGTATAACGACCGCCTGATCGTGCTGAAGGACTCGAAGATCCAGACGCCGGCCGATCTCAAGGGGCAGACGGTGGCCTCGGTGATGGGATCGATGGACTCGATCGTCGCGCATTCACTCGCCGAGAAGGGCGAGGTCGGTCAGGTGCTCGACTTCAACAATTTCGGCGAACCCTTCCAGGCGCTGCGCAACGGCCAGGTCCAGGCCGTCGTCCTCGATCAGGCGACGCTTCTCGGCCAGATGTCGGAGAACACGGATCTTCGCGTCGTCGGCGACCCGCTCTTCTATGTGCCCGCGCCGGGCTGGGAAGAAGCCGAGGGCAAGGCCGATTACCGGCTGGGCGCGGTCGGCATCGGCCTCAGGCCGGAATGCGCCGACCTCCAGGCGGCCATCGACACGGCGCTCGACAAGCTCGACAAGCAGGGCGCCCGGAAGGAAATTCTCGAGCGCTATGGCCTGTGGGACGATTCTCAAGCGAAGCTGATGAAATAAGAGGGGAGTAGCCGATCCG
>JBMOOM010000076.1:0-3741 GCA_049323275.1 Pseudomonadota bacterium
TCACATGGGTATCGACCGTGCGGTCGGTGCTCTCGATGTCGTCGCCCCACACCTCGGAGAGCAACTGCTCGCGCGACCACACGCGGCCGGGGCGGCGCAGCAGCACGAGCAGCAGGCCCTGCTCGCGGCGCGTGAGCTTGAGCGGCACGCCGGCCAGGCGCAGGCGGTTGCTGGCGGCGTCGTGTTCGATGAGGGGCGGGGCCGGCTCTGTGGCCTGCGACGGCGCGGCAGCAGGCGCGAGCGCACTGCGGCGCAACAGCGAGCGCACGCGGGCACAGAGCTCGCGTGGGCTGAAGGGCTTGGTCAGGTAGTCGTCGGCGCCGAGCTCCAGGCCCAGCACGCGGTCCATCTCCTCGCCGCGGGCGCTGAGGATGATGAGGGGCAGGGCGGGGTGGTGCTGGCGCAGCTCACGGCAGAGGTCGAGTCCGCTGCCGTCGGGGAGGCCGATGTCGAGGATGGCGGCGGCGTAGGGGGTGGAGGCGAGGCGCTGGCGGGCGTCGCGGAGGAGGGAGACGTGATCGACGGAGAAGCCTTCGCGCCCGAGGGCGTAGGCCACGGTGCGGGCGATGGCGGGGTCGTCTTCGACGAGTAGGAGGGAGGGGAGCGCCACGAGGCTCGACCGGTGAGTGCGCGGGGAGTTTACGGCTCGACTGGTGGTGCTGAAGCCAACTGTTTCAGACGGTCAGACGGCGCGCTAGGTTCTTCCTACGATCCCACGCAACAACGCACGGAGAAATCGGGGAGGAAAGAGCATCGGTTATTCGTCGGTGCAGCGCTGGAACATTATCGGCATTCGATAACGTCTATCCTGCAGGCGCTCATGAGGATTTTCGCAATTTATCAGCCCAGTATGATCTAGGAAAGCGAGCACATGTCGATATGTTTGCTCTGCGGCCGGTATGTGCTCAGCAAAGACTTCGAATGTGAATTCAGGACTGCCGAGATTCTGAATTGTCGCTACAAAAGGTCGCCATTCGTTCGCTGCCCAGTGATATTGGACGTCCCAAGCGTGTTTTCTAAACTGCTCGTAAGCATTCTTGATGGCACTCTTCAGAAACAAAGGGTATTCACCATTTGGGTCACGCTTGAGAGAGGTAATGTCGATATTTTCAGCGTAATATTTCTTCGTGGCAGAGAGCACCTCAGACAAAAAAGTCAAAATTGCTCGAGGTGTAGTGTGGCCATGCGCAAATTGGAAATGGCTTTCTAGATACTCAAATATGTCTATGGAAGCCTCGCTCCCATTTCGCTTCTTGTGGAGAACGCTTCTTGGAAATGCGGAGGTTATTATTGCGGTATTAACAACATCCAAGGAGCTTTGCTTTCTTCCTTCTTCGCGAAAACTGCTTCGGCTACGCATATTAAGGTACCACCAAAGCCGCTTCCAATGAGAGGCTCGAAAAACGTTGAAGTTTCTTATGGTGAGCTTAACCTCGTGTAGCCGTTCCAATTCTGCTCTTGTTATGTGGAACTGATCGTCATCCACAGAGATCTCGAGCGATTTTAGTCTCAGAGCAGATATTAGATTGTGTGCTACGCGCTTCGCTATCAATTGTCTTATTGCAGTGTGAGTCCATGTGAGCTCAACGCAACGAGGCAAAATCTTGTCAGGACCAAATTCATTTAGATCAAGACGCCGGAATAGATCCGTTCGAAAAAAGGTCTTGATCCGAATCCGCAGATACTTGCCTCTGCAATCATTCTGTGCGGCCAAAAGACCCTGCAAGAGAAGCTTTTGAGTATCGTAGTCTTCTTGAATGACGAAATCGTCTAGGCGATCAAATAGGACATATAGATTTGTCCGGCGTCGTTCAAGAAAGTCATTCAAATTCTTTTTGTACTCTCCAAGCCTAATTGTCGGAACTGCAGCTGCTGAGGCATCCGAACTGGGATCGAGTCCAGCGTAAAAGTCGACAATATTCGGATGCAGCGCGTCGAATTTCACTCCAATCTTCTTCTTGTGTGAAAGAAGAAGTTGAAAAACACCGACCCTTGTTGAGATTCCGAGCAGAGATTCCAGTTCCTCTAAATTCTGTCGGAGGGTGGTATCACAATCGTCAAATTTGCTTATTATTAACTTTAGTCCCGAATACAAAATCAGTACTTCCCATACTACTCTGCACACAAGTTTCTTCTCGCGCGCCTCCGTAGCATGCTTTTCTAAATGCTCGCGAATCGATCGGTAGTTGTATTCCTCGTCAAGCGCTAGGTTAAGCGCCTTGAATCCTTCTTCTTGGCGGAAAGACACCTTCTGCTCAACAATGAGCCTAACGATGGCCGATTTTCCGGTGCCCCTGTAGCCAAGGACGATGTCCTTTCGATCTTCCAAAAACTCTCGCAGTGCCGCGGTTGGCACTGGGCAAGTCGAAAGGAGGCCATCATCTTTGGCTTCTGCATCCCCGAAGTGAAACTCCTCGATTGCTGAGATTGGGAATGTCTCAGGAAGATTCTTTATCATGCTCCCTCCGAGTTTTTCCTCTTGTTGTCGAATTAGTGGCGCGGGTCGTAGATGGCGTGCGCCGCCCGCTTCGTGAATCTACTTCCCGCGACTATCCTTCAACCCGGTGATCCGGTTGAACACGGATTTCCCCTCGATTCTGTGATCTTTGGCATCCGCCACAAAGTACCCATGCCTCTCAAACTGGAACTTGTGATCCGGCGCCGCATGCGCCAATGACGGCTCCAAATACGCCGTCACCACCTTCAAGCTCTCGGGATTCAGCGAGGCCAGAAAGTCCTTCCCCCCCGCATCGGGCTGCGGGTCGTTGAACAGCCGGTCGTACAGCCTCACTTCCGCTTGCACGGCATCGTGCACGCCCACCCAGGTGATCGTGCCTTTCACCTTCACCGCATCCGCGCCCGGCGTGCCGCTCTTGGTGTCGGGCACCAGCTTGGCGTGCACCTCGGTCACCGTGCCGTCAAAGCTCTTGCGCAGGCCGGTGCACTGGATCACGTAGCCGTACTTCAGCCGCACCATGCTGCCCGGCAGGCTGTTGCCCTGGCCGTCGTAGCGCGGGGGGCTCAGGCGGTGGTAGCCCTTGAGCGGCTCTTCCATGAAATCGTCGCGTTCGATCCACACCTCGGGGCCCAGGCTGAACTCGCGCTTGCCCAGCTCGGGGTGGTTGGGGTGCACCGGCGCGCTGCAGGGCTCGGTCTTGCCCGCGCCGATCACCTCGTTCCAGTTGGTCAACACCAGCTTCACCGGATCCAGCACCGCCATCGCGCGCGGGGCCTTGCCTTCCAGGTCGTCGCGCACCGCGGCTTCGAGGATGCTGTAGTCGATCCAGCCGTTGGCCTTGCTGATGCCAATGCGCTCGGCGAACAGGCGTATGCCTTCGGGCGTGTAGCCGCGGCGGCGCAGGCCCACGATGGTGGGCATGCGCGGGTCGTCCCAGCCGCTCACGATTTTTTCGTCCACCAGTTGCTTGAGCTTGCGCTTGCTGGTGATCACGTAGGTGAGGTTCAGGCGCGCGAACTCATATTGCTTCGGCAGGGGCTGCTTGAGCAGGCCAAGGTCGGCCAGCCGCTCCAGCAGCCAGTCGTAGAAGGGGCGCTGGTCTTCGAACTCCAGCGTGCAGATGCTGTGGGTGATGTTCTCCAGCGCGTCTTCGATGGGGTGCGCGTAGGTGTACATCGGGTAGATGCACCACTTGTCGCCGGTGTTGTGGTGCGTGGCGCGCTTGATGCGGTAGAGGGCCGGGTCGCGCAGGTTGATGTTGGGGCTGGCCATGTCGATCTTGG
>JBMOOM010000077.1:0-62937 GCA_049323275.1 Pseudomonadota bacterium
TATTTCGGGCGGGGGCCCGCCGCCGGCCCCCTCGGTGTGATACATGTGAATGGTGCGGCCCTTGATCGCCGCCAGCGTGTCCTCGACGAAGCCGGATTCGTTCAGCGTGTCGGTATGGATCTGCACCGGGAAGTCCATGCGGTCGGCGACGGTGAGACAGGTGTCGATCGCCGCCGGCATGGTGCCCCAGTCCTCATGCAGCTTGAGGCCGAGGCAGCCGGTCTCGATCTGCTCGACCAGAGAGGCGGGCTTGTGCGAATTGCCGCGCCCGAGAAAGCCGAAATTGATCGGCCACTGCTCGGCCGCCTGCAGCATCTTGCCGACATTGAACGGCCCGCCGCAGTCGATGCCGACGGTGATCGGACCGAGCGAGCCACCGAGCATGGTGGTGATGCCGGAAGCGATGGCATGCTCGCAGAGCTGGGCGCTGTCGAAATGGACATGCACGTCGATAGCGCCGGCCGTGGCGATCAGGCCCTCGCAGTCGCGCACCGTCGTCGCCGCCGAGACGATGAGCCGGGGATCGACCCCGTCCATCACATCGGGATTGCCGGCCTTGCCGATGCCGACGATGCGGCCGTCCCTGATGCCGATATCGCCTTTGACGATGCCGACAACCGCGTCGATGACGGTGACATTGCACAAGAGGAAATCGAGCGCGCCCTCGGCGCTGGTGACGCCGGCGGCGAGCCCGGCGCCATCGCGCAGCGTCTTGCCGCCGCCATGCAGGCATTCATCGCCATAGATCGCGAAGTCCTTCTCGATGACCGCGACCAGCGACGTATCGCCCAGCCTGACCCCGTCGCCGGTGGTCGGTCCATACATCGCGGCATAATCTCTGCGTGAAACTGAGGCCATGATTGAACTCCCTGTCAGGCGCCGCGGAAGCCGGCCACGCGGGCCCGTTCGATGGCTGCCGATTTGGCTTTTGGATCGCCCGCCCGTCCGTCGGAGAGGCCGTTGAGGCCGGAAAGCCGCTGCCGCCCGCCGAAGCTGGTGAGCGTCACGTCCTTCTCCTGCCCCGGTTCGAAACGCACCGCCGTCCCCGCGGCGATATCGAGCCGCATGCCGAAGGCCTGGGCGCGATCGAAATCGAGCGCCTTGTTGACCTCGAAGAAATGGTAATGCGAGCCGATCTGCACCGGCCGGTCGCCGCTATTCACCACGCGCAGCGTCAGCTTGCGGCGCCCGGCATTGAGCTCGATTTCGCCCTCCTCGACGATCAGCTCGCCCGGATGGTTCGTGTCGACCTCCGACCCCGCCACCGGCCGCAGCGGATCGTGGACGGTAACGAGCTTGGTGCCGTCCCGGAACGTCGCTTCGACCTGCAGCATCGGCAGCATGGCCGCGACCCCTGGCATGACATCCTTCTGGGTCAGCAGCTGCGAGCCGAGCGACATCAGTTCCGCCACCGAGCGGCCTTCACGGGCGCCTTCGAGAATCTCGTCGGAGATCAGCGCGACCGTCTCGGGATAGTTGAGCAGAAGTCCCTTGGCCCGCCTTTTGCGCGCCAGCTCCGCCGCTGTGTAGATGGTGAGACGCTCCAGTTCGGTCGGTGTCAACAACATGCTTTGCGTTCCTTCATGTCGGTCAGTTCGAGAACAGTCGCTGGCCGGTGGCGCCATGCAGGGCGACCGCGATCTCGGCCAGCGGAACGAAAGAGCGGACGGGCTCATCCTTCTCCACCGGCAGCGCGCCCATGGCCTCGATAAGCGGCAGCATATCGGCGACATGACGCTGCGCCTCGATCGCGCCGATGAGGCCGAGGCGTATCGCGGCGGTGGCGAGCGAGGCGGCGGCCTGGTAGCCGCTGATCGCAATGGCCGTCTTTTCATCGAGCCCGACCGCGCGCCACAACATCCCCTGCACCACCGGCAGATGGCCGCAGGCGGCGCCGTCGCGGATCATCGCCCGATAGGCGTCGGCGCCTTCCGTGCCGATCCGCGCATGGGTGGTGAGAAGCGCCATGCCGTTGCGGCGCGACCCGGCGCGCAGGCCCTCGGCCAATGTCGATGCCTCGACCTCGGTATCGAGCCGCGCGACCGCTTCGCGATCGCCGCCGCATCGATATGCCCGCACCAGCGCGACACGATCGGCCTCGGCCCAGCGATGCCTGATCTGCGCCTCCAGGAATCCGGCGAAACTGAAAGCACCGAGCCTGTCCACCAGCTGTGACGCGGCCTCGAGGCCCTGCGAAAAGGCGAAGCCGCCCGACGGGAACTGGCTGTCGGCATGCTGCAGGGCCAGAAGCAGGCCGCTGGCGGGAGGGAGACTCATTCGGTGGTTTCGGACATGGCGACATGCCCGCCTTTGATCAGCGGCTCGATCCGCGCCGCATAGGCTTGCGCCGGCCCGTCGAGCGAGACCAGGAGATCGTCGCCGTCGAAGCGGACCCGCCAATGCAGATTGCCGGCGTGATAGCCGAGCTCGAGCGCGGCGCGTGATGAGGCGGGCTTTAACCGCAGCCAGCGCTGTTCGCCGGCCCTGACCACGATCGCGCGCTTATCCTCCATCACCAGCACGGCGCCGTCGAAGAGCTTCTGGTCGCGCGGCAGGGCGATAGCGATGTCCTCGCCCCGTTCGGTCCGCGCCAGCAGCCGCCGCCGGTCGAGATCGCCGAGCGCGATCGTCACCACCTCGACCGCATGATGATGCTCCAGCCGATGGAGCCGCTCATGCAAGGCTGGATCCGTCCGCGCCCCGACGATGCTGTTGACCTGAAGCATGGCATGGCATCCTTCTTCATAGACTCATATGTTTACGGACGAGCTCGTTGCTGAGCTCGGCGGCGGTCCCCGCGGCGGCGATGCGGCCCTTTTCGAGAATGACGAAACGTTGCCCCGCGGAGCGTGCGAAGCGGATCTTCTGCTCCACCAGGATGACCGTCAGGCCGTGGTCGCGGTTGAGCGAGACGATCGCCTTTTCGATATCCGCCACCACATTCGGCTGGATGCCTTCCGTCGGCTCATCGAGCACCAGGACATGCGGATCGGTGGCGAGTGCGCGCGCGATGGCGAGCTGCTGCTGCTGCCCGCCGGAGAGATTGGTGCCGCGCCGCCCGAGATGCTCCTTCAAGAACGGAAACAGCGTCCAGACCAGCGGCGGCACGTCGCGGCGCCCGTCCGCACGTGCGTTGCAGCCGAGCAGGATATTCTCGAGCACCGTCAGGCCGGGCACGATCTCGCGCCCCTGCGGCACATAGCCGATCCCGGATTGGGCCCGTTTGAAGGTGGGAGCGGCGCTGATATCGATGCCGTCGAGCTCGATCGTACCGCGCGTTCGCACATCGATGCCGAGCAGGCTGCGCAGCAAGGTCGTCTTGCCGACGCCATTGCGCCCGAGAATGCAGAAGATCTCGCCCCTGCCGACCTCGAGATCGAGATCGTGGATGATGTGGCTGGTGCCGTAGAAGGCGTTGAGTTTTCTGAGCTTAAGCATGGCTGAGCGTCGCCGATCCGAGATAGGCCTCGATCACCGCGGGATGATGCTCGATCTCCTGCGCGGTGCCTTCGGCCAGGATCGCTCCCTGATGCAGGACGGTGATGGTCCGGCAGATGCGCCGCACGAAGGCCATGTCGTGCTCGATGACCAGCACCGTATGGCTGCCCGCGAGATCGAGCAGCAGCTCGGCCGTCTTGTCGGTTTCATCGGCGGTCATGCCGGCGGCGGGCTCGTCCAGCAGGACGATCTTCGGATCCTGACTCAGCACCATGGCGAGCTCGAGCCACTGGAGCTGGCCGTGCGACAGCTCCGACGCCCGGCGATGCATGACGCCCAGAAGGCCGGTGCGCGCCGCGACCGCCTCTTCCTTCTCGCTCGGCTTGCCGCTCAGCCGCACCAGCAGGTTCTCGAGAACCCGGACCCGCCGGTTGCTGGCGACCTGCAGATTCTCCAGGACCGTCATTTCCTTGAACACGCTCGGCGTCTGGAATTTGCGCCCGATGCCGCTGCGCGCAATGGCGGCCTCGCCGATGCCGGTGATGTTGCGGTCCTTCAGCCAGACCTCGCCCTGGGACGGCAATATCCTGCCGCACAGCAGATCGAGCAGCGTCGATTTGCCGGCGCCATTGGCGCCGATGATCACCCGCAGCTCCCCATCCGCGATGGCGAGATCGACGTCACGCACCACCGGGATGGAATCGAACCGCACGGTGAGGCCGCGCGTCCGCAGAATGGCATCGGCCGCGGCGCTCATGGATAGGCCTCCTGGCGCGCCGCTTCCGCCTTCCGTGAGCGCGCGATCAGGCCTTTGCAGATGCCCGCAAGCCCGTTCGGCATCACCAGGACGACGAAGACGAACAATCCGCCCAGGATGATCGGCCAGACCGGCTGGAAGGCGGCGCTTTCGCTGGCGAGCGAGCCGACGAAATTTACGATCAGCGCGCCGATCGCGGCGCCGAGCAGCGACGCGCGCCCGCCCGTCGCGGCCCAGATCACCATGGAGATGCTGAACGAGGTCGCCATCAGCGACGGCGAGGCGAACTCCGCCGTCACCGTGAACAGCATGCCGGCAAGGCCGGCGACACCCGCCGACAGGCTGAAGATGAAGAGCTTGTAGTTCTCGACATCGTAGCCGAGATAGCGCGCCCTGGCCTCGTCCTCGCGGATCGCCTTCAGGATCTGGCCGATCCGCCCCGACAGCAGGTAACGGGCGAGCAGCATCACCACCAGGAGCGTGGCGGCCACCAGATAATAGACGCTCGCCCCATAGGGATCGAATTCGAAGCCGCCGATATCGAGCAAAGCCAGGTTGGCGAGGCCGTTGAAGCCGCCGGTGAGCGGCTGGTTGTTGATGATGAGCAGCTGGCCGATGAGCGCGAAAGCGAGCGTGATGATGCTGACATAGACCCCGGCGGTGCGGCGCTTGAACATGACATAGCCGAGCGCGGCGGCAAGGAGCGTGGGCACCGCGATGCCGGCGATCAGGCCGACCGCCAGGGATCGGAAGGGAATCCACAGGAAGGAGCCGGGCGTCACGCAGCAGAGATCGCGCACCGCGTCGGGCTCCATATTCAGCAGCATCAGCTCCGGCACCGGGTTGTTCTCGGGCAGTGCCAGGGTCAGCGACATGGCCAGCATATAGGCGCCGATGCCGAAGAAGAGTCCCTGCCCCAGATTGAGCACGCCGGCATAGCCCCAGGACATGCTGACCGCGACCGCGCAGATCGAATAGACCAGATAAATGGCGACGCGGTTGATCCAGAAGCCGTTGAGGAACATGGGCAGCAGGAAGATGGCGGCGAAGAACACCGTGTAGGCGGCGATGGTGACGATCCGATATTTCATGTCTTGCCCATGCTCGAACCGTCAGCGGCTCTTGGTCACGAAGAGGCCTTGCGGCCTGAACAGAAGGATGAGGATCACGACGGCGAACAGGACCGTGCGGCCATAGACGTCGTTGAGCCAGGTGGCGACGAAGCTCTGCACCTCGCCCAGAATGCCGGCGGACACGAAGGTGCCGATGAGGTTTCCGACACCGCCGGCGACGACCACCAGGAAGGCGTCGACGACATAGGGCGTCCCCATATCGGGCGAGACCGTCTTGAAGCCCGAGACGAGGACGCCGGCGGCGCCGGCAAGGCCCGATCCATAAGCGAAGGCGAGCGCGTTGACCCGCTGGTCGTTGATGCCGCAGGCCGCCGCCATGTTGCGCGCGACGGAGACGGCGCGCAGCTGGTTGCCGAAGCGGGTCCGGTAGACGAGCCACCAGGTCACGGCGCCGAGCAGCACCGCGATCGCGAACACGAAGGCCCGGTAGGCCGGGATATTGGCGCCGAGAAGGCGGAACGACTGCTGCAGCTCGACCGGCACCGGAACGTTCTGAAGATCGGCGCCGAGGCCCTCGATCTGGATTCCGAACAGCGCCAGGCCGAAATGGATGCGGATGAGCTGCTGCAGGATGAGCGCGATGCCCCAGGTCGCCAGCAGCGTGTCGAGCAGCCGGCCATAGAGCCGCCGGACGACCGTGCGCTCGATGACGAGGCCGAAGCCGGCGGTGATCAGGAAGGCGAGCGGCAGGCACCAATAGAGGCTGACGCCCAGATGTTTGGTCGCCAGCACCGTGACATAGGCGCCGATCATGACCATTTCACCATGCGCCAGGTTGATCACCTTCATCGTGCCGTAGATGATCGCCAGGCCCAAAGCGACCATGAACAGGATCGACGCGATGCTCAGCCCGATGACGAATGTTTCCATGAAGCCTCGTCGGAGAAGGGCCGGAGCGGTCTGAGCCGCTCCGGCAAGGAGCCTGACGTTGTCTTACAGCGACGCACCTTTCGTGGTGCAGATGCGCTTCTCCGCCGTCTCGCCGACGCTCGAATAGGGCAGCGGCAGAAGCGGCTCGGAATACTGATCGACGATATCGAGAAGTCCGTCGGACCGGGACTTGCCGATGCGGGGCGTCAGGTAGCTGTGGAGATTCTCCGGATCGATGGTGACCTTGCCCTGCGGCGCGTCGAAGGAGAGGCCGCCGGCACTGGCGATCACCGCTTCCGGCGCCACGTCGCCGGCTTTCGTCGCCGCCATCGCCCAGATATTGATGCCGATATAGACCGCTTCCATGGCCGCATGCGTCACCGCATCGGCGCCGGCGACGGCCTTGAAGGCCTCGACGAAAGTCTTGTTCTGCGGCGTGTCGACGGTCTGGAAGTACGGCAGCGAGACATAGCTCCCGAGCGCATATTCCGCGCCCATCGCCTTGATCTCGACTTCCGTCGTCGTCGAGGCGCACAGCGGCAGCTTCTCGAAGTCATAGCCCTGGTTGCGCAGCTCGCGGTAGAAGGCGACGATCGAGTCGCCGACGACATTCGAGAAGATCACATCGGCGCCGCTCGATCCGATCTTGGAGACGAGCGATGCCCATTCGGTGTGGCCGAGGGGCAGATATTCGTCGCCCACCACTTCCATGCCGATCTTCTGGCAGATGGTCTTGGACGTCTTTGCCATGCCGCGCGGAAAAGCGTAGTCGGAGCCGACGATGAACAGCTTGTTCTTGCCGAGATTCTTCTTGAGCCACGGCAGCGAATTCTCGAGCTGCTGGTTGGGCACGGCGGAACCGGCATAGAGCACGTTTTTCGAGCACTCCTCGCCTTCATACCATGTCGGCCATACCAGCAGGCCCTTACGCCGCTCGACGACCGGCAGCACCGCCTTGCGGCTCGCCGTCGTGTAGCATCCGAAGATGACCGGCACCTGGTCCTCGATGACGAGCTTGCGCGCCTTTTCGCTGTAGATGCGCGGCTCCGACGCCGGATCCTCGATGATCGGCTTGAGCTGCTTGCCCAGCACGCCGCCCTTGGCGTTGATCTCGGCAATGGCCATCTGGGCGCATTGGTTCATCGACTTTTCGACGATCGCCGTCGTGCCGGTCAATGAATACATGATCCCGACCGGGATCTCGTCGGCGGCCCACGCTTTGTCGCCTAAGCGCAGGATCGTCGGCGCGGCGAGTCCCGCGGCGGCCAAACCTGTAGTCTTGATGAAGGTACGCCTGCTCTGAAGTAGTTTCATTTCCTCCTCGCTTCCGCGCTTCGTGAGCGCTTATCTTTTTGAGATTTGCTGGGGTGCTGCGGGCACTGCGCATCCTTCGCGCAATCGATGAGCGATCGCGCAGCGCAAAGTCCATCAACGGCATGCCAACCGCTCTGTCGGCACAGTCGGAAACAAAAAAACCCGCCGGCTCCGGTCATGGAGCTTGCGGGCTTCCTAGCCTTGCGACGCAGACCGCGCTGTCTTGCGTCTCTTCGAGTTCAGCTTTTACTAAGCTTCAACTAATTTTCATCTTAGGCACGACGATCTTTGAACGTCAAGAGTTCATGTGCGTTGATGATCGCCATTGCGAGATCATCCATCGGCACGCGCTTCGCCATCGCCTGGCGGCGAATGCTCTCATAGGCTTCCGGCTCCGACAGGCCTTGCGTCTCCATGAGGATGCTCTTCGCCTTCAGGATGCGGTTGTTGCCGGCGAGCTTGCGTTCGAGCTTGCGGATTCTCTTGCTCGCATTCTGCCGCTCGAGCCACAGCGCCCGCGCGATGGTCAGATTTGTCAAGAGGCCGAAGGGCCGGATCGGCCGTTCGATGACGGCGAGCGCGCCGCATTCCAGCACCACTTGCAGAGTGCCCGGATCCTCGAAGGACACCACCGCCAGCAAGGCCGGATCCGACGGCTGGCTCGGGCGGAACAGCTTGAGGATCTTCTCGCGATTCTCCTGCTCGATCGAAACGAGGATGACCGCGGCGGCCGGATTGACCTCGTCCGGCAACGGCCATGTCGTCTCGCAGCTGCAGCCGACGCGCCGCAGATGATCGACCAGCGCCAGCCCCTCCGAGTCGGGCGGATGGATCACCTGGATGCGTAGCCCTTTCAGATCGCGAAGGATGTGCGTCGCCACAGGACCGTCCTATGTCCGGCGCTTCAGTCGCGGCGTGGCGTCCATCCAGTCGTCATAGGCGGAGGTGACGAAATAAGGATCGGGCTTCACGCGGCTGTCCGACTGCCAGACGATGTCGAAGCGGCCTTGCGCGTTGATGCGCCCGATCCGCGACCACAGCTCCGTATGATTGTTGTCGGGATCGACCCGGATGCGTCCCTGCGGCGCGTCGAACTCGAGCCCGCGCAGATGCCGGGCCACGACATCCGGATCATCGTCACCGGCGAGTTCGAGCGCCTTGGCATAGAGATGGATCTGGCAATAGGCGGCTTCGGCGCTGGCGGTGACCGGCGCCTGCCCGCCAAACCGGCGCTTGAAGGCGGTGACGAAACGGCGCGCTTCCGGCGTATCCAGCGTCTCGAAGAACGAGGCCGAGGTGAGATGGCCGACCGCGATCTCGGGCGCCATCTCGGCCAGTTCCGCCTCGGTGGTCGAGAGGCTGGCGATCGGCATGGTGCGGGCATCGAAGCCCGCCTCCTTATAGGCTTCATAGAGGAGAACCGCGCCGGTGCCGACGACATTGGAGACCACGACATCAGGCTTCAGCTTGCGGATCTGCCGGATCACCGGCTCGAAATCCCGGCGCGTCGCCTCGACGGGAACATAGATCTCGTCGGCGATGCTCCCCTTCCCCGACATGACGAGGTCGGTCACGACCCGGTTATATTCGTAAGGAAACACATAGTTGGAGCCGACCAGCAGGAAGCGCTTGCCGAAGGTCTCCATCAGATAGCGCGCCAGCTGCACGGCGTTCTGATTTGACGAGGATCCGGCATAGAAACAACGGGACGAATATTCGAACCCTTCATAGAAGGTCGGATAGAACAGCAGGCCGCGATAGGCCTCGATCTCAGGCAGCACGGCCTTGCGTGCCGTCGACATGTAGCAGCCGACGACGCATCTGATCTTGTCCTCGGTGAGCAGGCGGACGGCGAGCTCGCGATATTTCTGCGGCGAGCATTCCGGATCATAGAATGTCGGGCGCAGCGGCCGTCCGAGCACGCCGCCACGCGCATTGATCTCTTCGACCGCCAGCAAGGCGGCGTTGGCCTCGGCGATCTCGGCCGCCGCCGTCACGCCGCTGCGCGAAAACAATATGCCGAGCCGCCAGTCACCGTTCGTCACGACTTTAGTCACCTGCCAAGAGACAATATTCAACGACTGCGCCCGTCAGCAGCATTTGCCGGATGTAGATCTGAGCGGGCGGGAGAATGGAGAAACGGCACTGTTTCTCAGGTCCCGTCAAACTATCCCGTTGCAACTGAAAACGCAACGCGTCTGCGGTCACCGGCCTGTCATTAACGAAACTTAAGGTCAAAAAATCAGCCGTCCAATGGCGGCGGCGTCGGAACAGCTCGGGAGCCTCTATGAAGTCCGCCTTGCTCGCTTTTCTGGCCGCCCTCTTCTTCTTCGTCTCGAGCCTGCCGGCGCCGGCCGAGCCCATTCATGGCGCGGGCTCAACCTTCGCCTATCCGGTGATCGCCAGATGGTCGGAAAGCTGCCTGACCGACCGGGCCGGCGGCACCGACATCAATTTCATGGGCTCCGGCATCGACTATGAGCCGGTCGGCTCGCTGGCCGGCATCCTGCGCCTGACCCAGCCGGAAATGGATTTCGCCGCGAGCGACGCGCCATTGCCGCCCGAAGATCTCGAAAAATTCGGCTTCGTCCAGTTCCCGCTGGTGGTCGGCGGCATCGTGCCCGTGGTCAATCTCGACAATGTCGCGCCGGGCGGCCTCCAGCTCTCGGGCGAGGTTCTGGCCAAGATCTATCTGGGCACGATCCAGAACTGGTCGGACCCGGCCATCCTCGCTCTCAATTCCGGACTGAAGCTGCCGGATCTCAAGATCACCGTCATTCACCGCGCCGACGGCTCGGGCTCCACTTTCAACTGGACGAGCTTCCTCTCCGCCGTCAGCCCCGAATGGAAGAACAAATATGGTGCCGACACGCTGATCTCCTGGCCGCTCGGCACCAGCGTCGAGAGAAGCTCGGGCGTCGTTGGCGCCGTCAAGGCGACCAAGGGCGCCATCGGCTATGTCGAATATGGCCAGGTGGCCCGCGCCGAGCTCACTTTTGCCACGGTCAGAAACCGTGCCGGCAAATTCGTGAGGCCTGAGCCTCAGAGCTTCGCCCTCACCGCGGCCAAGGCCCCCTGGTCGCCCGACAACGGCTTTCATCTCTCCCTCGTCGACAGCGCCGAGACGGATGCCTGGCCGATCACCGCCGCGACCTACATCCTGATGCGGCGTGATCCCGATTCCGCGTCACGCGCCCGCCAGGCCCTGTGGTTCTTCAATCACGCGCTGAGCCGAGGCGCCGCCGACGCCGAGGCCCTGTTCTACGTGCCGCTGCCCCCGCCGCTGGTCGAGCAGGTCAAGGCCTATTGGGCGAGCGAGCTGAATTTCGGAAGTTGAGTCAACGAGAAAGAAACGGCGAACATGGAAGCGGATATCTTCAAGGACATCATCGTGCCGGTCATCGGCGGGCTCGGCATCTTCATGCTCGGGCTCGAATTCATGGCCAACGGCATCCAGGCCCTTTCCGTCAACCGCATGCGCGAATGGCTGGCGAAGATCGCCGGCACACCCGCCAAGGGCGTCATCGCCGGCACGCTGATCACTGGCGTCATCCAATCCTCGACCGCCATGACCGTGATGGTCGTGGGCCTCGTCAATGCCGGCGTCATCGCGCTGAGACCCGCCATCAGCGTCATCATGGGCGCCAATATCGGCACCACGCTCGGCAATGGCCTCATCGCTTTGCCGCTCGGGCCCCTGGGGCTGCTGCTCGGCGGCGTCTTCGCCCTCGTCTATGTCTTCGCCAAAAGCGAGAAGATACGCAACATCGCGCTCGCCTGCATGGGTTTCGCGCTCATCTTCTACGGCCTGAACCTGATGACCGGCGGCCTGCGGCCGTTGCGCGGCATGCCGGAAGTGATGTCGATCATCTCGGGGCTTCACGCCGAGAGCTTTGCCGGCCTCATCGTCTGCATCCTCATCGCCGCCCTCATCACCGCGCTCATCCACTCGTCATCGGCGACCATCGGCATCGTGATGGGTCTCGGCGCCGCCGGCGTGCTCGACTGGCATACGGCGGTCGCCTTCTCGCTCGGCGCCGATCTCGGCACGACCATCACCTCCTGGATGGCCTCGCTCAACCTGTCGAAGAACGCCAAACGCGCCGCCTATGCCCACATATCCTTCAATTTCATCGGCGTCGCGGTGATGCTGCTGTTGTTCTTCCCGGCGATAGAGATCCTGAAATTCGCGATGGGCTGGTTCGGCGGCGATCCTGGTGTCGCGGTTCTGGTTGGCGGCAAGGAGACCTTCCCGCTGGTGCCGGTCGCCGTCGGCCTGTTCTCGACCGCCTTCAATGTCTTCAACACCGTTCTGCTGTTTCCCTTCGTCGGCGTCTTCGAGACGGTTCTCTCCCGCATCGGCCGCACCGCGGCGGAGGATATCGAGGATTATTCGGTGCCCAAATACCTCAAGCGCGAATTGACCAGCGACTTCACTAACTCGGTCAATGCCGTCCAGCAGGAGACCTTGCGCCATCTCAATGCCGGCGCCCTCTTCCTCGACATTGCGCGTGGCGTGAAGACGGCGCCCAGCGATCCCGGCGAGCACTATGTGGCGACCGACATATTGAGCCGCGACATCCGTTCCTTCTCGGCCGCGCTGTTCAAGGACAGCATGCCCTATGACCAGCAGGACCTGGTCGCGAGCCTCATCGAGGAGGCGGACTTCTCGGCCAGCCTCGCCGAGACGCTGCACCAGGTTGCGCGCCGGGTGAAACGCGAGAAATTCACCGCCGAGGCCGACAGGGTGGTGACCGATGCGTTGACAAGGCTCGAATTCCGCATGCGGGATATCCTGCCCGATTTCGGCGTGCCCAGCCCCGCCGTGCCGGCCGGTCACGTAAAAATCGCGACCGTCGGGGATCTGCGCGAGAAGACCTTGCTGCTCGGTCCGCAAGTGACATCTGGCGAGCGTGGTGCCATCCTGGCGCTGCTCGGCAGCATCGAGCGCGCCGAGCTGCTCATCGAGCGCATCGATTCCGAGCGCAAATCGGTCAATCGCGCCGATGTCATCGTCCGCGCCCAGGCCGCCAAGACGACACCTGACCGCCGCCCGGATATCGACGGCAGCTTCAGCCCCGCTCCGGCCGAGTAACGAAAAAGCCCTTCTCCCGATTTTGGAAGAAGGGCCTTTTTCGTAGACAGATATTACTTGTCGCGCACGACCTTCTGCTGCTGGACGCCCAGGCCTTCGATGCCGATGCGCATCGTGTCGCCGGGCTTCAGGAAGCGCTGCGGCTTCATGCCCATGCCGACGCCCGGCGGCGTGCCGGTGGTGATGATGTCGCCCGGCATCAGGGTAAAGAACTGCGACAGATAGGCGACGATATGGGCGACGCCGAACACCATGGTCGCGGTCGTGCCGTCCTGCACCTTCTTGCCGTTGAGCTCGAGCCACAGTTTGAGCTTCTGCGGATCCTTGATTTCATCGGTCGTGACGAGCCACGGGCCGATCGGGCCGAAGGTGTCGTAGGACTTGCCCTTGGTCCACTGGCCGGCGCGCTCGATCTGGAATTCGCGCTCGGAGAGATCGTTGACGGTGCAATAACCCGCCACATGGGCGAGCGCGTCCTTCTTCTTGATGTTCTTGGCGCGCGTGCCGATGATGACGCCGAGCTCCACTTCCCAGTCCGACTTCTTCGACTTGGGCGGCAGGGTCACGTCGTCGTCCGGACCGGAGATACAGCTCACATGCTTGGTGAAGACGACGGGTTCCGGCGGGACGGGAAGATTCGATTCCGCCGCGTGGTCGGAATAGTTGAGGCCGATGGCGATGAATTTCTGCGGATTGGCGACGCACGGGCCGATGCGCGGCGTGCCGCGCACCAAGGGCAGCGATTCCGGCTTGATCTTGGCGAGGCGGCTCAGGCTCTTCGGGCTGATCGTCTCGCCGCCGATATCGGCGACGATCCCGGAGAGATCGCGGATGCGGCCTTCCTTGTCGAGCAGGCCCGGCTTCTCCTTGCCCTTCGCTCCGTAACGCAGCAGCTTCATATGTTCCCCTTCCCCAAGAATTGCGCTGACGGGTGCCAGCGTGGTTGAAAACCGCGCGCGAGAATGCCGACATAGAGTGCCGGAGTCAAAAGCTTAGCGCTCATGACTGGCCTGCGCGGAACGGCCGATTCGTAGCCCTCGAAGGACCATTTCAGGAGGTGCTCGCCACGGACCGCGAAAGGCCCCTGCCCGGCATCGATCATGGCGCCGTCGGGCAGATTCGCCACCTCGATCTCGGGATGCGGCCCCCGGCGCTCCTTGTCCACGATGCGATCGGCTTCGTCCGCCATGAGCGGCGGCGAAGCGAGCGCCAGGAAATGCTGCGCCTCCTTGCGCCGGCAGTAGAAGCAGGGCCGATGCCCGGCCGCCAGCGCGGTCACCTCATCGAGGAAGAACAGCGACGTATAGCCCTTGCCCATCGGCTCGTGATGGACGCCCTTCCAATAGAGATCGCAGCAGATCCAATGCCGGGTCGCCCAGCGTCTTTTGCCGAGAGTCCGGTCGTCGCGATGGAACTTGCCGCCGCGATTGCCCATCATCGTGCCGCGCGCCGGGCTCGCGACGATCTCGCCATAGGGATTGACGCGATTCTGCAGCGTCATGTCAGGACACGCGCCGGAAGAGGCCGGGATAATCGGCGACGAGACCATAGTCGTCGAAGGTGATCTCGGCTTCGAAGGCCCCGTCCGTCGCTTCATAGTGGAACCGCCGGCCGGGCTCGCGGCAGGTATAGCGCTGGCCGTCGACAAAGGGATCGAGCGTGTCGGTGGGCATCCACAGCATGGCGAATTCATGCGCCTGCCCCTTGACGAACTCCATCCGCCTCACCGGCAGGCTGTTGGTGAAGCAGGTGAAGGAGAGATCGATATCGATGCAGCCGTCGAAGACCGGCAACCGGTCGCCGTCGCCATCCTCCCAGCGTCCCGCGGCCGGCGAGCGGAAGCTGCGCCGGCGGCCATCGGCCGAATCGACCGCAAACCACAAGGTCCGCCAGGTCTTGTCGAGATCGATCGCATAGGAGACGGCGAAATCCGGGCCGATGACCTTGCTGCGCACGCTGTAGCCGGCCGGCGTCGCCTTCAGCACCAGATGCTCGAGGCCTTCGCCCTCGAGTGGACGCCAGCGTGCGACGATCTCGTCCACGGGTTTCCACATCAGGGGCTCCTGACGATGATCACATGCATGTCCTTGGGTCCGTGCGCCGGCCGCACGATCGTCTGCTCGATGTCGCCGGTGCGCGAAGGCCCGGAGATCATGTTCACGGTGCGCGGCATCTGGCCGGGTCCATGGATGTCACGCAGGCGCGTCCAGACCTCCTCATAGTTCGCGGCGATGTCCTTGGCCTCGAGCAGCACGATATGCGCCTCGGGCATGAAATTGAGCGTCGTCGGATTGTCCGGCCCGGAAAGCTGGACGACGGTGCCCGTTTCGGCGACGCCCGCAAAGGCGTGGGTGAGCGATGCGGTATCGGCGTCCTCGGCCCTCCCCTCCCTCACCGTGAGCGTCTGGGCCCGGTGCCAGGGCAGATTGGCGACAAACTCGTCGCGGCCGCGCCGGATCATAGCCGGACGATTCGTGTTGCGCAGATAGGCGGCGACCGACGCCGGTACGTCGTTCAGGTCGTCGAGAATCTCGACCGTCCCGCCGACCGCCTCCATCATCCGGGTGAACACTTCGACGCGATGCGCCTCATCGCCCTGTCCGCGTTCCGGCACGAGATTGCGCTGCGGATGGACGAGGCGCGCCTCGACCGCGGCGGCGCGCGCCGTTTCGTCGCCCTTGGCGGCGGCGCGATGAATGCGCGACAGGATGCGGGCGCGGGCATTATCCATGGCGGCGCTCCTTCCACATCGCCTGGAAGGTCTTGCCTTGCGGCGCCGGCAAGTCGCGATATCGCGTCCAGCCCTGGGCCAGAGGCAGGCTGGCGAACCGGCCCTTCCTGCCGCCCATGGCCTTGAGAAGACGCGCCGCGATCCGCGTGCCGAACTGGTAGAGCTTCGGCCGCTTGGCGAAATAGGCCCAGAGGCCCAGGCCTGAACGCACCGCGCCGGGGGTCAGATGCTTCTCGAATTCCTTTTCGCGCCAGTGCCGGAGCAGGCGCGGCAAGGGAATGCGCATCGGGCAGACCTCCTCGCAACGGCCGCAGAAGGTCGACGCGTTGGGCAGGTCCTTCGCCTTTTCGATGCCGATGAGGGCCGGCGTCACCACCGAGCCGATCGGGCCCGGATAAACCCAGCCATAGGCATGCCCGCCCACCGCCTGATAGACCGGGCAGTGATTGAGGCAGGCGCCGCAGCGTATGCAGCGCAGCATGTCCTGGAATTCGGTGCCGAGCACATTCGAGCGGCCATTATCGAGAATGACGACGTGATATTCGAGCGGTCCGTCGGGGTCCTCCGCCCGCCGGGGCCCGGTCGAAAAGGTCGTGTAGTTGGAGAAATCCTGCCCCGTCGCCGAGCGCGCCAGTACCCGCAGGATGGTCGTCGCATCCTCGAGCGTCGGCACGATCTTCTCGATCGAGGCGATGACGATATGCGCCTTGGGCAAGGTCTGGGTGAGATCGCCATTGCCCTCATTGGTGACGATGATCGACGTGCCGGTCTCGGCGATGAGGAAATTGGCTCCGGTGATGCCGACATCGGCGTCGAGATACTTCTGGCGCAGCACGGTGCGCGCCTCCTCGACCAGCGTCGGGATCTCGGTCAGATCGCGATTGGGATCGAGATGGGTATGCGCCTTGCGGAAATCGGCCTCGATCTGGTCGCGGGTCAGATGCACCGCCGGCGCGATGATGTGGCTCGGCGGCTCGTTTCTGAGCTGGATCAGATATTCACCGAGATCGGTCTCGACCGGCGTGACGCCCGCCGCCTGCAGCGCCTGGTTGAGGCCGATCTCTTCCGAGATCATCGACTTGCCCTTGGTGGCGAGCCTGGCGTCGAGCTTGCGGCAGATGCCGAGGATTGCGGCGCGCGCCTCCTCCGCCGTTTCCGCCCAATGGACATGGCCGCCGGTCTCGATGACTTTCGCCTCATAGCGCTCGAGATAGAGGTCGAGATGCGCCAGCACATGGTCCTTGATGTCGCGCGCCTGGTCGCGCAGCGCATCGAATTCGGGCAGGCTGGCGCGGGCCTTGGCGCGCTTCTCGATGAAGCGCGGTCCGGTTTCGGTCATCGTCCATTGCAACTGGCTGTCGGCGATGGCGCGCGCCACGTTGCTGGTGAATTCGGCGGCCTTGGACTCCATCACTCGGCCTCCGCGTCTTGACCTACGCAGGGCCTCACCAGATTTGCCCTTCTCCCGCTTGCGGGAGAAGGTGGCCGAAGGCCGGATGAGGGTGTTGCTTCCGCTTGCGCCAGCTTTTCAAGAGGACGAAGTAGCAAAGCCTCGACACTTTCCCATACTTTCAGCTGCGCAAAAGCTGAGAGAACACCCTCATCCGCCCTGTCCGGCACCTTCTCCCGCAGGCGGGAGAAGGGAAAATGAGGTTGAGTTGCGCGTCGCATCGTAGAATACATCACTCGGCCTCCGCGATGGGCGGCGTCGCCGTGTCGCCGGCGAGGATTTCGGCGACGTGGCGCACCTTGAGGGATGAGCCTTCGCGCTTCAATTTGCCGGCCATGTTCATGAGACAGCCCATGTCGCCGGCGAGCAGCAGATCGGCGCCGGTGGCCGAGATCTTCTTCGTCTTCTTGGCGACCATGACATTGGAGATGTCGGGATATTTCACGCAGAACGTGCCGCCGAAGCCGCAGCACACCTCCGCATCCTCCATCTCGACGAGATCCAGGCCCTCGACGGTCCTGAGCAGCTTGCGCGGCTCCGCCTTGACGCCGAGCTCACGCAGGCCCGAGCAGGAATCATGATAGGTGACCGAGCCTTCGAACCGCGCCGCGACCTTCTCCTGCTTCATGACGCGCACCAGGAAGGACACGAGCTCATAGGTCTTGGCCGCCAGCGCATCGGCCGCCGCGCGGTCGGCGGAGCCCTGGGCGAAAAGCTCGGGGTAGTGCGCCTTGATCATGCCGGCGCAGGAGCCGGACGGCGCCACGACATAATCGAAGGAGGCGAAGGCCTTGATGACGGCCCGGGCGATGTCGGCCGTGTCCTTGCGGTCGCCCGAATTGAAGGCGGGCTGGCCGCAGCAGGTCTGGTTCTCCGGAACCTCGACCACGCAGCCCGCCTCTTCCAGGAGCTTGACGGTGGCGAAGCCGACCGACGGCCGGAACAGATCGACGAGGCAGGTCACGAAAAGGCCGACGCGCGGCCGGGTCAGCTCCATCAGGCGCATCCCAGTTATTCGGGCTTGATCAGGCCTGTCTTATGGCGCGAGGCACGCCTGCCCTGCAAGTATTTATGTGATAAATGGGTTGAGCATTCGGCCGCAGTATGGGACTAAGAGGCATGGTTGCGATGCCCTTGCCCGACAAGATGACCCTCGCCCGGCGGCGCGAGATCGCCGGCGCCTTGCGTCAATTCGTTCCCGGAGAGGGCGTCATCGAAACACCCGTCGAAATGCGTGCCTATGAGACCGACGGCCTCACCGCCTATCGCCAGATGCCGCTGGTCGTGGTGCTGCCCGAGACGACGGCGCAGGTGAGCGCCGTCCTCAAATATTGTCATGAGCATGGCATCAAGGTCGTGCCGCGCGGCGCCGGCACCTCGCTGTCGGGCGGCGCCCTGCCGCTCGCCGACGGTGTGCTGCTCGGCCTCGGCAAGTTCAACCGCATTCTCGATATCGACTACGCCAATCGCTGCGTCGTCACCCAGCCGGGCGTGACCAATCTCGCCATCACCCAGGCGGTGCAGCATAAGGGCTTCTATTACGCCCCCGACCCTTCCTCGCAGATCGCCTGCACCATTGGCGGCAATGTCGCCGAGAATTCGGGCGGCGTGCACTGCCTGAAATATGGTCTCACCGCCAATAATGTGCTGGGCATCGAGATGGTGCTGGTCACCGGCGAGGTGATCCGGCTCGGCGGCAAGCATCTCGACAGCGAGGCCTATGATCTTCTGGGCGTGATGACCGGCTCCGAGGGCCTGCTCGGCGTCGTCACCGAGGTCACGGTGCGCATCCTGCAGAAGCCGGAGACCGCGCGCGCCGTGCTGATCGGTTTTCCCTCCAACGAGGACGCCGGCAAATGCGTCGCCGACGTCATCTCAGCCGGCATCATTCCGGGCGGCATGGAGATGATGGACCGCCCCGCCATTCATGCGGCGGAGGAATTCGTCCATGCCGGCTACCCGCTCGAGGCGGAAGCACTGCTCATCATCGAGCTCGATGGCTGCGCCGCCGAGATCGATCACCTGATCGAGAGAGTGGTCGCGATCGCCCAGACCAACCGCTCGAATTCCTGTCGCGTATCGCAATCGGAAGATGAGCGCCTGGTCTTCTGGGCCGGGCGCAAGGCGGCTTTCCCGGCGGTCGGCCGCATCTCTCCCGATTATATCTGCATGGACGGCACCATCCCGCGCCGGCGCCTGCCGGAAGTGCTGCAGGGCATGGAGGATCTGTCACGCCAATATGGCCTGAGAGTCGCCAATGTCTTCCATGCCGGCGACGGCAATCTCCACCCGCTCATCCTGTTCGACGCCAATGACCCGGACGAGCTTCAGCGCGCCGAACAGTTCGGCGCCGACATATTGCGGCTCTGCGTCAAGGTGGGCGGCGTGCTCACCGGCGAGCATGGTGTCGGCATCGAGAAGCGCGACCTGATGCCGGAAATGTTCTCCGAGGCCGATCTCAACCAGCAGCAGCGGCTGAAATGCGCCTTCGACGCCAAGGGCCTGCTCAATCCGGGCAAGGTCTTTCCGGTGCTACATCGCTGCGCCGAGCTCGGCCGGATGGTGGTGCGCGGCGGCAAGCTGCCCCATGCCGATCTTCCGAGGTTCTGAGTGACCATTCTGAAGCCCAACAGTGAAGTCGAGCTCGTCGACATGGTTCAGGACGCCCTCGCCCGGAGGACACCGCTCGACCTCGTCGGCACGGCCACGAAAAGGAGTCTGGGCCGGCCCATGCAGACCGCGGCGACGCTCGATCTTTCGGGCTTCTCCGAGGTGGCGCTGTATGAGCCGGAAGAGCTGGTGATCACCGCCGGCGCCGGCGCCCGTCTCGATGACGTCCGCAACCTGCTCGACGACAAAGGCCAGGAATTCGCCTTCGAGCCGCCCGATCTCTCGCGGCTTCTGGGCGCCCCCCATGCCGGCACGCTGGGCGGCATGCTCGCCTGCAACCTCGCAGGCCCGCGCCGCCTCAAGGCGGGCGCCGCTCGCGATCACATATTGGGCGTCGCCGGCGTATCGGGCCGCGGCGAGGCTTTCAAGGCCGGCGGCCGTGTCGTGAAGAACGTGACCGGCTATGACCTGCCTAAGCTGATGGCGAGCTCCTATGGCACGCTGGCCGCCCTCACCACCGTGACTTTCAAGGCTTTGCCCAAGGCCGAGAGCGAGGAGACGCTGGTTCTGGAGGGCCTGGCCGACGAGGACGCCGTTACGGCGATGAGCCTGGCGATGCAGTCTTCCTGCGAGGTGTCGGGCGCGGCGCATCTGCCCGCTGCCTTGGCCGATGGAACGTCGAAGACTTTTCTGCGCCTCGAAGGCGTGCCGCCCTCGATCGCCTATCGGCGCGACAAGCTCGCCAAGCTGCTCTCGGCACCCGCCTCGCATCTGCTGGCAACCGAGGCCTCGCGGGCGCAATGGATCGCGCTGCGCGATGTCCATCCGCTCGCCGCGCCCGGTGGCCGCTGCGTCTGGCGCCTGTCGGTTCCGCCTGTCGAAGGCGCCAGGGTCGTCGCGACGCTTAAGCAACGCATCGAGATGAGCTGGTTTTATGACTGGGGCGGCGGCCTGGTCTGGCTCGCGGTTCCGCCGGACAAGGACGCTTCGGCCGCCGCCATCCGCGCCGCCCTCCCTTCCGGCCATGCGACGCTGATCCGCGCCGATGACAGCTTGCGCGGCCGGATCGCGGTCTTTCAGCCGCAAGCCCCGGCGCTCGCCGCTTTGGCGCGGCGCGTGAAAGCCTCTTTCGATCCCGTCGGCATCTTCAATCCCGGCCGCATGGAGCAGGAAAGCGCCTGATGCAAACGAGTTTCACGGCCGAGCAATTGCAGGACCCGCATATCGCGACGGCCAATCAGATCCTGCGCAAATGTGTGCATTGCGGCTTCTGCACCGCCACCTGCCCCACTTACGTGCTTCTGGGCGACGAACTCGACAGCCCGCGCGGCCGCATCTATCTCATCAAGAACATGCTCGAGCGCGGCGAGGCGGCGACGCCCGAGACGGTGAAGCATATCGACCGCTGCCTTTCCTGCCTCTCCTGCATGACGACCTGTCCGTCCGGCGTGCACTACATGCATCTGATCGACGACGCCCGCGCCCATGTCGAGAAGACCTACAAGCGCCCGCTCGTCGAACGCCTGCTGCGCGACGCGCTGGCCTTCCTCATGCCGCGCCCCGGCCTCTTCAAGACCGCGCTGATCCTGTCGTCGCTGGTCCGGCCATTGGCGCCCCTGCTTGAAAAACTGGGCGACAAGCGGCTCTCGTCTCTCCTCGCTCTGGCGCCCAAGGAAACGCCGCCGCCCGAGATCGTCGGCCAGCCCGGTCTCTATCCGGCGGAAGGGGAAAAACGCATGCGCGTGGCGCTGCTGCGCGGCTGCGTGCAGAGCGTGCTCGATCCCGGCATCAATGCCGCCGCCATCCGGCTCATGAACCGCCAGGGCGTCGAGGTGGTGGTCGCCGATGGCTCATCCTGCTGCGGCTCCCTCACCCATCACATGGGCAAGGAAGCGGACGCGCTCTCCCGCGCCCGTCAAATGGTCGATGCCTGGAGCGCCGCCGGCGTCGATCGTGTGATCATCACCGCTTCGGGCTGCGGCACGACGATCAAGGACTACGGCCATATGCTGCGGCTCGATCCGGCCTACAGGGAAAAGGCTGAGCGTGTTTCGGCGATGGCCCGCGACATCACCGAATTCCTGGTCGAGATCGGGCTGCCTAAGGTCGAAGCCCCGAAGGCAATGCGCGTCGCCTATCATTCGGCCTGCTCCATGCAGCATGGCCAGAAGATCAGGACCGAGCCGCGGCGCCTCCTCGAAAATGCCGGCTTCGCGGTGAGCGAAGTGCCGGAGGGCCATCTCTGCTGCGGCTCGGCCGGCACGTACAATATCCTTCAGCCGGAGATCGCGACGAAGCTGCGCGACCGCAAAGTCGCCAATATCCGCGCCACGGCGCCCGACCTCATCGCCACCGGTAACATAGGTTGCATTACCCAGATCGGTCAGGCTACGGAAATTCCCATCCTCCATACGGTGGAACTGCTGGACTGGGCCTATGGCGGTTATCAACCTGAAATCTTAAGACGATCATCTAAAGGGTAAGGACTAATGGCGAAATTGCCGAAAGGCGTGACCTTCACCGCCAAGGTGAAGCCGGGCTATGAGCGGATACTGACGGCAGACGCCGTGGCCTTCGTGGCCAGGCTCCATCGCCATTTCGAGGACCGCCGCCGCAGTCTGATCAAGGCCCGGGCCGAACGCCAGAAGCTTTTCGACAAGGGTGTCCTGCCCGACTTCCTGCCCGAGACGAAGTCGATCCGCGACGGCAGCTGGACGGTGGCGCCGATCCCCGCCGACCTGCAGGACCGCCGCGTCGAGATCACCGGCCCGACCGACCGCAAGATGGTGATCAACGCGCTGAACTCCGGCGCCAAGGTCTTCATGACCGACTTCGAGGACTCCAACTCGCCGACCTGGGACAACATGATCCAGGGGCAGATCAATCTGATGGACCGCTGGGCGCGCGCGCTGGACTACACTGACCCGCAGAGCGGCAAATCCTACAAGCTCGGCAAGGAGCCGGCTGTCCTTCTGGTGCGCCCGCGCGGCTGGCACCTGCTCGAGGAGCATATGAGGGTTGACGGCGCGCCCGTATCCGGTGCCCTCTTCGATTTCGGTCTGTATTTCTTCCACAATGCCAAACCGGCGCTCGCCGCCAAATCCGGCCCCTATTTCTATCTGCCGAAGATGGAGAGCCACCGCGAGGCGCGGCTTTGGAACGACGTCTTCATCCAGGCCGAAAGCGAGCTGGGCCTGCCGCTCGGCACCATCAAGGCGACCGTCCTCATCGAAACCTTGCCCGCCGCCTTCGAGATGGACGAGATCCTGTTCGAATTGCGCGACCATATTGTCGGCCTCAATTGCGGCCGCTGGGATTATATCTTCTCCTTCATCAAGACCTTCGCCAACAATAAGAGCTTCGTGCTGCCGGATCGCGGCCAGGTGGTGATGTCCAAGGCCTTCCTCGCCAATTATTCGGCACTGCTCATCCAGACCTGCCACAAGCGCCGCGCTTTCGCGATGGGTGGCATGGCGGCGCAGATCCCGAACCGCAAGGACGAGGAGGCCAACCGGCTCGCTTTCGAGAAGGTCCGCGCCGACAAGGAGCGTGAGGCCAAGAACGGCCATGACGGCACCTGGGTGGCGCATCCCGATC
Organism: Pseudomonadota bacterium; assembly: GCA_049323275.1. Classification (GTDB taxonomy): domain Bacteria; phylum Pseudomonadota; class Alphaproteobacteria; order Rhizobiales; family Aestuariivirgaceae; genus Taklimakanibacter. Next base: position 22,996 of record JBMOOM010000077.1, read on the forward strand.
TCGTGCCGGTGGCGCGCGAGATCTTCGACGCGCTGATGCCGACGCCGAACCAGCTCTATGTGAAGCGCGACGACGTGTCGGTCGGCCAGAAGGAGCTGCTTCAGGTCCATGAAGGCACCAAGACCGAGGCCGGCTTCCGCGAGAACATCCGCGTCGGCGTGCAATATATCGAAGCGTGGCTCAGGGGCCGCGGCGCCGTGCCGATCTACAATCTGATGGAAGACGCCGCGACCGCCGAGATCTCGCGTTCCCAGATCTGGCAATGGCTCAAATTCGGCGCCAGGCTCGAAGGCGGCCAGAAGGTGACCAAGCCCTTCTTCGAGAAATGCGTGAAGGAAGAAATGGCGCGGGTGGCCCAGGAAGTGGGCGCCGAAGCCTACAAGAAAGGCCGCTTCCGCGAGGCCGTCGCCATCTTCCGCAAGATGTCGACCTCGGCGCGGTTCGAGACTTTCCTCACCATGCCGGCCTACAAGAGGATCGTGTGACCATAGCGTAGCGCGCCTGCTTCCGAAGCAGGTGCGCTACTCGATCAGGATTGCCCGGAAATCGTTAACATTGGTCCGCGTCGGTCCGGTGACGACAAGATCGCCGATCTTGTCGAAGAAGCCATAGGCGTCGTTATTGGCGAGATGGGCCGCCGCATCGATGCCCTTGGCCCTGGCGCGCGCCAGCGTGTCGGGCATCACCAGGGCGCCGGCATTGTCCTCCGACCCGTCGATGCCGTCGGTATCGCCGGCGATGGCCGAGATATTGGCCTTGCCGTCGAGCGCGATGGCAAGCGCCAGCGCATACTCCGCATTGCGGCCTCCCCGCCCCTTGCCTTTGAGCGTCACCGTGGTCTCGCCGCCCGACAGGATGACGGCCGGGCCTTTGGTGGCGAGCGCCTGCGCCGCCTGCTCGCGCGCCACGTCACGTGCTTCGCCTTCGATCCGGTCGCCGAGATCGATCACCCGGTAGCCGGCCTCGGCGGCGATCTTCGCCGCGGCGGCGAGCGACTGCGCCGGGGCGGCGATCATTTCCGTCCGGACCTTGGCGAAACGCGGATCGCCGGGCTTCGGCGTCTCGGCGGCGTCGGTCTCGAGGAAGGCCCAGACATGCGCGGGCAGATCGAACTTGTATTTGCGCAGGATCGCCAGCGCGTCCTGGCGCGTCGTCGGATCGGGCACGGTCGGGCCGGAGGCGACGATTGCCGGATCGTCCCCCGGCACGTCCGAGATGACCAGCGAGACGATCTGCGCCGGATAAGCCGCTGCCGCGAGTCGTCCGCCTTTCAATGCCGAGAGATGCTTGCGCACGCAGTTCATCTCGGAGATCGGCGCGCCGCAGGACAGCAGCTGCCGGTTCACATTCTGCTTGTCTTCGAGGGTCAGTCCCGGCGCGGGTGCGGCGAGCAGCGCAGAGCCGCCGCCGGAAATCAGGCAGAGCACGAGATCGTCGGCGGTGAGCCCTTTGACCAGCTCACCCATCCGCAGCGCCGCATCACGCCCGCTGGCGTCGGGCACCGGATGCGAGGCCTCGACGATTTCGATCTTCTTGCAGGGCGCGCCATGGCCGTAACGGGTGATGACGAGCCCGGACAAAGGTCCTGCCCAATGCTCCTCGACGGCAAGCGCCATGGCGGCGCTGGCCTTGCCGGCGCCGACGACCAGGGTACGGCCTTTGGGCGGCTGGGGGAGGAAGGGCGGGACTCGGCGGGCGGGATCGGCGGCGGCGATTGCGGTGGAGAACAGATCTTTCAGCAGCATAAGGCGGCGAAGTCCCCAATTTGTCATGGCCCTGCCAATCGATTATAGCCGCCTCTCTGTCAACCTCTTAAACAGGCCGAATGTCTCATCCCCGCATCTGGCTTCTGACCGGCGCCAAACATGGCGACAACGCGCAGGCCGAACGCCTCATCACCGCCACGGGGCTTGCCTTCGAGCGCCGGAACATCGTCCTCAAGCCCGACTTCGACCTCGCCAAGCCGCGCATCGAGGCGTCGCTGCATCATGTCGACCTTGAAAAATCGGATCCGCTGACGCCGCCCTGGCCGGATCTCGTTCTGACCGTCGGCCGGCGCTTGGCCATGGTCGCTCTCTGGGTCAAGGAGCAATCGCAAGGCCGCACGAAGATCGCCCTGATCGGAACTCCCAAGGGAGGCAGCGAAACGGCCGATCTGTTCATCGTACCCTATCAGTACCGGGCCGCCGACGCGCCCAATATCTTCCGGATCGGCCTGCCGCTGGTCGGCATCGATCCCCAGCGCGTCGCCGCCGAAAGCGAGCGCTGGGGGCCTCCTTTCGCCGACCTGCCGCGTCCCCTCACCGTGCTGCTCTGCGGCGGCTCGATCGGCAGCCATGCTTTCGATCCCGGGACGGCGCGCGCCATTCTCGCCACGCTGGAGCGGATGAAGGATGGCGGAAGCCTGCGCATCACGACATCCCGGCGCACCCCGCCCGAAACGGTGGCTGCGATCGAATCGGCCCTGCCCGCCGGCGCCCAGCTTTATCGCTGGGACAAGGTCGGGGGCGACAATCCCTATGTCGGCCTCCTCGCCCATGGCGACCGTTTCGTGGTGACCGGCGACAGCATCTCCATGGCGGTCGAGGTGGCCCGCCTCGGCAAGCCGCTGGCGATCGCATCCTTGCGGCCGGCCAGCCGCACCGTCTCCCAGGGCCTGCGCCGGCTGGGTGTCTCCGACGCCCTCGCTTATTGGACGGCGGCCAAGGCGCAAGGCCTGCTCGGCCTGGTAGGGGCGGACCAGACCTCCCGCGATTTCACGCTGTTGCACAGCCTCATGTATGAAAAGGGCTGGGCGGTGCCGCTGGGCCGGCCTTTCGTCACGCCGGCGGCGCCCCCCGCCGACGACACCGCCCTCGCCGCGGCGCGGCTCAAGGCGCTCCTGCTCTCCTAAACCGCTGAGATGCGGAAAAGAGCGCGGCGTTTTCCTGAAAATCATGCGCAAACAATAAGATAAAGCGTGATGGCGAAGCGTTCTTGGCCATCATGCCTTAGCTCCCCAATCCCGGGACAACACCCGGCTATACAACTGCCGCGACAACGGGCTCATTTCTTCCTGTTCTTTCCCCGCCACCGCCCTGATGCCCATCAAATGCAGGAGGAGGATGTGAGCCCAGTATCGGCGCGGCAGATCGATCAGGGCAAGCACCGGCTCGAGACCGGCCACGTCCCAGCGCCGCTGTTGCGCGAAGAACACACATTCCGGCAGATTGTCGAATATTCTGGCCTGTATGTACTTGCCAGCGAAGACGAGTATGTCTATCGAAACAACGCGCCCGGCATCGCAAGATTTGAGATCGATCAGGATAGGCTTCCCATCGGCGTCCTGCATAACATTGTAGACATGAAGGTCCTGATGAGAAACGCCGACCCGCAATTCCCGCGCGAAACAATCCCTGATGGCGCTCTCCGCGGCGAAGCTGGATGGAAGCTGGCCGCCGCAAGCCATGCGCGCCAGCCTTATGCCGGCCTCGACCGTCGGCGGCACCGCCTGGGGGACAGCCGGCCGGGCCACGCCCATGAGCGCACGCATGATCGGCAGGGTCATCTTGACCTGATCGGCCATTTCGATCTGTCGCAGCAGCGTCGTTTCGAGAATCTTTCCGTCGCCGCAATCGCCGAGCGTCATGGCTTTCTGCACAATATTCGCCAGCCCCTGCGCCCGCAGCAGCTGCCACATCGCAAACTCCTTCCCCAGCTTGGCCACCGGGCGCGGCTTCGTCGAATAGCGGAGGAATCTTTCTCCAGCGGAAATCGACCAGATTCCCTGTTTGTGCAGGACAACGCGGGCGCGCGGGCGGTCCGCCCCCAGATGGCCGGCCAGCGGCTGTGGGCGGCCGAAGCGCAGCAGCAGAGTGAGCCACGGCAGCTTCATTCTGTTCTTCCACGATCGGCCGATTTTGAATATTCGATAGAAATGGCGTGGAAGAACCTGCTTCCACCTCATGATCACCCTCGCAGCGACGACGCACAGACTGAACAGCCTGTGTTAGAATACTGCGACCACCGCAGCAAGTTTTGATAAGGTCCCCGATGGAATCGCCTGGCCCTGCAACGACACCCTGGTCCCGGGAACGGATCGAAGAGCTGCTCCGCTCGGAATCCTTCGATTACCAGGCAATTCCCCTGCCCCATGGCCTCAACACCGGGACCGGCCATGACCGCTCCGGCACCGCCGAGGTCATCTTGCCGCGGGACATGTCCGGGCAGAGTTTCGTCGACCTCGGATGTTCCCTGGGCTTCTTCTGCTTCGAGGCCGCGCGCCGCGGCGCCAGCCGCTCCGTCGGCCTCGATTTCGCATCGGAGAATGTGCGTCGGGGACGCATCCTGGCCGAGGTCCTGGGCCTGCCTGTCGAATTCCGGCAATTCGACATCGATCACCAGCCGTTGACGGAGACCTTCGACCACGTCATCTGCCTGAATGTCCTGCATCACCTGGCCAACCCGATCCTGGGCCTCGACCGCCTGATCGCCGCCACCCGGCGCCAGCTCACGCTCGAGCTGGCGACCTTCGGCGCGCATGACCGCAGAAAACTCGGCCTCGGCTGGCTTCAGGAGAAGCTCCTGTCAGGCTCTCCCTCCGTCATGGTCAGCCGTGGCACCGCCGGCGAAGGCGTCAAGCAGTTCTACATCACCCAGACGGCGATCGAGAATCTGCTCCGCTTCCGCCGCGGCTGCTTCGCTTCCGTGAAAATAGCTCCCTCGCCCTTCAAGGAGCGTTTTCTGGTCATCGCCCACAAGCGTCAGATCCGGAATCTGATGATCCTCGGTTTTCCGGGCATCAAGGCCGCCGGCCCGGTCGTCAAAGCCCTTCATGAAGGCGTCCACCGGAACGCCGCCGGCTTTCTGGGCAACCTCACCGGCGCCGCGACTCTCGATGCGGGCAGCTATCATGAGCCCCGCCAGGCGCAGGACGACAGGCTCATCTTCGACTACGACATCATGCGCCCGGAGATCAGCGGCGCCATCGCCTTTGAGCACGATCCGGCGCTCGACGTGATCGGGACCGCCGAAAGTCGACGGGCCGTGACGGTCTGGCTGCCGCCCGAAGAGATGAACAAGGCCATCCGCGCCGAGATGGCCGCCCTGTCCGGCAAGGCGCGCAAGAAGCTCTCGCCGCTTCTCGACCTGTCCGCGAGCACCAAGCAGCTGATCCGGCATTATCGCACGTGGCTGGAGTTTCTGGCCAAGGCACAGGTCGAGAATCGGATGCTCACGGTGGAGGAGTCCGGCACGAGGCTTCTCACGCGGGAGGAATGGGAGCGAGATATCGTTCGTCCCCTGCTCGACCGCAATCCATAGGAGCGGAGCACGCGGCCATGCAATCCACCCCCCTCGTCACGATCGCGATTACCGCCTTTGAACGTGTCGACCTGTTTCGGATGTCGCTCGCTTCCGTTTGCCGTCAGACATACAAGAATCTGGAAATTTACGTCCTGGACAACTCCAATTCGGACGATGTCCAGAACTGCGTGGCCGAAATGGCGGACAGCCGTATTCATTACCTTCGCAACGCGCCCAATATCCGCGACAATATCGTCGTCAATCACCAGAAGGCCTTTCTCCCGCGCGCCGGCATCTACCACTATGTCCTGTCCAGTGACTGCTCCCTGAATGAACGGACCATCGAACGGATGGTGGCCGCTCTCACTTCCGACCAGACGATCTGCGCCATCGCTTCAAATGAGTGCTGGGTCGATCCCGAGACCGGAGCGCGGTCGCCACGCAATCCGCGCTTCGTTGGGTACACTTCGAGCGAGGTGCCGGGTTCGCATGAGCGGCTGGATTCGCATCGGATCATTGAAGATGCCTTCTTCAGCCTGAAAGGAGTGGGCGTCGCCTATCACACGCTGATGGTCTCCGACATGCTGACCTACGCCAATCTTCAGCCAATGTATCTCAGCCAGGCGCACGAGCATCATCTGGGTCTTGAAGTGCTGATGCAAAGCCCGCAATTTGGCTTCATCAGGGAGGAGTTTCTCGAGGAGCTCATCAACGACCGGCGTTACAAGGGCGATGTCTTCCGCAAGCATCGCCGCTTCGTTGAGGCCCTGGCGCGCAAGCAGTTTCTCGACAAGAACTATCAGGCTCTGCTGGCGCGCAACTTCAATGTGACACGCCTTCAGCTCGGCCTGGCGGGTCTCTTCGCCAAATGCACATATCAAAGCCAAGAGCGTCCCTTCGATGCGGCCGAGCAATTTGCCCGGCTGGCCCTTCCCCTGGGTTTCGCCCTGCTCTGCGCCCCGATCTATCTCACCGCACGCCTGATCCATAGACTGCGCCGCGGCATTCGTCGGGATGATTGACGTCAGGCCGTCCGTCTCAGGAAGCCGCTGGGAACCGCCGTCACGAGAAGCTTGTTCTCCATGTCGGTGTCGATCTCGAATTCCGTATGGGTCTTGAGAAACTGCCGGACCGCCGTCTTCGGATTATTGCCCACATCCCAGGGCCGGTCGGCGAAGAAGCCTCTCGGCATATCCTCGACGAAAGTATCGAAGACCACGCAATAGCTGCCCAGGGTTACGAGCGGTGAATAAGCCTCGAGCTCGGCCAGCACATGGTCGTGCGTATGCATGGAATCGAGAAAGACCATGACGTTCCGGAACGGCTTGGCCTGCTTCCTCACTTCGGAAATGACCGCTTCGGAGACCGAAGAACCTTCCACGAGCGAGATCTTGCCGGCCAGGGGATGCGCCTCGATGGCGGCGCGATTATGCGCCCTGATATCGATGTCGACGCCGATGACCCGGCGCGAAGGCTGCCGCGGATCGAGGACCGTTCCCATCTCCACCGCATCGCAATAGTCGAGGAGCGCCAGCAGCGAGGCGCTGAGGATCAGGGAGCCGCCATGCGCGATGCCGGTTTCGATGACGAGATCCGGCTTCACGCGCCAGATCAGTTCCTGGACCGCGAACATGTCCTGCGTGTACTGGATGATCGGGCGCCCGAGCCAATCGAAATTATAGATGTATTTGCGGCCCATCGAGGCTTCGAGCCAGTCGCGCGACAGGGTCTGGAAGGCGTCGTCGCGGGCGAATTCCCCGATACGCTGCCGCCGTTCGGCCGCGAACTTTTCGTTCGGATCCATAGATGTCTCCCAATCCGGATGTCAGGGCTTCGCCGGCGCGGCGAAGAAGCGGGTGACGGTGTCGACGACCTTTTCCGCCGCTTCCGGCGCCATGCAGGAATGGAACGGAATGGTCACGATCTCCCGTCCCATGCGTTCGGTCACCGGAAGTTCGTCTTTCCGGCAGTCCTTGAACAGGCTGAAGCCATGCGCCGGCTGCCAATGGATGCCGGTATCTACGCCGTTCGCCGCCAGGAACGTCCTGAATGCCTCGCGCCGGCCGTCGAGGACGCGCAGATAGAAGATGAAGGGAACGATGCCCTCCATATCGCCCCCCGGCACCCTGAGGCCGGCGATCGGCGAGAACGCATCCTGGTATTGCCTGAACAGCGCGCGCCTGGTGCTCGCGATGATGTCGAACTTCGCCAGTTGCGCCAGCCCCAGCGCCGCATGCAGATTGGCCAGGTGATACCGGAAGCCGAGGCGCTCGACATCATAGCTCCAGGCGCGGTTGTTGCCATAAAGGGTCTGGGTCGCCTGCTTCATGCCGATCAGACGCATCTCATGGAGCTGCCGCAATTCCTCTTCCGAGCGCACGATGACGGCGCCGCCGTCGAGCGACGTGATCGTCTTGATCGGATCGAAGCTGAACACCGTCATGTCGGCGAAGGACCCGATCGGCCTGCCCTTATACGTGCTGCCGACCGCATGCGCGGCGTCATGGATGACCCGGATATCATGGCGCCGCGCGATCTCCGCCACGCGATCGTGATCACAGACATGGCAGGCATAGTCCATCGCGATCAGAACCTTGGTCCTGGGACCGATCAGCCTTTCGGCCGAATCGAGATCGAGGCAGAGCGTCTCGTCCAGGACATCGCAGAAGACCGGCTTGGCGCCCGTCGCGAGGATGGCCTGCATGTCGGCGATGTTGTTGAAGGACGGCGTGATCACCTCGTCGCCAGGGCCACAGCCGGCCAGAAGCAGCGCAAGATGCAGGGCGGCATGGCCGGTGCTCACCGCCGCGACGTGGCGGCCCTCGGCGCCGCACAGCGTCTTGAGCGCTTCTTCGAACTGCCCGACATAGCTTCCCATGCCGAGCCACCCGAGCTCCAGGGCGGCGCGGGCGGCCTCGAGCTCCTCGGCCGCCAGAAGGGGTTTGAACACGGGAATCTGGGTCATCGGTGATCCATGGAAAAGTGGGGGAGGCCGGCGCCGGCGGGCGTTATTTCTGAAACAGGTACCAGTTCGTGTCGTAGCCCGGGAACACCGGGTCGATCTTCGAACGGAAGCCATAAGCGAGCAAATTCAGCCCCAGGCGGTCCATGATCTCGCGCCCGAAGTCGCGTTTGAACAGGACTCCGTTCTGCCCCATGTAATTGTCGATCGGCACCGGCACGGGCGAAAAGAACTCGTCGATCAGAATGTATTTGGCCGACAGCTGCCCCATCCGGTCATAGACGTCGGGGAGGCGATCCGGATTGATATGCACCAGCACGCCGCGCGTGAAGACGAGATCGAACCGCCGGCCGCCGCCGATCTCGAAGATCGAGCAGAGGTCGATGTCATATCCCTTGGCCTTGCTGAGCCCGACGGCCTGTTCGTTTATGTCGCAGCCCGCGATCTCGATGGCCGGATTGAGAGCCTTGATCGCATCGAGATTGAGGCCGGCATTGGCGCCGACTTCGTAGACCGACCCGACATCCGGCACGCGCCTCAGAATATCGCTGAAAAAATGAATCTGGCTACCGACATGCGGGCCGCTGTTTTTCCTGGTGTAAGTGTCGCCGTGCTCTCCTGACCAGAAGGCCTCTTGCTGTGTCACCGGCATATCGTCGAAGTCCTTGTCATTACTACAAAGGCGCGTCATGCGGCATGAAGCTCCATCCCCCGAAAGGCCTCGGTCACATAGGGCTGGCCTGCGTCGCGCGCCGAGATCGTGCCGACCGGCAGCGGCCATTCAATTCCGATGCCGGGATCGAGAGGATTGAGGCCGCCTTCCGCCGCCACGGTAAAAGGCGAAGAAACGCTGTAGAGAAGCGCCACCTCGTCGGTCAGGGCCTGGAAACCATGCGCGAATCCTTCCGGGACCAGGATGCTGCGGTGATTGTCCTCCGCCAGCTCGACCGAAAACCATTTCAGGAAGGTCGGCGAGCCGGCCCGCAGATCGACCACCACATCCAGCACCCGCCCGGCTACGCAGGCGACGCATTTCATCTCCGCGAAGGGCGCCTTCTGAAAATGCATGCCGCGGATGGTGCCGCGCAGCGTCGTCCGGGTGAAGTTGATCTGGGCGACCGGAGCCGTCCAGCCCGCCTCCTTGAGCTCCTCGGCGCAGAACATGCGATGGAAGGATCCGCGCTGATCTCCGACGATCCTGCGTTCCAAGATTTTCAATCCGCTGAAGGGAGTCGCTACGACCGTAAACCGGCTGCTCATTGGATGTTCTCATAGTGATCAAAATCGGCCTCGCAGAGCCCGCGCGCGTCGCCACCTTCCTGCAGCCGGCGATACCAGTGGATCGTGCGCTCGAGGGCGGTCGCGGCATCCCATCGGGGCATCACGCCGAGCTCGAGCCGTGCCTTGCTGTTGTCCAGGGCGAGCCAGTCGCTTTCATGCGGCCCCTCCTCGCTCATGCCCCAGGCGACATCTCCGGCGCCATATAACCGGAGCGCCATCTCGACGATGGTCCGCACATCGATTTCTTCGTGCGGCGGCGGCCCGAAATTCCACGCCGGACCGAGATCGGGCGCGTCCCACAGACGCTCCGCCAATACCAAATAGCCGGTCAAGGCTTCGATCACATGGTTCCAGGGCCGGACCGCGGATGGCCGGCGGATCCGGAGCGTCTCGCCCGTCGACCACGCCCGGACGACATCGGGAATGAGCCGGTCCTCCGACCAGTCGCCGCCGCCGATGACATTCCCCGCCCGCGCCGTGGCGACCGCCACACCCTTCGCCTTGAGATAGGAGGAGCGATAGGCGGCAACGATGAGCTCCGATGCCGCCTTGCTGGCGCTGTACGGGTCATGGCCGCCGAGAAGATCGGACTCTCGAAACGGTTCCTGCCGCCGGGTATCGGCATAGACCTTGTCGGTCGTCACCATCACGACACTGCGCAAGGCGTCGCAGGCGCGGGCCGCTTCGAGGATATTGACGGTTCCCATGACATTCGTGTCGAAGGTGCCGGCGGGATCGGCATAGCCGACCCGCACCAGAGGCTGGGCGGCGAGATGGAGAATGATATCCGGCCGATGCGCGGCGCAGAGACGGGAAACGAGCGCCTGATCGCGAATGTCGCCGAAATGACCGTCCACCAGCTCCGCGATGCGGGCCAGACCGAAGAGGCTGGGCTCGCTGTTCGGCGTCAGGGCGACACCACCGATCACGGCGCCCATCCGCTTCAGCCAGATGGCAAGCCAGCCCCCCTTGAAGCCGGTGTGGCCGGTCAGGAAGACCCGTTTGCCGCGCCAGAAGCTGGGGTCCGGCAAGGCGCCGCCTGTCACCATATTTTCCACGGCGCCCGCCCCGTATCCCAAAGGCTCTCGAGATAGACCTTGTCGCGCAGCGTATCCATCGGCTGCCAGAAGCCGGTATGCACGAACGCCTTCATCTGCCGGTCGAGCGCCAGCCGATCGAGCGGGCCGACCTCCCAGGGCGTCGCATCACCCTCGATGTAATCGATGGCGCGAGGCGACAGGACGAAATACCCGCCATTGACGAAGCCGCCATCGCCCGGCGGCTTCTCGCTGAAGCCCATCACATCCGCGTCATCGATCGCCAGCGAGCCATAGCGGCCGGGCGGGCGCACCGCGGTCACGGTCGCAAGCCGTCCATGCTCTTTGTGAAACGCAATCGACGCGGTGATATCGACATTCGACACGCCGTCACCATAGGTGAAGCAGAAGCACTCTTCGCCGCTGACGAAGTCGGCCACCCGCTTGAGCCGGCCTCCCGTCATGGTCTCCTCGCCGGTCTCCACGAGCGTGACCTTCCACGGCTCGACCTTGCGCTGATGGATGGCCATCTGGTTGGTCCCGAGGTCGAAGGTGATATCCGACATATGCAGGGCGTAGTTGGCGAAATATTCCTTGATGACATAGCCCTTGTAGCCGCAGCAAATGATGAAGTCCGTGACCCCATGGGCCGAATAGCTCTTCATGATGTGCCACAGGATCGGCTTATGCCCGATCTCGATCATCGGCTTGGGCTTGAGGTGGGTTTCCTCGGATATACGCGTTCCCAGCCCGCCGGCCAGAATTACCGCTTTCATGCTCGTGCTGCACCTGACAGCCAGTTACGCGCGTATGAGGCACTCTTGCGGCGTCGAATTCCTGTCGCCGGTATACGCCCTTTGGCACCGGACCCTTGCGCTCCTGCGCTTCCCACCCTCAGCACTGCCGCCCCGTCCAATCCAAAGCCCAGCTGACCGAGTGGGTTTCCAACGATATCGGACACCATGATTGATATCGTTGTACTACAGACACTAACTAATTTACTAGCATCAAATATAAAATAAAATGTCCATTTTCCTGTGATTTCATTTCATGACAAGGCAAACTGTTTTTTTATTGCGACAGAATCCGTCAAGCGGACGATTCAACCTGAGGTAATATTGAAACACTACATATTGCGCCAAGGAAAAGATCGCCATCCCCGATCCAACCCCCAGACATGACAACGGCGCACCGCCCCCCTGACAAGGTCACTGCATGAAGGCTCAGCACTTCGGCGCCTTGAGCGATCGGAGAACATAGGCGCCTTGCCGCCTCTCGTCGGAACCAAGGGACCACCCGGCGAAACTCCCTCGGCCGGAAGTTGACGAGTCCAGTTCAAGGCCTGGTTCGCCATTGTTACCCCTAGACGTCGACAGGCACTCGCTATAGTGATACCCGAAAATCCGGCAGATCAAACCTATGGTTGCATCTCACGAAAGACTTACGGCTGAAGAGGACGTTCGCGTAGGCTCGAACAGATCCTTCGGCATCACCTTTGCGGTTGTCTTTGCCATAATTGGACTATTTCCGCTTCTGCACGGCGGCGATATCCGGCTGTGGGCACTGGCCTGCGCCGCCATTTTTGCGCTCCTCGCCTTCATCTGGCCGCCGGTGCTCGCCCCGCTCAACCGCATCTGGTTCCGATTCGGCATGTTGCTGCACAAGATCGTCAATCCGCTGGTTCTCGGCCTGATGTTCTTTCTCATCATCACGCCGCTCGCTTTGCTCATTCGCCTGTTCGGCGGCAAGCTGATGGCCCTGGATTTCGACAGATCACAGTCCAGCTACTGGGTCAGGCGCTCGCCGCCCGGCCCGGAAGCCGACTCCATCCGCAACCAATTCTGACAGAGGCCGACGCATGTCATTCATCATGGAACTCATGGCCTTCGCCAGGGCGCGGAAGAAATTCTGGCTCCTGCCGTTGCTGATTCTGCTCGGTATCTTTGGCGGTCTGCTCATCCTGGCCAAGGGCAGTGCGGTGGCGCCGTTCATCTATACGATTTTCTGACGAGCGGCCTCCCTTGCACATTCTGGGCATATCCGCCTTCTATCACGACAGCGCCGCGGCGATCGTCGCGGACGGCCAGATCGTCGCCGCCGCGCAGGAAGAGCGCTTCACCCGCAAGAAGCACGATTCCGGCTTTCCGCTGGAAGCCGTCAAATATTGCCTCGAGGCCGCCGGCAAGTCGCTGGCCGACATCGACCATGTCGTCTTCTACGACAAGCCTTTCCTTAAATTCGAGCGGCTGCTCGAAACCTATCTTTCCTTCGCGCCGAAAGGTTTCGCCTCCTTCCGCATGGCGATGCCGGTATGGCTGCGGGAGAAGCTGTTCCAGAAGAACCTGCTCGGCAAGGAATTGCGCAAGATCGATCCCGACTGGAAGGATCCGGCCAAGCTCCTGTTCGCCGAGCATCACCTCAGTCACGCCGCCAGCGCCTTCTTCCCCTCTCCCTTCGAAGAGGCCGTCGTGCTCACCATGGACGGCGTCGGCGAATGGGCGACCACCTCGGTCGGCATCGGGCGCGGCAAAGACCTCCGCATCGACCGGGAGATTCACTTTCCACACTCCCTCGGCCTGCTCTATTCGGCCTTCACCTACTATACCGGCTTCAAGGTGAATTCCGGCGAATACAAGCTGATGGGCCTCGCGCCCTATGGCGAGCCCCGCTATGCGCAACTCATCCGCGATACGCTCATAGACGTGAAGGAAGACGGATCGTTCCGTCTCAACCTCGGCTATTTCGACTACTGCACCGGCCTGACGATGACCAATCAGCGCTTCGCCGACCTGTTCGGCGGGCCGGCGCGCCAGGCCAATCAGCTGCTCACGCAGCGCGAGATGGACATCGCCGCATCGATCCAGCTGGTGCTCGAGGAGGTCGTCCTGGCTCTGACCCGCTCGCTCGCCCGCGAGCATGGCATTGCCAATCTCTGTCTCGCCGGCGGCGTGGCGCTCAATTGCGTCGCCAACGGCAAGCTGCTGCGCGACGGCGCCTTCAAGAACATCTGGGTACAACCCGCGGCGGGCGACGCAGGTGGCGCGCTCGGCGCGGCACTCACCGCCTATCACGGCATCGCCGGCGGCCCTCGCACGCCACAGCCAGGCGATGCTATGCAAGGCGCCTATGTCGGACCGAGCTATGGCCAGGCCGACATCGAAAAACGTCTCACTGCGGCGGGTGCGGTGTTCGACGTACTCGACGATGCCGCTCTGCTTGCAACGACTGCCGACGCGCTTGTCGCGGGCAAGGCCGTCGGCTGGCATCAGGGGCGAATGGAATTCGGCCCGCGCGCCCTCGGCAACCGGTCCATCCTCGGCGATCCGCGCTCGCCCAGCATGCAGTCAGTGCTCAATCTCAAGGTGAAATTCCGCGAATCCTTCCGCCCGTTCGCTCCTTCGGTGCTGCGCGAGGACGTCGCGCAGTGGTTCGAGATCGATTGCGACAGTCCCTACATGCTGATGGTCGCAGATGTGGTCAAGGATCGCCATAAGATCATGACCCCGGAGCAACAGAAGCTCTTCGGCATCGACAAGCTGAACATCCCGCGCTCCGATATCCCGGCGGTGACGCATGTCGACTATTCAGCGCGTATCCAGACGGTCAGCACCGAGACCAACCCGCGATATCACGCATTGATCACAGCCTTCAAGGAACGCACCGGCTGTCCGATACTGGTGAATACCAGCTTCAATGTGCGCGGCGAACCACTTGTCTGCACCCCTGAGGATGCGTTCCGGTGCTTCATGGGCACCGGCATCGAAGTCCTCGTCGTCGGCAACTGCTATCTGCGCAAGGAGCAGCAGGACCAGAAGCTGCTCGTTTCCTACAAGAATCAGTTCGAACTGGACTGACGCGGCGAAGCGTCCGCGCTCTAGCCGCGGCGCACTTTTCGGCTGAGAAGCAATGCCGATCCCAGGAACACCTCCTGCGGAAAGTCGTCCGTCGCCCAGACAGGCTCCAGACCGTAATCGCGCATTTCGGCGATCGAGCCGCGGAAATAGTCCCGGCTCGCCACGTTGAGGCGCCGCAACAGGTCGGCATTGACATCGCGGAACGGCTCCAGCGACAGCAGATGGCCGCCGGTGACCCGGGCGATCTCGGTCAAAGCCTGCTTGCGCACCTGCTCCATCTGCTCGACCGAAAGCACGGTCATGACCAGGTCGAAGGAACCGGCTTCATAGGGCATCGCGCAGGCATTGCCCTGGACGAAGGAGATGCGCTTGAAGGCCTGGGCGTCTTTCTGCGGCAGCGGCGCATAGGACAGGAGATGCTCGGGCAGCGCCGATCCGGCCTGCAGCTTGAGAGCCTCCTGATGGCCGGTGCTGGTCAGTTCCAGACCGGTGAAAGACACCTCGGGAAAGGCGCCCGAGAGCAGGAACATATTAATGCCCTCGCCGCAGCCGACCTCGAGCACCCGTTTCGGCTTGAGCGCCGAGATCACCGCCCCGAACATGATATTGCGCATGCGCGCCGATCCGGCCGCGTCGACCAGTATGTCCTTGTTCCGCCAGCGCCAGGGGGTGAAGCTCTGTGGTCCGCGGGTGATGTCGTAGCGTGTATGCCCCGCCTGCCAGGCGGCCTCATATTCGTTGAGGATCCGGCCCGTCGACCGCACTTGGCCGAACCAGCCATGGCCGATCCGCTTGATCAGCCGTTTTCTCAGATTCCGGCGCCGGAGCCGCATTTCAGCGTCGAACCGCCCGGTTCCGGCATTCAAGGTCACAAACGGACGCAGAGCCTCGAACACGGCCTCGCCATCGACGCCGAGCCCCAATTCGCTCAGAGGCTTCAGTTTGATGTCCGGTCCGTTCATGAATTGTCCATGCCAGTCTGTGATTGCCACTTTAGGAGGGTCAAGCTATATGCCCGCACTTCCCTCAACATATCGCGGATGTCAATCAAGGAATGTCGATAGGCCATAAAGTTCGCGTCGCCCTGCGCCAGGGCATTGCCATGGCGAGCTCGGTGTCCATGCCCCGCGACAAGAGTCTCAAGCTGGAACGTTACCTTCGCGGCAAGGAAGACGCCCGCATGCTGGCCCAGTCCGACTATACGGTCGTCTCCTACGGAAAGAGCGGCCGCACCTGGCTGTGCGTACTTTTGTCGCGCTACTTTCAGCTGCGCTACAAGCTGCCGGCCGATCAGCTCCTGCAATATGACAGTCTGCATCGGCTCGATCGGGCCGTGCCGCGGGTGATGTTCACCCACGACAACTATCTGGGCGACTATACCGGCACGCAGGACTCCAAGGCCGACTATGCCGGCAGCCGCGTCGTGCTCCTCGCCCGGCATCCCGCCGACACGGCCGTGTCGCAGTATTTCCAGTGGAAGCACCGGATGCGCGACCGCAAGAAATACATCAACAATTATCCGGATCCCAAGGACGACGTGCCGCTCATCGATTTCGTCCTCGGTGAAAGCGCCGGCATCCCGAAGATCGTCCGCTTCATGAATCTGTGGGCGGCGGAATTCGACAAGGTGAAAGCCATCCGCGTGGTGCGCTACGAGACGCTGCGCCGTGAGACCGCCCAGACGCTCGGCAACATCCTCGCCTTCATGAACGAGAAGCCGACCGATGCCGAGCTCGCGCAATGCGTCGAATTCGCCTCCGTCGAGAACATGCGCAAAATGGAGAAGGACACCTTCTTCAAGGGTGTCGGCGAACGCATGACGCCGGGCGACGCCAGCAATCCCGACAGCTACAAGGTGCGCCGCGCCAAGGTCGGCGGCTATCGCGACTATTTCACCGAGGACGAGGTGGCCAGGATCGACGCGCTCGTCGCCAGCACCTTGTCGCCTGCATACGGCTACAGCGAAGCGCCGCCCGATCCCCGGGTCGTGTGATGAGCCATTGTTGAGCGCACACCAGAAGGACGCGGAAAATGAAGCATTGCATCTTCATCCACACCAACGAGAAGCAGATCATCGGCGCACTCGTCTCGAAATACTCCTTCGAGCGTTTCGCCTCGAACAAGGCTCTCTTCGACGTCAAGCTGGTCGATACGCGCGACTACCCCTTCTTCCAGGCCTATGAAGGCAAGGAATACCTGCGCGACGGCCTGCAGCGCGAATGGCGCAACGAGGACCTGCAATCCTTCACCGTGCTGCGCTTCGCGCCACCCGAGGAGATGGGCTACCAGGGCCGCTCGGTGGTCGTCGATCCGGACGTCTTCTGCGTTTCCGACGTCGTCCCGCTGCTCGAGCGCGACATGGGCGGCAAGGCGATCATGGCCCGCCGCCGCAAGGGCGGGTCGAAGGACAGCGACTTCGCCTCCAGCGTCATGCTGCTGGACAACGCCAGGCTCAAGCACTGGCAGCTCCAGAACAACTTCGCCGAGATGTTCGCCTCCAAGCGCGACTATGCCCAATGGATCGCGCTCAAGCTCGAGAGCGAGGACACGATCGGCGTTCTCGAGCCGACCTGGAACGATTTCGACCGGCTGGCGCCCGACACCCGCCTCATCCACAACACCCACCGCAACACCCAGCCCTGGAAGACGGGCCTGCCCGTCGACTATCGTCCGCCGCAGAAGGCCGGCTCCCTCAAGCCCGCCAATATCTGGCATCGCGTCCGCCGTTCGCTGTTCGGCGAGTATGCTTTCCTCGGCCAGTATAAGAAGCACCCCGATCCCAATCAGGAACGGCTGTTCTTCGCGCTGCTGAAGGAGTGCGTCGAAAAGGGCATCGTCACCCGCGACATGATCGAGGATCAGATGACCAAGAACCACGTCCGCCACGATGCGCTGGACGTGATCGCGCGCACGCCGACGCTGGCCGAGCGTCCGCTATTCGCGGCTTAGCGCATCGGACCGAATAACTCGCCGGTTAGTGGAGCACTCTCCAGTCTCTTGCAAGGATGCGCCGGAGCGGTCTTTGGATATGCATGCCGACGGCATCCGGAGATCTTAGCTTGAGTGCATGCAGTCCTAAGCCGTGGAGGACCAGTATCTGTCCCCACAATGGGCGTGGCAGATCGACGAGAGCCATCACGGGCTCGAGTTCCGGCACATGCCAGTCCGATTGATGAACCGCAAATGCGACCTCGAGATAGTTTTGCCGACTTCTCGCCTGCAGGTACTTGCAGGCGAAGTTGAGCAGGTCGATGGCCAGGATTCTGTTGAGGTCGCAGGATTTCAGATCGATGAGGACGGGTCTCCCGTCCACATCGCGCATGACATTGAGGTGGTGAAGATCGCGGTGGGACGCGCCCGTAAGCAGGGGCTGCGCGAAGCACTCCCGGATCTGGGCTTCATTGGCGAAGCTGTCCGGCAATGTCCCTTCCGAAATGAGGCCGCCGAGCCGCAATCCGGCGCTTATCGTCTCCGGCATGGTATTGTGGACCATGGGCTTCGCCGCCGCCACGAGCTCCCGCATGATCGGCAACGTCACGGCGACATGCTCCTCCTTGGATATGAGTGAGAGCAGGTCTGTCTCCAGGATTTTGCTGGCTCTTTCCGCATGGAGCACGACCGAGCGGGGCAGGACGGCCGCCAGACCGAGTTCGCGCAACTGGTTCCACATGGAGTATTCCAGCTGCAGCTTGTCGGCTGCCCGCGGGTCGCTCGCGAACCGCACGAACCTGTCCCCGACGACGTACGACCATATCCCCTGCTTGAACAGATACAGACGTGCCCTGAATCGCCTCGGGCCAAGATAGTTTGAGACCGGCGAAGGCCACCCGGCGAAAAGCAGCAGGGTCAATACCGGCCTGGTCGCCGCAGCCTTGAGGCGACGGCCCCTTTTCATCCAGCTGCGCAGTTGTGACGGGAATAGGAGTTGCTTCCAATTCATCCCTGAAAACGTCCCGCATTACCTTCCGACTGATTTGGTCCAATGGTTATGATAACTTCATCCTATTGTCACAATAAAAAGAGCAACCAGCGTGGAAAACAGCTGAAATGATCAACTAATTGATTTAAAGCACCTATTTCGCCGTTGGATAAGCAAAGGAAAGCTATGGAAGCCCCCGTAGGTGGTGGGACGTCGTGGTCCCGCGAACAGATCGAAGACGTGCTCAAATCGGAGTCGTTCAACTATCAGTCGATTGCCCTGCCCTACGGGCTGACCACGGGCGGCCACGATCGTTCAAGCACCGCTCAGGTCATTATGCCCGAAAGCCTGTCCGGCCAGAGCTTCATCGACGTCGGATGCTCGCTTGGATACTTCTGTTTCGAGGCGCGTCGGCGTGGCGCTGGACGCGTTGTGGGCCTCGATTTCGATGAGAACAACATTCGCAAAGGCAGGATCCTGGCGGACATTCTCGGCGAATCGGTGGAATTCCAGAGCGGCGATATTGAAAGTGCTCCTTTGGCCGAGCGCTTCGATCAGGTTATCTGCCTGAATGTGCTGCACCACCTCTCCAATCCAATCCTGGGTCTCGATCGCCTCATTGCCGCGACCAGGCGCCGTCTGGTTCTGGAGATGGCGACCTTCGGGTCCCATGATCGCCGGAAACTGGGAATGGGCTGGCTCCAGCAAAAATTTCTGTCCAAGTCACCGGCCCTTCTGGTCGGCCGCGGCACCTCCGGTGAAGGCATCAAGCAATTCTACATAACCCAATCCGCCGTCGAAAATCTGATGCGCTACGGTCGGGGTTGCTTCGCGTCCGTGGAAATCCGGCCCTCGGCGTTCAAGGAGCGCTTCCTCGTCATTGCCCACAAGCACGATATCGGGAATTTGGCCGTGGTCGGCTTTCCCACATCCTCGGCGACAAACAAGACGCTCGAGCAGATCGCCGCGGGCGCCATGCCGGAGGTTGCGTCCTATCTCGGTCTTGCCGGCAAGACCCCGGTTCTGGCGGCGCCAAATTATCATGAGCCGCAGCCCGTTCAACGGAAGGAGCTGATTTTCCAATATGATATCATGCGTCCCTTCAGTGAGGGCGCCGGCACGCTCAATCACGACCCGGCGCTCGACATAACGGAGAATGCGGGGAACATCAAAGCGATCACGGTCTGGATCCCGCGCGACAAGCTCTCTGACGGCATCAAGATGGACATTCAGGCCGAAACTGGACGCACCCGCAAGCGGCTCACCAACGTGCTGGATCAGTACGACGAGCCGTCGCGCCTTATCAAGCACTACAGCAACTGGTTTCAGTTTCTGGCGCACAAGAAGATTGAGCAGCGCGTTCTGTGCGTTGGGGACAATCGCTCAACGCTCATGACCGTGGAGGAATGGCAGCGGAGCTTCGGGCAATAGCCCGGAAATCCGCCGGCCCTATGCCGGCGCGGTCAATCCATTGACCGGCGAGGAGGACTTCGTCGCCTGAGCAACGGCTCGCGCGTGGGCCAGCCACTTTGCGGTGAAGGCGTTTCCGAAGCGGTCATGGGCGCGCACGGCCTCGTCATGCAGGATCACCGCGAGCTCGCCTTCGATCGCCGCATCGATTACCTCGCCTTTGCCCGCATTTATGCGCTCGGCTGGCGCCGACGCCGCCGGCATCTGCGCCAGGCCGAGAAAGCCCAGGATATCGCCGAGATATTCCCACGGCTCCGCGGCTATCCGCTCGAAGAATCCAAAATACATCTGAGCCGGCGGGACGGCGCTGAGCCAGTTCTCGATATTCTCGTCATATTTGCAATGCGCGAAGAACTTGGGATAGCGGATCCGCTTGATGATATTGTCGCGGTCGATCGCATCGATTGTCTGCTCGCCTCGCTTGCGAAAATGCATGGCGACGGATGACCACGCGCGATCGATGGGGTCTCTGAGCAGATAGATGATCTTGATGTTCGGATTGCGCTCCACGACCGAGCGAATGACATCGCGCGGCAGGCGCGCATAGCCAGGACAAATCTCGCCGCAGATCAGCCCGGCCCGGTCGGGAAACAATGACGAATACCAGTCCCAGTCTCGTCGTGAAAAGGCGAGGCGCAAGGCGAGCCGGAACGCCTCGAAATCACCGCGCCGCGTGATCAAGGCGGCCGAGGCCTCGGCCAGATGGGCCCGGGCCAAAGCATGGTGCGACGGACTGCCGAAAAACCGCCTCGCGAGCGAGGGCGACATGTGATCGAGAAAGTGTATTTCCTTGACGGGCGGCAGCCATACGCCTGGTTGCTGGCTAAGATTGTGGTGCAGCCACGTGGTTCCAGCCTTTTGCGCTCCAATGCAAAGAAAGTGCGGGAACACTCCTGCTATTCATCCTTTTCAATGACGATCGTCACCGTTTTGCGGAGTGCGCTCGAGCCCTTCTGCGACATCTTGCGGACCGAGTGGAGCGAATTGAATGTCTTCACGAAGATCGTGCATTGGTTGGGAACGAAGGGTATCGTGTCGAGGACCTCGATCTTCTCCCACGGCACCATCTTGTTCTTCCAGTTGAAGGCGTATTTCATGTCGGTCGCCCGATTGACATCGAGGCCGCCGCCGATCGCCGGGTCCCACTCCCCGTCCCTGATCATCGTCTGGACGAGGGTGATGACTTTCTTCGGCGTGTCGGTGTGAGGAGCGACCTCGCCGCCATCCGCCTTGAGTACGGAGAACTCGAAACGGCTACGCAGCTTGGGCTGCTTCGAAGGCAGCTGCCCGCGCATGATCGAGCCAAAGGCCTTTGAGATCCGCTTCGACGACGGCTCGAAGCATTCGTCGAGATCCAGATCTATGTTGCTTTGCTTCAGGAACTGCACGGTGGCACTAACGAATTCATCGCTTTTCAGCCAAGCGTGAAAACGATTCCACGGCTTATTCTCGCTGATGAACTTGTGATAATTATGGGGATTGAACTTCTCGGAAAGGCTGAGCTTATAGTCGTATTTCGGAATGGTTCCAAACAGGGAGATGTCCGGAAAATTGTTGCATAGCTCGTCATAGATTCGGCCATCGAGTGATGGCCGCAGGACGACCAGGGGATAGGGCTCGTATTTAACGTCTGCGGCGGAATAGTTCAGCATTCAAGTATCCAAGCTCTCAAATCCACGGGCGCGATGGATACACCAGTTCCCAGCCCCTTCAAAGCGAAAAGCCGATCGTCCAACGGCCTCCGCGCCTTCCGCAAATCCCGTCGGCGGTTGACACAATTTGTTGAAATAAAAGGACAATTCGTCGTCTGCTGAATCTATTGCATTTCGACCGGGGCCGGATCAAGTTGCCCGCCAAATGACCATTCCTTTGAGTTGAGGCTGATGAAGCAGGTTTTTCGTATTTTCTTCCTGGCCGAGGATACCAGGCCATGGGCAGTGCTGTTGTGCCTTCTGCTGTCGGGATTTGCCGAGGTTATCAGCATCTCCGCCCTACTGCCCACCATCCAGGCAATGGCGAGCGACGGTCAGGGCAACACATCGCTGCTGACCGATTACGTGCATCGCATCATGGCGGCTATCGGCGTCGCGCCGACCCTGCTCAATCTCATCATCGTCGTCGTTGCGTTTTTCTCGCTCAAGACCGTGCTTTCGTTCTTCGCGATGTCCTATGCCGGCATCGCCGTCGCGCGGGTCGCCACGGCGATCAGGCGCCGCGTGATCGCCGCCCTGTTCAACGCCAGATGGAGCTTCTACACGCAGCTTCAGACCGGACGTCTCGCAAACACGATCAGCGCAGACGCAAACACCTGCGGCGCTGCATATTCGCTGGCCGCCCAGGTCGTGAGCTATTCCCTGCAGGGCCTGGCCTATGCGACCGTGGCCCTCCTGATCGACTGGAAGCTCGCGCTGCTCGGGGCAGGTGTAGGATTCTTCATCGCGGCGGTTCTGAACTGGCTGGTGAAGGTTTCCCGCCGCGCCGGCTATAAGAAAGCCGACCGTGTTTCGAGCCTGACGACCTTCGTCTCCGACCTGCTCAGCAACATCAAGCCGCTCAAGGCGATGCATCGCTATGACAAGCTCGTCCTCGAGATGGGGACAATTCTCCGCCGCCTGCGCCGGGCGCTGGTGACGCGCGAGATCGCCCGCCAGGGACTGGTCCAGGGCAGCGAACTGCTGGTCACCCTTGCCCTCGGCGTGGGCGCCTACCTCGCGATCACATATGCGCAGGCCTCGCTTGCCGAGTTGGTGGTTCTGGGCGTCGTCTTCTTCCAGATGATTACCATCGTCAACAAGCTTCAGAAGTTCCTGCAGGACGTGGCGGACAATGAAGCCGCGTATGTCCGTACCGAGCAATTCATCGCCAACGCGATCGCGCAGAAGGAAATTCACACCGGCGACAAGGCGCCCACCTTGAACAGGGAGTGCCGCTTCGAGAACATCAGTTTTGCTCACGGCGACAAGCCGATCATCACGGATGCAAACTTTGCCATCACGACTGGATCGGTGACGGTCCTGCAGGGCGTTTCGGGGGTCGGCAAGACGACGCTGCTCGACCTGCTGCTCGGCCTGCATAAGCCGGACAGCGGACGGATCACCCTGGACGGCGTGCCGCTCGACCAGATCGACATATTGCGGTGGCGCCGGTCGATCGGATACGTGCCGCAGGAGCTGAGCCTGCTTCACGGCACGATTCGCGAGAACATCGCCCTTGGCGATCATGACATCGATGATCAGGAGATCGAGTTTGCGCTTGCCAAGGCTGGCGCGCTTGATTTCGTCAAAGCCATGCCGGAAGGGCTCGACACCAATGTCGGCTCGATGGGGCTGAAGCTTTCCGGCGGTCAGCGGCAGCGCATCGCGCTTGCCCGCGCGCTGGTGACAAACCCGCAATTGCTGATCCTCGATGAGGTGACCAGCGCGCTCGATCCCAAGGCGGAGCAGGAAATCTGCGAGAATATCGCCGGTCTGCGGGGAAGCTACACGACGATCGCGATCACACACCGGCCGGCATGGACCGAAATTGCGACGGATCTTTATAACATCGGGCGCGATGGCATAACCAAGGTTCAGCGCCAATCCCCGAACAAGGCCCACCTTGCCTGATCGCCCGTCGCAGCCCCGACGCCCCAAAAGACGCGGAGCCGATCACATCGTGGACGTATGCGGGATATCGAGTGGTACAGCTGCCTGGCCTCGAACCAGGGACCTTCGGATCCACAATCCGACGCTCTAACCAACTGAGCTACAGCTGCACGGGTCCTCGAAACGGGCGCAAACTAGTCTGAAGCCTCGACCATTTCAAGGCTTGCAGGCGCGGCATCCGCGTCGATTTCGATTTCGCGGGCGCGGACCTAGCGCGGCGTGGTGGGCGACATTGTGCGCAAGCCGCCGCATTGCCCCCAATCTTCCAGGCTTTCCAGGGAGTTAGGCAAGAGCCGGTAGGGCATTTCGACGCACTGGTGCCGCTGGTATCTTCGAGCTAGGGCAATCGGTGCGCCGACTGGGACGGCGGCCCCTGGTTCTCAGAATTCTCACCTGGCAAGGTTCACTGTAACGTTGATCGGTTGACGGCAATGAAAAACATCCTGCTCCGTGTCGTAATGATTCTGATGTCCCTGCTGGTCGGCCTACTGATCATGGAGGGAGCCCTGCGCATGGTCCCTTCGCTGCTCAGCGTCCCGCTTCTTGCGCATTTCCCAGCTCCGCTGCGCCATCATATCGCTGACCGGCTCAATTACGGCAGTGTCAATGACTATGCCGTCGTCGCCTCTGATGAGCGTGTCGACCGCGGCCCGCCGATCTATCACCCTGCTCCCGACAGCACCTTCATAAGCGTGCGCGATCCGGCCGATCTGAAGGAAGGGGCGATCGAAGTCACGAAGATGGACCCCAAGGGGTTTTGCAATCCGACGGGGAAGGCGGAGAGGCCCAATGTCGACATCGTGGTCCTGGGCGACTCCTTTGTCGCCTGCACCGGAGTCGAAGCCGCGGATGCAAGCACCCAGTATCTGGAGGAGTTGAGCAAACTCTCCACGTATAACATGGGCGTCGCGGGCGTCGGCCCTTATGAATATGTCGAGTTGCTCAGGAAATACGGCCTCGACTTCAAGCCGCGGGTGGTGATCCTGAACTTTTACGAGGGCAATGACCTGCGCGATGCGGTCCGTTATGAGGCCTTCCTGAAGTCAGGTCGCGACCGCCGCAATTCCGACGAGGCATTCGAACGGCTCCTATCCAACAGCTATGCCATCTCATTCATCTATGCCGCGCGAGAATGGTTCCTGCGCGACCAGATAAAGTGGCTCTTCGACAAGGATCGCGATGTCAATTATCGCTATACCGCCCGCTCCCAGGGGGCCGTCGTTCCGCTCAATGTCACCAATCAGGACCGCGGCGAGGTCCGGGACGCGACGCGGTTGATAAACGGTGAGATCAGCCTCGACTTGTGGACGCCGCCGCTTGTGGCCTTCAAGGAGCTTGCGGCATCGAAAGGCTTTGTCGGGATCGTCAGCTACACCCCGTCAATGCATACGGCCTACGCCCACAGCGCCGTGTTCGAAGACGAGAAAACGGGGAAAGCGGTTCGCGCCATGAGCACGATGCAGCGCGATTGGCTGGCTAAGAAGACGGCGGAGCTGGGTTTGATCTATATCGATCTGACGCCGGCGTTTCAGAAGGCGGCGGATGAGGGCCCCCTCACCCATTTCCCGGCCAATGTGCATCTCACCCCTTACGGGCATCGCGTATCGGCGACGGAATGGACGGCTCTCATCGCCAGGACCCCGGGCCTCGCGACCACCACTACGGCCCAATAGGCCGCGGGTGAATATGCCGGCTGGCGTCAACCAGCCGGCCGGCTGCGATGGTCAGGCCGTGAAAGGCTTGCCGAGGTCGCTGAAGGCCTTCAGCACGCTGTCCTGCACCGGCTTCACCGTCTCCTGGGCGAGCCGCACCGACAACTCGCCGAGCTCGTTCGCCTGGCGCGAATAGGCGGCGAACTGGTCGCGCGCGAAATCCTGGTTGAGGGTCGCGAGCTCGGCCGGGTCGTTCACCGCGAAGGCCTTGCGCATATAGTCGAAGGCCGAATTCATGTTGACCTGGGCGATCTCCATGGCCTTGAGCTGGATGTCGGCGGTGCGCGCCTTGAAGGCGCCGGCGACGGCGTCGACATACTGCATGTTCGAATGGGCGAGGTCGCTCGCCTTGTCGAAGGCCGCCTGCGCCTGATCGACCGACTTCTGGGCGAAATCGGTGACTTCGGGCGGGACTTCCGAGGCGTTCCGGACGAGCTTCAGCTTCTTGCTCATGTCACATCTCCTTTCGGGCGGCGTTCAGGCCGCCAGTGACCACAATCTGTCCAAGATAGGCTCGATCATTGTGCATCGCAACATAATTTTGCGACGCAGCACGAGCCTGTGGAGAACAGGCAGTCAGGAGGTGAAGTCGAGTGAGTCGCCCTGTAGACTGGGGGAAGGCCGTTAAGCTTAATAAAAGATTGATGAATTGTACTCATTTAACATTGCTTTATAGACAAATTGCCGGACCGTGCGATTCTGCCGGGACGGGGTCGAGCAAGGGATCGCGGGCCGCCATGCCCGCGGCGAGATAAGTGAGTCAGGCGGTTTTACCAACGCTGGAGGACCTGCGGAACCTCCCTCAGCCTTCCTGGCTGTGGGACAGCGATCGCGCGCGCATCGTCTGGGCCAATAAAGCCGGCATCGGCTATTTCGGCGGCGAGACCTTGTTCGACCTGCTCGACCGCCCCTTCGAGCGCACCGAGCCCGGCGTCGAGAATCTGGGCGCCCTGGCCCGCCGCCTCAGGCGCGGCGAATTGCGCAAGGCGCTGCTCCATTTCCCCTCGACCGGCAATCCGACGGCGCTCGCCTGTCAGTGCGCGCTCCACACCCTTCCCGACGGGCGCACCGGACTTCTGGTCGCCGGCCTCGCCGCGGCCGAGGAGACCGCCAGCCAGTCGGGTGAGCTGGCGCGGGCTTTCAGCGATCTGCCGTTCCCGGCCCTGCTCCTGACCCAGGGCATGGTCGCCTTCGCCAATGCCGCCGCCGAACGCCTGTTCATGCCGGAGCAGCGCCGCTACGCCCACCGCCTCCTGGGCAGCGTCGAGGCCTTCGAGGACTTCCAGCAACGGGTGATCTCCGCCGGCACGCTGGGCCTCACCCGCAAGCTCGACACGCTCTTCGGCGAGCGCGAGATCCGTTTGACCGCCAAGCTGATGACCGGCGGCAAGGACACAGATCCGGCCATTCTCGTCATCTGCGAGGACGTCACCGACCGCCGTGCGCTCGAGCGCCATCTGGGCCAGAGCGAGGCCGCCACGCCGGCCCCCGCCGCGCCGCCCGGCGAATCCAAGCTGTCGCCCCAGGACGCCCAGACCTTCGAAGCCCTCGGCAAGTCGCTGCGCGCCGAGAAGCAGAAGACGGCCGAGCCCGTCCAGGTGAATGTCCAGGCCGTGCCGGTCAACATCCCGCCCGGCCTGCCCCCGATCGTCACCCGCAAGATCGATTCCTTCGCCCATCCCGTCATCATCGTGCAGGACGGCAGGATCCAATATGCCAACCCGGCGGCGCTGAAGCTCCTGCGTTATGCCGGCACTGAAAGCCTGCGCGACAAGATCGCCTTTTCCGGCCTGCCGCCCAGGGGCACCAGCACCGCCAGGCTGGTGACCGGCGACGGCGCCCCCATCACTCTCAATCTCACCGTCCTGCCCATCGCCTGGCGCGGCGGCCCGGCCTTGCAGGTGACGCTCACCGAGATCGCCCCGGCGGTCGAGGTCGCGCCCGCGGAAGCGCCCGCCGCCCCGCCGAAAGCCGAAGTCCCCGCCGCGCCGCTTCGCGCCGAAACACCGGCGCCGCGTCTCGTCCATCCTGCCCCGGCTGCCGAACCGCAGATCAGCGCCAAACCACCTCAGGACGAAAAGCCGGCAAAAGCCGAACTCGTCATCGACCTGCCGCGCGAGGAGCCGCAGCCCGCGCCCGCCGCGGCGCCCGAGCCCGCCAAGTCCGAAGCGCCACAGCCGAAACCCACAGCCGAACCCACTCCGGCTCCCGCTCCGCCCGAGGCGCGCTCGGACGAGGACGAGGAGCTGCGCAACATCCTCGACACCGCCGCCGACGGCATCATCACCCTCGACGCCGGCGGCCAGATCCGCAGCTTCAGCGCCGGCGCCGAGGCGATCTTCGGCTATCGCAATGCCGAGGTCATCGACAAGCCGCTCGCCACGCTGCTCGCCCCCGACAGCCGCCGGGTGCTGCGCGATTATCTCTCCGCCCTTCAGGGCCCCGGCCTCGCCGCCGTCTTCAATGACGGGCGCGAAGTGACCGCCATCGTCAAGCAGGGCGGCGTCGTGCCCCTCTTCCTCACCATCGGCCGGCTGCATTCGACGCGCGAGAACAGCGCCGCCTTCTGCGCCGTGCTGCGCGACATCACACAGTGGAAGCGCACCGAGGCCGAGCTGCGCGAGGCCAAGGACGCCGCCGAGCAGGCGAGCAGGCAGAAGTCGGAGTTCCTCGCCAAGATCAGCCATGAATTGCGCACGCCGCTCAACGCCATTCTCGGCTTCTCCGAAGTCATGCGCATGGAGCGCTTCGGCGAGATCAGCAACGACAAGTATCGCGGCTATGTGAACGACATCCATTCGAGCGGCGCCCATCTGCTGTCGCTCATCAACGACCTGCTCGATCTCTCCAAGGTCGAGGCCGGCAAGCTCGAGCTCAACTTCACCTCGGTGTCGCTCGCCGATGTCGTCGACCAGGCGATCAAGATGGTGCAGGAACAGGCGACCGCCGCCCGCGTCATCCTGCGCCGCACGCTTCCCGCCGATCTTCCCAATGTGGTCGCCGACCAGCGCTCGATGAGCCAGGTGATGCTCAATCTGCTCAGCAACGCGATCAAGTTCACCGAGCCCGGCGGCCAGGTGATCATCTCGGCCCAGCTCACCAAGGCCGGCGAACTGAAGCTGCGCGTCAAGGACACCGGCCTCGGCATGACCGCAGCCGAGATCAAGGAAGCGCTGGAGCCTTTCCGCCGCATCACCACCGACGGCCGCAACGTGCCGGGCACCGGCCTCGGCCTGCCGCTCACCAAGGCCCTCGCCGAGGCCAACCGCGCCCAGTTCGACATTTCGAGCGAGCCGCGCAAGGGCACATTGGTCGAGATCACCTTCCCCACGACCCGCGTGCTGGCGGTTTAGTTACCTCAGAGCCTCCCTTGCTTCCCCTTCTCCCGTTGCGGAGCAATGGGAGAAGGTGGCCGATAGGCCGGATGAGGGCTCTTTGTGAGGCATGATGTTCTGTGGCAGAATTGAACCTGCCATGGCCCTGACCGAACAAAAACGCGTTGAACAGGCACGCCGGTTGCGTCGCGTTCAAACACCGGCCGAAATACGTTTATGGTTCGGCTTACGTGGCCGGCGTCTGCAAAATCACAAATTCGCCCGCCAGTACCCCATTGGTCCATTTACTGTCGATTTCGTGTGCCGCGAAGCCCACCTCGTCATAGAGGTCGACGGCGCCACCCATTCTACAGATATCGAAATCGCTTATGATGAGCGAAGGACAGCCTATCTCAGATCACAAGGCTACAGGATAGTCCGCATATTGAATAACGATGTCTACCATCACTTCGACGACGTGATGGACATGATTCTGCTCGCACTTGAAGGCAAGTTACCGGAAGCCAAGTAAGAGCCCTCACCCGCCCTGTCGGGCACCCTCTCCCATCCTTCGGACGGGAGAGGGGGAAAGCTCGTTTGGCTCCCGCTATATGACGCGCTTCAGCTCCTCAGCTCCGCCAGATCCTTGTACAGATCGAGCGCCTCTGGATTGGCCAGCGCTTCCTTGTTCTTCACCACCCTTCCATGCACCACATCGCGCACCGCGAGCTCGGTGATCTTGCCGGATTTGGTGCGCGGAATGTCCTTCACCGCGACGATCTTCGCCGGCACATGGCGGGGCGACGCGCCCTGGCGCACCTGCTGCCTGATCTTCTGCGCCAGCGCCTCGTCCAGCGCCGCGCCCTCGCGCAGCCGCACGAACAGCACTATGCGCACGTCATTGTCCCAATCCTGGCCGATCGCCAGCGCCTCGATCACGTCCGGAATGCGCTCGACCTGCGCATAGATCTCGGCGGTGCCGATGCGCACCCCGCCCGGATTGAGCGTCGCGTCCGAGCGGCCATGGATGATGATGCCGCCATGCGCCGTCCATTCGGCGAAATCGCCATGGCACCAGATATTGTCGAAGCGGGCGAAATAGGCGTTGTGATACTTCTCAGCCCCCTCGTCGTTCCAGAACATCACCGGCATCGAGGGGAACGGCCTGGTGCAGACGAGTTCGCCCTTCTCCTGACGCACCGGTTTCGCCGCGTCGTCATAGACGTCGACCGCCATGCCGAGCATGGCGCCCTGGATCTCGCCGCGCCAGACCGGCGACAGCGGGTTGCCGCCGACGAAGCAGCCGCAGATGTCGGTGCCGCCCGAGATGGACGCGAGATGCAGGTCGCGCTTGATGTCCTGATAGACGAAATCGAAACTTTCCGCGGCGAGCGGCGAGCCGGTCGAGAACATCGTGCGCACCGTGGCGAGCTTGTGCGTCTCGCGCGGCTTGAGACCGGATTTCTTCACCGCGTCGATATATTTGGCCGAGGTGCCGAACAGCGTCATGCCCTCCTCGTCGGCATAATCGAACAGCACCTTTTCGCTGGGAGCGAAAGGCGAGCCGTCGAAGAGCAGCAGCGTGGCGCCGGTGGCGAGCCCGCTCACCAGCCAGTTCCACATCATCCAGCCGCAGGTGGTGAAGTAGAACAACCGGTCGCCGGCCTTCACGTCGGAATTGAGAATGAGCTCAGACAGATGCTTGAGCAGGATGCCGCCGGCGCGGTGCACGATGCATTTCGGAATGCCGGTGGTGCCTGAGGAATAGAGGATATAGAGCGGGTGATCGAAGGGGAGCTGCGCGAATTTGATCGGCTCCAGTTCTTTCCGCGAAATATAATCCTCATAGGCGACGGCGCGTGGAAATGTACGGGAGATGTCGGTCGCCTGGCCGATATAATCGATGATGACGGTTTCCTCGACGCTCGGCAGCTCCTTCAGCACCGCCGCCACCTTGTTGCCGATCGGGATCGTCTTGCCGTTGTAATAATACCCGTCGCAGGCGACGAGGAAGCGCGGCTCGATCTGGCCGAAGCGGTCGAGAATGCCGCGCTCGCCGAAATCGGGCGAGCAGGACGACCAGATGCCGCCGAGCGAGGTGACCGCCAGGAAGGCGACGATGGTTTCCGGCATGTTCGGCACGATGGCCGCCACCCGGTCGCCGGGCTTGAGGCCGGCCTTGGCGAAGGCATGATGCAGCCGCGCCACGGCGTCGTTGAGCTCGCGCCAGCTCATCCTTTTCCTGACCTTGTCCTCGCCGCGGAAGATCAGCGCCGGCGTGTCGTCGTTTTTGACCAGGAGGTTCTCGGCGTAATTGAGCCTGGCATCGGGGAAGAATCTGGCCCCCGGCATCTTCGTTCCATCGACCAGCACCGTCTCGCCGCGCTTCGAGGCCTTGACCTTGGCGAAATCCCACAAGGCGCTCCAGAACCGCTCCGGCTGCTGCACCGAGAAATCGTGGAAATCCGCATAGGTTCTGAGCGGTCCCGAGCCGTCGGCCCTCGCGAGGTAAGCCGCGAAAGCCGCGAGATTGGACCCGGCCTGGCGCCCCGCATCCGGTGTCCACAAAGGCTCGGCAGTCGACATCAATCACCCTCCCTTTATCGTCCCGGCACGATCATGCCGCATTTCCATGCTCCCAAGGCCCCGAATATGGCCCGCAAGTCAACTCTTGACTTGTGAGCCCTAATTTCATGCAAGGGACCGATGCGTAAGATCATACTGGCCTGCCTCGCCGTCGCCGCCGTCCTTATCGTCGCGGCGGGAATTCTCCTGACCAGCCGTATCCGGTCGGTCTCCGCCGACCTCGCCCTCAGGGTCGAGGCTCAGACCGGCGTGGCGGTCACCTCTTCCGGCCTGCCCGGCCTCTCCTTCTGGCCGCGTTTCTCGGTCTCGCTCGGCAATGTGGTGATCCCCGCGCCCAAGGGCTCGACCTCGGCGCCCCTCGCCACCATCGAGACGATGCGCATCGTGCCGGCGGACGGCCTGTTCGGCTTCGGCCAGAACGGCATCGCCGAGATCGTGCTCGAGAAGCCCAGCATCAACCTGGTCATCGGCGCCGATGGCCGCGCCAACTGGAACTACGCTGCGGCAACCGCTGCCGGCGACACGCAAGGCCTGCCGCTACGCATCGCCGATGGCCGCGTCGCTTTTCTCGACGAGCGCACAGGCACCGCCGTGGCGCTGTCCGATGTCGAGGCGCAGACATCCCTTGCCGGTCCCGCCGATGAGCTGAACGCCAAGGGCGCCTTCGTCTGGAACGAGCGCCGCGCCACCTTCACCTTGTTCCTCAAATCGCCGCAACGCGTCGCCGAGGACGGCTCGCCCGCCGACGTCACCTTGCAGGCGCCGGGCCTCTCCTTCCAGTTCTCCGGCCGCGCCGCCCTCATCAAGGGCTTCGAGCTCGACGGCCAGGCCGGCGTCAAGGGCACCGATCTCGGCATGGCCGCCTCCTGGTTCGGCGCTTCCCTGCCCGCGGGCATGAACGGCGCCCGCTTCGAGCTCGCCGGCGCGGTCGATTCATCGGCGCAAGGTCTGCTCTTCACCAATGCCCAGTTCATGCTCGACGACATGCGCGGCCAGGGCGATATCGGCCTGGCGCTCGGCAAGGGCCGGCCCAAGCTCGATGCCGACGTCACTGTCCAGACGATCGATCTCACCCGCTACAGCGGCTCGACCGCGGTCAACACCGCCTTCCTCGCCAATCCGTGGTCCGCTTCCCGCATCGACCTGTCGGCGCTGCGCAGCCTCGACGTCATTCTGAAAGTCGGCACCAACGCTTTCGCCTATGGCGCCTTCCGCACCGGCCCGGCCGAGCTCACCGCCAATCTCGCCGACGGCGTCCTCGACCTGAAGATCGCCAAGGCTTCCTATGCCGAGGGCACGCTCGACCTCGCCTTGAAGGTCGACGGCAAGGCGGCGGCGCCCGCATTCCAGCTCACCGCCAATGGCGAGAACATCGCCGCCGACAAGGCGCTGCTCGCCGCGTTGGGTTTCGGCGACCTCAAGGGCCGTCTCTCGCCCAGCCTCTCGCTCCAGGCCAGCGGCCCGACGCTCGCCGACCTCGTATCGACGCTCAAGGGCCAGGGCTCGTTCCGCGCCGTCTCGGGCACGCTCGCCGGCGTCGACCTGCCGGCCGCTTTCGGCAAGGTCTCGTCCGCGATCCTCGAAGGCTGGGGCCGCGACGAGCGCCAGAGCACCAGCTTCGACGCGCTCTCGGCCACCTTCGCCATTTCCGACGGCATCGCCCAGACCAGCAATCTGATCCTGTCGAGCCCGGCTCTCACCTTCACCGGCAAGGGCGAGATCGACCTCCTGCGCCAGGCGCTCGACCTCAAGGTGGATCCGCAGCTCGCCGTTGCCGCCGCGCCATCTGCCGACGCTCCCGCGCCCCTCGCCACTTTCCCGGTGGCCATTCAGGTCAAGGGCCCGTGGATGGCGCCGCGCATCTATCCCGACATGCCAGGAATCCTGGAAGATCCGGCATCGGGCTATGCGGCGTTGAAGAAGCTGGGACTCGGCGCGCCGGATTGAACCGAGTCACCTTTCTTGGCAGAATGGGACCAAGATGATCCGCGTGCAGGAAAAGGCCTTCGACGCCGCCGCTGAACTGAAAGCGTTTCAAGCCGCCAACCGGTCGAGCGGCGCGACCGTCATGTTCATCGGCACGGTGCGCGAGCTGAGCGAGGGTGCCCGCATCGAGCGCATGACGCTCGAGCATTATCCGGGCATGACCGAGAAGGCGCTGGCCGGCATCGACGCCGAGGCGCGGAAGCGCTGGCCGCTCGAAGCGAGCCTCATCATCCACCGCTACGGCGCGCTGGAGCCGGGCGACGACATCGTGCTCGTGCTCACCGCCTCCTCCCACCGCCAGGCCGCCTTCGAGGCCTGCGAGTTCCTGATGGACTGGCTCAAGACCAAAGCGCCCTTCTGGAAGCTCGAGGAAACCGGCGGTGAAACGCGCTGGGTCGACGCCAAGGACAAGGACGATCAGGCGGCGCGGCGCTGGGATCGGCCGTGAGCTACCGCCGATACGGACGCCGGCGGCCGTCGCGGCCGCCGCGCTCCCTGGCGCGCAGCCTCCTCGATACGGGCATGTTCGTCATCGCCGCGGGCCTCGTCCTCGTCGCGCTGCGCGTGGTCAACCAGGCGACGCTCACCCCCGGCACAGCCGATGTCATCGACGGCGATTCCTTCCGGCTCGGCAAGGACGAGATCAGGCTCAACGGCATCGACGCGCCGGAATACCGGCAGACCTGCCGCGACGAGCGCGGCCAGAACTGGAATTGCGGCCGCGCCGCCGCCGACGCCTTGCGCCGTCTGGTGCGCGGCCGCGAGGTCGGCTGCAAAAGCCTCGACGCCGACCGCTATGGCCGCCTCGTCTCGCGCTGCAGCGCCGGCGGCGTCGAGCTCAATGCCGAAATGGTGCGCCTCGGCTGGGCCGTCGCCTATACACGGCACGCGACCTTCTATGTCGATGAGGAGAACGAAGCGCGCCGCGACCGGCGCGGCATCTGGCGCGGCACCTTCGACCTGCCGGAAGACTGGCGCGAGATCCACCGCCCCCATATCGACCGCGCCCCGCATGACTGACGCCTTCGCGCTATGCCCACAAAACTCCCCTTCTCCCGCCGACGCAGGATTGTCCGGGGAAAACGTTGAGGTGTTAGAGATATCCTTAAAGAATAGCGTTGGAGACATGTCTTCAATGACGAGACTCAGAATTCAGCCTCGTTTCCCCTTCTCCCGTTGCGAAGCAATGGGAGAAGGTGCCCGAAGGGCGGATGAGGGCTCTTCTGCAACACATTCAAGGCTTCAGCAAAGAGCCCTCACCCGCCCTTCGGCCACCCTCTCCCATCCTGCGGACGGGAGAGGGGGGAAACCAAGCATGAGGTGCGCGCTTCGATGAGTTTCCCCGGACAGCCCTGCGCAAGCGGGAGAAGGTGGCCGAAGGCCGGATGAGGGTGGTTCTCTCAGCCGTTAAACCGCTGCAAGTTTGAAAGATATTGAAATTCCATCCTTGTTTTCCTGAGGAGCTTCGCGAACTGAACCAATACCCTCATCCGCTCTATCGGGCACCTGCTCCCGCAGGCAGGCGGGAGAAGGGAAAACGAGGCTCTCTTTAATCCAGCCGCTTGCGGAACAGCGCGATCATCCGCAACGCGTAAAGCAGCAGAATGGCGAGCGACGGCCAGATGGCCCACAGCGGCGAGCCGGTGGCCACATTGAGCAGGAAGAAAAACGCGATGAAGGTGCCGGCCGTCGCCGAGCTGATCATAAATTTGTGCCGGCGAATTTCACGCGGATCCGGCCCGGCCCGCGGCACCGCGGCCGGCGTCTCGTCCGGCGCCGCCGGCGCGCCACCCTCGAGAACCACGCGATAGATCGACACTTGCGCCGGGATGTTCTTCACCACCTGGGCGCCGAGCGCATCGAAGCCCACGGTCAACTTGTCCTTCACATGGTCGAACACGGTGCCGGAGATGAGGATGCCGCCGGGCTCGGCCATCGCCTGCAGCCTGGCCGCCACATTCACCCCGTCGCCGAACAGATCGCCCTTGTCGACCATGACGTCGCCGAGATTGATGCCGACGCGGAACCACATGCGTTTGTCGGGCCTGAGCGCCGCATTGCGCTCGGCGATCGCGCGCTGGATCTCGATGGCGCATTCGACGGCCCGGACGACGCTCGGAAAATCGGCGAGAATGCTGTCGCCCGCGGTGTTCACCACCTGGCCGCGATGGCCGGCGATGAGTGCCGCGGTCAGCTCGCGATAGGACTTGAGCGTGGCGAAGGTGCCGCTCTCGTCCTGTCCCATCAGCCGGCTGTAGCCGACGGCATCGGCCGACAGGATGGTCGTGAGTTTACGTTCGGTGAGCGTATTCATGGGCGACGAAAGACATATTCCATCCCGTCAAAGTAGACAAGATTCCACCACCCTTCCACTACGGTTGTATCGGTGATGAAATTTGCGTGTGCGACCATGGGCTCACCGTTGCAATCGGCCAACATTCATGTAGTTTTTCGGCCACTCTGGTCCCTCTCGAATCTTTTGGCACACGCACATGAAGAAGTTATTCGCCGCCCTGCTCGCTACGGTCGCATTCGCCCCTCTTTCACCCGCTTCGGCTGCGGACATCGAAGCGCCGGCCGCTTATGATTGGACCGGGTTCTATCTCGGCGTCCACGGCGGCTATGGCTGGGGAAAGTCGGAAACCAATGATCTGTACGCTTACGACCTGGAGCCGGATGGCTGGGTTGGCGGCGCGCAGGCGGGTTACAATTACCAGCTCCCAAGCAACGTGGTCCTGGGTGTCGAAGCGGATGTCTCCTTCGGCAATCTCAAGGATGACAGCCTTGATCTGACCCAGATCGGCAATTCCGTGATCCCCACTGAAGCCGAAGCCACGGTCAAGTCATTCGGCAGCGTCAGGGCGCGGGCGGGTTATGCCTTCGACCGGGTGTTGCCCTATGTCACCGGCGGCCTCGGCTGGGCTAGGCAGGAAGTGGATTATTTCCAGGATTATCTGCCCAACCTGCCCGGCACATTCGTCAACAACCTCAATGAAAGCCAGACCTATTTCGGCTGGACGGTCGGCGCCGGCATAGAGGCCGCGCTCACCGACAACATCACCGCCAAGATCGAATATCTCTATTCCGATCTCGGCACCCAGAAATATGCCGGCAATGCTTTCGGCATCGATTACGAAGAAAATATCGAGCTCGAAGTCCAGACGGTCAGACTCGGTCTCAACTACAAGTTCTGAAGGGTGCTCATCGCAAGACGGCGCGTCCTGCCACGGCACGGCGCGCCGTATTCTATTTGGAGCATGGCCACGCCTCCTTGATCGCCGTCAGCGCGATATAGACGGCGGGCTCGCCGCGCCCCTGCGGATAATCCTCTAATTGCTTGAGAACGGCTTCGCGAAGCTGCCGCACACTCGTCCCTTCGGGAAAGCAAATCGCCGCGCTCGGCAATGCAACGCCCGCTTCCTTCGCCGCCATGTCGGCAAGCCCGGCGAGATAGGCATCACAGAGTTTTGTCGGCTTGCGGCATTCCGCGTAGAGCTTGTTGCCGTCCCAGAAACCCTCGGCCCGGCTCCCGCCGGGAGACAGACACAGTGCGATTCCCGCTATTGCAGACACTCTACGCCACGACATGAACAGCTCCGCTTCCGCCCCCCGCCCAGGATAAGATCAACCAGCTAATTTTGTGGGGAAATTAGAAGGAAGTTGATTTCCGGAGAGCTTGAGGGCATAGGGAGCCCCGGCGCTGCCGTAGCTCAGTGGTAGAGCACTCCCTTGGTAAGGGAGAGGTCGAGAGTTCAATCCTCTCTGGCAGCACCAGTTTCCCCAGAAATTTCAAAGAATTATAGCTTCGCGTGCAGCACGGCTGCGCCGCGGGAAATCACCTTTAAGTTAGGTGTCGCCGGCCTTTCACCCCCTCTATACTGCCCCCATGCATGACGGCCACGGACACGCGCTTCCCAAATCAGGCTCGGCCGCCGGCCGGCATAAAAGCCGCCTCGCCTGGGCCCTGGCGCTCACCGCCACCTATATGGTCGCCGAGGTCATTGGCGGCCTCCTGACCGGCAGCCTGGCGCTCCTCGCCGACGCCGCCCATATGCTGACCGATGCCGGCGGCCTCGCTCTGGCCCTCATCGCCATCCGATTCGCCGAGCGGCCGGCCACGCCCCAGAAGACCTATGGCTATGTGCGCGCCGAGGTGCTTTCGGCGCTCGCCAATGCCGTCGTGCTGCTGCTCCTCACCGTCTACATCCTCTACGAAGCCTATGAGCGCTTCATCGACCCGCCGGAAATCCTGAGCGGCGCGATGCTCGCCGTCGCCCTCATCGGCATCGTCGTCAATCTCATCTCGATGCGCCTCCTCAGCAGCGGCTCCACCGAAAGCCTCAATGTCCGCGGTGCTTATTTCGAGGTTTTGAGCGATCTTCTGGGCTCCTTCGGCGTCGTCATCGCGGCCCTCATCGTGATGACGACCGGCTGGACGCTGGCCGACCCCATCGTCGGCGCCGGCATCGGCCTCTTCATCGTGCCGCGCACCTGGCGGCTCCTCAAGGAGGCCGTCCATATCCTGCTCGAAGGTGTGCCGGCCGAGATCGACCTGACCCTCCTGGAGCGCGTCCTGAAGGAGATTCCGGGTGTTGCCGCCGTGCATGACCTGCATGTCTGGACGCTCACCTCCGGCCTCGATTCGATGAGCGGCCATATCGTGGTGAACGACATGGCCGACGCCCGCCGCGTGCTGGAGGCGGCCCGCAACCTGATGAAGGAAAAATTCGGCCTCGAGCATGTCACCATCCAGATCGAGGATGCGGCACTGGCCGCCGAGGAGGCCCGGCTCGCCATCTGACCGCTTGACCGGAAGGCCGCCCCGCCCGACAAGACCTCATGGCCAAACCGCCGAAAAAGCCCAAGAAACCCGCCGACCGCCCGGCCCGCCTCGCCGAGGCGCTGAGGGCCAATCTCAAGCGCCGCAAGGCCCAGGCCAGGAGCCGGGCCGAGCCCAAAAACGGCCCGGATCGGACCAAATCGGGATAGGGTTGCCCTGACCCTGCCACTTATGCTTGTTAAGCGCCTCCCTGGGTGCCGCAACGGCGCTTATCCAGGGGAAAATCAGGGGAACTTTCACATAGATGGATCGCATCCGTATCCGCGGCGGCAATACGCTCAACGGCACCATTCACATCAGCGGTGCCAAGAATGCCGCCCTTCCCCTCATGATCGCCTCGCTGCTCACCGATGAGACCCTGACGCTCAACCGTGTGCCGCGCCTCGCCGATGTCCGGCTCCTCCAGCGCATCCTGCAGAATCACGGCGTCGACATCACCATCGCCGGCAAGCGCGCCGGCCAGAACGGCCATGACGGCGAGACCATGCGCATCTCGGCCAGGACCATCGCCGATTCGACGGCGCCCTATGAGCTCGTCTCCAAGATGCGCGCCAGCTTCTGGGTGCTCGCCCCCCTCCTTGCCCGCTGCGGCGAGGCGCGCGTTTCGCTGCCCGGCGGCTGCGCCATCGGCACCCGTCCCGTCGATCTCCATATCCTCGCCATGGAGAAGCTCGGCGCCCAGATCACCATCGACGCCGGCTATGTCGTGGCGAAGACGCCCAGGGGCTTCACTGGCGGCCATATCAGTTTCCCGAAAGTGTCGGTCGGCGCCACCCATGCGGCGCTCATGGGCGCCGTCACCGCCAAGGGCGACACGCTCATCGAAAACGCCGCGCGCGAGCCCGAGATCACCGACGTCGCCGAATGCCTGGTCAAGATGGGCGCCAAGATCGACGGCATCGGCAGCGCCACCATCCGCATCACCGGCGTGCCGCGCCTTCATGGCGCCGAGCATACGGTCATCGCCGACCGCATCGAGGCCGGCACCTATGCGATGGCCGCCGCGATGACTGGCGGCAATGTGAAGCTCACCGGCGCCCGCCTCGACACGCTCGACGAGGTCATGAACATCATGCGCGCCTCGGGGGTCGACATCGAGGCCGCCAATGACGGTCTCAGGATCAAGCGCAACGGCTCCGGCCTCACCGCCATCAAGGTCGAGACCGAGCCTTATCCGGGCTTCCCGACCGATCTCCAGGCGCAGCTGATGGCGCTCACCACCCGCGCCAAAGGCACCTCGATCATCCGCGAGACCATCTTCGAGAACCGCTTCATGCATGTGCAGGAGCTGGCCCGTCTCGGCGCCGACATCCATCTCCATGGCGACACCGCCGAGATCAGGGGCGTCGAGCGCCTGACCGGCGCGCAGGTGATGGCGACCGATCTCCGCGCCTCCGTCTCGCTGGTCATCGCGGCGCTCGCCGCCGAGGGCGAGACGACGCTGCATCGCGTCTATCATCTCGACCGCGGCTTCGAGACGCTGGAAGAGAAGCTCAAGGCCTGCGGCGCCGACATCGACCGCCTGTCCAGTCACTGACCATGATCAAGCTCAGCGCTCTCGAACCCGAAGACCTCGAGATCATCTCCGCCCATATGCAGGACGCCGTGATCACCGTCGGCGACATCCGCTATCTCAAGGCGGCGCAAAAATTCGCCCTCATCGGCAATCGTTTCCTGTGGGAAACGCGCACAGCCCCTTATGAGCGCCGCCGCGCCGGCCTGTCCTTCGACCGCGTGACCGCGGCGAAGTCGCACCGCATCCTCCAGGGCGCCGACGACGCGATATTGTCGCTCCTGTCGATTTCCTTCACGCCCGATGAGGCGCCGTCCGGCACCGTCACGCTGACCTTTTCGGGCGGCGGCGCCATCAGCCTCGAGGTCGAATGCATCGAGGCGCGCCTCGAGGATCTGGGCCCCGCCTGGGAGACGAAGAACCTCCCCTCGCATGAGCGTTGATGACTCTCCCTCCGCCGCCGAAGGCGGGGAGGGTGGCGCGCGTTCCGCGCGCCGGGTGGGGTCTCTCCGCCGGGAGGAACTGATGGATACGTTTCGGT
>JBMOOM010000078.1:0-3554 GCA_049323275.1 Pseudomonadota bacterium
GCGACAGACCATCGAACATCGGCGCTTGCAGCACCGCAAGTTCGCCGCCTAACATCAACCCCCTGACGAGGTCCGCACTCCGCTAATCTACGCCGCGAGTTGTGCCGAATGTTCTGACGACGGACACCTATTTAACCGACGGCCTTCCCTGAGTGGAGCGAGAGCCACATAGACCGTCGCGATCATTTGGCACGGAGCGCCGCCGCGATCGATGCGCGAACAGAAGGAAGCCGCGCCCACGGTAAGCCGGTGACGGTTAAGGTGGCGCAACACAAGAGGAGTGAGTCCGACAAGGCTGAGGGGAATGTGATTTTTGCGTATATCAGAGAATGACGATCCGAATGAAGGCGAGTTGCAATCATGCCGCCTGGTGAAAGGCGGTTGAGCTGGAAATCTGACAGGAGCTTCTGACAATGGATCATCAGCATCATGGCCATTTGGCGGAAGGCGCGGTTACCGATCCCGTCTGCGGGATGGCAGTCGATCCGGAGACGAGTATTCACCAGCTCACGCATGCCGGCGTCCATCATTATTTCTGCAGTGCGGGATGTCTGGGCAAGTTCAGAGCGGACCCGGCTCGCTATCACGGCGGCGCGGAGAACTCGGCACCGCCCCCTCCGAAGGGCGCGATCTGGACGTGTCCGATGCATCCCGAGATCCAGCGGCCGGGACCAGGAGCTTGCCCGATCTGCGGAATGGCATTGGAGCCTATCGTTCCCGAAGCCACCGACGGCCCGAGCGAAGAATATCGGGACATGCGCCGACGCTTCTGGATCGGCCTGGTGCTTGCGCTTCCGGTCCTTGCCCTCGAGATGGGCGGGCACATGACCGGACTTCATATGCTGATCTCCCGCCAGGCTAGTAATTGGGTCCAGATGCTGCTTGCGACGCCCGTCGTCCTCTGGGCGGGCTGGCCGTTCTTCGAGCGCGGCTGGCAGTCGCTGCGTACGCGTAACCTCAACATGTTCACGCTGATCGCAATGGGGACAGGCGTTGCCTGGCTTTACAGCATGGTCGCAGCACTCTTGCCCGATATCTTTCCAGATGCTTTCCGCGCCGCGGACGGTTCGGTGGCGGTCTATTTCGAGGCAGCCGCCGTAATCACGGTGTTGGTGCTGCTCGGCCAGCTACTCGAACTGCGCGCCCGCGAGACAACCAGTGGCGCGATCCGGGCGCTTCTCGATCTTTCACCGAAGCTCGCCCGCCGCGTCGCCGCGGACGGCAGCGACGAGGAAATAGACCTTTCCGAGGTTGTGGTAGGCGACGTCCTGCGAGTCCGCCCTGGCGAGAAGGTCCCGGTAGACGGTATCGTCATGGAAGGGCGGAGCACGGTCGATGAATCCATGGTTACCGGGGAATCCATGCCCATCACGAAGGACATCGGGGCCGCGCTGATCGGTGGAACGATCAATCAGACCGGCGGACTTGTGATGCGAAGCGAGAAGGTCGGCCGCGATACGATGCTTGCGCGTATTGTGCAGATGGTGGCCGACGCCCAGCGCAGCCGTGCCCCAATTCAGCGGCTCGCCGATGCGGTATCGGCCTGGTTCGTGCCGACTGTCATTCTGGTCGCACTGGTTGCCTTCGTCGCCTGGTCGCTATTCGGCCCGGCGCCATCGATGGGATATGGACTTGTGGCCGCTGTCGCGGTCCTCATTATCGCCTGCCCCTGCGCGCTCGGTCTCGCGACGCCGATGTCGATCATGGTCGGCGTTGGCCGCGGTGCCGAGGCTGGAGTGCTGATCAAGAACGCCGAGGCCCTGGAGCGCATGGAGAAGGTCGACACTCTGGTCGTCGACAAGACCGGAACGCTGACGGCCGGAAAGCCTTCGGTCGTCGCCATCGAAGTTGCGGAGGGTTTTGCCGAGGAAGAGATTCTGCGCATTGCGGCAAGCCTTGAACGTACAAGCGAACACCCGCTGGCACAGGCGATCGTCCAGGCCGCCGAGCAGCGCGGGATCAAGCTCCTCGAACCGACCGCAGTCGACCAGCCGGTTGGCAAGGGCATAGTCGGCATGGTCGACGGGCAAACCGTGCAGGCGGGCAACGCGAGTTTCCTGGCCGAATATGATATCGGCCCCGGCGACCTCGCGGGTCCGGCCGACCGGCTGCGCGGGGACGGGGCTACCGCCATTTTCCTGGCAATCGGCGGGCGCGCAGCGGGCGTCATCGCCATCGCCGATCCGGTAAAGGAGACAACTCCGGCAGCGCTCAGGGCGCTCAGGGAGGCCGGCATCAAGGTAATCATGCTGACGGGCGACAACCGCACGACCGCGCAGGCGATAGCGCGGCGCCTCGATATTGCCGATGTCGAGGCCGACGTCCTGCCGGACCAGAAGAGTGCCGTGGTAACGCGCCTTCGCGAGGAAGGGAGAATTGTCGCAATGGCCGGCGACGGCGTC
Organism: Pseudomonadota bacterium; assembly: GCA_049323275.1. GTDB lineage: Bacteria > Pseudomonadota > Alphaproteobacteria > Rhizobiales > Aestuariivirgaceae > Taklimakanibacter. The sequence continues at coordinate 2,403 of JBMOOM010000078.1, forward strand.
AACGACGCGCCCGCGCTCGCTGCTGCCGATGTCGGGATCGCGATGGGATCGGGCACCGATGTCGCGATCGAGAGCGCCGGAGTGACGCTGCTCCATGGCGACCTGATGGGTATCGTCCGGGCGCGGCATCTCAGCCATGCCACGATGCGGAATATTCGCCAGAATCTCTTCTTCGCCTTCGCATATAATGTCGCCGGGATTCCGATCGCGGCTGGCGCGCTCTATCCGGTTTTCGGCTTGCTGCTGTCGCCGATTATCGCCGCCACCGCGATGGCGCTCTCTTCGGTCAGCGTGATCGGCAATTCGTTGCGACTGCGCCTGGTGAAAATCTGATCCGTGCGGCGCTTCGCACATTGCGTATACGGGCGAGGAACGCCGAACAGCATCTCTCGGGCAAGCTCGGTTTGATGAGCGAAACCAAAGTCCCTCTCGGGAATATGCGCGAGGCTCACGAACGCGGGGCGGATCTTCGGGTGTGTCGAGGGGCGGTTGCTGAGAGGGAAACAAGCGAGCCCAACGACAACTTATGACCCGCTTCGCACCCTCGGCGGGCCATTCCCCAACCGGCTGCCTCGGTCGCGACCCGCCGGAGAATCTCGGGCATCCGGACCCGGACTGGTCGGTCAGGATCATGAAACGGCCTGACCTCGGACGAGGATCCAGTCGCATGATCCGTGCGAATACCGGGCCGCTCCAGAGTGGATTCGTAACTTACGTATATTGAAGGGACGGTCGGGACGGCATTGAGGCGATCTAGCTCAAGACAGCTAATGGAGCGCGATCATGTTCGAACAGGCCTTCAGCACCATCAATGCCGCGCCGTCCTTCCGGCATCGCTATGACAATTTCATCGGTGGTCGTTGGAGTCCCCCCGCTGCGGGAGAATATTTCGCCGATACGAGCCCGATCAACGGCGCCCTGATCGCCGAGTTCGCGCTGTCAACACCGGAAGATGTCGAGCGCGCGCTCGATGCGGCGCACGCGGCCAAGGATCAGTGGGCCAAGATATCGCCAGCCGAGCGTGCCCGGTTGCTCAACCGGATCGCCGACCGGCTGGAAGACAATCTGGAGCTGCTGGCCTTCGCCGAGACGATCGACAACGGCAAGCCGATCCGCGAGACGCGTACCGCAGACGTGCCTCTGGCGATCGAC
>JBMOOM010000079.1:0-35392 GCA_049323275.1 Pseudomonadota bacterium
AACTTATGTCCTTGCAGGCGCCGACCGCGCAGGCCTGACCACAAACCTCTCCTCGGCCGGCGTTTGACTCCCGCGTAGACGGCGAGCCTGATCCAGCCGCTTGGGCTCAATTTGCCGCGTTGTCATGACGGCACCATACACCCTCATCCGCCCTTCGGGCACCTTCTCCCGCAAGCGGGAGAAGGGAAAAACCAGGGAAGACCTCCCGTGAGATATGTGCATACGATAGCGGCGAAAGCCGGGATGACGGACGGGGCGCGTCACCCCTTCCTGAACCGCCACTCGATATTGTGGCGATAAGTCTCGCCCGGCTTCAGGAGCGCCGATGGAAAGCGGGGCTGGTTGGGCGCGTCGGGCCAGTTCTGCGGCTCGAGCGCCACCGCGCCGAAGCGGCGCAGGCCTTCGCCCTTCTTGCCCTTGAAGGCCGGGTTCCAGTGGCCGGCGGTATAGAGCTGCAGCCCCGGCTCGGTGGTGAAGAGATCGAAGGCGCGGCCCGCCGCTGCGAGCGTCGCCGCGTGATGCAGCATATGGCGCTCGCCTTCGAGACAGAAATTGCCGTCGAAGCCGGAACCGTCGGCGAAGGCCTCCTCCAGGAAGGTCGGCTCGCGGAAGTCGTAATTGGTGCCGGAGACGAAGCTCACCGCGCCCGACGGGATGAGCTCGGCATTGGTCGGGGTGTAGGCCTGGGCCGAGATCTGCAATTCATGATCGGCCACGATCTCGGCGCCGGAGAGATTCCAATAGACGTGATTGGTGAGATTGACGACGGTGGTCTTCTTGGTCGTCGCCTCGATCTCGCAGCTCAACGTGTCGCCGTCGAAGCGGTAAGTGCAGCGCGCCCGTAATTTGCCGGGATAGCCTTCCTCGCGATTGGGCGAGACGAGCGAGAAGACCAGCGCATCGTCGATGATTTCGGCGACCCAGTTCTTGCGGTGGAAGGCCTCGGCGCCGCCATGCAGATGATTGGGCGGCTCGTTGACGGTGAGCTGATGCGCCACGCCGTCGATGCTGATGCTCCCCTTTTCGATGCGGTTGGCGAAGCGCCCGCAAATGGCGCCGGCATAGACCTCGCTGTCGAGCACATCCTCGATGCGCTCGGGCCCCGCCACGACATCGAAGCCGTCGGGAAATTCGAGCGCCATCAGCCGGGCACCCACCGCATTGAAGGTGGCGCGGAAACCGGCGTCGCTGACGATCTCGAAATTACGCGCCGCCTCGCCGGCGAAGCTGCCGGCCTCCAGCTCGGCGAGGCGCGCCGGCATCAGTGGTTGTCGCGCGGCAGGCCCTTGGACTGCGCGATCTTCTGATATTTGACGGCCGGCTTCAGCACCATGCCTTCCGACAATTGCTCGACATTGGCACGGAAGATCTCCTGCCACGGCGTCTGGCTCTCGGGGATGTTCGTATAGCCGCCCTTGGCCTTGAGCTCGGCCCGCCGCTTCTCCAGCTCCTCCTTCGGGATCAGGATGTCGGCGGTACCCTTGTTGAGGTCGATGCGCACGCGGTCGCCGTCCTTCAGCAGCGCGAGGCCGCCGCCCGCCGCTGCTTCCGGCGACGCGTTGAGGATCGAGGGCGAGCCCGACGTGCCGGATTGCCGTCCGTCGCCGACGCAGGGCAGCGAATGCACGCCCTTCTTCAGGAGATCGGTGGGGGCCCGCATATTGACCACTTCCGCCGCCCCCGGATAGCCGAGCGGCCCGGTGCCGCGCATGAACAGGATCGTATGCGCGTCGATGCCGAGCGAAGGATCGTCGATGCGCTTGTGATAATCCTCCGGCCCGTCGAAGACGACCGCCTTGGCCTCGAAGGCGTTGGGATCCTTGGGATCGGACAGATAGCGCTCGCGGAACTCGTCAGAGATGACGCTGGTCTTCATGATCGCCGCGTCGAAGAGATTGCCCTTCAGCATCTTGAAGCCGGCATGTTTCTTGATCGGCTTGTCATATTCCTTGATGACGGCGCGGTTCGAGGCGAATCTGCCGGCGCAGTTCTCGCCGATCGTCTTGCCGTTGACGGTGAGCGCGTCTTCATGGATGCGCTTCGCCTTGATGAGCTCGGCGACGACGGCGGGCACGCCGCCGGCGCGATGATAGTCCTCGCCCAGATATTCGCCGGCCGGCTGCAGATTGACCAGCAGCGGAATGTCGTAGCCGTGCTTCTCCCAGTCGGCGACATCGAGCTCGACGCCGATATGGCGGGCGATGGCGTTGAGATGGATCGGGCAGTTGGTCGACCCGCCGATCGCCGAATTGACCGCGATGGCGTTCTCGAAGGCCTTGCGGGTAAGAATCTTCGACGGCGTCAGGTCTTCGCGCACCATGTCGACGATGCGCTTGCCGGTCATGTAGGCGAGCTGGCCGCGCTCGCGATAGGGGGCGGGGATGGCGGCATTGCCGGGCAGCGTCATGCCGAGCGCCTCGGCCAGCGAGTTCATCGAGGTCGCCGTGCCCATGGTGTTGCAGAAGCCGGTCGAGGGGGCGGAGGAGGCGACCAGCTCGACGAAACCTTCGTAATCGATGTCGCCGGTGGCGAGCAGCTCGCGCGCCTTCCACAAAATGGTGCCCGAGCCGGTGCGCTCGCCATTATACCAGCCATTGAGCATGGGGCCGGAGGAGAGCGCGATGGCCGGGATATTGACGGTCGAGGCCGCCATCAGCGCCGCCGGTGTCGTCTTGTCGCAGCCGATGGTCAGCACCACGCCGTCGATCGGATAGCCGAACAGCACCTCGACCAGGCTCAGATAGGAAAGATTGCGGTCGAGCATGGCGGTCGGCCGCTTGAGCGTTTCCTGGATCGGATGGATCGGGAATTCGAGCGGCACGCCGCCCGCCGCGGTGATGCCGTCGCGCACGCGCTTGGCGAACTCGAGATGCGCCCGATTGCAGGGCGCGATATCGGATCCCGTCTGCGAGATGCCGATGATCGGCTTGCCGGACTGCAATTCCTCGCGGGTGAAGCCGAAATTGAGCTGGCGCTCGAGATAAAGCGCCGTCATGTCGATATTGTCGGGATTGTCGAACCAGGCTTGCGATCTGAGGCGGGGCGGTGATTTTTTCATGTCATACAAATAGCACGACCCATGGGCCCCGATGCAAGCCCGGAAATCGCGAAAGCGGAACAAGCGCGGGATGCGAAAAAGTGGATACCGGTTTTTCGCGAGAATCCCGCGCTAAACCTAAGGAATCGATCACGTTCATGAGTTTGGATTGATTCCATCCAAACTCATCGTGATCTAGGTACAACCCCTTGGCGCGGCCCGCCGGGCCCGCTATGCACTCATTCCATGAAGAACTTCGCCGACGACCTTTTCACCTTGCGCGACCTGCTGCGCTTCGCCGTCAGCCGTTTCACCGAGGCCGGCCTGGCATTCGGCCAGGGCACCACCGGGGCGGTCGACGAGGCGGCTTTCCTCATCCTGGAAAGCCTGCATCTGCCGGTCGACGACATCAATCCCTGGGCCGACGCCCGCCTGACGCGTCCTGAGCGCGAGATGCTGCTCGCCCGCATCGAGGAGCGGGTCGTGAGCCGCAAGCCCGCCGCGTATCTCACCGGCAGGGCCTATATCCAGGGCGTGCCCTTCCATGTCGATGAACGCGTCATCGTGCCGCGCTCCTTCATCGGCGAATTGCTGTTCACCGACCTCTTCGGCGGCGACGGATTCACGCTGGTGCCGGACGTCGCCGCGGTGGGCCGCGCGCTCGATCTGTGCACCGGCTCCGGCTGTCTCGCCATCCTGGCGGCGCGCATTTTCCCCAATGCCGAGGTCGACGCGGTCGAATTGTCGCCGCAGGCGATCGAGGTGGCGCGCGCCAATATCGCCGAGTCCGGCTTCGCCGACCGTCTCAACCTGTTCCAGGGCGACCTGTTCCAGCCGGTGGCGAGCGAGCGCTACGATCTCATCATCACCAACCCGCCCTATGTCGATGCCGAGGCGATGGACGAATTGCCGGCCGAATTCCGCCATGAGCCGGCGATGGCGCTCGATGGCGGCGAGGACGGGCTCGATATCGTGCGCCGCATCCTCGCCGAGGCGCCGCGCCATCTGAATCCGGGCGGCGGCCTTCTCTGCGAGATCGGCCGCGGCCGCGAGATCCTCGAGGACGACTATCCCGAACTCGATTTCTTCTGGCTCGACACCGAGGAAAGCGACGGCGAGGTCTTCTGGCTCACCGCCGACAAATTCGGGCGCTAGACCGAGGCTGTTGGACCAAGGGGCAATAGCCGCGCGGACGCCCTTCGTCGGAAACTGGGGTTCCAGTCACGAGGGAGCCTTGCGATGGACAAGCCGGTCTCGAAGATTGACGTCACGCGGCGCACTATCCTGATGGCGGCGCCGGCTCTGACGGCGATGCCGCTCGTCGCCGGAGCAGCACCCCAGGTTTTGGCCGAGGAAGCCTCGGTGCGCGTGCTGCCGTCGCCCGATTGGGCCAAAGCCATGCCGCCCGCCCCCGATGCGCGAGTCAGGATCACCGCCGAATATGCGAAACATGTCGGGCGCGACGCCTATTTCTGGGCCTGGCCGATGGTCAATATGTATAACCGTCGGCTGCATTTCTCCCAGGTGAAAGAGGTCGCGCTCTCCGGTCCTTTGATGGAGGCGCCGCTCAATCGGCTTGCCATGCTCGTCGACTATGTCGATCCGGAAGAGCGCTCGGTCGCCTGTCCCAACCAGGATGTCGTCTACGGCATCGGTGCGATCGCCTTGGACGTGTCGCCGGTGGTCATCCAGGTGCCCGATTTCGCTGATCGCTTCTGGGTCTATCAGATTGTCGACCTGCGCACCGACAGCTTCGTTCAGCTGGGCAAGATGTACAGCACGACGCCTGGCTTCTATCTGCTGGTGGGGCCGGACTGGCAGGGTGAGGTGCCCAAAGGCATCACCAGGGTCTTCCGCTCGCCCACCCGGACCGGCCTTGCCGCGCCTCGCATCTTCATGGACGACACGGACGAGGACCGCCGCGCCATCCGGACGGCGCTCTCCGGCATCGCGATGTATCCGCTCGCGGACTATGACGGCAGGATGAAAAGCACCGACTGGTCAAATCTGCCGAAAGTGCCGCCACCGCCACCCAGCGAGGAGGAGACCCGCTGGGTGTTCCCGGACAAATTCGTCGATGAGCTGCCCCTGGTGCTCGCTGATGCGCCACCTCTGCCGGGCGAGGAGGCGCGTTATGCCCAGGTGCTCGCCGTGCTGGCGGCCGCCAAGGCAAATCCTGAGCTCAAGCAGGCGATGACCGAAGGCGCCAGGGATGCGGATGAGAAGATGGTGACACCCTTGTTCCATTTCCGCAATTACGGCCGGCAGCTGCCCCATCACTGGAGCACCATCTCGAATGAATCCGCCTTCGGTACCGACTATTTCACCCGCACCGCTGTCGCCAAGTCGAATATCCTGGTCAATTCACCCAACGAGACGAAATACTTCTATCAGGATCTCGATGCGCAAGGTGCACGACTCAACAGCGCCAACCGCTACAGCGTGACCTTCGCCAAGGACGCGACGCCGCCGGTGAACGGCTTCTGGTCCCTGTCGATCTATAACGAGCATCACTTCTTCGTCGCCAATCCGATCAAGCGATTTTCGGTCGGCACCAAGAACAAGGACCTCAAGCTCGCCGCGGACGGATCGCTCACCATTCATGTCCAGGCGGAAGCGCCGGACGATCCCGATCGGCGCGCCAACTGGCTGCCCGCGCCGAAAGGCGATTTCTCCCTTTATGTCCGCTCCTATTGGCCGAAGGCGGAGATCACCGAGGGCAGCTGGACGCCGCCGCCCGTTCTCAAGGTGGCGTGAACGGATCAGGCCGACCTGCGCCCGCTGGGCGACGTCCCGAAGCTCTCGCGATAGCGCCGGGCGAAATGCGAGCGTGACACGTAACCCGCGGCTTCGGCGGCGCCGATGCTCGAGGCGCCGGCCGCCAAAGCGGCCTGGCCGGCGCGCAGGCGTTCCTGGCGCAGGATGGCGCGGAATGAGTATCCTTCCTGGGTGAGGCGGCGGCGCAAGGTCGACGCGCCGAGCCCCATCGCCATGGCGGCGCGCGTCACGCTCCACTCTTCCGCCGGCGCGCTGCCGATCAGCCAGGCGAGCTCTTCGCCCAAGGGTGCCGTGAACAGCGCCCGCGCCTCGGGCAGCGGACGCAGCAGCGTCAGCACTTCCTTGAGGCGTAGTGTCTTCAGCATGTCGCTCATCGCCTCGGCACGGATCGCCGTCGCGGCATGGCCCAGCGTCTCGACCAAGTCATCCGTCAGCGTGACGTTGAAAGCGGGCGATGCCGCTTCACGGCCGCGCCTTTCGGCGAACGTCAGGGGCGGCACGCCGTCGGGCAGCGTCGGCACTTCGAGGATGAGCGATTCATAGATGCCGCTCTCACCGGGAATATTCACGACATCCATGGGCACGTTGCGCGGCAGGATGATCACCGATCCGGGCCCGAAAGTCCGGTTCAAATCGCCGAGCCAGACTTCCTTGCGGCCCCGGAGCACGATGCCGATCAGCGGATGCGGCAGCTTGATCGCGGCGAGCCTTTCGCGCTCCAGCGCGCAAGAGGAGAAGAGATTGCGGGCGTGATTATGCACGCCCGATGCGGCAGGCGCTTCGAAACCTTTCAGGCGCGCGAGCAGGCGGCGGCGCAGCCGGTCTTCTGCCGGGACATGATGGATGTTCATGGGGCGATCTTAGCGCCGGCGGCGCTCCGAAAAAACCGCTGAGATGAGCGTTTCGGGCTCATGTCCAGGCGCATCCGGCCCGGATAGGGCGGCGCTTTCGGCAAGAGTGGCGGGAACCCAAGGAGATCTCCGATGAAATTCCTCGCTCTGATCCTGGCCGCCGGCGCCGCCGCGCTGTCTCTGGTGAATCCAGCCCGCGCCGCCGATACCGAATTGTGGCGTCTCGATTGCGGCCGCATCGAGGTGCGCGACCTGTCCTTCTTCTCCGACAGTTTCGCCTATGGCGGCAAGCCTCGCCGCCTGACCGACAGCTGCTATCTCATTCGCCATGAGAAGCAGTATATGCTGTGGGACACCGGCCTGCCCGCCGGCCTCATCGGCGCCAAGGCCGATGCGAAGGCGGTGCTTGCTCCTTCGCTCGATGTCGATATTGCGAGCCAGCTCGCCAGGATCGGCGTCAAGCCGGAGCAGGTGACGCTGATCGGCATCAGCCACAATCACTTCGACCATGTCGGCCAGGCCGCCGCCTTTCCCGGCGCGCGCCTCCTGATCGGCAAGGCCGATTTCGATGCCCTCAAGCTGTCGCCGCCGCCCTTCGGTGTCGAGCCGGCGCTTCTGGCGCCCTGGCTCGACGGGAAGTCGACGGTCGAGCCCGTCACGGGCGATTTTGACGTCTTCGGCGATGGCAGCGTCATGATGCTGAGAATGCCGGGTCACACGCCGGGCGAGACGGGCCTCCTGGTCCGCCTGCCGAAGAACGGTCCGGTTCTCCTCTCGGGCGACGTCGTGCATTTCCACGAGCAGCTCGCGCATCAGGGCGTGCCGCCCTTCAACAGCGACAGGAGCGACAGCCTCGCCTCGATGAACCGCCTGACGGCGATCGCCCGGGAGCTCGGCGCGCGCCTCGTCATCCAGCACGACGAAACGCATATCGGCAAGCTGCCGGCCTTTCCGAAAAGCGCCAGATGACGTTTTATCTCTCGCCCTTGCGATAGGGGATCATCAGGGCGCGCGGATAGGAGGCGCGGCGCGACATGAGGATGAGGGCGAGGATCGAGAGCGCATAGGGCAGCATCAGGAAGATCTGATAGGGCACGAAGGCGCCGGCGAGCTGCTGCAGCCGCAATTGATAGGCATCGAAGGCGGCGAAGAGCAGGGCGCCGAGCAGCGCCTTGCCCGGCCGCCAGGAGCCGAAGACGACCAGCGCGATGGCGATCCAGCCGCGGCCATTGACCATCTCGAAATAGAAGGAGTTGAAGGCGGAAAGCGTGAGGAAGGCGCCGCCGATGCCCATCAGCGCGCTGCCGGCCACCACCGCGAGAATGCGCACCCGCGTCACGTCGATGCCTTGCGCTTCGACGGCGGCGGGATTTTCGCCGGCGGTGCGCACCGCGAGCCCGGCCGGCGTGCGGTAGAGGAACCAGCCGACCAGCCCCGCCGCGATGAAAGCGAGATAGGTCAGCGGCGTCTGGCGGAACAGGGCTTCGCCGAAGAAGGGAATATCGGACAGGATCGGGAGCGGCCAGGGCTGGAACGGCTCGATCTTGGGCGGTGACGTCACTTCCGGGAATGCCAGGCGATAGGTGTAATAAGTGAGGCTCGCGGCGAAGAGCGTGATGCCGATGCCGGTCACATGCTGCGACAGGCCGAGGGGCACCACCAGGATCGCATGCAGGAGACCGAAGGCCGAACCGGCGAGCGCCGCCACCAGCACGCCCAGCCACAGATCGCCGCCCTGATAGACGGTGAACCAGCCGGCGAAGGCGCCGACCGTCATGATGCCTTCGATGCCGAGATTGAGCACGCCGGCGCGTTCCGAGATGAGCTCGCCCAGGGTGGCGAAGATCAAGGGTGAGGCGATGCGGATAGCGGCGGCCCAGAGCGAAGCGGAGAAGAGCAGTTCGAGCGCGTCCATGGTCTATTTCCAGCGCAGCCGATAGCGGGTGAACATCACCGCGGTGACCATGGCGAGCAGGGCCGACGCCACCATCACCTGCGCGATATAGCTCGGCACCTGGGCCGACCGGCTCATCGCATCGGCGCCGACGAAGATGCCGGCGACGAAGATCGCCGCGGCGACGACGCCGAGCGGATGGAGCAGCGCCAGCATGGCGACGACGATGCCGGCATAACCGAAGCCCGGCGACAGATCGAGGGTGAGATTGCCTTTGAGGCCGGCGACTTCGGAAAATCCGGCGAGGCCCGCGAGCCCGCCCGACAGAAGCGCCGTCTTCAGCATCACGCGGTCGACCTTCATGCCGGCGAAGCGCGCGGCTTGGCGGTTGAAGCCCACCGCCTTCATCTCATAGCCGAGCGTCATGCGCGTATTGACGATCCAGACCGCGACCGCCGCGACGAGCGCCAGGATGAAGCCGAAATGCAGGCGCTTGCCCTGGATGAGCTTCGGCAATTGCGCCTCGGCGATCACCTTCTTGGTCTGCGGCCAGCCCATGCCCATCGGGTCCTTGAGCGGACCTTCCAGCAGCAGGCTCACGAACAGGATGACGATGAAGTTGAGGAGCAGTGTCGTCACCACCTCATCGACGCCGAAGCGCACCTTGAGGAAAGCCGGCCCGAGCAAGGTGAGCGCGCCTGTCAATGCCGCCGCCAGGAGCAGGATCGGAATCAGGACCGGAGACGGCAGCGGCAGAAGCCCGGTGCCGAAGGCCACGGTGGCGACGGCGCCCATATAGAGCTGCGCCTCGGCGCCGATATTCCACAATTTGGCGCGGAACGCGACCGCCGCCGCGAGCCCGGTGAAGATGAGCGGCGTGGCGCGGGTCAATGTTTCGAACAGGGCGAATTGCGAGCCGGCGGCGCCCTTGAGCACCAGGCCGAAGACGGAGAAGGGATTGGCGCCGCTCAAGGAAACGAGGAAGCCCGCGAAGACGAGCACCGCGAGGATCGCCAGCGCCGGATAGGCGATGGTGATGAGCAGCGACGGCGTCTCGCGCGGTTCAAGCCGCATGTGCGTCTCCTTCGCCGAAACCGTGGCCGGCCATCATCAGCCCGAGCTCCTGGATCGTCACCTGCTGGCGTGGCAGGGGCTCGGAGATGCGGCCGCGATAGATGACGGCGACGCGGTCGGCGAGCGCCAGGATCTCGTCGAGATCGTCGGAGATCAGCAGCACCGAGGCGCCTTCCTTGCGGGCCTGGATCAGGCGCTCATGCACATAGGCGACGGCGCCGATGTCCAGTCCCCGCGCCGGCTGGCAGGCGAGGATGAAATGGGGCGCCAGCGAGAGAGCGCGCCCGAGAATGAGCTTCTGCATATTGCCGCCGGAAAGCAGCCGCACCCGTGTCGCGGGGGAGGGACATTTGACGTCGAAGCCCTTGATGATCTCCTGAGCGAACCCTTCCGCCGCGCCCCAGTCGAGGAAGCCGCGCTTGTTGAAGCGCCTCTCGCGATAGATCTCGGCGATGACATTTTCGGTCACCGACATGTCGGCGACGAGGCCTTCGGCATGCCGGTCTTCCGGAATGCGCGCGATGCGCTTCTGCGTCACCAGATCGGGCGTCCATGCCGACGCATCCTCGCCGAAGATGCGAAGCGTACCGCTTCCGGGGTGGCTGAGGCCGCTCAGCAGATTGGCGAGCGCCGTCTGGCCGTTGCCGGAAACGCCGGCCAGTCCCAGTATCTCGCCGCCATGCAAGATGAGGTCGGCATGGTCGAGCCCGTCCGCCGTGGTGACGGCGCGGATCTCGATATGGACATCGCCTTTGGGCTGCGGCTCGATCTTGGGCTCGGCGATCGGCCGGCCGACCATGAGCTCGGCGAGCTCCTTGCGCGTCGTGCCTTTCGTCGGACGCTCGGCCACCAGCTTGCCGGCGCGCAGCACGAAGATGCGGTCCGAGACGCTCAGCACCTCGTTGAGCTTGTGCGAGATGAAGATGATCGACAGCCCCTGCGCCGTCAGCTTCTTGAGCGTGGCGAACAGGCTCTGGCTCTCCTGCGGCGTGAGCACCGCGGTCGGCTCGTCGAGAATGAGGATGCGCGCCTCGCGATAGAGCACCTTCAGGATCTCGACGCGCTGGCGTTCGCCGACCGAAAGCTCGGCCACCGTCTTGTCGGGCTCGATGGCGAGGCCGAAATCCCGTGCGAGCCTGGTCAGGCGCTGGCGCGCCTCCGATTTGCGCGAGGAGAGGCGCCACGGCGTCTCGGTGCCGAGCATGATGTTGTCGAGCACGGTGAGATTGTCGGCGAGGGTGAAATGCTGATGCACCATGCCGATGCCGGCCTGGATCGCCGCCCGCGGCTGGCCCGGAGGCAGGGACTTGCCGAAGACGCTGATCGTCCCCTCATCGGCGACATAATGGCCGAACAGGATGTTCATCAGCGTCGTCTTGCCGGCGCCGTTTTCGCCCAGCAAAGCGACGATCTCGCCCTGCTTCAGGTCGAAGGAGATCGTATCATTGGCGGTGAGCGCCCCGAAGCGCTTGCTGATCCGGTCGAGGCTGAGAACGGTGTCGGTCATGCTTTACCCTCGCCCGTCGTCAGTTTCCTCCTCTCCCGCAAGCGGAGAGAGAAGGAAACCGGGAGAGGGCTTTGCGGGCCCTTATATCACGACGATTTCGGTTCCGAATCGTCCACCGCGACGGTGAAGGCGCCGGATTTGATTTCGCCTTCGCGCGCCTGGACCTTGGTCATGACGTCGGCCGGCACCTTGCCGTCGAACGTGCCGAGCGGCGCCAGGCTGCAGCCGCCATGTTTCATGAAGGAATACTGGCCGTAATCGTCGGCTTTGAAGGCCTTGTCTTTGATCGCCTTGATGGCGGCATCGAGAGTCGGCTCGAAATGCCACAGCGCCGAGGCGACGACCGTTTCCGGATAGTCGGCCTGGGTATCGATGACATTGCCGATGGCGAGGATCTTGCGCTCCTTGGCGGCATCCGACACGCCGAAACGTTCGGCATAGAGGATGTCGGCGCCGGCATCGACCTGGGCGAAGGCGGTTTCCTTGGCCTTCGGCGGATCGAACCACGAGCCGATGAAGGCGACCTGGAATTTGACGTCGGGCTTCGTCTCCTTGACGCCGGCCATGAAGGCATTCATCAGCCGGTTCACTTCCGGGATCGGATAGCCGCCGACCATGCCGATATTGTTCTTCTGCGTCATCGCGCCGGCGATCATGCCGGTGAGATAGGAGGCGTCCTGGATGTAATTGTCGAACACCGCGAAATTGGGGAGCGCCGCCGCATCCGGCTTGAAGCTCGAGCCGAGCAGGAAGGCGCGGTCGGGATAATCCTTGGCGACGGCGCGCGCCGCGTCTTCCACCGCGAAGGCCTCGCCGACGATCAGCTGATGACCGGCCTCGCAATATTCACGCATCACGCGCTCATAGTCGGTATTGGCGACTTTTTCCGAAAAGGTGTATTCGATGTCGCCGCGTTCCTTGGCGGCCAGCGCCGCCTTGTGGATGCGGCTCACCCATTGCTGCTCGACCGGCACCGTATAGATGGCGGCGGTCTTGATGGCGCCTTCGGCGCGCGCCAGGCTCGGCAGCGAGCCGATGAGCGGCAGTGACGCCGCCGTGCCCGTGATTTGCAGAAGTTTCCGGCGTGACAGACGCATGTTTCCCTCCTCCGTTGTATTTTTACCAGTTGATCAAAGCCCTTCCGCACTGTCAATTGGGCGCTCCAGGTTGTTTGCAGCAAAATATTCTTTTAAGGCTCCGCTCGGCGGAGAAGTGGAACGGTTGGCATGGCGAAATTGAATCTGGTCGGCGACATCGGAGGCACGAATTCTCGCTTCGGCCTGATCGAGCCGGGTTCGATGACGGTCAGCCGCATCGAGCGGCTCAAGAACGACGATTTCGCCTCATTGGAGGAGGTGGCCGCCGCCTATCTGGAGCGCCAGGGCGTCACCGCTCTGGGCGCCGCCGCTTTGGATGTCGCCGGCATCGTCACGGAGGAGGATTTCCCACTCACCAACCGCGACTGGATGGTGCGGCGGGCGCCGCTCAAAGCCGCCCTCAAGGCCGACCGCCTGATCATCCTCAATGATTTCCAGGCCTTGGCCATGTCGCTGCCCTATCTCGACCCTGCCGATCTGATCCAGATCGGCGGCGCGGCGCCCGCCAGGCCGGCGGTGAAGCTCGTCCTCGGACCGGGCACCGGCCTTGGCATGGCGGCGCTGGCGCCCTTGCCGCAGGGCGGCTGGATGGCGCTGCCGGGCGAACTCGGCCATGTCACTTTGCCGGTCGTCACCCAGGAGGAGTTCGATTTGCGCGCGGCGATGACCGAGCCCGGCACCGTCTTCGAATCGGAATTCGCCATCACCGGCGGCGGCCTGCATCTGATCTATACGACGCTCGCCCGCTTGGCCGGCCGCCAGCCGGTGCTCCAAACGCCCGAGGCTATTCTCAGGGCGGCGCTCGCCGGCAGCGACGCCGATGCGGTCAAAACACTCGACCATTTCATCATCTGGCTCGGCCGCCTCGCCGGCGACGCCGCCATGATGATGCAGGCCCAGGGCGGCGTCTATCTCGCCGGCGGCATCGCGCCCTCGATCGTCGGTGAGCTGCAGAAAGGCCCGTTCCGCCAGGTCTTCGAGGAGAAAGGCCGCCTCGATCTGCGCCATGTGCCGCTGTACGTGATCATGGATGAGTATCCTGCTTTCAAGGGCTGCGCCGCCGCCTTGAGGTAATCCCCTCTCCCCTGCGGGGGAAAGGGCTAGGGTGAGGGGGAACGGCAGACAATACGTTTCGGCTGAGAATAGCTGGTCTGTCCGTTCCCCCTCACCCTCTCAATGCTGCCGTATTGGGTTCCTCCCTCTCCCCCGTTGGGAGGCGAGGGGTGATAGGCGCACCTCAAAAATTGACAAGATCGCCGCCTTCGGCTCAATTGCGCGCCGATGGGAAAAATCACGATACTCGATGTCGCCCAGTCGGCGGGGGTCAGCGTCGCCACGGTGGACCGCGTCCTCAACCGGCGCAACGGCGTACGCAAGGTCACGGTGGAGCGGGTCGAAGCGGCCATCCGCCAGCTCAACTACCAGCCGGACCGTCTCGCCGCCCGTCTCGCCCGCTCGCGCGACTACCGCTTCTGCTTCGTCCTGCCGACCGGCAACAATGTCTTCATGGTGACGCTCGGCGAGGAAGTGCGCGCCGCCGCCGAGCGCATGGCGCCCGAGCGCGTGGTGATCGACATGCGCCTGACCGACGTCTTCGACGGCCATGCGCTAGCCCACACGCTCGACCAGATCGGCGACATCTATGACGGCGTCGCCGTCGTCGCCCTGGACCATCCGAGCGTGCGCGAGGCGATCAGCGGCCTGACCGAGCGCGGCGTCACGGTGGTGACGCTCGTCTCCGACATACCGGGCTCGAAGCGCGTCCACTATGCCGGCATCGACAACACCGCGGCGGGGCGCACCGCGGCGAGCCTGATGGGCAAGTTCCTGGGCGGCCGCAAGGGGGAGGTCGGCCTCATCGCCGGCTCCCTCGCTCTGCGCGATCACATCGAGCGCCAGTTCGGCTTCGAGCAGATCATGACGCATGAATATCCGCATCTCTCGATCCTGCCCGTGCGCGAGGGCCGCGACGACTGGCAGCGCGTCGAGGAAGTGACGATGCAGCTGATGAAGGAGCATCCCAATCTCGTCGGCCTCTACAATGCCGGCGGCGGCACGCGCGGCATCATCTCGGCGCTGGAGAAGGCCAGGCGCGAGCGCGACCTGGTCTTCATCGCCCATGAGCTCACCGATCATGCCCGCAAGGCGCTCATCCGCGGCACGGTCGACGCCATCATCAACCAGGATGCCGGCCACGAGGTGCGCAGCGCCGTGCGCGTGCTGCTCGCCAAGGCCGACAATGCGCCCTTGATCGAAGCGCAGGAGCGCATCCGTATCGACATATTCCTGCGCGACAATCTTCCATGAAACGGTAGCACCATGTATCTCGGCCTCGATATCGGCACGTCCGGCGTCAAAGCGATCCTCATCGATGCGAAACAGCGCATCCTCGCCAGCGCCATCTCGCCCTTGAAAGTATCGAGGCCGAAGCCCGGCTGGTCGGAGCAGGCGCCGGAAGACTGGTGGAAGGCCTGCAACGCGGCGGTGAAGGCGATCGCGAAGCAGAAGCCCAAGGCGATCGCCGCCGTCGAAGGCATCGGCCTCTCCGGCCAGCAGCACGGCGCCACCTTGCTCGACAAGGCCGACAAGGTCCTGCGCCCGGCGATCCTGTGGAACGATGCGCGTTCCTTCGCCGAATGCCGCGATATCGAGGAGCGCGAGCCGCGCGCCAGGAAGATCGCCGGCAATATCCCGCTCGCCGGCTTCACCGCGCCGAAGCTCGTCTGGGTGAAGAAGAACGAGCCGCGCGTCTTCGACAAGGTCGCCAAGGTGCTGCTGCCCAAGGACTATGTGCGCCTGCGCATGACCGGCGAGCACGCCTCCGACATGTCGGATTCCTCCGGAACCTTCTGGCTCGATATCGCCAGGCGCGCCTGGTCGGATGAGCTGCTCGCCGCCACCGACATGTCGCGCGACCAGATGCCGAAGCTCTATGAGGGCACCGAAGCGACCGGCCGCCTGACGGCGCAGGTGGCCAAGGCCTGGGGCATGCCGAAACGCCCGGTGGTGGCGGGTGGCGGCGGCGACAATCCGGCCTCGGCCTGCGGCATCGGCGCCGTCAAGCCGGGCGAGGCCTTCGTGTCGCTCGGCACATCGGGCGTGCTCTTCGTCTCCAATGAGCGCTTCATGCCCAATGCGGCGCGCGCCGTTCATGCTTTCTGCCATGCGGTGCCGGGCGCCTGGCATCAGATGGGCGTCATCCTTTCCGCCACCGCGAGTCTCGAATGGCTGGCGGGCCTGCTCAAGACGCCGGCGCCGAAGCTCACCGCAGCGCTCGGCAGGACGCTTTCAGGTCCGTCGCCCGCTCTGTTTCTTCCCTATCTGTCGGGCGAGCGCACCCCGGTCGCCGATGCGCAGATCCGCGGCCTGGCGATGGGCATCGGCCATGAGACCGACGCGAAGATCCTCACCCATGCGGTGCTCGACGGTGTCGCTTTCGCCTTCCGCGACAGTCTCGAAGCGTTGAAAGCGGCGGGCACCGATATCGGCCGCGTGATGGCGGTGGGCGGCGGCACGCGCTCGGAGCTCTGGCTCAAGATCATCGCGACGGCGCTGGGCCTGCCCGTCGATGTGCCCGCCGATGGCGATTTCGGCGGCGCCTTCGGGGCGGCGCGGCTCGGCCTCATCGCGGCGACCGGCGCCGACTTCACCCAGGTCTGCACGGCGCCGCGCATCGCGCGCAGCATCAGGCCCGAGGCCAAGGCGCGCGCCGCCTATGAGAAGGCCTATGACCGTTATGTCGAAATCTATCCAGCCATTCGGGAGGTCTGATCGAGATGCCCTTTTATTCCGTGAACGAGCCGGTCAAATATGAAGGACCGGAAAGCCGCAATCCTCTGGCCTTCCGCTATTATGATCCCAAGCGCAAGCTGCTCGGCAAGAGCATGGCCGAGCATCTGCGTTTCGCGGTCTGCTACTGGCACACTCTGTGCTGGCCGGGCCTCGATCCTTTCGGCGGCGAGACGTTCCTCAGGCCCTGGCACCAGGCGGGCGACCAGATGGATCACGCCCGCCGCAAGGCCGATGTGATGTTCGAGACGCTGCGCCTGCTCGGCGTGCCGTTCTTCACCTTCCACGATCTTGACATCGCGCCGGAAGGCTCCTCG
Organism: Pseudomonadota bacterium; assembly: GCA_049323275.1. Lineage (GTDB taxonomy): Bacteria > Pseudomonadota > Alphaproteobacteria > Rhizobiales > Aestuariivirgaceae > Taklimakanibacter. The sequence continues at coordinate 16,345 of JBMOOM010000079.1, forward strand.
CTCAAGGAGTTCAACCGCAATGTCTCGACCATCGCCGCCTATCTCCTGAAGAAGATGGACGAGACCGGCGTGAAGCTCCTGTGGGGCACCGCCAACATGTTCTCCAACCGGCGTTTCATGGCGGGCGCCGCCACAAATCCCGATCCCGATGTCTTCGCCTACTGCGCGGCGCAGGTGAAGCATTGTCTCGATGTCACCAAGGAACTGGGCGGCGAGAACTATGTCATGTGGGGCGGGCGCGAAGGTTATGAGACGCTGCTCAACACCGACTTGAAACGCGAGCTGGCCCAGGCCGGCCGCTTCCTCAATCTCGTTGTCGACTACAAGCACAAGATCGGCTTCAAGGGACCGATCCTGATCGAGCCGAAGCCGCAGGAGCCGACCAAGCATCAATATGATTACGATGTGGCGACCGTCTACAGCTTCCTGAAGGCCAACGGCCTTGAGAAGGAGGTGAAGGTCAATATCGAGCAGAACCACGCTATTCTCGCCGGCCATACATTCGAGCATGAGATCGCGCTCGCTTCCGCGCTCGGCATTTTCGGCTCGATCGACCTCAATCGCGGCGACTATCAGTCGGGCTGGGACACCGATCAGTTCGCCATGAATGTGCCGGAGCTGGCGCTGGCGCTCTATGAGATATTGAAGGCCGGCGGCCTCACCACCGGCGGCATGAATTTCGACGCCAAGATCCGGCGCCAGTCGATCGATCCCGACGATCTGCTCCATGCCCATATAGGCTCGATGGACGCCTGCGCCCGCGCCCTCATCGCCGCGGCGCAGATGATCGAGGACGGCCGCCTCAAGGCGGAAGTCGAGCAGCGTTATGCCAAATGGGACGAGCCGAAGAACCAGGCGATGCTCGCCGGCAAGGAAAGCCTCGCCGACATCGCCGGCCGCGTTCTCTGGGAGAATATCGATCCCAAGCCGCGCTCCGGCCGCCAGGAATATCTCGAAAATATGCTCAATTCATATCTCTAGGGAGGAGAAGAATGGCGAAGAACATCAAGGGCCCGGCGATTTTCCTGGCCCAGTTTGCGGGCGACCAGAAGCCCTTCAACTCATGGGATGCAATCTGCAAATGGGCCGGAAATCTGGGCTACAAGGGCGTGCAGATTCCGACCTGGGACGGCCGTCTCTTCGATCTCGACAAGGCGGCCCAGTCCAAGACCTATTGCGACGACATCAAGGGCGTGGCCAGGAGCCATGGCGTCGAGATCACCGAGCTCTCGACCCATCTGCAGGGGCAACTCGTCGCCGTGCATCCGGCATTCGACGAGGGCTTCGACGCTTTCGCGCCCGCCACTCTCCATGGCAAGCCGAAGGAACGGCAGAAATGGGCGGTCAAGCAGGTGATGGCCGCCGCCAAGGCGTCGCGCAATCTGGGGCTCGACGCGTCGGTGACCTTCTCCGGCGCGCTCGCCTGGCCCTTCGTCTATCCCTGGCCGCAGCGCCCGCAAGGCATGATCGACACGGCTTTCGCGGAATTGGCGAAACGCTGGCTGCCGATCTTCGATGAATATGACAAGCACGGCGTCGATGTCTGCTTCGAGCTGCATCCGGGCGAGGACCTGTTCGACGGCGCCACCTTCGAGATGTTCCTCGCGCAGGCGAAGAACCACAAGCGCTGCAACATCAATTACGATCCCTCGCATTTCGTGCTGCAGCATCTCGATTATCTGGCCTTCATCGACATCTATCACGAGCGCATCAAGGCCTTCCATGTGAAGGACGCCGAATTCAATCCCGATGGCCGCCAGGGCGTCTATTCGGGTTTCCAGCCCTGGGTGAAGCGGGCCGGGCGCTTCCGCTCGCTGGGCGACGGCCAGGTCGATTTCGGCGCCGTCTTCTCCAAGCTCGCGGCCTATGACTATGACTCTTGGGCGGTGCTCGAATGGGAGTGCTGCCTCAAGGACGCGCAGCAGGGCGCCGCCGAAGGCGCACCTTTCATCGCCAGCCACATCATCAAGGTCACCGAGAAAGCCTTCGATGACTTCGCCGGCGGCAGCGTCGACAAGAAGCAGATCCAGCGCATGCTGGGGATCTGAGCGCAATGGGCGGAAGGCTGATACGTCACGCGATCACTTTGGCGGTGGTCTATATCGCGGGCTATCTGGCTTTCCGCGTGATGCAGCAGGAAGTATGGACCGGAGACGGCAGGACCTATGTGATTTTTCCGGAGGGCACCCTGGTGCTCTATTATCTCTGGCGGCCCTTGATGTATCTCGACGGCGCACTCACCGGCATGGCCTTTCATATCGGCCCGCACTGATCCGTAATTCATAATTCTCAGGAGGAAACAATCATGGCCATCGAAGGAAGAAGCGACGCTAAGCAAAGCGGGCGCATCAGGCTCGGCATGGTGGGCGGCGGCCAGGGCGCTTTCATTGGCGCGGTGCACCGTCTCGCCGCGCGCATGGACGATCAGTATGAATTCGTCGCCGGCGCCCTGTCGTCGAGCCCCGAGCGCTCGCGCGCCTCAGGGACAGAGCTGGGTCTCGCGCCCGACCGCATCTATACCGACTATCGCGAAATGGCGAAGGCGGAAGCCGGCCGCAAGGACGGTATCGAGGCGGTCGCCATCGTGACCCCCAACAACATCCATGTGCCGGCGGCGAAGGCCTTCATCGAGGCGGGCATCCATGTGATCTGCGACAAGCCGCTGGCGCTGTCTCTCAAGGAAGCGAAGTCGCTCGAGACTCTGCTCAAGAAAAAGAATGTCGTCTTCGCGCTTACCCACAATTATTCGGGCTATCCGATGATCCGCCAGGCGCGCGAGATGGTGGCGAAAGGCGAGCTCGGTCAGATTCGTCTCGTCCAGGCTGAATATCCGCAGGACTGGCTTACCGAGGACATCGAGAAATCCGGCCAGAAGCAGGCGGCCTGGCGCACCGATCCGAAGCAGTCGGGCGGCGGCGCCATCGGTGACATCGGGACCCATGCCTATCAACTCGCCTGCTTCGTCTCGGGGCTGACGCTCGACGAGCTCTCGGCCGACATGACGAGCTTCGTCAAGGGCCGCAAGGTCGACGACAATGTCAATGTGATGCTGCGCTTCAAGAATGGCGCGCGCGGCATGTTGTGGGCGAGCCAGGTGGCGCCCGGCAATGAGAACGGTCTGCGCCTGCGCGTCTATGGCACCAAGGGCGGCCTCGACTGGACGCAGGCCGATCCGAACTATCTGTGGTTCACGCCCTTCGGCCAGGAGAAGCGCCTGATCACCAGGGGCGGCGCCGGCTCCGGCGCGACCGCCGGCCGCGTCACGCGCGTGCCGCCCGGCCATCCCGAAGGGTATCTCGAAGGCTTCGCCAATATCTACACCGAAGCCGCCCGCGCCATCATCGCCAAACGTTCGGGCAGGAAGCCCGACAAGGACGTCAGCTTCCCCGGCATCGAGGACGGCGTCGCCGGCATGGCTTTCATCGAGGCCTGCAAGAAGTCGTCGGCCAAGAACGGCAAGTGGACGAAGGTCTAACCTTTTGTCCGTCATCCCGGCGAAAGCCGGGATCCATTCAATAACTGCAATCTGAGCAGCGCTGCCCGGTTGATTCTATTCACTGGATCCCGGCATTCGCCGCTTTCGGATTCACACATCTTGCGAGGTGCCTGCGATTTATCTCTCCGCGCTTCAGTGCAGGACTGTCGGGGGAAAACGATGAGGCCTCAGAAAAAGCGGCGTATAGCAAGCGGATAGAGTGTATCTCAGAATTCTCAAGCAGATTTTCCCCTTCTCCCGCTTGCGGGAGAAGCAACCATGATGTTTTTTAGCTTGCGAGGCATGGCGTGCCTCGCCTGTCTTGCCAAGGAGTTTTCCTTTTGAGGACGGCATTTGCCAGAATAATGAGCTTTCTTGCGCAGGCGACGACTGCAGCATTGTGGGGCTTTCCTTTGGCACGCAAATGTTCATAGAAGCGCTTGAGATCTCCATTCCAGCGCTGCGAGCCGGAGAAGGCCGCCATGAAGACGGTCTTGCGCAATCTGGCGCGGCCGCCGGCAATATGGCGCCGGCCATCGCGCTCAGCCGATTGATCATCGAAGGGAGCAACTCCAAGCAGGCTGGCCGCCTGCTCGCGGGTCATGCTCCCCAGCTCCGGCATGCGAACCGATATGGCGATTGCGGTGCGTTCACCAAGGCAGGGGATCGACAGCAGGAGGTCGAGGTTGTCGCTCATCGCCTGGTCGATACGCAATCTGGCCATGAGACGGCGCAGTTCGTTACGCTGCCGCTTCTCCCGCGCTTTGATCTCCTTACCGAAGCGGTCGAGAAGCCGCCTCGAGGTAAATCGCTCGCACTGGGTCTTGAGCACCACGATGCGATCATCGAGCATGTCGATGTAGGTCAAGGCCTCTGCCAGCGCTTCGAGATGAGCCGGTGGGGGCTGCTTCCACGGGCCGTTCAGAACTTCGACCAGCCTGGCGATGACAGAGGCATCAATCGTGTCGTTCTTGGCTCGCTTGAGCAGCGCCACCGCAAGCCCACGCGCCTGGCGCGGCTGCAGCTCGGCCGTCTCGATACCCGCTTCCCGCAGCGCCTTGAGGGCGGCGCGGTGATAGATCGACGTCGCCTCGATCCCGGCACGCATAACTCCCGCCGCGATGCAACACGCGGCCAGTCTGGCGATCCCAGCCTGGTTATTGTTGACCGAAAAACGCTCGCCCGCAGGCAGCAGGCAAACATGCAGCTTCGCCTTGCCGGTATCGATCCCGGCCACGATCATGCTAGTATCAGACATCTTCGTCGACCCTTCCTTGCGAATGCGAACCTTGTGTTCCAGCAACCATACGGGCCCGATGAAGACGACCGGCTGCGATCCCGCTTCTCCTCAGCCCTAAAGGCTTTAGGTGCTTCGTCGATCCGACAGCCAGCCAACCGGCTCCGTGGGTACAGACTGCGGGGCCGGTCCCGTTCCAAGTGGAACGGGAACCAATATGCCATGAAACTCTCATACAAGGTGCCCGATAAGGCGGATGAGGGTGCTGGCTCAGCTTTCGATTATTCTCAAGCAAAGCTTAGATACCTTCCATAATTTGTGGTTCTGCCGAAGCGGAAAGAACACCCTCATCCGGCCTTCGGCCACCTTCTCCCGCAGGCGGGAGAAGGGAAGATAGCGGAGCGGCACTGTTTGTTCTTTATGGAGAACTTATACGGACCCCCTGGTTCCCGCATTGAATCCTGATGCCTGAAGAGCGACCTCCTGGCCCGGAACAGGAGGCAATAAAATGCTCGATATCGTCTATTTGGGCCTGGGCGCGGCCATCTTCGCCCTGATGGCGGTCTATGTCCGCCTGTGCGACCGGATCTAGAGGGCCAAGCCATGTCGGAAGCCTTCATCGGATTGCTGGTCGCTTCAGGCCTCGTCGCCTATCTCGTCTACGCCCTCGTCCATCCCGAAAAATTCTAAGAACATCAGGTGATGCCATGACCCTTGCAGGCTGGCTGCAAATCATATTCGTTTTCGCGATCGTCATCGCCGCGGCCTGGCCGCTCGGCCTCTATATGGCCCGGCTGTTCGGTCGGCCCGAGCTGCTGCCCGCCGAAGGCGGTCTCTATCGCCTTGCCGGCATCGATCCCCGGCGCGAGCAGAGCTGGATGGCTTACGCGCTGGCGATGCTGCTCTTCAACTTCATCGGCTTCGTCGTGCTCTATCTCCTGCAGCGCCTGCAGTTCTATCTGCCGCTCGACCCGCAGGGCTTTTCCGGCACCAGCGAGCATCTCGCCTTCAACACCGCCTGGAGCTTCGTCGCCAATACCAACTGGCAGTCCTATGGCGGCGAGACGACCATGAGCCATTTCACCCAGATGGCCGGCCTCACGGTGCAGAACTTCCTCTCGGCCGCCACCGGCATCGCGCTCGCGGTTGCGGTCACACGCGCTTTTGCGCGCAGCGAAGCGAAGACCATCGGCAATTTCTGGGTCGATATGACCCGCGCCACGCTCTATGTGCTGCTGCCTCTGGCGGTCGTCGTCGCCCTTGGCTTCATGGCGCTGGGCGTGCCGCAGACGCTGCAGGGCTCGATCGAGGCGACCACGCTCGAAGGAGGCAAGCAGGTGATCGCGCTCGGCCCCGTTGCCAGCCAGGAGGCGATCAAGCAGCTCGGCACCAATGGCGGCGGCTTCTTCAACGCCAATTCCTCGCATCCTTTCGAGGGCCCGAATGAATGGGCCAACTATCTCTCGATCTTCGCCATGCTGGTCGTCTCGGCCGCCATGCCGGTCATGTTCGGCCGCATGGTGGGCGACATGCGCCAGGGCAGGGCACTTCTCATCGTCATGATGGTGATGCTCATCGCCGGCGCCGCCGCCATCTACTGGTCGGAAGCGAACGGCAATCCGCTGCTGAGCCAGCTCGGCATCGACAGCCCGGCCAATTATGAAGGCAAGGAAGTACGCTTCGGCCTCGCCATGTCGGCGCTCTTCGCCGCCGTGACGACGGGCCTTTCCTGCGGCGCCGTCAATGCCATGCATGCCTCGCTGACGCCGCTCGGCGGCCTGGTGCCGATGTTCCTGATGCAGCTCGGCGAGATACTCCCCGGCGGCGTCGGTTCCGGCCTCTATGGCATGATCGTGATGGCGCTGCTCAGCGTCTTCATCGCCGGGCTCATGGTGGGCCGCACGCCGGATTATCTCGGCAAGAAGATCGAGGCCAAGGAGATGAAGCTGGCGGTGCTCGCCATCCTCGTCCTGCCGCTGGTCATCCTCGGCTTCACCGCCATCTCGGCGATGCTGCCGATGGCGCTGTCGAGCCTCGCCAATAGCGGCCCGCACGGCCTGTCGGAGATCCTCTATGCCTTCTCCTCGGCCGCCGGCAACAACGGCTCGGCCTTTGCCGGCCTCAACGCCAACACGCCGTGGTTCAACACCACGCTCGGCATCGCCATGGCCATGGGCCGCTTCGCCTATGTCATCCCGGTGATGGCGATCGCGGGCGCGCTCGCCGCCAAGAAGCGCATCCCCCATACGCAGGGCAGCTTCCCCACCCATGGGCCGCTGTTCATCGGGCTGCTGATCGGCGTGATCCTCATCCTCGGCGGCCTGCAGTATTTCCCGGCTCTCGCTCTGGGCCCGATCGTCGAGCATTTCGCCATGCTCGCCGGCCAGAGCTTCTAACTGGAGTGACGTCTATGTCGACCAAACATGCCAATCCCTCGCTGTTCGACAGCAAGATCACGCTCGAGGCGGCGAAGCAGGCTTTCGTCAAATTCTCGCCCCGGACGCTCGCCCGCAATCCGGTGATCTTCGTCACCGCCGTCGTGTCGCTCCTCGTCACGGCGATGTGGCTGCGCGATCTCCTCACCGCCAACGGCTCGGCTTCCTTTTCCGGACAGATCGCCGCCTGGCTGTGGTTCACCGTGCTGTTCGCCAATTTCGCCGAAGCGGTGGCGGAAGGGCGCGGCAAGGCGCAGGCCGATGCGCTCAGGCGCACCCGCACCGACACGGTCGCCCGCAGGCTGCTGCAGCCCGACGAGCGCAACGATCTGTTCGAGAAGGTCTCGGCGCTCGACCTCAAGGAAAGCGACATCGTGATGGTGTCGGCGGGTGAGGTCATCCCGGCCGATGGCGAGATCGTCGAGGGCATCGCGTCGGTCAATGAATCGGCGATCACCGGTGAATCCGCGCCCGTCATCCGTGAATCGGGCGGCGACCGCTCGGCGGTGACCGGCGGCACCACGGTTCTGTCCGACTGGATCAAGGTCAAGGTGACCGCCGCTCCCGGCCACAGCTTTCTCGACCGCATGATCGCGCTGGTGGAAGGGGCGGAGCGGCAGAAGACGCCGAACGAACTGGCGCTCTCGATCCTGCTCGCCGGCATGACGCTGATCTTCCTGTTCGTCGTGATGTCGCTGTGGGGCATCGCCGGCTATTCGTCGACGATCCTGTCGATCACCGTGCTGTCGGCGCTGCTGGTGACGCTCATACCGACCACCATCGGCGGGCTCTTGTCGGCCATCGGCATCGCCGGCATGGACCGGCTCATCCGCTTCAATGTCATCGCCACGTCGGGCCGCGCCGTCGAGGCGGCGGGTGACGTCGACACGCTGCTTCTCGACAAGACCGGCACGATCACCTTCGGCAACCGCCTGGCGACGGCCTTCATCCCGGTACCCGGCATTTCCGAGCAGGCGCTCGCCGAAACGGCATTGCTGGCTTCGCTCGCCGACGAGACGCCGGAAGGCCGCTCGATCCTGGCGCTCGCCAAGGGCAATCACCATGTCGCCGAGCCCGATCTCGAGGGCAAGACGGCGAAGCCGGTCACTTTCTCGGCGCTGACCCGCCTGTCGGGCGTCGATCTCGGCGACCGCATCATCCGCAAGGGCGCGGTCGATGCGATCCTGAAGCATGTCAATGTCGCGCCGAACATGGCGCCGGCCGCCTTCCGCGAGGCGGTGGACCGCATCTCGCGCACCGGCGGCACGCCGCTGGCGGTGGCCGAGAACGGCAAGCTGCTGGGCGTCATCCAGCTCAAGGACGTCGTCAAGTCCGACATCAAGGAACGCTTCAATGCGTTGCGCCATATGGGCATCAAGACCGTGATGGTGACGGGCGACAATCCGGTGACCGCCGCGGCGATCGCGTCGGAAGCGGGCGTCGATGATTTCATCGCCGAGGCGACGCCCGAGGACAAGCTCGCTTATATCCGTGCCGAGCAGGCCAAGGGCCGGCTCATCGCGATGTGCGGCGACGGCACCAATGACGCGCCGGCTCTGGCTCAGGCCGATGTCGGCGTCGCCATGCAGTCGGGCACGCAGGCGGCGCGCGAGGCCGGCAACATGGTTGATCTCGATTCCAATCCCACCAAGCTCATCGAGATCGTGGAGATCGGCAAGCAGCTGCTGATGACCCGCGGCTCGCTCACCACTTTCTCCATCGCCAATGACGTGGCGAAGTATTTCGCCATCATCCCCGCGCTGTTCGTGGCGACCTATCCGCAACTCGGCGCCCTCAACATCATGGCGCTGTCGTCACCGCAGAGCGCCATCCTGTCGGCGGTCATCTTCAACGCGCTGGTCATCATCGCGCTGATCCCGCTGGCGCTCAAAGGCATCGCCTATCGCGCCATGGGGGCGAGCCAGCTCCTGCGCCGCAACCTGCTGATCTACGGTCTGGGCGGCTTCATCGTGCCCTTCATCGGCATCAAGGCCATCGACATCATCGTTTCGGCGCTCAATCTCGCCTAAGGAGGTCTCCATGTTCTCGCAATTGCGGCCGGCTCTGTTCCTCTTCGCCCTTCTGATGCTGGTCACCGGCATCGCCTATCCCCTCCTGATGACGGGGGTGGCGCAGGCGGTCTTCCCGGCCCAGGCCAATGGCAGCCTGATCGTCGCCAACGGCCAGGTGCAGGGATCGAAACTGATCGGCCAGGCCTTCACCAACAACCGCTATTTCTGGCCGCGCATCTCGGCCGCGGGGGCCGGCTATGACGCCGGTGCCTCGTCGGGCGCCAATCTCGGCCCGACATCGAGGAAGCTGCTCGACCGGGTCGCGGCCGATGCCGAACGCATCAAGGCCGCGGACGGTGTCCAGAGCCTGCCGCCCGATGCCGCCACCGCCTCGGCGAGCGGGCTCGACCCCGACATCTCGCCGGCCTATGCGCTGCAGCAGGTGGCGCGGGTGGCGAAAGCCCGCAATCTCACCGAGGACAAGGTGAGGGCGCTCGTCGAGGCCCATATCAACCGGCCGGATCTGGGGGTCTTCGGCGAACCGCGCGTCAATGTGCTCTCCCTCAATATGGCCCTTGACGCGCTCGGTCCCGGATAGAACATAAGGAGGCGCATGGCACAAAGCCCCGACCTTCGTCCGTCACCGGACGCCCTTTTGAAGCTTGCCGGGCGTGAAGCGCGCGGCAAGCTCAAAGTGTTTCTGGGGGCGTCTCCCGGCGTCGGCAAAACCTATGCCATGCTGTCGGGCGCCAAACGCCTCAAGGCGGAAGGGCGCGATGTCGTGGTGGGTCTCGTCGAGACGCATGGGCGCAGCGACACCGCGGCCTTGCTCGAGGGTCTGGAAGTCCTGCCGCGCCGCCCCGTCGCCTATAAGAACCGGACCTTGATGGAGTTCGACGTCGATGCGGCGCTGGCGCGGCGGCCCGATCTCATCATCGTCGACGAGCTTGCCCATACCAACGCCCCGGACAGCCGGCATCCCAAGCGCTTTCAGGATGTCGAGGAACTGCTCGAGGCCGGCATCGATGTGTGGACGGCGCTGAATATCCAGCATGTCGAAAGCCTGTCGGATGTGGTGGCGGGCATCACCGGCGTCACGGTGCGCGAAGTCGTGCCCGACACGGTGATCGAGAGGGCGGACGACGTCGTGGTCGTCGACATCACGCCGGACGAACTCATCGAGCGGCTGAAGGACGGCAAGGTCTATCTGCCGGACAATGCACGCCGGGCCGCCGATAATTTCTTCAAGCCGGGCAATCTCACCGCCTTGCGCGAGCTGGCGCTCAGGCGCACCGCCGACCGCGTCGATGACGAGATGGTCGACTATCTGCGCCAGAACGCCATCGAAGGTCCGTGGCCGACGGCGGAGCGAATCCTGGTGTGTGTCGGACCCGATGCGCAGTCGCAGAATGTGGTGCGCGCCGCCGGCCGCCTGGCCCATGGTCTCAATGCCGGCTGGGTGGCGGCCCATCTCGATCATATCGGCCGCGACACGCGCGATCCTGAGGCCTTGAAGCGGGTGGACGAGGCGCTGAAGCTCGCGGCGCGGCTGGGCGCCGATGTGTCGCGGCTTTCGGCGCGCGACCTGCCGAGCGAGGTGCTGCGTTATGCCAGGCGCGAGAACATCACCCAGATCGTGCTCGGCCGCTCGCGGGCTTCCTGGTTCAAGCGGCTGATCGGCCGCTCGCTCTCCGACGAGATCACGCGCCAGGCGGAGGGCCTCGCCATCCATGTCGTGACGCCGGGCAGGGATAAGGCGCCGCTCTTCCGCTGGCCGCGGCCGCTGATCAGGGCCAGCGCCTATATTTCGGCCTTTGTCGCGGTGGCGATCGCCGTCGGCCTCGGCATGGCCGCCGTCAACTGGCTGCCGCCTCAAGCGCTGTCGATGTTCTTTCTCGCCGCCGTGCTGCTCTGCGCCAACCGCTTCGGCACCGGCAGCGCCATCGTCGCGGCGCTCCTGTCCTTCCTCGCCTATAATTATTTCTTCATTGCGCCGATCCATACGCTGACCATCGCCAGCCCGCATGAGCTGGTGGCGCTCACGGTCTTCCTGCTGGTGGCGGTCATCACCGGCAGCCTGTCGGGACGGGTGCGCGAGCAGTCGGATGCCGCCGGGCGGCGCATCTTCCAGACCCAGATGCTCTTCGACTTCTCGCGCAAGCTCTCGGGAACGGCGACGATCGACGATGTCCTGTGGGCGGTGGCCTCGCAGACGGCTTCCGCCATCAAGGGCGAGACCATCGTGCTGCTCGCCGAGAATGGCGAGCTCCAGATCAAAGCCGCGTTTCCGCCCGAGGACAGCATGGGGGCGAGCGAATGGACGGCGGCGCGCTGGTCGCTCACCCACCGGGAATCCGCGGGGCTCGGGACGACGACCCTGCCCAATGCCCATTTCATCTTCAGGCCGCTCATCACGCCGCGCGGCGTCGTCGGCGTGATCGGCCTGAGGCCGGGCGCCGCCGGGCTCTCGGCCGAGGACGAACGCGTGGTCGAGGCGCTGATCGATCAGACCACGGTGGCGATCGAGCGTACTTTGCTGGCAGGCGATGCCGCAAGGGCCGAGGCCATGGCGGAGAGCGAGCGCCTGCGCTCGGCGCTGCTCTCTTCGATCTCGCATGACCTGCGCACGCCGCTCGCCACGATTCTCGGCGCGGTGACGAGCCTCAGGAGCCTGGGGGGCCAGATGCCGAAGGAAAGCCAGACCGAGCTGCTCTCGGCGATCGAGGAAGAGACGCGGCGGCTGTCGCAATTCGTCACCAACCTGCTCGACATGACGAGGCTCGAAGCGGCCAATCTCGAAATCAAGCGCGACTGGGTCGATCTCGCCGACATCATCCGGGCGGCGGTGGCGCGCGGCCAGATGGCGTGGCCCGACCGGAAGATCGACCTCAGCATCGCCAAAGGATTGCCGCTCGTCCATGGCGACAGCGGATTGCTCGAGCAGGTAGTGTTCAATCTCCTCGACAATGCCCATAAATATTCGCTGCCGGGCACTTCCACGAAAGTGAGCGCTCAGGAGCGCAACCGCGAGATCATCCTGGAAGTGAGCGACGAAGGGCAGGGCATTCCGCCTGAGGATCTCGAGCGGGTGTTCGACAAATTCCACCGAGTCAAGCACGGCGACGGCCGCAGCGCCGGCGTCGGTCTCGGCCTCGCTATCTGCCGCGGCATCGTGACGGCGCTGGGCGGCAGCATCGCGGCGGCGAGCCCCCTCGCCGATGGCCACGGCACGCGGATCACGATCAGATTGCCGGTGCCGACGGCGAGATGAGCGCCGAGCCGCTCTCGTTTTATACAGCGTAGAAACAGGGAGGATCACAAAAATGGGCCGTCGGGACCCCGATTGCCGGCGTAATCCCTTGCCCTGGAGTATCAGAATGTCGCCGTCAGCCCCATCCGCAAAGTGCGGCCGGGTGAGGGAATGAGACCCGTCGACAACGGGTCGAGGTAATATTCATCACCGACATTCTCGAGACTGAAGTCGACGGTGAAGGTCTCGTCGATCTTATAGTTGCCAAAGAGATCAAAGATGGTCTTGGCGTCATAATAGACGGGCGTGTTCACGGCGCCGGGAACGGTCTTGTAGCCGCCATAGCGCTGGCCGAAGAAATAGGCGCGGCCGCCGACGGTCAGCGCTTCCTCGAAGAGACGCACGCCCGCGGTGACGGTGCCCGAATATTTGGGTGGGATCGACATCAGTCCGTAATCGGTGCCCGCCACGCCGAAGTCGCAGCGCGGCCGGCTGGGCGGAACGTCGTCGCAGTAGCTTACATGATCGTATTTGGTGAAGGTGCCTTCGAGGAAGGCATAGCCTGCGTCATAGGCGGCGGAAAATTCGTAGCCGCGGAACTCCGCCTTGTCGATATTGTCCCAGCTATAGAGGCCGTCGGAGAGGCGGCGCTTGCGGATGATGTAGTCGTCATAGCTGTTGTCGAAGCGCACCGCCTTGAAGCGGAACTTGTCTCCCCCGAAGAAGATATCATCGCGCAGGATATTGAGGCCGAATTCAAAGTTGCGCGACAGTTCGGGATCGAGGTCCGGATTGGGCACCAGATATTCCGTCTGGCGCGATGCCGATTCACGCAGGCTCGGCGGGCGCCAGCCTTCGAGATAGGCGCCGAAGAGCTGGATGCCCTCGAATGGCTCGACCGTGACGCTCGCCGATGGATTGACGCGGCTGCCGTGCTTCTCCGGCGCGTCGGCCAGGGCGCCCTTGCCTTCGGATTCGTAGTAGTCGTAGCGCAGGCTGCCCGCCACGGCGAGCCAGTCGGTGACATCGAGTTTCGACTGGTTGAAGGCGCTCAGCAACAGGCGGTCGCCGCTCGGATTGACGCCGAAGAAGCCGACGATAACAGGACTGTCCTCGCGCGCCTGCTCGAAAACAAATTCCGTGCCGTTGTTCATGCTCAGCAAGCCCAGCGGCGTGTCGAAGCTCGACAGATTGGTTACATCGCCGCCATAGTTCGTCGCCGTCGCGCTGTTGGCGCCGCCACTATAGGCCTTTATAACGCCGCTCGAGCTTTCGACGTCGCTGAACCACAGATTGGCGCCGAGATCGACGTAACGATTGTTCTCAGGCTTATAGGTGTAGGTGGTCTTGACCGTGTGGGTCGTGGTCTCGCTCAGCTCATACTGTGTTACAGGGATAAAAAACGAGCCTTGCGCGAAGAGCAGCAAGGTCTCGTCGAATTCGCCATATTTGTTATTGTAGAAAGTATAGCCGAGGCCAAGCGAATGGCCGTCGCCCCATTTGTATTTGCCCTTTGCGAGAAACGAGGTGATGTCCTGCGAGGTGTTGAACACCTCATCGCCGGGACCGATCGGCGAGATTTTCTTCTCGGTCGGCGTGACCCAGGGATTACGCTCGTCCAGGAAGGTTGATTTGCCCTTCGAGCCGGCGAAGTAGTTGCCGGATTTGCGGCGCGAGAAACCGGCGACCAGCTCATATTCGTCCTTGACCGTGGCGATGACCGCATTGCCCATCCAGGCCTTGCCGTTGAAGAATTCCGAGCCGTCATTGCGGATGTCGGTGGACCCGGAGTTGTTGGGGGCGATCGTGTTGCTGCCGATGGCGGTCTTGATGCGCGCCGTATAGTCCTGGCCGTCGCGCACGATGTCGCCCGCTTCGAGCAACCGCATATTGACGACGCCGCCCATGGCGCCGACGCCGCCGGTGCCGCCGAAGGGGCCCTTGGAGACGTCGATGCCGCCGATGAAATCCGGATCGACATAGACCTCGTTGCGGCTGCCGCGGTAGCCGCGATAGGAGTTGTTGGTCTGGCGCGTGCCGTCGACCATAACATTGACGCGGTTCTGGCCCTGGAGGCCGCGGATATTGACGTCCATCGAGGCGCCGACGCGGTTGCCGGAAGGCATGACGCCTGGCGCGGTCTTCAGCATGTCGCCGACGGAAGTGGGCGGCGTGCGCTGTATCTCGTCGCCGGATATGTGGTTCGACGAGCCCGGTGTCTCATAAGGCGCGTCCGCGGCCTTGGCCTTGCCGTCCTTGGCGACGACCACGATCGGATCGAGGAGGCCCGGCTGATCGTCCGGCACCTTGGCGGCGAATGTCTCCGGCATGACCAGAGCAGCGCTCTTGGGGCCCGTCATGCGGATCTCGATGCCGGTCCCGGCGAGCATTCTGCGCAGGGCCTCGTCCGGCGGCATGGTGCCGGAAACGGCCTGCGTCGTTGTCGTTCTGAGCGATGCCGCGGCGTAGCCCACCTGCCAGCCCGTCTGGCGCGCGAAACTGTCCAGCGCCGCAGGAAGAGGTTGTGCCGGAAGGGTGAAGCGTATGCCGGCAGACTCGGCCAGCGCCGGCGCGGAAAGGGCGAGGAGCGCGGAGCTCAACAGCAGCCGCCGCAAATGCAGCTTGAAATGAAAGACCTTGGCCTTCGTCCGCCCCGTCATCTATGCCCTCGCTTCACTAAGTCCTCATGGACTCGACGCGCCGGAGGGCAGTGCGTCACAAAATTCCTGAGTGTCTCAGTAGAGAATGATCAGACCGCCAGGCAGGCGCGTCTCATCGGCGCCGGCTGCCGCCGCCAAGGTCAAAATGGCGGTCTGCGGTTCATCGATACGATAGCTGCCGCTGATCTTGAGCGCATCCAGACGGCTGCTGGCGATGAGAACCACGCCGTCATAATAACGTCCAAGCTCGCTCAGTGCCTTGGCGAAGGATGCCTCGTGAAAGACGATGCGGCCTTCGCGCCAGGCGAGTGCCGTCGCAGGATCGGTGGGAACGATCTCGGACAGCGAAGCCGCATCGGCAGAGACCGTCTGGCCCGGATCGAGCTCAACGGCTTCGCCCCGTGTCGCGAGGCGATTGACCGCGACACGGCCACGCTCGAGAATGACGATGTCCTCGCCGCCGTCCCTTCGCACCGCGAAGGCTGTGCCCTTGACCGTCGTCCGGCTGAACTGCGCCGTCACCGTGAAGGGATGAGCGGGGTCGGGACGGACATCGAAGAAGGCTTCGCCCGCCAGCAGGCGCACATGCCGTTTCCCATCCGCAAAATCGAGCGCCACGGCGGAGGCCGTATTCAGGCGCATCTCGGAGCCGTCGGGCAAGGCGACTGTCATCTGCTCGCCGGCCCCGGTCAGATGGTCGGCCTGCGAGCGCAGCAGGAGGTCCGGATATTGGATATAACCAACAAGAAGGAGCAGAGCGGCGGCGATCGATGCCACATACTTCATCCATGCCCGGCCGGCCTGCCGCTGTGCTCCTGCGGCAAGACGCGCCGCATCGCGGCGGCTCGCCTCCCGCAGAGCCGGCATGGCCATCAGCCTTTCGATCCGCCTGAGGGCTTCGTCATTCTTCGGATCGGCGGCGCACCAGCGCGTGAGCGCCCTCTGAATGTCACCACCGTGCGGATTCTCCTGGCGACGGATATACCAGTCCATCGCTTCCTCGGTCGCTCGATCGGCTGTTTTTCTCTGTCGCACGGTAGATTTCGCTTTGCCTTTCGGGGGAGCTCATGACTCAAGACGTTCGAGCGCGAGTCGTTTCACAATAAATTTCTATCCACGCTCGAGGCGCGCCAACACATCGGCGCAATGGCCCATCACCAGCTTCACGTCGTTGTAGACCGTGTTGCGCGAGACGCCGAGAAACTCGGCGATGCGGGCATAGGGCCAGCCCGACACTTGCGACAAGGCCCAGGCGCGGCGGGCCCGCTCGGGCAGCGACTGGAGCGCCTCCTCGAACAGACGCAGGCGCTCGCGTTCGATCAGGGCTGCTTCGATGCTCGGTATGTCCGCCGGGATTTCCAGAACCTGGCCATGAGAGGCTTGAGATTCCTCGTATCGTTCACGCGTCTTGCGCCGGCGCAAGTGATCGAGCGCCAGATTGCGCACGGTGCGGTGCAGGAAGGCCTCGACATTCTCGATGCCGGTCACCTCGCTGGCCTGGAGAGCGCGGATATAAGTCTCCTGGGCCAGATCCTCGGCAATCTGGCGATCACGCACGATGCGCAAGGCGGACAGCCACAGGACCCGGCGGTGCCGCAGAAAGATGCGGTTGAGACGGGCAAGCCGATCGCCCGACTCGCATGCCGACATCTGCGGCGACGTGAGTGACGTCATTACGGACAAAGATGAGAAAGAGGCGACCCGTCAGGGTTTCCCAAAACGAGTGGGGGCTACCTGGACGCCTCCATAGGGGAAGTGCAAAACCGGCGCAACGTCAATGATCTAGACTGGTTCTAAGCAAGAGACGGCTGGCCAGCAGCGCGGTCACCCAGTCGAGAAATACCTGCAGCCGGCGCGAGGCGTGCTGGCGATGTGGGTAGAGAAGAGCGATCGGCATGGGGGCCGCGCGAAGATCGCTCATCACCTCGACGAGCTCGCCCGCGTCGATATGGGCGCGCACGTCATAGGCCGGGATCTGGATGAGCCCCAGACCGGCGAGGCAGCAGGCGATATAGGCCTCGGCATTGTTGACGGTGACGCGCGACTTGAGCTTGAGCAGGTGGATCTTGCCGGCCTCGACATATTCCCAATCCTCGGTGCGGCCCGAAGCAGGCGAGGCGTAGTTGACGGCGAGATGCCGTTCGAGATCGGCGACGGCGCGCGGCGTGCCGTGGCTGGCCAGATAGGACGGGCTCGCGCAATTGAGGAGGACGAGGTCACCGATCCGGCGCGAGACCAGCGTAGAATCGGCGAGCGGCCCGACCCTGATCACGCAGTCGATGCCTTCCTGCACCAGATCGACGGTCCGGTCGGTGACGCCCATGTCGATCTCGATTTCGGGAAAAGCCGCGAAGAAGCCGGGCAGAGCCGGAGCGATGATGAGCCGGCCGAGGCGGCCCGGCACATTGATCCTGAGCTTGCCGCGCGGCTTGGCGGCCGACTGGCGGAACAGCGTCTCGGTCTCCTCATAGTCGGCGAGGAGACGCAATGCGCGCTCGTAGAACGCGCTGCCATCCTCGGTGAGCGAAACCTGTCTGGTGGTGCGCTGAAGGAGCCTGGCGCCGACCCGCTGCTCGAGATCCTGCAGCGCCATCGACACTGTCGAGCGCGGCAGATGCATCAGGTCGGCGGTCCTGGTGAAGCTCTGGCTCTCGGCCAGGCGGATAAAGACCTTGAGCTCGTCTATGCGGTCCATTGTTCGTTATTTCTGACAGGTAATGTCAAAATTGGATTGTTTATCCAATTTTATAGCCGAATTAGACAGGCGGGGAAAGGCGGGCGCGGTGCCATGCCGGAATAGGAGGGCCTCATGGCGAACCACAAGATCAAGGGCAAGACCGTTCTCATCGCTGGCGGAGCCAAGAATCTGGGCGGGCTGATCGCGCGCGATCTGGCCGGGCAGGGCGCCCGGGCCGTAGCCATTCACTACAATAGCGCCGCGACCGGGGCGGCGGCGAAGGAGACGGTGGCGGCGCTCAAAGCTCTGGGCGCCGACGCCGTCGCCTTCCAGGCCGATCTCAAGTCGGCGGGCGCGGTCGAGACGCTCTTCGCCGACGCCAAGGCGAAGCTCGGCCAGATCGACATCGCCATCAACACGACGGGCAAGGTGCTGAAGAAGCCGATCACCGAAATCAGCGAAGCCGAATTCGACGACATGTTCGCCATCAATGCCAAGACCGCCTTCTTCTTCATCAAGGAAGCGGGCAAGCATCTGAGCGACAATGGCAAGCTCGTCACTTTGGTCACGTCGCTGCTCGGCGCCTTCACGCCCTTCTATGCGGCCTATGCCGGCGGCAAGGCGCCGATCGAGCATTTCACCCGCGCGGCGTCGAAGGAATTCGGGGCCCGCGGCATCTCGGTGACGGCGGTGGGACCGGGACCGATGGACACGCCCTTTTTCTATCCGGCGGAAGGAGCGGATGCGGTCGCCTATCACAGATCGGCCGCCGCTCTGTCGCCCTTCAGCAAGACCGGCCTCACCGATATAGAAGATATCGTGCCGCTGATCCGCTTCCTGGTCAGCGACGGCTGGTGGATCACCGGCCAGACCATATTGGCGAACGGAGGCTATACGACGAAATAGGCTATTCCAACCCTACGCCGGGTGTAGCATGACCCGTGATTCATTGGGGATGACAGGCGGCGCCATGGCTGGGTTAGCGTTTTTTTCGATCAAGCGGCTTTGTCTGATCCTGCTGTGCTGGGCCTGGCTCGGCACGGCGGGGCAGGCGCAGACGGCCGAGCCCGGCATCACCGTCATCCTGCCATCGGGCCAGGAGGCGGCGCAGGTCGAAGCGCTCGTCAAAAGCCTGCAAGGCATCGACCGGCCGGTGACCATCCGGGTCGAAAGCGGGGCTGCGGGGGCTGCGCCGGCCAAGAGCGAATCCGGAAGTGCCGCGCCTTCCGCGGCGGAGTCTCCGATGGAGGCGACGCGCGAAGGCGTCTCCGCCTGGCTGACGGCGCTCGGCAACAAATTCAG
>JBMOOM010000079.1:35402-61480 GCA_049323275.1 Pseudomonadota bacterium
CGGTTTCGACGGCATCGGCGAGCTCGGCGCGATCGCGGACAAGCTCGCCGCCGCCTGGGCCGCGAATGCGAACGGCATCTCTCTGCCCGTCCTGCTGCTTCTCCTCGCGGTTGTGTTGGCCGCCGCCTATTTCGTTCCGCTGCGCTGGGGCCAGAGGCTGGTGAAGCCGCCCTCCGCCGCCGAGCCTGATCTCGTCGCCAATTTCCTGTGGCGGTCGCGGCGCCTGCTGGCCGATATCGTGGCGCTGGCGGCCATGGTGTTCGCCGGCTTCCTGGTCGTGAAATTCCTGCTGCCGCACGCGGACCTTGCCCGCGCCCTGGCGCACAGCATCATCCGCTTCGCCCTCATCGTCGGACTCTATCACGCGGCCGGCCGCTTCCTGCTCGGTCCCGACAAGGCCGGCGCGCCCTTGCTGCCGGTGCTCAAGCCGCAATGGCATCTCCGCAACATCCTCATCTATGCGATCTTTGTCGCGCTCATCATCGAAACGATCAACCTCCTCGACCATGTCGATGCCGACCGCACGGCCACCGTCGGATGGCTGCTCGTCATCACCACGCTCACCGCCGCCTTCGCTCTGTGGTGGGTATGGAATGCCCGACGCGACGTGGCTCAGGCGATAAAACACGCCAATCCGGAAGGCTGGGGGCGTCGTCTCGTGGCGGCGCTCTTTCCCGGCATGAACATCCTCGGCGTCGTGCTGGTCTGGTGCGCGGCGCGCATGTCGGCCGCCGCCACCGAGCACGGCGACTGGTCGACGGCGGCGAGCGTGCTGCTGCTGCTCATTGCCGTGGTGCCCATACTGGGCTTCGGGATTCCAGCGCTTCTCGACGCGGTGATGGTGCGCCATCTCGACGAGCAGCCGGTGACGCCATTGCGCGCCGGCACACGCGCGGTGGTGCGCGTTCTCGCCAGCGCCGGCACATGGATCGGCGTCTTCTATGCGATCATCTACATCTGGAGCGTGTATGTGGCCGATATCGAGCCGCAGACGGCGCTGGCGCGCATGCGGATCCTGGCGCAGGCCGGTCTCGCATTTCTGGTGGGTTGCGCCATCTGGGTATTCTTCAAGTCCTATTTCGACTCCTACGCTCCGAAACCCGCGGGCGCCTCGCCTCTCGCCGGCAGCGATGAGGATGTCGGCCATACCGCGCAAGGCCGCCTCGCCACCGTCCTGCCGCTCATCCGCGACATCGTGCTGGGCGGCATCATCGCGCTGACCGCGCTCGTCATCCTCTCGGCGATCGGCGTCGATATCGGCCCCTTGCTGGCGGGCTTCGGCGTGCTCGGCCTCGCGGTCTCCTTCGGCTCGCAGACGCTGATCAAGGACATCGTGTCGGGTGTCTTCTTCATGACGGACGACGCCTTCCGGGTCGGTGAATATATCGAGACCGGCAAGCAGAAGGGCACGGTCGAGAAGATCCATCTGCGCTCGGTGCGGCTGCGCCACCAGAACGGGCAGATCCACACCATTCCCTTCGGCCAGCTCGACGCCATCACCAATTACAGCCGCGACTGGGCGACGGTGAAGTTCGAGATCCGGCTCGACCGCGACGCCGATATCGAGCTGGCGCGCAAGACCATCAAGAAAGTGGGCCTGGCGATGCAGCAGGATCCCGAGCTCGGTCCCGACCTGATCGCGCCGCTCAAGATGCAGGGCATCCAGGACATCACCGATTCGGCCGTGGTGGTGCGCCTCAAATTCACCTCTAAGCCGAAGAATCCGAGCCTTCTGCAGCGCGATGCGCTGAAGCGGGTCTATCGCGCCTTGCAGGAGGCCGGCGTATCGCTCGCCTCGAATGCGGTGACGGTGCGTTCACCGACGCATCCAGCCATGGCGGGGGCCGCCGCGAGTGCTACAATGGCGCAGACCGCGGTCGATCCGCGCACCGCGGAATAGCAGCATAGGACCATCAGCATGAGCAGCACCGCCGATCACGATCATTCCGCGCCCGCCTGGAAGCATGACGGGGTGCGTGTCATTCCGGCGGGCTCGCTCGATACCAATACGGCGCAGACGCCCGGCATGGACCGGCGCGCGGCGATCAACTTCGCGCGCGTCGGGGCGCAGAAGATTTGGGCCGGCACGGTGACGATCCATGCCAACGCCAAGACCGGCGCCCATCATCACGGACCGCTCGAAAGCGTCATCTATGTGGTGAAGGGCAAGGCCCGCATGCGCTGGGGCGAGAAGCTCGAATTCGTCGCCGAGGCGGGGCCGGGCGACTTCATCTATGTGCCGCCCTTCGTGCCGCATCAGGAGATCAATGCGAGTCCCGACGAGGCGCTCGAATGCGTGCTGGTGCGCAGCGACGGCGAGGCGGTCGTCGTCAATCTCGACATCGAGCCGGTGGAGAAGCCGGAAGCGGTGCGCTGGATCGACCCGATCCACAAGGCATAGATCGGGCCGATTTCTGATTCATCACGAAGCGCGGGCGTGCAAGGTCACGCTCGGCCGGCCGAGATAAAGTGTGTCCTTGCGGCCGATCTCCTCGAGCAGCCAGTCGCGGAAGAACGAGACCTTGGGCAGATTGAGCTTCGATTTCGGCGCCACCAGATAGTAAGCGAAGCCGACCGGGCTGTGGCCGGGAAACGGCCTGACCAGCCGGCCGCTGGCCAGATCGGCGGCGGCGAGCGTCGACTTGGCGAGCGCGATGCCGCGCCCGAGCATCGCCGCTTCGAGGACGAGGCTCGACTGGTTGAAGCGGGGGCCGCGATTGGCATCGGCCACATCCACGCCGGCGGCGCGCAGCCACATCTCCCAGTTGGGGCAGGAGGGATCGTTGTCGGGGCTGTCGTCATGGAGCAGCGTATAGGCCTTGAGATCCTCCGGGCTGCGCAGCGGCGGGCCGGAGCACAGGAGGTCGGGACTGCAGACGGGAATCAGCGATTCGTGGATCAGTTTCTCGGAGACGAGGTCCGGATAGGTCCCGGCGCCGTAGCGGATGGCGACGTCGACGCCTTCCTTGGCGAAGTCGCAGAGCTGTATCGAGGCGTTCACCTTGACGTCGATATCGGGATGCAGGGCCTCGAAACGGGACAGCCGAGGCAGCAGCCATTTGGCCGCGAAAGAGGGGGCGACGCTGATCGACAGGCCACCCGACTCACCCAGCGAATCAATCGCATCCATGGCGGCGGAAAGCAGCGCGAATCCCTCGCGGATGGCGGGCAGGCCGGCATGGCCGGCATCGGTCAGAGCCAGGCTGCGGCCGCTGCGCTGGAAGACCGGCATGCCGAGATGGTCTTCGAGATGACGGATCTGATGGCTCACGGCCGCCGAGGTGACATTCAGCTCATTGGCGGCCTCGGCGATGCTCAAGTGACGCGCCACGGCTTCGAAGGCGCGCAAGGCATTGAGGGACGGCATGGTGCGTGACATGCGGATGGCTCATGATTCATTAATCTCTACTAAGTTTATAGAATAAATATGATATGAAGCCAAGGCAAAAAATGCACCCGGCCGAGGGCACGAACCGGGTGCAAGTCTAGGGAGGAATGCTCGCGGGAAAGAGCGAAGCATTCACCGCGAGGATCAAGGTAGATGGCCTGGGGCAAGCGCGCTGTGAGGAAAATCACAATGGCTGCCGGACCCGTCGTGTTCCGGGCAGGAAATCTAAAGGCAAGGCTGAATTAAGCTCGCTTCCCCGAAGCAGCGCTTGCTGAGATCGTGCGGCGGTCTTCCGATGATGGAGTCCGCCATGCTCGCCACTTCCGAACTGCTCTCTCCCTCACGTCTCGATCCGCGTGCCCGCCGGCTGATCCCCAAGTTGAGTTTTGCCGGCGCCGTGGCGGATCTCGATCCGGCCGAAGTCCGCCGCAGCTATAATCGCGCGCGCCAGCCCTTCGCCTGGCCGCTGGAGCGCATCGGCAACATCACCTCGGTGGCGCGCGGCAGCGACGGCACGCCGGCGCTCAGGATCTTCCGGCCCGACACTGCCGCGAGCGATCCGTTGGACAGCTATATCTTCTTTCATGGCGGCGGCTGGACGCTCGGCGATCTCGCGACCTATGAGCCGCTCTGCCGCCGGCTCGCCAACAGATTCGAGGCGAATATCATCTGGGTCGAGTACCGTCTGGCGCCGGAACATCCATTCCCGGCGGCGCTCGATGATGCCGCGGCAGCCATCCTCTGGCTCATCAAACATGCCGGCAGTCTCGGGATCGCACGCGACCGCCTGTCGCTCATCGGCGATAGCGCCGGAGCCAATATCGCGGCGGTTTCGGCGCTCCTCAACCGGCGCGGCGAATATGGCGCGCGCTTCCGCCGCCAGGTGCTGATCTATCCCTGCCTCGATCTCACCGCGAGCTACCCGTCACATCACCAATTGGCGGAAGGCTATCTCCTCACCCGCGAGCTCTATGGCTGGTATCGGCGGAATTATATCCAGGATCACGATCCGACCGACTGGCGCCTGTCGCCGCTCTTCGCGGCCGGCCTGAAGGAAGTGGCGCCGGCCGTCATCCTGCGCGCCGGCTTCGATCCGTTACGTGATGAAGCCGTGGCCTATGCCGCAAGGCTGCGTCTTGCCGGCGTGCCGGTGCAGGAAATCTTCTTCCCTGAGATGCTGCATGGCTTCATCACCATGGGGGCCGTGTTTCCGCAGGCCGACAGCGCGCTCGACCAGATCAAGCGCGCGCTCGTGCGGCTGCAGAACTAGGCCTCAAGAGTATGGTACTCAGCTTGATCCCAATTCGGGATCATGCTAGAGGATGGATATGAGGATTATTGCCCGTCGTACTTTACGAGGGTTTGTCGAGAGTCTCGCTGGGCGTAAGGATCAGCAGGCTGTCAAGGCTGCGCTTGACGCATGGTTTGATGAAGTGAGCAGGGCGGCGTGGGCGAGTACTGCTGATATAAAGCGCCTCTATGCCACAGCGAGCATAGTCAATGCCGAGCGTGTCGTATTCAACATTAAGGGCAATGATTATCGTCTTGTAGTATCAGTCGATTTCGAGAAAGGCATCGTCTGGATTAAGTGTATTGGCGCGCACAACGCCTATGATCGGATCGACGTAACGGAGGTGAAACATGGCGGCTGAACTCAAGCCAATTCGCAGCGATGCGGATTATGAAGCTGCGCTAGCTGAAGTGGAACGTCTGTGGGGGGCGAAAAGCGGAACACCGAAGGGAGATCGCCTCGATATTCTGGCGACGCTGATTGATGTGTATGAGGAGAGGCATTTCCCCATCGATCCGCCCGATCCGATCGAGGCGATCAAGTTCCGCATGGAGCAGCAGGGCCTGACCCGCAAGGACCTCGAGCCTATCTTCGGTACGCGCAATCGAACCTCCGAGGTCCTGAATGGCCGGCGCGGCCTGTCAATCGATATGATCCGGCAACTGCATGCCAAGCTTGGCATATCGGCCGAAGTGCTGATCCGACCCAGTCGGCTCAAGAAAGTTGCATGACCGAACGCGGCGCGCCAGTTGGCTCAAGCGGCCCTCGTCTCCAGCCGGTCGAGCAGGCGGTAATACTGGCTCATCGCGAAGACGCCGAGCTTGCGGAACTCGTGGAAGGGGAAGGGGCTCGGCGCCGTCACCGGGAAGGAAAGATCGCCGGGCGGCGTGCCGGAAGCGAGATCGGCGATGATGCTGCCCATCATGCTGCACATGGCGACGCCGCGGCCATTGCAGCCGAGCGCGGTGATGAGGCCGGGCGCCAGCATATGAAGATGCGGCAGCGAGTCCCTGGTGATCGCCACCTTGCCGCTCCACACATGATCGATGTGGCTCGGATCGATCGCGGGGAAAAGGCGCCGGATCTGGGCCTGGAGCGGCGCGCCATCGGCCTTTGACGGGTTGTCGTCGACGGGCGAGCGGCCGCCCATGACGAAGCGGCCCTCATGGTCGAGGCGGAAATAGAGCAGCAGGCGGCGCGTATCGGCGACACCCTGGCCGCCGGGCAGGATCTGCGCCCTGATATTGTCGGTGAGCGGCGCGGTGGCGATCTGGAAGCTCGAGACGGGGATGACGGTGCGGGCAAGCCCCGGCCAGAGCGAGCCCGTATAGGCGTTGGTCGCCATCACCACGAGCCGCGCGCTGAGCGTGCCTTGCGCGAGCTGCAGGAGCCAGCGGTCGCCCTGGCGCGACAGAGCCAGCACCGGACTTTGGGCGCAGACCTTCGCGCCTTCGGCGATCGCCGCCCTGGCCAATCCGCGCGCATAGCTCAAAGGCTGCAACAGGCCGCCACGGGGGTCGAACCAGCCGCCATGATAGGCCGCGGGCGCGCTGCCGATCATCTTCGCGGTTTCGGCGCGGTCGAGCAGCCGCGCCGCCACGCCCAGCTCCTGCCATTGCCGGCAGCGCGGCACCACGAGGTCTTCATAGGGCTTCGGCCCATGAGCGGCCTGGATCCAGCCGCTCCGCGCCGCATGACAGTCGATCTTGTAACGGTCGATGAGCGAGAAGACGAGGTCGGCCGCACCGCCCATCGCGGTGACGATGCGTCCGCCCATGTCTTTGCCGAAGGTGGCGACGAGATCATGCGGATTGTGCTTGAGGCCGGTGATGACCTGGCCGCCATTGCGGCCCGAGGCGCCCCAGCCGGGCTCGGCCGCCTCGACGACCGTGACCTCGTGCCCCTTGCGGGCCAGATGAATGGCGGCGGAAAGACCGGTGAAGCCGGCGCCGATGATCGCGATGTCGCAGGTCTCGGCGCCCGCTATGCGGGAGTAGTCCGCAGGCGGCGACGCGGTCGCCGCCCACAGGCTGTCTGGAAGAGAAGGATTCATATCGTTGATTCTTCGGATCAGCCCAGCATGAGCTGATTCCATTTCTCCTCATACTCATACGAATATTTGTTCGCTTCCTCTTCATTGAGGATGAGCATGTTCTTCACATTGTCCGGGTTCATGACCAGGATCTTGGCGGTTTCCGCATCCGCGCCTTCGGTCGCGGCGGCCAGCACCGGACCATAGGTCTTGAGGCTCAGGAGCTTGGCCTGCTGGTCCTTGCCGAGGGCATAGTCGATCGCCTCATGGGCGAGGTCGCGATGCGGCGTGCCCTTGGGAAGCACCCACCAATTGGCCCAGGCGATGCCGTCATTATAGGTGTGGCCGACGGGCGCGCCTTCGGCTTCGGCGGCGAGCATGCGGCCGCTCCAGGCGGAAGACAGTGCCAGCTCGCCGGTCGAGAGCAACTGCGGCGGCTGAGCGCCCGCACCCCACCAGACGGTGACATGGGGTTTCAGCTCCTTGATCTTGCCGAGCGCCATGTCGGCCTTCTCTTTCGTATAGGGGAAGACCTCTTCGCGCTTGACGCCGGCGGCGAGGAGGGCGGCCTCGTAGTTGTAGTAGAAGAGCTTGTAGAGGCCGCGGGCGCCCGGGAAGCGCTTCACGTCCCAGAAATCGGCCCAGTTCTGCGGGCCTGCTTCCGGAAAGGCCGTCTTCGACCAGGCGATGATCGTGGCGCCGGTCGAGGTGGCGACGCCATAGGGCGAGACCCAGCCTTTCTCCAGATTGGCGGCATTGGGAATCCTGGCGAGGTCGAGGCTTTCGAGGAAGCCTTCCTGGCCGCCCTGCCACACGGTGCGGCCGCCGACATCGACGAGATCCCACTCGACCTTCTGCGCCTGGACCATGGCTTTGATCTTGGCGGTTTCGGTCGGCGAGGTGTTGATGACGGGAATGCCCTTCAGCTTGCCGAAGGGATCGATGAAGGCTTCCTTCTCGGCATTGGAGAGGGCGCCGCCCCAGGATGTGAAGGTGAAGGGGCGATCCTGCGCGAGGCTGAGGCGCGACATCGGCGCCAGCCCGGCCATCACACCCGTAGCGCCTGCGGCGCTCATCAGAAAGTCACGTCTACGCATGGTCTCCTCCTTGGTTTTTCAGTCTTTCGGCACGATGCGGGCGGATGCCCGTTTCCACGAAACCTTGACGCGCATGCCGCGCTTCAGGCTCCGGTCGGTGATCTGGCGCCCCCACAATGTTTCCCCGGTCGCGAGGCGCAGATTGAAGGCGGTGAGTTCGCCCAGATAGACGACCTCGGTGATCTCGGCGGCGAGACCGTCGGCCTCGCGGTCGATGAGCACATGTTCGGGACGGATGAGCAGGCGGGCGTCGCCGCCTGCCGCAAGATTTTGGCCGGCGGGCACGGTCGCCGACTGGCAAAAGGCCGGTATGTCGGCCAGCACCTCGGCGCCCGACACCGAGACGACCTTGGCGGGGAGCAGATTGGATTCGCCGATGAAGCCCGCGACGAAGGCATTGACCGGCGCATCATAAAGCTCGGACGCGGTGCCCAGCTGCTCGATATGGCCGTCGCGCATCACGGCGACCCGGTCGGACAGGACGAGTGCCTCTTCCTGGTCGTGGGTGACATAGATGGTGGTGCGGCGATGCTCTTCATGCAGGCGGCGCAATTCGAGCTGCACCTGGCGGCGCAGCTGCTTGTCGAGGGCGCCCAGAGGCTCGTCCATCAGCAGCACGTCGGGCTCGATGACGATGGCGCGCGCCAAGGCGACACGCTGCTGCTGGCCGCCCGACAATTCCTGGATGCGGCGGGCGCCGTAGCTTTCGAGGCGCACCATCTCCAGAGCGGCGGCGACGCGGCGCTGGATCTCAGGCTTCGGCAGACGGCGGACGGTCAGGCCGTAGGCGACATTATCGGCGACCGTCATATGCGGGAAGAGCGCGTAATTCTGGAACACCATGCCGATATTGCGCTGGCGGGCAGGCAGGTTCGTCACGTCGCGCGGGCCGATGAAGATGCGCCCGGCGCTCGGCTCGAGATAGCCGGCGGCGAGATTGAGCAGCGTCGTCTTGCCGGAGCCCGAGGGGCCGAGCAGCGTCATGAACTCGCCGTCACGGATCTCGAGATCGGTCGGCTTCAAGGCGGCGACCGCGCCGTAGTTCTTGGCCGCTCCGGCAAAACGCAAGGGTAGTCCTGTCTTCATATCGGCTGCTTCTTCCCGGATTTGCTCAACAGCTGCGCCACCGCGAAGAGCACGATGGCGAGCACGATCATGAGGGTGGCGGCGACGGCGACCACGGGGGTGAATTCGAGACGGATCGATTCCCAGATCTTCACCGGCAGAGTCTTGTTGGCATAACCGGCGAGGAAGACGGCGACGACAACCTCGTCGAATGAGGTGATGAAGGAGAAGATGGCGCCGCCGACGATGCCGGGGGCGATATTGGGCAGCGTCACGGTGCGGAAGATGCGCCAGGGGCCGGCGCCGAGGCCGGCCGCGGCGCGCAGCCAGTTTTCCTCGACGCCGCGCAAAGCGATGCCGACATTGATGACGACGAAAGGCAGCGCCAGCAGCGCGTGAGCGAGACCGAGCCCCAGGGGCGTGCCGCTGAGGCCGATATCGAGGGCGCTCCTGTAGACGGCGACGGCGGTGACGATGACCGGCACGATCATCGGCGCCAGGAAGAGGCCGGTGAGGATGCCGCGCGACCTGCCGCTGAGGCGATGAAGCCCCATGGCCGCCGCCGTGCCGGCCACCACCGCGACGATGGTGGCGATGACGGCGACATGCAGGCTGGCGAAGAGCGCCTGGCGCCATTCGGGATCGGAGATGAAAGCCTCGTACCAGCGTCCCGAATAAGCGTGCGGCGGCAAAGCGATGAAGCTCGCCTGGTTGAAGGAGGCGGGAATGACGGCGAGAATCGGCAGGCATAGAAAGGCGAGCACGAGGCCGGCGGAGATCTGGGCGGCAAGCCTGAGCCAGAGCGGGGAGTTGCTCATTTCGCATACATCCCCTTGCCGAAAGGAAGGACCCTCATCGTGGCCGCGAGCAGCGCCAGCACGACGACGAGGAGAACCAGCGACGCCGCCGCGGCGAGCGACCAGGCGAGGCGGTCATTGATGAAGCTGGCGATCAGCATCGACAGCGTGATGGCATTGGAGCCGCCGAGCAGGGCCGGCGTGATGAAGAAGCCGAGCGACAGCAGGAATACGAAAGTGGCGCCGCCCATGAGGCCCGGCAGGCAGAGCGGGAAATAGACACGGCGGAAGGTGTCGAAGAGGCTGGCGCCAAGACCGTCGCTGGCCATGAGCAGGCGCTGGTCGATGCGCAGCATCGCGCCATAGAGCGGCAGGATGGCATAGGGCAGCAGCACATGCACCATGCCGATCATGACGCCGGTGTCGTTGAAGAGGAGCGCCAGCGGTTTGTCGGTGATGCCGAGATCGACGAGAAAGCGGTTCAAGGGGCCGTTGCGCTCGAGCAGGATCATCCAGGAGAAGGTGCGGACCAGCACCGAGATCCAGAAGGGGAAGAGCACGCCATAAAGCGCGAAGGCGAACCAGAAGCCCTTGAGCTTGGTGAGGATATGGGCGACCGGCCAGGCCAGGATGACGGTGATGAGCGCCACCGCGAAGGCGACGAGGAAAGTGTTCACCATCACCCGGCGATAGACCTCGCTTTCAGCCAGGAGAGCGAAAGTGGAAAAAGGCCCGGCCTCGTCGGTGAAAGCGAGCGAGAACAGGCGGGCCAGCGGCACGACGAAGCACAGAGACAGGAAGATGACGGCGGGCGCCAGCAGCAGGAGCGTCTCGACATGCCGGCGCGCCATCGTCACATCCACCCGCTGAAGACGCCGAGGCCGCGCTTGCGGATCTGGCCGGCCACGACGACGCGCTGGATCTCCGACGTGCCTTCCCAGATGCGATCGACGCGGATATCGCGATAGAGCCGCTCGACCGGGTTCTCGCGCATATAGCCCCGCCCGCCCAGAACCTGCAGCGCCTTGTCGATGACGCGGCCCGCCATTTCCGAAGAATGGAGTTTCAAGGCGCTGGCATGGGCGTGGATCTGCTTGCGGTCGAGGCCGTTGTCGATCTCCCAGGCGACGCGATAGAGCATCGTCTTGGCGGCGAAGATCTCAACCGCCATGTCGGCGAGCATGAATTCGACGCCCTGGAAATCGCGGATCGGGCGGCCGAACTGATGACGGCTGGTCGCATAGTCATTGGCGATCTCGGCGGCGCGGGTGGCGGCGCCCAATGCATGCGATGCGATCTGGAGGCGCGCTTCGACGAACCAGTCCTTGGTGAGCTCGAAGCCCTGGCCGATCCTGCCGAGCAGACGGTCTTCCGGGACGGTCACGTCGTCGAAGCGCAGCTCGGCATGGTCGAAGGCGAAATTATGCATGAATTTCGGCGAGCGCAGATGGACGAGATTCGCGGCCGGCTTGTCGACGAGGAACAATGTCGGCTTGTCGGGATCGTCATCGACATGGGCGTGGACGATGATGAAGTCGGACGCGTTATAGGAGGTGACGAACCACTTCTCGCCGTTCAGATGCCATTTGCCGTTCTTGAGAAAAGCCGTCGTCTTCACCTGGCGCGGATCGGAGCCGGCGCCTTCCTCGGTGATGGCGAAGCAGCCGCGGCGATGGCCGGCGCAGGAGGGGACGAGATAATCCTCGATCTGCCGGGCGGTCCCGAATTTGAGGCTGACCGGCGGGCGCCAGACGCAGCTCCACAGGCCGTTGGTGACACGGCCGAGCTGCTCCTCAATGGCGGTCTGCTCCAGCATCGACAGACCGAGGCCGCCATGCGCCTTGCTGTGATTGATGCCTGCCAGATCCCAGGCGCGCACCTGGTCCTTCACCGCGTCGCGCCGGTCCATCGGCAATTCGCCATGCTCATCGGCGACCTGCTCGAGCGGCACCAGGACCTCGTCGCAGAACTGACGGCCGCGGGCGGAAAGCTCCTTGAGCCGGGGCGTGAATTCGAAATTCATGACTTCCTCTTGGCTGACACAACGAGTGCATCGACGGCGATGGCGCCCGATGCGGAAACGATCAACGGATTGACGTCCATCTCGGCGATCAGGTCGCCGAGTTCCTCGGCAATGGCCGACAGCGCGAGCACAGCTTCGACGAGAGCCTCGGTATCGGCAGGGGCCTGGCCGCGCTTGCCGTCGAGCAGGGGACGAATGCGTAGCGTGTCGATAAGACGGCGGGCGCGCTCGCGGTCGAGCGGCGCCATGGCGACGGTGCGGTCTTTCAGCACTTCGATCCAGATACCGCCCGAGGCGACCATCAGATAGGGACCGAATTGCGGGTCGCGGATAAGGCCGAAAGCGATCTCCACGCCCTTCGGCGCCATTTCGGCGACGAGAACGGTCGCGCCAAGACGTGTGGCCATATCATGATAGGCCTTGCCCAGCTCGTCTTCATTGCGCAGGCCCAGGACCACGCCTTGCCGGTCGCTCTTATGCTGAATGTCCGGCATAGCGGTCTTCAGGGCGACCGGGAAGCCGATGGCCTGGGCGGCGGCCAGCACATCGTCGTATGTTTCGGCCTGATAGTGGCGCGGCACGCGGATGCCGTAATCGGCGAGCAAGGCGAGGCCTTCGCTTTCGTTCAGGGAGCCCTTGGCGAGGCGGCTGCGCCACAGATCGCGCTTGGGATTGATCGCGCGCGGAAGCGGCGCCAGCGGAACGTGATCGCGGAACGCGAGCAGATTGCGGATGGCGTTCAAGCCTTCCTCGGTACCGTCGATCACCGGCACGCCTGCCTCGGTCACCTTGAGCGCGACCTCGCGGTGATCGAGTGCTGCGTAATTGGTGACGAGCGCCACCGGCTTTGCGCTGCGCCGCGCCACGCGGATGGCGGCGGCGGTGAAGCCTTCGGTGATGTAGGAGCCGGTGCGGATATCCTCGAACATCACGCCGATCGCGGTGTCCGGATCATCGACCAGCGCCTGGAGGCAGGCCTCGACATGCGTTTCGAAGTCACGCCCGGTGCCCCACACATCGAGGGGGTTGTCGGGCTTCAGGCCGTCGTCGAGATGCTCGGCGAGGCGAGCTTTCGTCTCCTGACTGATGCGGGCGAAAGGGATGCCGAAACGATGGGCGAGATCGGCCACCATTTCACGTTCGCCGCCCGAATCATGGATGCTGGCGAGACCGCCTTTGCCGGCAGGCTTCACGCTTGAAAACAGCAGCAGGTTGGCCGCGAGGCTGTCGAGAGTCTCGACGGAGATCACGCCATGCCTGGCGAACAGCGCCTCATAAGCGGCATTGTCGCCGGCAATGGCGCCGCTATGGCTGGCGGCGAAAGCGGCGCTCATCTCGGTGCGGCCGACCTTCAGCACGACGACGGGAATACGGCGCGCTTCGGCTTTTGCGAGGCTTGCCTTGAAGGCTTCCGGATCACGCGCGGTTTCGAGAAACAGGCCGATGACGCGGGTTTCCGCCTGCTCGAGTGCCCAGTCGATGTAGTCGGCGGTGGTGACGGTGAGCTCGCGCCCGCTCGATACGGCAAGCGAAAATTTGAGGCGCTGGTCATTGTAAGCGAGCGCGCTGAAGGCGGAGCCCGACTGGGTGATGAGCGCGGCGCCGCCCGGCATCAGCCTGTGCTTGGCCATGTAGCCCGAGACGACGAGGCTCTGCGTCGGGTTGACGAAGCCCATGCTGTTGCCGCCGCATATCGCGATGCCGGCCTCGCGCGCGATGGCCTGCAGACGGTCGGCGAGCGTGTCCTGCGCGCCGGGCAGGTTGCAGCTCGCGAAAATGGTGACGGCCCTGGCGCCGTGGCGGATCGCGTCCTCGAGGCCGGTTTCGAGATGCTCATTGGCGACGCCGAGAACGACATGATCGACGGTCTGGGGCAGGCGCGCGAGATCGGGGAAGCAGGCGACGCCTTCGACCTCGGTATATTTCTGATTGACGGCATGGACCGTGCCGGCAAAGCCGTCGCGCTTCACCGCGCGGATCATCGAATTGCCCGGCGTGTCGGGACGCGTCGAGGCGCCGACAAAGGCGATCGAACGCGGCTTCAGCAAGGGATCGAGACGATGCGCCGGTGCTGTCTGGCCGGAGCGCGCCATCGTCACGTCGTGGCTGTTCAAATCTGTCCTCCCGGGACCTTTATCGCTTTGGCCGGACAGTAGGGATTCGGGAGGCGGGGCGCACGAACACAATGATCAGATCGCCATGATCTGAAGGAATGCCCTGTCGTGCGTTGTTCCGATTAAGCTGTTGAAATCATCATTTTAGAAGATTGTTCCTATTGCTCCCCCAGTACTTCACGGCGCAATTCGGCCATTTCGCCGAGGAGCCAATCGCGCACCAGCACGGCCGGCTTGCGCAAGGGGCGGCGCGAGGTCGCGACCAGATAATAGAACTGCCCGGTCTTGAGGCGGTTGCGGCCGGCCGGCACCAGCTCCTTCTGGAGCAGCGTATGGGCGACGACATGCCACCAGCCGAGCGCGATGCCGCGGCCGTTGACGGCGGCCTGGATCACCAGCGTGTAATCGGAAAAGGTCAGGCTGCGGCTGCCGGTCGGCGCCGGATAATTGAACTCCGCGAGATAACGCGACCAGGGAATGCGGATCGACCCGGAAAGATGAGCCAGCGTGTGGCTGCTGAGATCCGGACAGTCGTCGAGGCTGCCATGGGCGGCGAGATAGCCGGGGCTGCAGACGGGGAGGACGAGCTCCTCCATCAGAGGCCAGCGCTGCTGGTCGTTGTCTTCCGAGAGATTGTAGCGAATGGCGAGATCGACATCCTCGATCGGCCCGGTCGGCTCGCCGCGCACCAGCTGGAAGCGCAGATCGATATTGGGGAAGCGGCTCTGAAAGCGGTCGAGGCGCGGCATGAACCAATGCATGGCGAAAGCCGAGGAGATCGACAAAGTGACTGTGCCGGTATCGCCATGCTTGGCGCGGATGTCCTCGATGGCGATCTCCATATGCTGGAAGCTGCCGGTCACCGCATTGTAGAGATGGCGGCCGTCCTCGCTCAGCTCGAGCCCGGTGGTGGTGCGGATGAAAAGCTTGGTGTCGAGATGGGTCTCGAGCTTGGCGATCATCCGGCTCACCGCCGACTGGGTGACATTGAGCTCGCCGGCGGCGCGGGTGAAGCTCAGATAGCGGGCCGCGGCTTCGAAGACGAAGAGGGCGCCGGCGGAGGGCAGGAGGCGGCGAAGCGAGGTCATGGCGGGGCAGAATAGAGGCTGCGCATGAG
Organism: Pseudomonadota bacterium; assembly: GCA_049323275.1. GTDB lineage: Bacteria > Pseudomonadota > Alphaproteobacteria > Rhizobiales > Aestuariivirgaceae > Taklimakanibacter. Next base: position 50,327 of record JBMOOM010000079.1, read on the forward strand.
AAAAGGTAGCCGCCGCCAGGAGGCCGGCAAACTCACAGATAGGGCGGGGTGCAGGCGGCCACGATGGTGCAGTCGGTGTCGCCCACATTGCGGAAGCGATGCGGCTGATTGGAGCGGAAGAGATAGCCGTCGCCGGGACCCAATATCTCGGTGCGGTCGCCGACGGTGAGCTCGATCTCGCCCGACAGGATCACACCGCCTTCCTCCGCCTCGTGCTTGAGCATTTCGGGGCCGGTCTCGGCGCCCGGACGGTAGCGTGTCCTGATCACCTGCAATTTGGCGATGCCGCGGCCGGGACCCACCTGCAGGATCTCGCAGTCGCCGGAAGCCAGCGGCACGAACTCGCCCTTGCGGTAGAAGACCTTGTCCATGCTGGGCAGGTTCGGCGTGAAGAATTCCGAAAAGGTGAGCCGCAGCACGTCGAGAATACGCGCCAGCGTCGCCACCGACGGCGCGGTGCGATTGCTCTCGACATTGGCGATGGTCACATGGGTGAGCTCGGCCAGTTCCGCGAGCTGTCTCTGTGATAGGCCGGCCTGCTCGCGCTTGAGCTTGAGCGCGGCGCCGACATCGAACTCACTGTTGATCAAGGGCCGTATCATCCTCGCTTACGATCCGCCCGGCGCGCACGGGCCAGGAGGCCTGAACAGCGGCGCCGGCAGCCGGTCTCACCCCCAGCCGGCCGGTCGGCATTTCGGCCCGCAGGGAACCGATGGCCGTCCTGATATCGAGCGCCGTGGTACCGCCGTGATATACACAATTCTCGATCCGAGCGTCCATGACGACCTTCCGGGCATCGGTCGTGGCGCCGCCGGCCGGGTCGATCTCGATCATTTCGGGCCGGAGCGACAGAGCCACCTTGCCGGTGACGGCGGGATTTCCGGCGACCGGCAGCCATTGGCCGGCGATCAGCGCCGAGAGCCCGTCGCCGCGGCTTTCGATCCGCTCGACCGCCACGACATTGCTGCGGCCGATGAAGCGGGCGACGAAACGCGTCGCCGGATTCTCGTAGATGTCGTCGGGCGTGCCATATTGCACGATCCGGCCGCGATTGATCACCGCGATATGGGTGGACATCGACAACGCCTCGTCCTGGTCGTGGGTGACATTGACCACGGTCACGCCGACTTGTCTGTGCAGGCTCTTGAGCTCGTCCTGCAGGCGCGCGCGCAATTGCCGGTCGAGAGCCGAGAGCGGCTCATCGAGCAGCAGGAGATCGGGCTGATAGGAAAGGCAGCGCGCCAGGGCCACACGTTGCTGCTGGCCGCCCGACAATTGTGCCGGACGGCGGTCGGCGAAGCGGGCGAGATCGACCATGGCCAGCGTCTCCTCGACTCTCTTGGCAATGGCGTCGGGCTTCCATTTGCGCAGCTCGAGCGGGAAGGCGACATTCTGCGCCACCGTCATATGCGGAAAGAGCGCATAGCCCTGGAAGACGATGCCGAGATCGCGCTCCTCGGGCTCGAGCGGCACCAGATCGCGCCCCGACAGGACGATCTCGCCTCCGGTGGGCTTCACGAATCCGGCGATCGCCATGAGGATCGTGGTCTTGCCCGAGCCCGACGGCCCGAGAAGAGTGAGGAAGTCCCCCTTGGCGATCGACAGCGAGGCGCCATCGACGGCGACCGCGCCGCCATAGCGCTTGACCAGGTTGCGTATCTCCAGGAAAACCGCCGTCACCGTCACGCCGCTCCGTTGCGCCGGAAGACCGGCTCGCCGCCAATATAGGTTTCGCGGATCTTCAGCTGGTCGAGCCGCTTCTTGTCCATGGTGAAGATATCCTCCTCGAGGACGATGAAATCGGCGAGCTTGCCGAGGCCGAGATCGCCCTTCAGATGCTCTTCCTTGCCGCAATAGGCGCCCAGCGTCGTATAGGCCTCGATCGCCTCATAGACGCTGACCGCCTCGCGCTGGTCGAGATCGGCACCGGTATCGGTCACGCGGTTGACCATCGAATGGATGGCGCGCAGCGGATTGGGATGGCAGACGGGCGAGTCCGAATGGCCGGGCGCCACGACGCCGGCATCGATCATGCTGCGGTGCGGCCACATGTAGCGCATCGCCTCAGGCCCGCGATTGCGGCGATAGGCGTCGCCCAGATCATAGGCGAAGCCGGTCGCCGAGGAGCAGATCACCTTGAGCCGCTTGAGGCGCTGCAGGATGGTCGGCGTCACGTTGCAACAATGCTCGACCCGCATGCGATGATCGTCGACCGGATGGTGGTCGAGGGCATGCTCATAGGCGTCGAGCACGAAATCGATGCCGCGGTCGCCGACGCCGTCGGCGCCGACCAGCAGGCCGGCCTGATGCGCCTGCAGCACGCGCTGCTTGAAGTCCTCGAGCTCGTAGAGAAGCATGCCGCGATTGTCATCGGGCTCGCCCAGAACCTTCTGACCGACATAGGGATCGTAATAGGCGGCGGTGCGGCCGCTGGTCGAGCAGTCGGGACACCATTCGACCCCCGTCAGGCGCACCCATTCGTCACCGAAGCCGGTGCGCCAGCCCGAGCGGATGATCGCCTGGATGAGCTCATCCTCGCGGCCCGAGGCCAGGAGGCCGACGCGCATCCTGAGGTTTCCGGCCTCGCGCATCTTCTGATAGGCGATGATGCCGTGGGTCGAGCACAGGCTGTTGTGCACCGAGGTGATGCCGTAGGTCGAGAAATCAGCGAAGACCTTGACGAGGCCGGAGGCGAAATCATCGGAAGTGAAATCGGCCTGGTTGTAGTTCACCACCTCATGCGCGGCAGTCTCGCGCAGAAGACCGGTGAGCTCACCGGTCTCCGGATGACGGTCGAGACGGCCGAAGGGCGGGTCCTTGCTGTCCCGCGTGAAGCCGACGAGCTTCAGGGCGGCGCTGTTGGCGAAACCCAGATGCGCGTCGCGGCGATAGAGGAAGGCAGGGCGGCCGCCGGCCGCGGCGTCGAGCTCCTCGCGCGTCGGATAGCCGCCGAGACGCAGATCGTCATAACGGAAGCCGACGAACCAGCGATTCTGGGGCGTGCCGTCGACCGATTTGCGGATGAGCTGGAGCAAGTCCTCCTTGCTGGAGAGGCCTTCGGAGAGATCGGTCCAGCGGCCGAGCCGCGCGCCGTGCATATCGGGATGACAATGGCTGTCGATGAAGCCCGGCAGCACCGTGCGGCCGCCGCAGTCGATCACCTCGGCATGCGGCGCCAGCGCCCGCATATCGGCGGTCGAACCCTGCGCCGCGACGCGGCCGTCACGAATGGCGAGCGCCTCGACGAAAATACCGTCGCCTTCCATCGTGGCGATCTTGCCGTTGATGACGATCTGCTGGATGGGTCGGCTCTTGGCCATGAAGCGCTCCTCTTCTTGTCCGTATTCAGGTTTGTGGGGCCGCCCGCCTTGCGAGGACGAGCTTGATGATGACGGCCGTCAGGGTCGCGGCGACCATGACGGTGGAAATGGCGGCGACCGCCGGATCGACGCGCTCCATGATGCTCGACCAGATGGTCTGCGGCAATGTGCGGACCTTGCGGGCGGTGATGAACAGGATGACGATGATCTCATCCCATGAGGTGATGAAGGCGAAGATGCCGCCCGAGACGACGCCGGGCAGGATATTGGGCAGGATGACGCGGCGCAGCACCGTGACGGGCCGGGCGCCGAGCGAGCGGGCGGCATATTCGAGGCGATGATCGAAACCCGACAGCGCCGCCGAAACGGTGATCATCACCAAGGGCACGCAGATGGTCGTGTGGGCGACGATGACGCCCCAGACCGTGTCGAGCCAGCCGAGATCGATCCAGCTCTTGTAGAAGGCGAGCGCATGGACGATCGAGGGCACGATCAGCGGCGCCAGGATCATCAGGCGCAGAAGCTGCATGCGGCGGCCGCCGATGCGCCACATGCCGACGGCGCAGAGCGTGCCGATGACGACCGAGAGCAGCGTGGTGATGCCGGCGATCAGCAGGCTGGTCAGGATGCCGCCCGACCAGCGCCGGTCGAAGAGCAGCGTCTCATAGTGGCGAAGCGACAGGGCCTCGCTCGGGAAGGAAAGATAACGCTCCGGCGTGAAGGAGACCGGGATCACGACGAGAAGCGGCGCGATGAGGAACAGGACGCCGGCCCAGGCGAGGCCGCGCAGAATGTTGCCGGGGATCGACTTCGGCAAGGTCATCGCCGCGAGCCCCCGAGCACCGAGTCCCAGTCGGCGAAACGGCCGGCGATGAAGACGACGGCGAGCACGACGGCGAGCAGCATGGTGGCGAGCGCCGCGGCGATGCCCCAGTCATAACCTTGCGAGATGAGGAGAGCGATATATTCCGCGATCATCACGATGCGGCCGCCGCCGAGGATCGCCGGCGTGACATAGAAGCCGAGCGAGAAGATGAAGACGATGACGAAGGCGCTGTAGAGGCCGGGCAGGCTCAGCGGCAGGAAGACACGGCGGAAGGCGGTGAAGGGACGGGCGCCCAGAGCGCGCGCCGCCGAGATGAGCTTGGGATCGATGCCCTTCATCGCGGCATAGAGCGGCAGAATGCCGAAAGGAAGCATGTAGTGGACCATGCCGAGCATCACGCCGAACTGGTTGCGCACCAGCTGCACCGGCTCATCGGTCATTCCCGTCCACTGCAGCAGACCGTTGACCGGGCCCGAATTGTTGAGCACCGCGATCCAGGCGAAAGCGCGCACCAGCACCGAGACCCAGAGCGGCACCAGGATGCACAGCATCATCCACATGCGGGTGCGCTCGGAGACCTGCAGCAGCACATAGGCGATCAGATAGGAGATGAGCAGGGTGGCGATGGTGGTGGTGGCGCAGATCTCGATCGTCGTCCACACCATGCGATGGATCGGCGCCGAGGTGAGCACGGCGCCGTAATTGGCGACGAAGCCACCGCCATCGGTGGCGCTGATCATCAGGATGCGCGCCAGCGGCAGCAGATAGAGAAAGAAGAGAAGGAGCGCCGCTGGCAGCACGAAGAGTACATACATGGCGGCGCTCCCAGATCAGCGCGTCAGGAGGAGACCACGTCGAGGAAGCGCTTTTCGGCTTCCTGATGGTTCTTGGCGTACCATTCCTCATTCTGGAAGACCTGGATCGCCAGGTTTTCCGGCGAGCCCGGATTCTTCGACGCGAGTTCGGGGGCGAGCTTGGCGGTTTCCGGATTGGCCGGGCCCTGGCTCAGCTCCTTCAGCAGGATGAGCTGCTTCTCGGGCTCCTGCATGGAGGCGAGGAAGTCGAACACGGCCTTGCCGGCGGGATTGCCCTTCGGCACGACCCAGACGCCCGGCTGCACGATGCCCTGATTGAAGGTGTATTTGAAACGGCCCTGTGATTCGTCCGCCAGCATGGTGGAGCGCGTGTGCCAGATCTGGCCCATCGTCACCTCGCCATCGCGGAATACCTGCTGGCTACTGGCGCCGTTGTCCCACAGGACCAGGTGATCCTTGATCTCCCTGATCTTGTTCAAGGCGCGGTCCATGTCGATCGGATAGACCTTGGAGGGCTCGACGCCGTCGGCGATCAAGGCGGCCTCGAGGACGCCGACCATGTATTTCCAGACGACGCGCTTGCCGGGGAAGCGCTCGAGGTCCCAGAAATCGACCCAGGTCTTGGGCTCCTCGCCGCCAAAAGCCTTCGAATCCCAGGTCAGCACCGAACTGTAGATATAGCCGGTGGCGCCCCATTCGTAGGCGAGGCCGGGCACGATCTTGTTCTTGTCGACGATCGAATAATCGATCGGCTCGAGCAGGCCTTCGGGGCCGAGCGAAGACTGGGTGCCGAGGCCGCTGTCGCAGACATCCCAGGTGACGTTCTTCGATTCGACCATGGCGCGGATCTTGCCGCGGGTGGGGCCAGAGCCGTCGAACTGGATGGCGACGCCGGCTTTCTCCTCATAGGGAGCGCCCCAGGCCTTGCGGTAGACCTCCTCGGCATCGCCGCCCCACATCGAGAAGATGATCTCCTTGGTCTGGGCGTTGGCGTCGCGCCAGGCGGGCAGCGCGCCGGCGGCGCCCAGGGCGGCCAGAACCTGCATGAAGCGCCGGCGCGACATCTGGCCGTTCCGTACTTTTTGCGCGACGATCGCCAGGCTGTCTTGAATGATGGATGTCATGTCTGCTCCCTCGCGGCCCTGTTTGGCGGGCCGTCTCAGGCAGGCAGCTTGACCAACATGAGGGAGGCTGGCAAGTATAATTACCAGTTGGACATTAAATTATCCGCCGTAAAATCACCTGACTCAACGGAAGAGATCGGGACAATCCTGTTTTGATATTACCACAGATGTTCTCCTGATGTTTCGTAAGCTTCCTTAAGTCAATGAGACACATTTTAACCGGATTTTTGCCCGAACCTAGTATGGCACACGAAGTGTATGTGGTGGGGCGTTGTGCGTCTGCGGGTAAACTCGAAATTCACGAGCAATCTTTTGGTGTTATGCACCGCAAGCGCGCTCTTTTCCGGCTTCCTGGCGGCGCCCGTGCGCAGCCAGTCCTTCTTCGACGGCATAACCTCCTGGTTTACCGGCAAAAAGGCCGACGAGCCGATCGCCGATGCGCTGGCCTACAAGGTGAAGATCAAGGTCGATCACGGTGACAGCGACGTCAGATCGGCGATCGAGGACAGCTCCAATCTGGTCACGCTTCAGGACAGTGCCGCGCCGGGAGCGGCGGGCCTGGTGCAGCGCGCGCTGTCGGATCAGGAGCGAATCACGGCGGCGCTCTACGACAAAGGTTACTACGCAGGGGAGATCGACATCCGCATCGCCGATGTCGACGTCAACGATCCGAGCGTCTTCGACGCCGCCGAGACGATGCGGGCGCGCGGTCCGGTCAATGTGCAGATCAATGTCGATGTCGGGCCGGAATTCCGTTTCGGCAAGATTCGCGTGCTCGACGCCAAGACTCACCGGCCGATGGAGAATATCCCCGATCTCGAGGACAGTGATCTGGTCCAGGGCGAAGTCGCCGCGAGCTCGGCCATTGCGCGCGCCGAGCGGATCATCGCGTCCGATCTGAGGAGCCGGGGCTATCCCTTCGCCAGGATCGACAGCAAGGATGTCGCCGCCGACCACGTGTCGCGGCGGCTGGAGGTCACGCTTTTCGTAGAGACCGGGCCCAAAGCGGGCTTCGGCCGTTTCACCGTGTCGGGCACCGACGGGCTCGATCCCGAATTCGTCGAAGATCGCATCAATATCGAAGAGGGCGAGCCCTATTCGCCGGAACGCCTCGATAAATTGCGCAAGCGCCTCACCTCCTATCCGATCATCGCCGGCGTCAAGCTGCGCGAGGCGGACGAGCTCGATCCCAATGGCCGGCTGCCGGTCGATGTCGAGATCAGCGAGCGCAAGCCGCGCTATTTCGGCTTCGGCACCAAATATTCGAGCACCGACGGCACCGCGGTGAATGCCTATTGGGGCCATCGCAACCTGTTCGGCGGGGCAGAGACCTTGCGCATCGACGGCCAGGTGTCGTGGTTCGGCGGCGAGCCCGATGCGGTGCCCGATGCCGATCCCTTCGGCTATATGCTGAAAGCGACCTTCACCAAGCCCGGCATCTACACGGAAGATGACGATTTCCTCGCCGAGGCGGCGATCCTGCGCGAAGTGACCGACGCCTATGTGCGTGATGCGGTGACGCTCAATGCCGGCGTCAAGCGTCAGATCAGTGATGCGCTGTCGGTGCAGGTCGGCGTCGATTTCGAACAGGCCTATGTCGAGGATACCGACGGCAAGCGCCAGGATTTCGTGGCCGGCCTGCCGATCGACGTCGTCTATGACACGACCGATTCACTGCTCGATCCGACGCGCGGCATCCGATCCGCCGTGCGCGTCGAGCCCTTCGCCTTCCTGGGCGAGGCCGGAGCCGGACCGGTGCTGGCCCGCGGCCAGGTCTCCGCCTATCATTCCATGGACGAGCGCAGCCGCTTCATCCTGGCGGGGCGTGTGGCGGGCGGCAGCCTGATCGGCGCCGATCTCAGCGACGTGCCGCCGGCGCGGCGCTTCTATGCAGGCGGCGGCGGATCGATCCGCGGCTATGACTTCCAGTCGGTCAGTCCGCGCAACGACAAGGGCGACATCATCGGCGGCTTGAGCTATTTCGAAGCGTCGGCCGAAATGCGCATCCGCATCACCGAGACGATCGGCGTCGTTCCCTTCGTCGACATGGGGGCCGCCTTCGAAGACGAAATGCCGGATTTCTCGGGCCTGCAATATGCTGCGGGCCTGGGTCTTCGTTATTACACCGCCATCGGCCCCATCCGTCTCGATGCGGCGGTGCCGCTCAATCCGCGTGACGACGACACGGGTTACGGCATCTATGTCAGCATCGGTCAGGCTTTCTGATGATGACCCGCCGGATCATACGCTATGGCCTCTATGCGGTTCTCGGACTCGTCGTCGTGGCCGCTTCTCTCTTCGGCTTCATCCAGACGCCGCCGGGCAAGAGCTTCCTCGCCGCAACCGCCAGCCGGATCGCTTCCGGCAACAGCCTCGACGTCAAGATCAGCGAGATCGGCGGCTTCGTGCCGTCCGGCCTGACCGTCGGGCGCGTCGAGATTGCCGATGCGAAGGGGACCTTCGCCACGGTCGAGGGCGTCAATCTGTCCTGGAGCCCGCTGGCCCTGACCGGCGGCCTCATCTCCGCCGACACGATCGAGGCCGGCAAGATCTCGCTGCAGCGCCTGCCGGAATTGCCGCCGGCGCCGGAAGCGACAGAAAGCTCCGGCTTCACGGTGCCGCGTCTCGATCTCAAGCATCTCAAGCTCACCGAGATCGAGATCGGCGCGCCGGTCTTCGGCCAGGCGATGCAACTGTCCTTCCAAGGCTCGGCGCGGCTCGTCGATCCGGCACAGGGGCTTGCGCTCGATTTCGCGCTCGATCGGACCGATCTCGCCGGCCGCATCGCCGGCAAAGTCAATTTCATTCCCGATACGCGCCTCCTCGACATCGACATCGCGGCGGACGAGCCGCAAGGCGGGCTCATTTCCGGCCTGGCGCAGATCGAAGGACGGCCGCCGGTCAATCTCACGCTCAAAGGCAAGGGATCGCTTGACGACTTCAAGGCCGACCTGTCCTTCCTCGCGGGCGAGACGGTGAATGCGCAGGGCACCGCCAGCATCGCCCGCGACCAGACCGGCCGGGCGATCCTGCTCGACGTCAGTGGCGCGCTGGCGGGCCTGTTGCCCGCCCATCTGCGTCCCCTCTTCGAAGGCAGCACCACGCTCAAGGCGCTGCTCCATGCCGATGAGACGCCGTCCATCCAGATCGATGACGTGAAATTGCAGGCCGCCGGGATCGGCGCCACGCTCAAGGGCAGCTTCGATACCGCCGCCAGCGCCGCGCAATTGCGCTTCACGCTGATCGGCGGCGACGCGGCCCGCTATGCGGCGCTGGCGCCGGGTGCGCAATGGCAGGACTGGTTCGTCGACGGCTCGCTGTCGGGCCCAATCGCCCAGCCAACGGTCAAAGCCGCGGTCACCGTCACCATGCCGCAGGCGCAAGGATATGGCGCCGAGATGTTCAGCGCGACGATCGAGGCGACGCCGCAAGCCGACGGCGCCTTCGCGCTTACCGCCGACGGCAACGCCAAGGGACTCGCCGCCGCCGATCCGAAAGTGAGCCAGGCGCTGGGGCAGACGCTCGACTTTGTCGTCGCCGGCGCTTTCGGCAGCGACGGCAAGCCGGTTCTGACCGGGGCCACGATCAAGCTCGCACCACTCGCCGCCGAATTCACCGGACGCGCCACCGCGGACGCAACGCAGGGCAGGCTGCGCCTGGGCCGGCTCGATCTCGCGGCCTTCTCGCCGCTGGCGGGACGGACGCTCGGCGGACAGTTCTCGGCCGAGGCCGATCTCGATATGACGCCCGAGATGCTGCGGGTGACGGGCAAGGGCAGCTCGATCGGGATCGTCACCGGCATCAAGGCGGTCGATGGGCTGCTCAGTGGCCCGGCCGAGCTTTCCGGCAGCGTCGAGCGCGGCGCCGACGGCGTGCTCGTCGTCAAGGATGCCAATCTCGCCGCGAAGAATCTGGCGCTCGCCATTGGCGGGCGCATCGACCGCAGCGCCGCCGATCTCAAGGCCGATCTGACGCTCGCCGACATGGCCCTCATCGATCCGCGCCTCAGCGGCAAGGCGCAAGCGACAGCCGCCTTCTCGGGCACGCTCGACAAGCTCGATCTCACCTCGAAGCTCAGCATTGCGTCGGGCACCGCGATGGGCAAGCCGGTCGAAGGACTGGAAGTGCTCGTCAAAGCCGCCGACCTGACCGGGGCGCCGGCGGGCGACCTCACTTTCGGCGGCCGTATCGCGGGCAAGCCGGCGAAAGGCCTCGTTCGCTTCTCCGCTCTGCCTGAGAGCACCTATCGGCTCGATCCGATCGACCTCACGGTCGGGGCCAATCAGGTGAAGGGCGCGCTCACCGCCGTCGCGGGTCTCATCGATGGCGATCTGACGGTCAATGCCGGCAATCTCGCCGAGCTTTCGGCCCTGGCGCTGACGCCGATGTCGGGCTCGCTCAAGGGCACCGTGAATCTGTCAGCCCGCGACGGCAAGCAGGCCGTCACGGTCAAAGCCAATGCCGCGGCGCTGCGCATCGCCGAGCAGGCGATCGGCAAGATGAATGTCGATGCCAAGGTGAGCGATGCCTTCGGCACGCCGGGCTTCGACGGCACCATCGACATCGCCGGCAGCACGGCGGGCGGCGTCGCCATCGATCGGGCGAAGATCGAGGCGAGCGGCACCGGCGCCGACAGCACCATCCGTCTCGCCGGCCGCGTCCAGGGAACGGACATCACCAGCGAGGCGCGGGTAAGGCCTCAAGGATCGGCGACACTGGTAGATCTCAAGTCGCTCGGCCTAGTGAAAGACGGCGTGCGCGCGGCGCTCGCCGGCCCGTCCAAGATCGAAATCGCCGGCAGCACCGTCGCGGTCGACAATTTCGTCCTCGTCACGGGCAAGGGCCGCGCCGCCGTCTCCGGCAAAGCCGGTTCGGACAGGCTAGCGCTCGACGTGAAGCTAAATGCTCTGCCGCTGTCGCTGGCCAAGCTCGGCGGTTATGAGGGCGAGCTCAACGGCACGCTCGAAGGAACGATCAAGGTGGCGGGCTCGCCGCAGGCGCCGACCGGACAATATGACGTCCGCATCGCCGGCCTGAGCAATCCCGACATCGTGCGCACCGGCTCGGGT
>JBMOOM010000080.1:0-3451 GCA_049323275.1 Pseudomonadota bacterium
CGACGACATCTTCGGCGGCTCGGTCGAGTTCGAGGACGAGACGAGCGTGCGCGGCCGCCTCGGCCTGAGGCTCGGCGCCGATTACGCGCATGACGGGGTGATCCTGACGCCCGATGTGACGGCGAGCCTGTGGCAGTCCTTCACCGGCGACAATACGGTGACGGTGTTCGCACCGCTGACGCCGGAGAGCGATGTGTCGGATGATCCGGGCGAGACGGTGGGTGATGTATCGCTGGGCTTCAGCGTGACGGACCCCAACGGCTGGTCCGGCTTCCTGCGTGGCAATTACCAGTTCGCCGAGGATTATGAGGCGATCAGCGGCAATGCCGGGGTGAGATACAGCTGGTAGGTGGCATGCTCAGATTCACGCATCTCCTCCTTCCCCGCGCAAGATGCGGGGAAGGAGAGGAAATCTGAGCGATCTAGCGCGCGATCAGGAAAGGTGGACGCCGGCTTTCCGTCCGATCACGCGCTAAATATAAGCTTCCGATCACGTTCGTCACTTTAGGTCGACCCGACCTAAAGTGATCGTGATCTAGATCGCCCCACCCGGCCCCAAATCTTTGTGATGAGGCGCCGCACCTCCCAAATGGGAGGCCCGGAATTCTCCCGGCCCTGTAACTATTTACGATAATTGAGTTCGGGACGGACGGGGGTAGGATGAGCGTGTCTGGAGCGCCGCAAGGCGGCGAGGGCGGCAGGTCGGGGACGCGGCAGTTGCGCAACCGGCTGGCCCTGACGACGATCCTCACCGTGGCGCCGTTCTTCGGCTATGGCCGCACCGCCACTGCCGCCTGCGATCCGTCACCCGCCTCGCCGGTTTTCGTCTGCTCCGGCGCCAATGTGGTGACGCAGGCCGTCACGGCCGATAATGCGGATGTCTCGACGGCGCCGGGCTTCAGCGTCATCGCGCCCGCCGGCAAAGGCATCACCGTCACCGGCGACGGCCATCTGCGCTTCACCGACCAGAATGACTCGATCATCACCGGCGATGAGGACGGGCTGAGCGTGATCGCGGCGGGCGATGCCGGCGCCACCCCTGGTGCCGTCACCGTCACCGTGAACAGCACGATCACCGGCGGCTTCAGTGGTCTCCGCGCCAACAATTCCGGCACCGGCGACCTGGTCGTCACGGCGGACGGCAAGGTCACGGGCCAGAATGTCACCGGCATCCTCGCGGGTGTGGGCCCGAGCGGCCGCAATCTGACCGTAAACACCGGAAGCCAGAGCGACGTCACCGGCTATCAGTTCGGCATCGATGCCCGCAGCTCCGGCACCGGCGATATCATCATCAATGCCAATGGCAAGGTCACGGCGATCGACGGCGAAGGCATCTTCGCCTTCAATGATGCGTTTGGCCGGGACCTGACCATCACCACCGGGGCCGACAGCGACGTCATCGGCAGCCGCTTCGGCATCCGCGGCCGCAACGACGGCACGGGCGACCTTACGATGACGGTGAACGGGGACGTCACCGGGACGGCCCGCGAGGGCGTCTATGCGCTCGGCAATTCCACCGGCAACAACCTGACCGTCACCATCGGCGCCGGAAGCGTCGTCAAGGGCGGCTATGACGGTGTCGAGGCGCGCAATATCGGCCGCGGCGCTCTCAACGTGAATGTCTATGGCGACGTCACGGGCGCGGTCGAGAAGGGCGTCTGGGTCGTCAATTATGCCGGCGCCAGCGCCACGGTGACGACCAGCGCCCAGAGCAAGGTCACCGGCTATGACGGCATCGGCGGCCGGAACGACAGCGGCGATTTCACCATCACCGCCAATGGCGAGGTCACGGGCAGGGACCGCCATGGCATATATGCGCGGAACACCGCCGACGCCAACGACCTCAAGATCACGGCGGGCGCCGAGAGCGACATCTACGGAAAGAATATCGGCATCTATGTGCGCAATTTCGGGCGCGACATCGACATCACCGTCCATGGCGATGTCACCGGCGCAACGATGGATGGCATCCGGGCGTTCAATGCTTATGTGAGCTCGCCGACACCCACCGGCTACGGCCGCGACCTGAAGATCACGACGGGCGATGCGAGCTATGTCCGCGGCAGACAGAACGGCATCGTCGCGCACAATTACGGCACCGGCGATCTGAGGATCATCGCTGACGGCACGGTCATCGGCGAGCAGGGATATGGCATCAGAGCCCTCAATCTGCTCGCCGGCAACGGCGTCGAGATCGTCACCGGCGCCGGAAGCAAGATCAGCGGCGGAATGGCGGGCATCTCGGCCCGCAACAATACCGGCGCCGGAGGCCTCAGCATCACCGCCAACGGGGAGGTCGCCGGAGGCAATTACGGCATTCTCGCCGAGAACCGCTCCGCCAGCGGCGACTTGAAGATCGTCACCGGGGCGGCGAGTGTCGTCACCGGTGAGTACGGAATCATTGCCAAGGACAACAAGCCCAGCAAAATCGACATCACGGTCGGCGGAATTGTCCAAGGCACGGCGCATGCCGGCATTCGCGTCCAGAACAATGGCGGCGGCGATGCCGTCGTCGAGATCGAGGCGACCGGCCGAGTCGAGGGGAGCGATGCGGGAATTATCGTGTCTTCGGTCGCCGGACGGTCGGTCATCGTCAATGCCGGCTATATCACCGCCACGAATCTGATGGCGATCGACGCCCTTGGCGACCCGGTCGAGATCACCAATAGCGGCGTGATCAGCGGCCGTGTCGATCTGACCGACGGCGACGACAGGCTCGACAATCTGGCGGGCGGGGTGTTCGCGGCGCGCAGCTCGGATTTCGGCGGCGGTCACGATGTGGTGAACAATGCCGGTCTCCTGCAGGCGGCGCACGGCATTGCCGAATTTGAGAATGTGTCATTCTGGGATCTCGAGGCTTTCAACAATTCGGGAACCATGTCGCTGGTCGATGGCCTGGCGAATGACCAGTTCAGCCTGGGACCGGCCGCCAACTATGTAGGCTATGGCGGCCGGCTCGCCGTCGATGCCTTTCTGGCGCCGGGCTCCGACGGCAAGTCGGATAAGCTCCTCATCAGCGGCAGCACCGGGGGCACGACGATCCTGGTGGTCAATCTCACCAACCCGATCGGCAGCGCGCCGAATACCGACGGCATTCGCGTCGTGTCCGTCGATGGCACGTCTCTGGCCGAAGACTTCCGCCTCGAGAGCGGGGTGCTCAATGCCGGCTTCTTCGCCTGGGGCCTGCGTCGTGTGCAAGATGGCATCTCGGTCGAGCATCAGCTCTACACGACCGGCCTTGGCGCCGGCGCCCATGAATTCGCCGCCGGCATCACCGGCGCCCAGGACATGTGGCAGCAGACGACCGGCACGCTCTTGCAGCGCCAGGCCGATCTGCGCCCGCTCATCGCCGCGCAGCAGGTGACGCCGGTCGCCGATTTCGTGACCCCGGTCGAGCCGACCCCGGTCGGGCGCGTGACGCCCGGCCTGTGGTTCAAAGGCGTGGGCGGCT
>JBMOOM010000081.1:0-60547 GCA_049323275.1 Pseudomonadota bacterium
CATCGCGCTGAACAGCTGCCAATCTGGATTCATCGCTACAATTGGCACCGACCTCATGGCAGTCTAAAATACAAACCACCCATCAGCCGCCTCACCTTAACCGAAGACAACCTATTGAGGCTCCACAACTAGCGCGGGATGCGAAAAAGCGGGTTCCGGTTTTTCAGGAACAACTCTTGCCTGCCGCGGTTGAGCTTGCAGAGGAGGAATGTCATGACTCTGAAGCCCGATTTGGTGCTGTGTAACCCGAATGTGACCTCCGATCGGGGGAAGGCCGTCTTCTTCCATTTCGAGATCGTCAATCCAGCCACGCTCGAAAGCACCGGCGCGCCGCACAATATCGCCTTGCCGCATGCCGATGCGCGCCGATTGCTCGACATGCTCCGGGAGATGTCGGACCGGTATGGCTGGGCGGAAGCACCCCCCGAGGTGCTCCAGGTCGAAGCCGCGGCTCAGACGTAAGGTAGCGTCCCGAGCGCGGAATAATGCGCATTGAGGCGGTCGAGCGCCATCATGTCCGAGACCTCGATGTCGAAGTCGAAAACGTCGATGTCGTCTTCGAGATGATCGCGCCGATTGGCCTTGGGAAGGGGTACCGTTCCGTTCTGCAGGTTCCAGCGGATGAGGAGTTGCGCCGGTGATTTGTCATATTTCTTCGCGATTTCCACCAGCGTTCGGTCGGCAAGCTGCTCCGTCCGGGTCAGCGGACTATAGGCCTGTATCACCATGTCCTTGCCTTCCGCATAGTGGAGCATCTCGTCGCTGTGGCCGAAGGGACTCCATTCGATCTGGTTGACCGCCGGAGTTTCTCCCGTCGCCGTGATCAGCGTGTCGATGAGATCGGTGGAATAGTTGCTGACGCCGATATCCCGGGCAAGGCCGTTGGCGCGCGCCCGCATCAGGCCGCGCCATAAATCTTCACCGGCGCCGTCATCGGGCGGGCGGTGGATCAGAACGAGATCAACATAGTCCGATCCGAGCTCGCGCAGATTCTTGCCCGTCGCTTCATAGGCGTCCTCGTCTTCCTCGATCTTGGTCACCAGATAGATGTCCGAGCGCTTGATGCCGCTGCGCCGGATGCCTTCGGCGATGCCGGGCTGGGTGCCGTAATCGCCGGAGCTGTCGATCATCCGGTAGCCCAGCGCCAAGGCGGCGACCACTGTGCCGGCGGTGTCCTCGGTCAATTGCCAGGTGCCGAGCCCCATCGCCGGCATGGCATGGCCGCTGTTCAACGCGATATGGCGTTCATAATCCATGTATCTTGTCTCCACTCTCCTCGCTCAGGCGGCGATGCGCCGCGCGCCATGGCTTCCTTCGGCGATCTCCTCGACGATCTTGTCGATGAAGGCCGGGATGTCCTTGGGTGAACGGCTGGTGATGATGCCGTCATCGGTCACGACTTCTTCATCCGACCAGGATGCGCCGGCATTCTCGATGTCCTTGCGGATCGACCAGTAGGAGGTCATGCGGCGGCCTTTGGCGACGCCGGCGTCGGCCAGAAGCCAGGGGCCGTGACAGATCGCGGCCACGACCTTGCCTTGCGTGGCGAATTCCCGTACCGCCTCGATGGCCTTGGGTTCGCGGCGCAGTTTGTCCGGACTCATGACGCCGCCCGGCAGGACGAGCGCGTCGTAGGATTGCACATTGATACTGTCGAGAGCCTTGTCGGCGGCGACGCTGTCGCCCCATTCGGCCCTGGCGCTTTCGCCTTGCCAGCCTCTGATCTCGCCGCGCTCGCGGGTCTTGTCCGGCGCGGCGATTTCGACGGTGGCGCCTTTCTCGCGCAGTTTCGTCAAGGGCTCGAAAAGCTCCGACTGCTCGAAGCCGTCCGTCGCGATGATGAGAATTCGTGTGCTTCGCATATTTGCCATTCCGATCTCCTTTCCGGTGCGGTTTGTCTTTGGACAACCGCTTCCGGCGAAGATTGTTTCAGAAATGGATGCGAGCTGATTGACCGGTCTAGAGCATCGGACTGAAAAGTGCGAAGCGGTTTTCGGATAATCCGATGCGCAAAACAATGAGATAGAGCGCCGGAGCGATTCCATGAGAACGTCCGGCGCTCTAGACGGCGAGCTCGACCCGGTTCCGCCCTTGTGATTTGGCGATATAAAGCGCCTTGTCGGCGCGCCGCAGCGTTTCGGCGAAGTTCCGGTCGTCGGCGCCGAAAATTGCGACACCGACGGAAACGGTGATCGGGATCATCTCGTCACCGATGCTGAATATGTCCTGCTCGACCGCGACACGCAGCCGCTCGGCGGCCGCCTGGGCGCCGTCGGGCTGGAGGTCGCCGAGCAGCACCACGAACTCCTCGCCGCCCGAGCGCGCGATGAAATCGCCCTTACGGATTTCCATCTTCAGGCGGAAGGCGACATGGATGAGGGCGTTGTCGCCATCCTCATGACCATAGGTATCATTGATGCCCTTGAATCTGTCGATGTCGAGCACCGCCACGGCAAATCCGGCGCCCTTGCGCGTGGCCTTGGCGAAGCATTCATTGCCGGCATCGGTCAGGGTGCGCCGGTTGGGCAGGCCGGTCAGGTGATCGGTCGATGCGGCGTGCTCCCATTGCCGGCGGATCCGGTCGGAGCACATCAAGGCGAAAGCCGTTGTGCCGATGACGGGCAGCAAGGTCATGAAAACCGGCGTCGCGAGATTGAGCCAGTGGGCGTTGCCGGTGATGCTGAAATCCGGGGCGATCCGGAGTTGTGCATAATACAGGGCGCGCGCCGCGGTGAAAGCCAGCACCGCGACGAAGACCGAAAGCAGCATTTTACGGCTGAGCGCCCATTCGGGATGGATGCTGGAGGCGAGTGTCATCACCGAGCCCACCATCAGGGCGAGCCAGGCCGCCGAGACGATCAGAATCCGGATTTCCGTATTGGGGTGAACGGCCGAGAACCAGAAGACGCCGAGCACCGCCAGGACTACCGGAAGCAGAAACAGAGGCTTGTGGCGTATGCCGAAGAATTTCTGCAGCGACCTGAGATAAGAGGTGAGCCCCAGCAGGAACAGGCCATTGGCGAGCACGACCGTCACGGGCATCGGCAGCACGGTGGGAAACGCGAAGATCGTGCAGCCTACCGCGATGAGCAGCGTGCCGGTCTGCCAGCTTTTTGCCGACGGTCTGAGCGTTGCCGGGAGATCGCGGTGGATGAGGCCCAGAACGCCGCCATTGGCATACATCATCAAGGAGACGGTGATGAAGACGGTACTCGGGTCCATTCTCGCTGAAAGGCCTTATGCGCTATTCCTTCGGCCAGGCTCGTCGTGCCTGCGGGATGGATATAACCTCGGGGAATTTACATGCCGCCAGGAGAGGCGGACGTTAAGTCCATATCCGAATTTCATTCCCGCTGTCACCTGTCATGGCGCGTCCCAGCCCTGCGCCGCTTGCCGTCGCCGGTGTGAGATGTTATCCCGCGCCTTGCGAAAAATTTACCGATGGACCGGATATCCCAATGACGGGCGCCAAAGCAGCAGCCGAGTAAGCCGCAACGACAGAGTGAATGTTGTTGCGGCGTCTGTTCCGGTCACTGAGCCAGGTCCAGTAAGGCAGATCGCCGCCAAATCTCTATTGCGCGGAGTTTCTGCTCGTGTCCTTTCCCGATAAAAAGAATTGGGCTTTCAGCCTGCCGGCCGCCTTGCTGTTGCTGGCGCCGTTCAACATCCTGGCATCGCTCGCCATGGACGTCTATCTGCCCGTCGTGCCTGCGATGCCGGGCATTCTCGCCACCACGCCCGCGGTGATCCAGCTCACTTTGAGCCTCTATATGATCCTGCTCGGCGTCGGGCAGATCGTTTTCGGACCACTCTCCGACCGGATCGGCCGCCGTCCGGTGCTGCTCGGCGGCGCGCTGCTCTTCACGGCTGCGTCTTTCCTGCTCTCCGCGACGGACTCGGCGTCCATTTTTCTGATCCTGCGCATCGCGCAGGCGATCGGCGCTTCGGCAATGCTGGTGGCGTTGTTCGCGACGGTGCGTGACGCCTACGCGGATCGGCCGGAAAGCGCGGTGGTCTACAGCCTCCTCAACGCCATGCTGGCCTTCGTTCCCGCTCTGGGGCCCATCCTCGGCGCTCTGATCGCCGACCGGTTCGGCTGGCGCGGGCTGTTCGTCGCCTTGGGCGCGCCGGCTATGATCGCTCTGGCATGGGCATGGTGGCGCTGGCCCGAGACCGCGCCGGCGCAGGTGACGGAACGCGGGGGTGCTTTGCGCCGCATCCTGGCGAGCGGGACCTTCTGGACTTATACGCTCGCCTTCAGCGCCGCGATGGGATCGTTCTTCGTCTTTTTCTCGACCGCGCCGCGTTTCCTCATCGCGCGGGCCGGCCTCAGCGAGTTCGCCTTCAGCCTGGCTTTCGCGACGGCGGCGCTGGTGATGATCATCGCCACGCGCTTCGTCGCCGCCTTGGCGAAGAAATGGGGCATCGCCGGCTGTGTGCGGCGCGGCATGGCGCTGCTGCTCCTGGGCTCGGGCCTTCTGGTCCTCGGCCAGATCTTCTTGGCGCCGACCTTCTGGAGCCTCATGCCGGCGATGTGGATCATCGCCGTCGGCATCGTCGTGACGGCGTCGGTCACGGCGGATGGCGCGCTCGCCGGCTTCGGAGACGTCGCCGGCACGGCGGTGGCCTTCTATTTCTGCCTCCAGAGCCTGATCGTCGGCCTCCTGGGCACGGCGGCGGCGGTGTTGTTGCCGGGCGACACGGCCTGGCCGCTCGCCTCCTATGCCGCCGGCATGGCCATGGCGACATTGGTGGCCTTGGCGGTTCTGCGGCGGCGGGAGCGGTATCCTGTCAGAAACTGACGGTTTCCGCGCTACAGTAGGGGCGCACAGCAAGGCAGGGGACGATGGCCGAAGAGCTCAAGCACATTCTCGGTGAGGCGGCGATCCGCACGTTGGCGGGCGAAATTAAGCGGGTGTTCCCGGATTTTCGCGCCGGCCCCTTCACCAAGGCCTGCCTGGCGGGATTGGCGGATCTGGCGCTCATGGCGCGCGCCTGGCATATCGCCGACGCCCTTCACGCGCATCTGCCGCGCCCCTTCGCCGCCGCCGCCGACATCCTGCTGGCCTCGCTCGGGCCCAGGCCGGCGGCGGATGCAGAGACGGCTCAGTCGCCGCTGCGCTACATGCCGCATCTCTGTTTCGTGCAGAAATACGGGCTCGACGATTTCGAGGCGGCGATGCGCGCGCAATATGAGCTGACCCAATGGTTCTCGGCCGAATTCAGCATCCGCGCCTATCTGACGAAATATCCGGAAGCGACCTATGCGCGTCTCCTCGACTGGACGCGGGATGGCAATGTCCATATCCGGCGCCTCGCTTCCGAGGGAACGCGCCCAAGGCTGCCCTGGGCATCGCGCCTGCCGGCCTTTCAGGCCGATCCCCGCCCGGTCATCGCCTTGCTCGAGCGGTTGAAGGACGATCCCGAGCGTTATGTCCAGCGCTCCGTCGCCAATAATCTGAACGACATCGGCAAGGATCATCCCGATCTGCTGGTCGAGCTGTGCCGACAATGGCTGGCCGGCGCCACGCCGGACCGGCAATGGATCGTGCGGCATGCGCTGCGCTCGCTGGTGAAGAAAAGCCATCTGGGCGCGCTGAGCCTGCTGGGGGTCGGCACGAGGCCCGATATCCGTATCGCCGATGTCACGCTGGCGCCCCGCCGCGTGAATGTCGGCGGCAAGCTGCGCTTCTCCTTCACCCTCGCCAGCACGGGAAAGCGGCCGCAGGATCTGCTGATCGACTATGCCGTGCATTTCGTGAAGGCGAATGGCGGGACCCGGCCCAAAGTGTTCAAGCTGCGCCGGATCGAGCTGCCGCCGGCGACCGAGCTGCCGTTGGCGAGCACCGTTTCCTTCGCCGACATGACGACAAGAAAGCATTATCCCGGCCGCCACCGGATCGATCTTCTGGTCAATGGCATCGCCCATCCGTTGACCGAGTTCGACGTCCGCGGCTAGATCACGATGAGTTTCGGTTGAATCGAACCACACTCATGACGTGGTGGATTTGAGTATTTTATCCTAGCCCTTTGCCGGCACGAGCTGCGTGAGAAGCCGGCCGAGATCGACCTGCCGGCGGCAGCCGGTCTTGTCGAGCACGCGCTTCAGCTGATTGCGCACGGTCTCTATGCTCTTGCCGTCCGCCCGTGCGATCTCTTCCGGAGTCTGCCCGGCGGCGATTCGCGCCGCGATCACGGCTTCGGTCGGTGAAAGATCGAACAGCGCCTGGAGCAGGGATGTGGCTTCGGTCGGCGTGGTCGAGGCCTTGGTCAGCACCAGGATCGCCGCCGCCTGGCCGAAGAGATCATGCGCGGCGCGGCGGATCGGCACGACATGCAGCACCGCCGCCGGCGTGTCTTCCTGCGCGGCGAGCGGGAGGGAGCGCACGCTCTGTCCCATCTCGATCGCGCCCAAGGCGTCGGAAAGCTGCCGGTCGGCGCGTTTGTCGGAGAGGCCGATGCGGTTGCCGCCGCGTGTCGTCCACAAGAGGCCCTCGGCGTCGAACTCCGGATTGGCGACGAGCACGATTCTGCAACGGGTGACGGCGCAGGCGGCTAATCCCAGGCCAGAAAGCGTCTCGACCGCGGTCCGGGCACGCTCGAAGGCAAGGCGCGCGGAGACGAGGGAGGACCGCGCCAGATGCGGGCGGAAGCCGTTGAGCTTTTGTTTGAGGGCAGCATCAATGGGGCCGAGGCTGTAGTCGCCTTCGGCATGCACCACGATCGAGTCGCCGGTCGGCACGTTGATGAAGGTCGCGATGCCGCGGCCGAGGCCCTTCGGAATGAGATATTCAGCATAGAGCGGTTCGTTGAGCATCTCGCTTTCGCTGAAGACATCGAGATCGGTCACGAAGCCGCCGGGCGGCGCCGCCAGCAGCCGGCGCGTGCGCTCCTGGCCGCCCGGATATTGATAGACCTCCTGGGTCATGGCCTCCATGAGCGGTGACGATCCCACCCATTTGTAGCTTTGATCGCGCACCGCGACGATCACCGCATGACGGCTGTCCGCCAGCCGCGCGAAGTCGCGCAACACGTCCGGCCAGAATTCCGGCAGGACTGCCGCTTCATAGATGCGGTCGACGAAGCTCTCCTGCTCGTCGAAGCTGCCGCCGTCCGTCATGTCCATCCCCGGAACTGCCCATACGGCATGTTATGGGCGAGCATCGCTGGTGTAAACTGGAAACGGCGAGCCCTCTGCGGGAGCTCGTTGTTGCGCAACCCGTGGGGCCTGGGCGGGATCGCGCCGAAGGTCGGGGCGGGACGGGCTCTTTTTGCGATCTTCCCAGTATCTACCCTATATCCAGTGAAGGTCCCTTACGAGCGCACTTCCCCGATCCGGGCGGCGAGAACATCGCAGAGCACCTGCGCGCCCGCCGCGACATGCTGCGGCTCCGCCCATTCGCTTTCATCATGGCTGACGCCGCCGCGGCAGGGAATGAAGATCATGGCGCTCGGGCAGAGCGGTGCCATCTGGCGCGCATCATGGCCGGCATAGGAAAGGACTGGCATCGTCGCGAAAGCGCGCTGCTCGGCGCTCTTTGCGATCAGCGCCTGGAGGCCGGCGTCGAAATCATTGGAGGCCGCCGAGACCAGTGAGGTGAGCGTGGCGGCGCAAGGCTTCGCCGCGGCGGCGCAGATCCGCTCGATCAAGCCGCCGCATTTCTCCAGCACCGCATTGTCGGGGTGACGCAGATCGATACGGAACCGCATGCGCCCGGGCACGACCGAGGGGGCGTTGGGTTCCACGATGACCTGGCCGACGGTGAATTTGACCTCCGCGTCGATGCCGCCCACCTGGGCCTGCAGCCGCGCCATGATCTCGACAAAAGCGACCACGGCGTCGCGCCTGTCGCGCATCGCGAGCGTTCCGGCATGGCCCTTGGCGCCCTCGATCGTCACCTCATAGGTCTTCTTGCCCTGGATGCCGGTGACGATGCCGATCACCTTCCGTGCCTCTTCGAGCAGCGTATGCTGCTCGATATGCGGCTCGATATAGGCGAAGAGCGGGAAACCGAGCGGACGTCTGGCGAGGTCGGGAAAAGCCGCGAGCTGCCGGTCGATCTCGGCCCCGGCGCTGACGCCACTGGCGTCCTTCACCGCGCGGATGGTCGCGATCGGTCTCACCCCGGCAAAGGCTTCAGATCCCATCATGCCCGGCGCGAAACGCGAGCCTTCCTCATTCATCCAGGCGACGACGATGACGTCGCGCTCGGGTTTGCAGCCCGCCTCGGCGAGCGCCGTCACAGCTTCGAGCGCCGCCATTACGCCGAAAGCGCCGTCGAACCTGCCCCCGGCCGGCTGGCTGTCGAGATGGCTTCCCGCCATCAAGGGCGGCAGGGCCCGGTCGCGGCCCTTCCAGACGAGGAACAGATTGGCGGCGGCGTCGGTCTCGGCGACGAGGCCGGCTTGTGCCGCCCAGCCGATGACCAGACGCCAGGCGTCGATCTCGCCTTCGCTCAGGGCCTGCCGGTCGACCCCGCCTTTCGGCGTGGCGCCGATCTCGGCCAGGCGCATCAGCCTTTGCCACAGGCGATCGGCATCGATCGAAGGCGCGGCCACCTCAGTCCGTCCGCATGATCTGGCTGGCTTGCGCGCGCGGATCGCGCTTCTGCCATTTGCCGGCTTCCACTTGCGCGAAGAACTCGGCGAGGAGCGCATTGAACCAGGCCGGCTCTTCCAGATTGAGCGTATGGCCGGTCTTGGGGAACACCGAGAGCCCGCAGGCCGGAATGGTCTTCTTGAGGAAGATGCCGGGCTGCAGGCAATGATCGTCCTCATCGCCCGAGATCACCAGCGTCGGCACGTCCATGCGCTTCAGCTGGTCCTCGAGGTCGTAGAAGGAGGGCCGGCGCGCCTGGACGCCGCGCATCGTCATGGCGGCGCCGATGTCGGAATGGGTGGCGAGGCGGTCGGCGAATTCGCGCCAGCCGCGCGGATCCTTGTTCTGATACTGCACCCGGCTGGCGCCGAGCGCATAGATCTTGGAAAATTCCTTCGCCCCCTTGGTCTCGAAATTGCGCGCCACTTCGAGCGACACATTGCGGAAGTAGTCCTCGAACTCCTTCTCGCAGCCATAGCCGGCGCCGGCGACGGTGAGCGACAGCGCGCGCTCCGGCGCCATCAGGCCGAAATGCACGGTGGCGAAGCCGCCCATCGACAGGCCGACGATATGCGCCTTGTCGATGCCGAGCCCGTCCAGCACCGCGAGCGCGTCCTCGACCGCGATCTTCTGCGAATAGGCATCGACAGATGATGGAATGTCGGAGGGCGCGTAGCCCCGCGCGGCATAGGTGATGCAGCGGTAGCGGCGGGCGAAGAACCGCATCTGCGGCTCCCAGCTCTCATGATTGCCGCCGAATTCATGGATGAACAGGACCGGTTTGCCGTCGCCTGCTTCCTCGACATGGAGATTGAGGCCGTCCTTGGTCTTGATGAGCATGGGGTTACCTCAGAACTGCGCGTCGACGTCGTTGAGCGTCCTGGCCGTGGCGACGAGCGCCGGCAGCTTGGCGCACAGCGTGTCGACCCATTCGGCCGGCACCGTGGTGCTGACCTTGATGAAGCGGTCGCCGAAGCGCTCGGTGTGATAGGTGCCCTGGCGGATCATGATGCTCTCGCGCTTGGCCGCGGCGACCAGCGCCTCCGGGCGCACGCCGGCGGCGAGCGTCTCGATCACCAGGAAATTGCCATGCGAGGGATGGATCGGCACCTTGAAGCCCTGGGCTTCCACCGCTTCCTTGAGCTTGTCCTGGTTCGCCTTGTTGATACGGCGCACCTCGGCCATCCATTCTTTCTTGACCTTGAGCCCGGCCTGGGCGGCGCGCTGCGCGATCACGCTGCCGCCGAGCACGCCGGTCGAGAAGGAGGCGATCTCGGCCGCGAGCTCCGGTTTGGCTACGAAGGCGCCGATGCGCAGGCCCGCCAGCCCCAGCCATTTGGAGAAGCTCATCGACAGGACGACATTGTCGGTCGAGACATTGAGGGCCGGGTAATGGCCGTCGGCGAAGTCGCGATAGGTGCAGTCATGGACGAGGAGGGCGCCATGGCGCTGCGCGATCTTCACGAAGGCCTCGATCTCCGCCTTGGAATAGCAGATGCCGAGCGGGTTGTTGGGATCGACGATATAGATGATTGCGGTCCGCGCATCGACGGCCTTCTCCAGCGCTTCCGGCGTGAGCTTGTAGCCGGTGGCGGGATCGTAGATCGGCAGCTCGATCACTTCGGCGCCCTGCTGGCGGGCGAAGAGGCCCGGCCATTTCCAGGTCGGATCGGTGGTGACGAGCGTCTTGCCCGGCTTGCAGCGGGCCCGGCAGATCGTGGCCAGCGCATTGACGCCGCCTTCGGTGACGACCGCCTCGACGCCGGTGAGCCCCAGATCGGCGACGATCGCCTGGCGCAGGCTCTCGAAGCCGAGCGGCGGCGCATAGGCGTTGAATTCGAGCGCGGTGATCGAATCGACCATCGCCTGCTTGACCGCCGGATGGGCGGGAATGTGGTTGGTGTTCTGGCCCATCCACAGGAGCCCCTGCGTCGCGAAGAGCTCGTCGAAATATTTGTTGCGGCTGTTGAGCGTGCTCATGTCAGATGACCGAGCCGCGCGAGGCGATGCCGCCGTCGATGGTGACGATGGCGCCGGTGATGTAGCCGGCCCGCGGCGAGGACAGGAAGGCGCAGAGATCGGCCACTTCCTCGGCGGTCGCCGGACGCTTGCCCGGATATTTGTCGAACAGCTCTTCCCAGCGGCTTTCGTCGCCCAGCATGTCGGTCGCCTTGCGCTTCATGATCTTGAGCATGCGGTCGGTGGCGACCGGACCCGGATTGACGCCGACGACGCGGATGCCGTCATTGAGGCTGGCGCCGCCCAGCGCTTTGGTGAAGGACATCAGCGCCGCATTGCCGGTGCTGCCGGCGATGTAGCTCGCATCCCAGTTCTCGCCGGAATTGCCGATGACATTGAGGATGACGCCGTTCTTGCCCTTCATCTTCTTGTAGAAGGCGCGGGCGAGGGTGATATAGCCGAAGACCTTGAGGTCGAAGCCCTTGCGCCAGGCGTCGTCGTCGACGATTTCGAGCGAGCCGGCCGGGATGTCGCCGGCATTGTTGACGAGGATGTCGATGTCGCCGGCATCCCTGGCGAGCTTCTCCATCGCCTCGGTGCTCGACAGATCGAGCGCATGCACGGTGACCGAGACCTTATGCGCCGCCTCGATCTCCTTCTTGGCCGCGAGCATCGCCTCGCCATTGCGGGCGGCGAGATGGAGGTGGCAGCCTTCCTTGGCCAGGACATGCGCGAGCGCCAGGCCGATGCCCTTGGATGCGCCGGTGATGAGGGCGGTTTTGCCGGAGAGGTCGAGATTCATTTGTGTACTCCAATAGGCAGTTGCTCTGCCCTGTTAGCGTTTGATCTTCAGGCGCCGAGCATGGCGATGATTTTTTCGGCGAAGCGTTGCGTGTCCGCCTTCTTGATGACGCGGCAATTGGGCTTTCCGGCCGGCCATAATTTATCGATCTTGGCCTGCTCCTCATCGAGCGGCACGCAGATGCTGGAATAAGCCCGCGTCAGTTCGCTGCCCGTCTCGACATCGACCAGGCAATCGGCGGCTTCGAGGATCAGGCTTTCATCGATGGCGCAGGCGCAGGTGAGCGAATCCGGGTGGGTGCTGAGCGGCGAGCCGTAGCGCACCTTGGTGCGCCTGAACGGCGCCTGGCTGACCGTCATGAAGAAACGCGACAGCGGCGTGTTCATCGCCTCGATGCGGGCGAGGGCCTCCTGCGGCAGGATTCCGGAATTCATCGTCAACGTCCAGGTCGACAGCGTCTGGCGGAAGCCGGCATTGATCACCATCTTCGCCGCTTCCGGATCGACATAGAAATTGAACTCGGAAGCGGGCGTGGTGTTGCCGAGCGAGTTGTCGGTGCCGCCCATGATCCACAGATGCCGGAGCGCCTGCACGATGCGCGGCTCCTTGGCATAGGCGGTGGCGATGTTGGTCAGCGGCGCCTGCGCCAATATGTCGATCTCGCCCGGATTGGACATGACGAGGTCGATGATCGCGTCGACCGCGTGTTTCGCTTCCGGCCGCTGCTTCGCTTTCGGGAAATGCGCATCGCTCATGCCGTCGACGCCGAAGAACTCGGTGGCGTCCACCTGCTTGCGCAGGAGCGGCAGCGGGCAGCCCTGATAGACCGGCACCTTGCCCGAAAACCCCGCGACCTCCAGCGTATAGAGCGCGTTCTCGGTCTGCTGGCTGAAATCCACATTGCCGTTGCAGATGGTGATCGCCTCGAGCGTGACGCCCGGCGTCTTGAGGGCGAGCAGGATCGAGAAGGCGTCGTCGCCTGCGGTGTCGGTATCGATGATCAGTCTCATGTCGGTTCCGTTTGGTCTCATGTGTGTCGGGCCAGCCAGTGGCCGGCGAACGAGGAGGGCGTCAGGCTCGGCGGCAGGCCGAGCGCCGCCGAAAGCCGGAGCGTGTCGGGCGGCTCGACGCTTGCCTCCGCCATCGCCCGGGCATCGCTGAAGAAGGCGACCGGTGCCATGTCGGCCGAGAGCCGGCCGTCGGCGAGAGCGATCATGCGGGTGGCGAGACGCGCCACGAATTCCATGTCGTGGCAGACGATGATGATGCAGCGATCCGCCGCCTGCTCCTCGCGGATGATCTCCGCGAGCAGGGCCCTGCCGCGGGCATCGAGACCGCGCTGCGGCTCATCGAGCAGGAGCGCGGGCGGCTGCGAGGCGAGCACCGAGGCCAGCGCCACGAAGCGGCGCTGCGCCTGGTCGAGATCGAGCGGATGGCTCTTCGCGAAGTCGCTGAGGCGGGTGCGGGCCAGCGAGCGGGTGACCCGTTCGTCGCGCTGCTCGGAAGTGAGCGGCAGGTTGTTGGGGCCGAACGCCACCTCGTCGCGCACCGTGGCATTGAAGATCTGCTGCTCCGGCGTCTGGAACACCGTGCCGATCGAATGCGAGATGATGTGGGGCGGCGTGTCGTGCGTGTTCTTGCCGGCGATGACGACCGAGCCTTGCGTCGGCTTGCGCAGGCCGTTGAGCAGGCGCAGCAGCGTGCTCTTGCCGGCGCCATTGCGCCCGACCAGCGCCAGGATTTCGCCGCCCTTGGCCGCGAAGCTCACTTCGCGCAGCACCGGCGTCGCCGCCATATAGTGGAACGCGACCTTGTCAACCGTGAGCATGGCCGGCCTCCTTGAACAGAGCTTCCGCCTGGCCGTAAGTGAGCGGCAAGGGCTTGTCTTCGGGCCAGTGCCCGGCGGCGCGGATGGCCAGCGCGGCCTCGGTCACTGCCGGCGCGCCGAAAATCTCCAGCGTGCGCGGATAAGCGAGGATCGTTTGCGCGTCGCCGTCGGCGACGATACGGCCTTCATCGAGAAGCAGGAAGCGGCGGGCGATGGCGAGCGCCGCCTTGAGCGCCATGTCGCACAGGATGATGGTCAGGTCGTCCGGCAGCTGGTTGATCTGGTCGAGCAGCCTGTCGCGCGACTCCGGATCGAAATTGCCGGTCGGCTCGTCGAGCACGATGGCCTTGGGCTGCATCACCAGCGCCGCCGCGATCGACAGGCGCTGCTGCTCGCCGCCCGACAGCGTGAAGGGGTCACGCTCGACGAGATGGCGCAGATTGCAGATGTCGAGCGCCCAGTCGGCCCGTTTGCGGATTTCCGCTTGTTCGAGGCCGAGATTGCCGGGGCCGAAAACGAGCTCGTCATAGACGGTGAAGGCGAAGCCCGAGATCTGTTGCGCCGGGATCTGTCCGACGAACTGGATCGTCTCGGCGCGCTTGAGCGCGTCCCAGTCGGACCACGGCTTGCCCTCGGCGAGCAGGCATCCGCTGCGCGCCGTCATGCCGGGCCGCGGAAAGCTGCCGGCGATCCATTGCGCCAGCGTCGTCTTGCCCGAGCCGTTGCCGCCTAGAATGGCGATGCGTTCGCCATGCGCGATCGAAAGGCTCACGCCGTCGAGAACGGGCGCCGCCTTGCCATAGCCGAAAACCAGATTGTCGATATCGATCAGAGCCACAGCAGGACTCCGATCTGAAGCGGAAGGGCGACGAGGAGCGCGCGGCGCAGCCAGCGCTCATAGGGCCGGTCGACCGGCGCATCGAGAACGACGCGGAACGGTCGGGCGCGGAAGGCGCGGCCGTCGAGCACCGTGGCGCGGTGATCGAGATCGGACAAAGCGAGCGTCACCAGCGGAATGAGAAGCGCCGGGAAGGCTTTGACGCGGGCTTTCCAGCTGCCCGTCAGATCGAGGCCGCGCGCCTGCTGCGCGTCGCGGATGGCGCGGGCGCGGGCGGAAAAGGGTTCGAGAAGAAGCAAGGGGCTGGCGATCAGATAGGCGATGCCCGGCGGCACGCCATGGCTGTCGAGAGCCTTGAGCAGGGCGGCGGGATGCGTGGTGGTGACGAAGAGCATGGACGCGGCCAGCAGAGCGGCGACCCGGACGAGGATCTTCAGCATGTACTGAGCGCCCTCCGGGCTGAACGAGATCCACTCATGCTGGATCGTGTCGTGGCGTTCGATGAGGACGCCGTGGATGACGAACAGGAAGATCGCGAACGGCCCGAGCGTCAGGATGAGTCTTTTGACGAAGGCCTTTCCGGCGCCCGCGAGGACGCCGAAAAGGAAGGTGGCGGCGAAGATCACGGCCATGCCGCCGGGGGGGAGCATGAACGTCGTCGCCGCGAGCCAGAGGAGCCCCACGAGCTTGGTCAGCGGATTCATCCGGTGGATAAAACTATTGCCCGGCACATAAAGCAGAGCCGTGCCCGTTTGTGAGCTTCCCTGGCTTATCATGTGAGATCAGCTCGCCGAATGCTGGTAGAACGGGAAGCTCGCCGTGAAGCGGTTCGGCATCCGGCTGGCGATGACCCAGGCGATCACGCAGGTGAGGATCTTGTCCGCGAGATTCGTCGTGAGATTGGCGATCGCCACGGACTCGATGAGCTTCTGGCCGACCGAGACCAGGAAGGTCGTTGCGAAGTCGGTGCCGGCGCCCGTCACGCCGCCGAACATGTAGACGATGATCGGAATGGCGACGATCGTGCTGATGATGCCGATCACGATGCCGGAGACGACGGTCATGCCGATATTGCGGAACCAGCCCATCTTGGCGAGGATGCCGGCGACGAGGCCGATGACCAGCGAGACCGGGAAGAAGGCCATGGCGGTCGGATCCGACACCAGGCCCCAGATGACGTTGGTCAGCACGCCGGTGACGGCGCCCGCCAGCGGGCCGGCGAGGATGGCGACCAGCACGGTGCCCACCGCGTCGACATAAAGCGGCAGCTTCACCCAGACGGCGATCTGCCCGACGACAATATTGATGACGATGGCGATCGCCATCAGCACCAATGTACGCGTATCGAATTTCATCTCAGTTCCCTCCAGTTTGTGAGTGTTGAATGGGTTGAATGGCGAGCTCGTCGTACCCTGAGAGCGCGCAGGGCACGCGCGTGAAGGCGAAGTCCTCGAGATGCGCCAGCACGATCTCGGCGGTGGTGTAGACGAGGCAGCCCGGCAGCATATGGCCGCCGAACATCTTTCCCTGGCCGTCCGAGAGCGAGATATGGACATGGGCGCCGGTCGGCTCGACGGTGCCGACCATCGACACGATCTCGAAATGGCCTTGCGAGAGCGTGCCGCCCGGCTGGTTGGCATAGCGGATCACCGCGTCGGTCAGGCTGCCGACGACGGTGACGATCGCCACCGCCTTGAGATCGTTGTCGCGCACGTAGTCCTGCACGGTCTGCAGCACGTCGGTGCCGGGAACAAGGCGCATCGCATGGAAGCGCGCCGCGCTCGTGAGGGGTTTCGTCATGTATCGACTCCATGGGGAAGATCGGCGAGCGCCAAGGCGGCGTCCGCCGCCGCCAGAGGCACCGGACGCAGCGGCATATGCGGCCGGTTGTAACCGGCCTCGGCGGCGTCCTTGCCGGTTTGACGGGCAACGAGATGGGCCAGACCCGAGCCGCAGATGCGGCCCTGGCATGGGCCCATGCCGGCGCGTGTCCACATCTTGACCGAGAAGACGTCGCTCGCGCCCTCGTCGATGGCCGCCTTGATCTGCGCCTGCGAGACATCCTCGCAGCGGCAGACGAGCTCATGATCGGGAAGTGCATCGGCGATCTGCGCCGGGAACGGGAAAAGCCCGGCGAGCATCCGGGCGAAGTCGCGCGCCCGGCCCATCTCATGCTGCAGCTTCGCCATGTCGACTGGAGGCAGGGTGCGGCCGGCGGCCCGCGCGGCATGGAGGCCGGCGAGCCTCCCGCTCAGCCGTGCCGGGCGGAAGCCGCCGATGCCGGCCGTCTCGCCGGCGGCGAAGAGGCCCGCCACGTCCGTCGCCTGTGTCCTGGGATCGGTCGCGCAGTACCAGCCGCCCAGCGTTGTGTCATGGCGATGCGCCGCCTTGAGCAGGCTGGTGAAGTCGATCACCGGCTGGAAGCCATGGCCGACGCACAGGCAATCGACATTCTCGATGGTGAAGGCTTGGGCCTTGTCGGGCAGGCCGTCCTTGCCGAGCGGCGCGACGCGCACCGCTTCGACGCGCTCCTTGCCGAGGGCGGCGATGATGCCGTGGCCGGTATGGCGGCGCGCGCCGGTCATGCGGAGGCTGCGCAACAGGCCGAGCGCCTCGATGAGGCGGGAGGGATGGCTGATGAAGAGATCGACCGTGCCGAAGCTCGCCTTCTGCCGCTCGACATAGGCGCGCAGGGGCACGCCCGCTTTGGCGAAAGTGTCGGCGACGGCGAAAAGAAAGGGGCCGGTGCCGGCCAGCACGATGTTCTTGCCTGGCGGCGTGCCATTGGCTTTGACGAGGCGCTGCGCCGCGCCGGCGCTGATGACGCCCGGCAAGGTCCAGCCCTCGAAGGGGATCGGCCGCTCCATGCCGCCGGTCGCGGCGACCACCGTCCTGGCCCGGACCGCGATGGCCACATCCTTCTGATGGGCGAAGACGGTGAAGCCGGGCTCGGCCCAGAAGATTTCAGCCTCGAGCAGCATCCGGACGCCGAGCGCTTCGCACTGCGCGATGGCGTCACGGCCTTGCGCCACTTGCGGCGCGTCGTGGAACGGGCCGTCGGCGGCCGCCGGCTGCATGTGATATTGCCCGCCGGCGCGGGCGAAGAGATCGATGCAGATGACATCGGCGCCGCATTCCCGCGCCGCCGCCGCGGCGGCAAGTCCGGCCGGACCGGCGCCCACCACCAGAACATCGCAGGTGAGGAGCTCGGCGTTCATGACACGACCTCGATCACCATGCCGTCGCGCACCTCGGTGACGCAGGCGCGCCGCGTCGCGCCGTCGACCGTCACCGCGCATTCGAAGCACACGCCCATGCCGCAATAGAGGCCGCGCGGCGCCTGGAGTCGTGGGCTCAGGCGCAATGCAGGCTGCTGCCGGTGGAGGACGCTGGCGACCGTGACGCCCGCCTCGGCCTTGACCGATGCGCCATTGATGATGAGCGTGACCATGGACGTCATGGCTTGCCTCCGGCGAAGCGGAGGGGAGTGTAGAAATCGTCGCGCGGGTCCGTCGCGGCGCGCGCCGCGCGGCTGATCAGTTGCGCGAGATAGAGCGCGCGGGTGAAGCCGGTGCCGTTGTCGCCGGCGGCGATGAGCAGGCCGTCCTGGAGGCGGCCGGCCATGAAGCGGTCGTCCGGCGTAACCCCTTCGAAACGCACCCAGGAGCGCAGCATCAGGATATTGGCGAGGCTCGGAAACAAGGTGGTGAGCATCGCGATGGAATCACGCACGAAGCGGCGCGGCACTTCGTTGATGCGGTCTTCGGCGCCGGCCGGTGTTCCTTGCGGCGCCATGACGGTGTTGAACAGGATCTGGCCGCTCGCCGCCTGCTGAATCTGGGTGTAACCGGCTTCGACGCCGCCGGCGGATTCGCAGGCGCCGATCACCCGGCGTATCGACGGGGGCTGGCGCACCGAGGCGAGGCATTGCGCCTGGCGCGCCGTGATCGGCAGCGTGAGGCCGATGCTGCGCGCGATCCGGGCGCTCCACGGGCCGGCGGCCAGCACGACATGGCCGGCGCTGATATCGCCGCGCGATGTCCTGACGCCGGTGATCCGGTCGCCATCGAGCATGAGACGTTCGACCGGCGTTTCGGCAAAGGCCGCGACGCCGGCGCGCCTGGCGTCGGTGAGCAAGGCGCGCACTGCGAGGAAGGGATTGACCGTCGCCGAATCCGGCGCCCAGGTCGCGGCATGAATCGGTCCGGTGAGCAGCGGCTCGACTTCTTGCGTCTCCTTGGGCGACAGGAGGGCCGGCGTAAGGCCGGCGGCGCGTTCACCGGCGATCCAGCGCTTGGCGATCGCGACATCTTCCGCCTTCAGGATGAAGCGCAGCTGGCCGCTGCGATTGTATTCGAAGCTGTCGCCGAGCTCTTCCGACAGCGACTGCCACAGGGCGCAGGCCTCGAGCAGGATCGGCAGTTCCTCGATATTATGCATATGCGTGCCGAGACAGGCGAGGCTGGCGCCGCTGACCGCGCCGCCAAAGGCCTTGGCCTCGAGCAGCACCGTCGTGAGCCCGTCCTTCGCCAGCTGGCGCGCCACGGCGGTGCCGACGACACCGCCGCCGACAACGACAACATCCGCTGCCTTGGGCAGGCTGTCGCTCAAGCCCAGCTCCTTTTGCGGAAAGCCTCCGGCGCCGCCCGCCAGAAGCGCGGATCAAGAGTATCGGTGTGATCCACTTTCTTGTCCTCGACCTCGGCCATCGCTTGCGCGGCACGCGTCACATGGCGCGGATCGGGATAGCCGAGCCCCTCCGTCAGCGTGGCGCCGCGAAGGGCGAGAGCGCGGATATCGGCAAGCTGCTGCTGGTGCTCCTCGACGCTCATATCGGGCCGCGCGTCGCGGCAGGCATCGATGGCGCGGTCGGGCTCGGTGAAGGCGATGGTCCAGCCTTCGAGCACGGCATCGACGACGGCCTGCACCGCCTCCGGCTGCTCGGCGGCGAAGTCGCGCGCCACCACCAGGCCGTCCTTGATCAGCGAGCAATCATAATCGCGCGCCGAGAAGATCGTCAGCGCGTCATGACCCAGCGCTTTCTCGACCACATGCAGCTCGTGGTAATTTGTCATCTGCGCCGAGACGAGCTCGTCCTTCAGGAACGGGCCGACCGTGTCCGGCATCGCGATGCGCTCGACGGCGTCGGGGCCGAGGCCGGCGCGCTGCAGCATCCAGCGCAGTTCGAGATCCTCATGTCCGGGCCATACGCCGATCTTGCCGCCTTTGAGATCGGTCGGCCTGGCGATGCCCCTGGCCTTGCGTGCCGGATAGACCAGCGGGCTTTCCTGCTGGATGGTCAGGAGGAAGCGCAGCTTCTCCGGCGCCCGGCTCTCCAATATATGAGCCGGGCTCGCGACGGACATCTGCGTGGCGCCGGAGAGGACCGCCGCCACGTGCTTCATGTTGAAATCGAGGCCTTCGCAGACGATCTCGACGCCCTTCTTGCGCGCCAGACCGAGCTTCTCCGCCAGCAGGAAGCCGGCGAATTGCGCCTGTTTGTGCCAGAGAAGACGTATTCTAACGGTCGTCATGGAAGGTCTGCTCGTCATTGGCTGCAGCTGATGGTCTTGTAGTCGGCGGGCGCCTTTTCCCAGAACTCGTTGGTGAAGGCCTTGTCGAGCTCGATCGCCTGGTCGATGAGCTTGGCGCCGACCAGGATCTTCTGGGCGACTTCGTAGTTCTTGAGCTCCGATTTGCCGAATTCACCCTTGAGTGTCGGGCCGGCGCAGAAGAGATCGCCCATCGCCTTGATCTGATCGACCTGCTCGTCGAGCTTGAGCTCGCTGTTGTATTTGACCACGATCTCGGCCGCTTCCTTGGGATCGGCGAGCGCCTCCTTCCAGCCGCGCAAGGTGGCGTCGACCACCGCCTGCACCGCTTTCGGGTTCTCCTTGATTTCCTTCTCGGTGGTGAACAGGCCGCCGCTGATGATGGACGCCTCTTCCGGCGGGTCGAGGAAGACCAGGTCTTCCTTCTTGTAGCCCTGGCGATAGACCTGCAGCAGCTCGTTATACAGCGTGACCTGCATGACCTCGTAATCCTTGTTCAGCCAGCCGATGATGTCGTAGCCCTGGCTGATGATCTTGACCGCCGACTGGTCGATGCCGGCGCTCGCCAGCATCGCCAGGAATTCCTGCTCGTCGCCGCCGAACCACAGGCCGATGCTGTGGCCAGGCATGTCCTTGATCGAGGCGATGCCGCTGTCCTTGCGCGCGATATAGGTGGAGGCGCTCTTCTGGCCATATTGGGTGATCATCACCAGCGGCGCGCCATTGGCGCGGCCCGAGATCACCTGGTTGGGATGGCCGACGCCGAAAGTGTCGGCGCCGGTCGCCACCGTCACCGAGGCCTTGATGTCCGGCCCGGCCGGCAGGAGCTGCAGGTCGACGCCCGCTTCCTTGTAGTAGCCCTTTTCGAGGGCGACGATCGGACCCGCGAACTGCCCCTGCATGAACCATTCGAGGCGCATGCTTTCGGCCGCCGCCGGCAGGCTCGCCGCGACGAGCGCCGCCGAGGCGAAAAGCGTCTTCATGAATCTTGTCATCTGCTACTCCCTGGTTGCTTGTTATCGATTGTCCTGGGCCGAGGCGTGCCACGGCACGAAGATGCGTTCGAGGAGCGCGATCAGCGCGAAGAAGGCGATCCCGATCAGCGCCGACATCAGCATGGCGGCCCACAGTCTCGGCATCGCCAGCGTGCGGTAGGACGTCATGATGACGAACCCTAAGCCCTTATCCGCCTGTACGAATTCGGCGACGATGGCGCCGATCACCGAGAAGGTCACATTGAGCTTCAGGCCGACGAAGACATAGGGCAGCGCGCTCGGCAGGCGCATCTTGAAGAAGCGCTGCGGGCCGCTCGCCGCCGCGATATGGAACACGTCCATGATCGTGCGGTCATAGGACTGGAGCCCTTTCATCATGTTGAGCGCCAGCGGGAAGAAGGAGAGGAACGCCGTCACGGCGATCTTCGAGCCGATGCCGTGGCCGAACCAGATGATGATGATCGGCGCCACCGCGACGACGGGAATGGTGTTGGCGGCGATCACATAGGGCAGGAGGCCGCGGGCGATGATCTTCGAATAGGCGAAGATCGTGCCGAGCACCGCGCCCATCAGCGAGCCGATGGCGAAGCCGGCGACCGCCTCGTAGAGCGTGATGCCGGCATGGCCGAAGAGCGGCCCGGGATTGGTGGTGATCGCGAGCCAGATGCTTCCCGGCGAGGGCAGCACATAGACCGGGATTTCAAAGAGCCGGATCAGGCCTTCCCACAGGATGACAATGGCGACGAAGGCCGCGGCGGGCGGCCAGGCCTGGTCGATGAAGCCGTTCGGCCGCAGGAGCTTCTGGGTGGTGCTAGACATCGAGGTAGCCCTTCTCGAGCTCGCGGTTGCCGAGACGGACCAGCTCGTCGAAGCGCTCGTCATTGCGCACCTCGAGGCCGCGCGGGCGCGGCAGGTCGACATCGATGATGCGTGAGATGCGGCCCGGGCGCGGCGTCAGCACCACGATGCGGTCGGAGAGCAGCACCGCCTCGCGGATCGAATGGGTGACGAGCACGACGGTGACGCCGGTCACCTCATGGATGCGGGCGAGCTCCATATTGAGCCGGTCGCGGGTGATCTGGTCGAGGGCGCCGAAAGGCTCGTCGAGCAGCAGGATGCGCGGATCGGTGGAGAGCGCGCGGGCGATCGCCGCGCGCTGGCGCATGCCGCCCGAAAGCTGGCGCGGCCAGGCCTTCTCGAAGCCGTCGAGGCCGACGAGCTTGATGAGCTCTTCCGCCTTGCGCTCGCGTTCCGCCTTGGGCGTGCCGCGCAGTTCGAGCGGCAGCGCGATATTCTCGCGGATGCGCCGCCACTCGAGCAGCGCCGACTCCTGGAAGACGAAACCGATCTCGCGATCGAGACGCGCCTCGCGCGGCTGGCTGCCGCCGATCAGCACCTTGCCGGTGCTCGGCGACAGGAGATCGCCGATGATGCGCAGAAGCGTGCTCTTGCCGCAGCCCGACGGGCCGATGAGCGAGACGAAGCGGCCCTTTTCGATGGCGATGTCGATATCCTGGAGCGCATTGACCAGCACCTGGCCGGGCGCGCCATAGGTGAGCGACAGGCCGGCGATGCTGACGAAAGGCTCCGGCGCCGGCGGAGCGGCGCGCCGCGGCTCAGCCATAGCGGTGGCCTCCGGCGAACCAGTCGCCGAATTGCGCCTCGGTGCGCACCACGACGCTGCTTTTGGTCAGATAGCTCTTGAGCGCGTCCCAGCCGTTTTCCTTGCCATAGCCGCTCATGCCATGGCCGCCCCAGATCGAGCGCGGATCGTTCTTGTGATGGTCGTTGATCCAGGTCACCCCGGCGCGGATCTTGGCCGCCACGCGATGCGCCTTGACGATATCGCGGCACCAGATGGCGGCGCCGAGCGCGAAGTCGGAATCATTGGCGAGCGCCAGCGCCTGCTCCTCGTCGCGGAACGGCGTGACGCTGACGACCGGGCCGAACACTTCGTCGCGGAAGAGCCGCATCTTGGGCGTGACATCGGCGAAGACGGTGGGCGGCACGAAGAAGCCGCCGCGCAGCGCGTCCGGAAGTACAGGGCTTTCGCCGCCGGCGAGCAGGCGGGCGCCGTCGGCCTTGGTTTCCTTGATGAAGGTGAAGCAGCGGTCGCGCGAGGCGGCCGAGATGACGGGGCCGATATCGGTGTCGGGCAGGGCCGGATCGCCGATCCTCAGCTGTTTCACCCGTTCGGCGAGCTTGGCGAGGAACTGCGGATAGATCGCCTCCTCGACCAGGAAGCGCGAGCCCGAGACGCAGGTCTGGCCGGCGGCGACGAAGGCCGAGAACAGGGCGCCGGCCACGGCTTCGTCGAGCTGGCTGTCGGCGAAGATGACGACCGGCGTCTTGCCGCCGAGCTCGAGGGTGCAGGGCACCAGCCGTTCCGCCGCGGCGGCGGCGACCCGTTTGCCGGTCGTGGTGCCGCCGGTGAGATCGATGCGCGCGACATGCGGATGGCCAACCAGCGCCGCGCCGGCCGCACCGCCGCCGGTGACGACATTGACCACACCTTCCGGCAGCCCGGCTTCCCGCGCCCATTCGGCGATGAGCAGCGGCGAGACCGGCGCCAGCTCCGACGGCTTGATGACCAGTGTATTGCCGGCGGCAAGGGCCGCGCCGAGCTTCTTCACCAAGATGAGGACCGGATGATTCCACGGCGTCAGCAGCGCGCAGACGCCATAGGGCCGGTATTGTGTATAAGTGAGGAAGCCGCCTTTGACGCGGTTCGCTTCGCCTTCGAGGCCGAGGATGATGCCGGCGAAATAATCGAGCCATTCCGGAATGCGGCCCATCTGCGCGCGCATTTCGCGGATCGGCCGGCCGGTCACGGCGGATTCGAGCTGCGCCAGCCCGTCCATGCGCTCGGCGATGATGCGTGCGAGCCCGCGCAGCAGCCGCGCGCGCTCCGCCGTATCGGTGGCCGCCCAGGCCGGAAAGGCCGCTTGGGCCGCATCGCAGGCGGCCGCGACGTCTTTATCGGTCGCTTCCGCGACGGTGGCGATCAGTGTCCCGGTGGCGGGACTGCGCACCTCGCGGCGGTCGCCGGTTCCGTTCCGCCACGCGCCGGCAATATGCAGCCCGAAGTCCCTTTTATCGGTGAAAGGCACGGATGCGCTCACATCCATCGCCCTTCGCCAAGGCGGGCCGCGAGGTTTCCGTGCGGAGCGTCGGGAATGAATTGCATCGGGGCGGCGTTTCCGTCATAATTTGTGCGTACGTCGTGTATACACGAAGCCTAATGACTCAGCGTAGCGATTGCAAGCCCATTGGAGCCGATCTCGCCAGAAGTCTGGACAACACTCTGGGCGGCGCGTTGTGGATGTGCTCCAACACATTGATTCGACGCGGTTCCTGCCGCGGGGTGTTCCCACGCCGCGGCAAAGCGCGCTACACAGGAAGAATACGGGGAATCACATGAAGAGTGTTCTTGCCGCAGCGCCGGGGCCCGCGAAGAAGGGAAGCACGCGTAAGAAGGGCTGGGCGCTCGGCAGTGACATCGGCGCCGATCTCGAGACCCAGATCATCGAAGGCCGTCTTTCCCCCGGCGCCAAGCTCGACGAAGTCACCATCGGCAATCATTATTCCGTGTCGCGCACGCCGGTCCGCGAGGCCTTGAGGGCGCTGGCCGCCAAGGGGCTGGTCGAATTCCAGCCGCGCATCGGCGCCATCGTGGCGCGCCCGACGGTGGGCGAGGTGATGGACTTGTTCGAGGTCGTCGCCGAGCTCGAGGGCGTGGCCGCCCGTCTCGCCTGCGAGCGCATGGACGAGGCGGACGAGAAGCTGATCGTCGAGACGCATCACGCCTGCATCGAGGCCGCCTCGTCGCTCGATCCCAAGAAATACTATCAGACCAACGGCCAGTTCCACGAGGCGATCCAGAAGGCCGCCCATAACCGGATGATGAGCGAGCAGATCGAGCTTCTGAACAAGCGCCTGTCGCCCTATCGCCGTTTCATCACCTTCCGTCCCGGCCGCACCGAGACGGCGCTTCGCGAGCATGAGGAAGTCTTCAACGCGCTCCTCAAGCGCGACGCCGCCGCCGCTTCGATCGCCTTGCGCAACCATGTGCGGGTTCTGGCCGAGGACACGCTGGCGCTGGCCAGAAGCTTGAAGTTCTGACGCTCACGCCTCGGCCTCATAGAGATCCCAGTCTTCGGCGATGCCTTTCAGCCTGCGGCGTCCCGCCGGGATGAAGCCGAGGCCGGAGCCGACCGCGAGGTCCTTGACGGTGCGCGAGACGAGTGTCTTGCCGGCGCCTGCCTCGGCCATGATGCGCGCGGCGAGATGCACCGCGAAGCCGCTCAGATCGTCACCGCGCCTTTCGCATTCGCCCGTATGGATGCCGGTGCGCAGCTCGAGGTCCAATGCCTGGGCGTCGCGGATCAGCGCCTGGGCGCATTCGATGGCGGGCGTCGGTCCGGTGAAGGCGAGCACATGGCCGTCGCCCGTATGCTTGATCTTGGTGCCGCCGAGAGCGGCGACCCGCCGGTCCACCTGCTCGTCGAGCTGTTCGAGCAGGCCGCGCCAACGCCCATCACCCATGGCGCTGAGCTTGGCCGTCGAACCGACGATGTCGGTCATCAGGACGGTGGCGAGCGCACGGCCGGTGGCCGCATTCGCCCGCTTGCCGGTGAGGAATTCCTCGATCTCGCCGATGAGTGCGTCCTGATCGCCATACCAGGGAATATGATCGCTGCCGGAGAGGAGGCGCAGCGTGGCGCGGGGTATCCGGCTGGCGAGGAGCCGTGCTTCTTCCGGTCGCGACCAGCAGTCGCCTTCGCGATGGAGCACCAGCGTCGGCGCCTGGATGGCGGGAAGGATGTCGCGGATGTCGATCTCGAAATTGAGCCTTGCGATCCGCTCGGCCGCCTTCGGGCTCGCCGAGTAGCGCAGGAATGCCGCGAACCACTCGCGGATGCGCGGATCATCGGCGACGCTCGGCGCGGCTTCGGCGAGATTGAACGGCCGGCCCCAATTCTCCATGAGCGCGCTGATCCGGCGCTCGAGCTCGTCGCGGGTCTGGCCCCAGGGATAATCGGGCGCCCAGGCATTGCGCGGAAAGCAGCCGCAGAGAATGAGGGCGCTCACCCGCTCGGGATAGGTCGCGGCGAAAAGCGAGGCCATGTTGCCGCCTTCGGAAATGCCGAGCAATGCGGCCTGTGTCGACCCCACCGCATCGAGCACCGCTTTGATGTCTTCACTGCGCTGCTCGAGCGTCGGGAAGCTGACATCGCGGTCGGACATGCCGGTGCCGCGCTTGTCGAACAGGATCAGGCGCGACGAGCGGCTGAGCCGGGTGAGGAAGCGCGCATATTCGGGGCTCTCCCAGGCATATTCGATATTGCCGAGCCAGCCTTGCGCATAAAGGAGATCGTTCGGCCCGTCGCCGATCACCTGATAGGCGATCGCGATGTCGCCGCATCTCGCATAGCGTGTCTCGGGCCTGGGCATGGCCAGGAGACTAGCTCATCTGAGCATGATCCGGAAAAGTGCGTAGCGGTTTTCCGGAAAAATCATGCGCCAATAAGAAGATAAAGCGTGATGGCGCCCTTTTGGGGCCATCAGGCTTTAGTGAGAAACCGCCAGACTCTGTTCGAGGACGAGCGCCAGCCGGTCGAAGCCGCCCCCGGTGCCGCTGCTGCGAATCCGGGCATCGGCTTCATCGGCGAAGACGGCCTGCTCAGTATAGGTCATGCGCGTCTGATTGCCGGCAGCGAAGAGCTCCACGGTGACCAGCGACGCCGAGATCTGCCGCGTTCCGCTGTTCATGGCATAGCCATAGACGATCCGCTGATCCGGCACGATGTCGAAATAGGTGGCGCGGAAGCCGTTCTCGGTGCCGTCCGGCATTCTCCAGCGCACCCGCTCCGAGCCGTCGATGCGAAAATCGAAACGGTCCTCCTCGACCGTCCAGTCCGGATGGCAACTCGTCCATTGCCGCTTGCGCTGGTGATCCGACCAGAAGCGGAAGGCATGGCGCGGGCTGCCGGGCAGGTCGCGCTCGATCACGAAGCTCGTATGGTGGACAAGGATACCCATCTCAATCGTCCTTTTCGGGTGTTTCGGTCATGGCCTGGACCAGGCGGTCGAAGCCCTTGTTCATCTGGGCTTCGCGCTGGCGCACCCACTGCGCGATGGCGCTGAGCGCATCGGGCCGCATGCGATAGGTGCGCACCCGGCCGGCCTTTGCCGAGTGTACCAGGCCGCCATCCTCCAGCACCTTGAGATGCTTGAGCGCCGAGGGCAGCGCAATGGCGATCGGCTCGGCCAGCTCGCTGACCGTGGCGGGCCCGCGCGCCAGTTGCTCCACCATGCTGCGCCGATAGGGATCGGCCAGCGCGTGGAACAGGCGGTCGAACTGTTCCGGGTTCATGCTCTATCCATCCAGATAATGCGCCGGCATCGCCTCGCGATACGGGAACATCGAAAAAAATGGCCGCGCTTCGGCGATGACGCGTGCGACCGACGGTCGTTCCAGCAAGCGATCCCGATAATCGGCGAGTTGATGGTGGCCGTCTTTGAACGGGTGCACGAAGGCGGCGTAGAACAGGCTCGGCGCCGCGGCGCAGTCGGCGAGCGTGAAGTCGTCGCCGGCCGCCCAGCGCCGCGCCGCCATCCGCCCCTCGATCATGCCATAGGCGGTGTCGAGCAGACGGCGCGCCTCGGCGACGCCATATGCGTCGGACTGGCCCTCGGGGCGGATGCGGTCGGTGACGATCTTGCCCACCGGCACATTGACATAGAGATCGAAGAAGCGGTCCCACAGCCGCGCCTGGAGGTTGGCCTCGGGATCGGCCGGAAGCAGGGTGACCGGTCCCGGATAGTGCTGCTGCAGATATTCGATGATGATGCTGGTCTCGGGGATGACGCGCTTGGTGGCGCCGTCGAACAGCACCGGCATCTTGCCCACCGGCCAGCGCTCGATATGGGCGGCGGCCGACCCCGGATCGCCGAGATCGACCGTCTGGGCGCGGAACGGCGTGCCGTTCTCATAAAGCGCGATCAGTACCTTGTGGCAGAAGGAGGCGAGCGGGTGGCTGTAGAGCGTGAGCGACATGAGCAACGTCAAATAGTTTCCTGATTTGGAAACTAATTTGATGCGATCCGGATGGAAAGGCAAGAAAATAGTTTCTT
Source organism: Pseudomonadota bacterium (assembly GCA_049323275.1). GTDB lineage: Bacteria > Pseudomonadota > Alphaproteobacteria > Rhizobiales > Aestuariivirgaceae > Taklimakanibacter. The sequence continues at coordinate 27,711 of JBMOOM010000081.1, forward strand.
GTATTGGAAACTATATCGATGGCTGTCCGTGTTGACTTTCGGGCTTTGTCGGCCTTTTGCTCCTTCTGAAGTCCATGCCTTTTGAGGTGGATCATGGCTGCGATGACCATTCGCAATATTGACAATGCTATCCTGGAAAGGCTCAGAGAACGTGCGGCCACGCATGGTCGATCCATGGAGGACGAGGTGCGCGAAATCCTCCGCGCGGCCCTTTCGACCGAGATGCCCTGCGCGCGAAGCCTCGGGCGCGCAATCCATGAGCGCTTTGCTGTTCTTGGCGGTGTTGCCTTGCCGAAGCTCGCGCGAGATGTCATCGAGAACCCATGCCGGGCCAGCTTCCATGATATAATCGGTGGTTTCTATTTCATCAGCCTTGATGGCGGTGGAGGTAAGGCTTTCGTATGCCGGCGAACGGGCAAGGTATATTGGCACTCTGAAATCGTGGAGGCGGATGCGCTGCCCGAAGACATCGAAGACGAGGAGAAATATATCCGAGTTCCGGATAAGAGGCGGCTCAATCTCGGCAAGCAGCTCGTCCTCCGCTTTGCCCGGCAGTGTCTTCCCCAAGATTTCGACGAGGTCGAGGATGCCTTCAGCAGGAAGGGCGGCTACGCTAAATTCGAGGTCCTCTTGCGGCGAAGGCATGCGCTCGATCGCTGGCACGAATTCGAGGCGCGCGCCCAAGAAGAGGCGATACGGGAGTGGTGCCGAGAGAACTCCATCGAGTTGATCGGCTGAGTTGTCTGCACGCGAAGCATCCCGCCGCGACCCGCTTTGCCGATCACCGCCCTTTGCTGGATCCGTTGAATCCCGCCTGCCGCAAGGCATCCGCCAAAGCGCCGCCGGCGGAAGAAGATGAGTTGCCCTTGCTCCCCTGCGGGCCGGCATAGCCGCGCTTCGGCGCATTGCGGTCGCCGCCGCCCGAATTGCGCGGCTGCTGGCTGCCGACTTCGTCGTCGAGGCGCATCGTCAGGCTGATGCGCTTCCGGGGCTTGTCCACCTCAAGCACCTTCACCCGCACGATGTCGCCGGGCTTCGCCACCTGGCGCGGATCCTTGATGAAGGTCTTCGACATCGCCGAGACATGCACGAGCCCGTCCTGATGCACGCCGACATCGACGAAGGCGCCGAAGGCGGCGACATTGGTGACGACGCCTTCCAGCACCATGCCGGGTTCGAGATCGTTGAGCGTCTCGATGCCGGCCTTGAACTCCGCCGTCTTGAAGGCGGGACGCGGATCGCGGCCGGGCTTCTCCAATTCGCGCAGGATGTCGGTGACGGTCGGCAGGCCGAATTTCTCATCGACGAAGGATTTCGGCGCCAGGCCGCGCAGCACCGGCGCATTGCCGATGAGCAGTTTGATGTCGCTCTTGGTCGCCTCGATGATGCGCCGCACCACCGGATAGGATTCGGGATGCACGCCCGATGAATCGAGCGGATCGTCGCCGCCATTGATGCGCAGGAAGCCGGCGCATTGCTCGAAGGCCTTGGGGCCGAGACGCGGCACTTCTTTCAGAGCTTGGCGCGAGGCGAAGCGGCCATGCGCGTCGCGATGCATGACGATGTTCTGCGCCAGCGATTCGCCGATGCCGGAGACGCGCGCCAGCAGAGGGGCTGAGGCGGTATTGAGATCGACGCCGACGCCGTTCACGCAGTCCTCGACCACCGCATCGAGCGAGCGCGACAGCTTGAACTCGCTGAGATCATGCTGATACTGGCCGACGCCGATCGATTTCGGATCGATCTTGACGAGCTCCGCCAGCGGGTCCTGCAGCCTTCGCGCGATCGACACGGCGCCGCGCAAGGTGACGTCGAGGCCGGGCAGCTCCTCGGACGCATAGGCCGAGGCCGAATAGACCGACGCGCCCGCTTCCGACACCACGATCTTGTTGAGTTTCGGATTGGCGAGCCGCTTGACCAGCTCGGTCGCGAGCTTGTCGGTCTCGCGCGACGCGGTGCCGTTGCCGATGGCGATCAGTTCGACCTTGTGCTCGAGCACCAGCTTGCCGAGGATGGCGAGCGACTCGTCCCAGCGCTGCTGCGGCTCGTGCGGGAAGATGGCGGTCGTCGCCACGACCTTGCCGGTGGCATCGACAACCGCGACCTTGACGCCGGTGCGATAGCCCGGATCGAGACCGAGCGTCGGCCGGGCACCGGCGGGCGCCGCGAGCAGCAGGTCGCGCAGATTGGCCGCGAAGACGCGTACCGCTTCCTCCTCGGCCGCCGTCCACAGGCGCAGGCGCAGATCGATCGACAAAGTGATGAAGATCTTGGTGCGCCAGGCCCAGCGCACCGTTTCGGTGAGCCATTTGTCGCCGGGCCGGCCCTGGTCGATGATGCCGTAGCTGCGCATGATCCGCTGCTCATAGCTGCTGACGGCGGGCCTCGTCGCCGGATCGTCCGGCTCGACGATGAGGCTGAGGATTTCCTCGCGCTCGCCGCGGAACAGCGCCAGCACGCGATGCGACGGCATCTTGGTGAAGGCTTCGGAGAAGTCGAAATAGTCGCTGAACTTGGCGCCGGCTTCCTTCTTGCCCTCGCGCACTTCCGATCTGAGCCGGCCATTGGCCCACAGCTCCTCGCGCAAGCTCCCGATGAGGTCGGCATTTTCGGCGAAGCGCTCGATGAGGATGGCGCGGGCGCCGTCGAGGGCCGCCGCCACGTCGGCGACATTCTTGTCGGCCGAGACATAGGGCTCGGCCGCGACCTTGGGATCGTTCGAGGGATCGCTCAGCAGCAGATCGGCGAGCGGCGTGAGGCCCGCTTCCTTGGCGATCTCGGCCTTGGTGCGGCGCTTGGGCTTATAGGGCAGATAGATGTCCTCGAGACGGCCCTTGCTGTCGGCCGCCAGAATCTGCGCCTCGAGCGCCGCGTCGAGCTTGCCCTGCTCGCGTACCGACTCGAGGATGACCTTGCGCCGGTCCTCCAGCTCGCGCAGATAGCGCAGCCGCTCCTCCAGCGTGCGCAATTGCGCGTCGTCGAGCGAGCCGGTGATCTCCTTACGGTAGCGCGCGATGAAGGGAACGGTGGCGCCGCCGTCGAGCAATTCGACCGTGGCCGTGACCTGCTGCTCCCTCACTTTGAGCTCTTCGGCGATGCGCGCGTGAATGGAAACCACTGATGACACCTCTTCGACTGGATGGGCGAGACTGCCGCCGCATCAAGGCGCGGTTATGGACGCCGCCGCTTTGATTCTTCAAGGCGATCATTTTGGTTCCAACAGCTTGATCTTGGGCCCATTTTATGGGGTGACGGACGGGGCCGGCGACGACATGTCGTTTGGCGTCCGGCATGTCTATCGTTTGGCGCCCAGTCTCTCGAGCCTGTCGACGACATCCTGGTGCCGCTGGTTGCTGGCTAGCTTGAGCGGCGTCCAGCCGCTTTCGTCGGCGGTGTTCATTTCCGCCCCGCTGCGGAGCAGGAAATCGACCATGTCGATGGCGCCTTTGCCCGCCGCATAGTGAAGCGCCGTGCTGCCATTGCCGGTGCCGGCGCTGTTGACGTCGGCGCCGGCCGCGAGCAGGAGGCGCATGGTTTCGATATCGCCCGAGCAGGCGGCATAATGCCCCGGCATGTCGCCCCAGACGCCGTCCTGCGCATGGGGATCGGCGCCCTTGGCCAGGAGCAGCCTGGACAGTTGCGGGTGGAGGAAGCCCGCCGCCACCATCAGCGCGGTCCGTCCCGCTGCGTCACGGGCGTCGACTTTGGCGCCGCGATCGAGGAGGAGGGCGGCGACCTCGGCCTGACCGTTCAGCGCCGCCGTGTGCAGCGGCAGCGCGCCTTCGGGTTCACCTGCCGCCTCGATATTGGCGCCGCGATCGATGAGAATGACCGCGATGCCGGTGCGCCCCTTGGCGGCCGCCAGATGCAGGGGCGTACCGAAGAGATCGTAAGCATTTACATTGGCGCCTGCTGCGATGAGCTCGACCACGCGCGCCACATCGCCGGCATTCACCGCATCATGAAGCCCGTCCGCATGCGCGCCTAAGGACAGAAGCCGCTCCACCGCCAGCTTCTGCAGTCTGAGCCGCGCATATTGCAGCGGGGTCACGCCTTGATTGTCCTTCGCGTCGATGTCGGCGCCGCGGGCGGCCAGAAGATCGATTGCTTTCAGCCGGCCAAGGAGGGCCGCGAAATGCAGCGGTGTTTCACCGTCCTGCGGGGCGCGGATCGCGATATCGGCGCCGTGATCGAGAAGAAGCCGCAGGATATCGGCCTGGCCGGCCAGCGCCGCGATATGGAGCGGCGTGTGGCCGGCGGGATTGCGCGCGGCGGCATCGGCGCCGAGGCTGAGCAGCGCGTCGGCCACCTCGACATTCCCGAAAGTCGCCGCCACCATCAGCGGCGTCAGCCCGGCCTCATTGCGCATATCGACCGGCATGCCGCGCCCGACCAGGAGCTTCACCGCCCTGGGCCGGTTGTAGACGGCCGCCGCATGCAAGGCATGGGCGCCGGTGACCTTGGCCGCGCCCGCGAGATCTGTCCCGGGCTCGGCAGCGGCAAGGGTCATCGGGTCGCCGACGCGATCCGTCAGGGCGGCGGTGGCGCTCAGGCTCAAGGCGAGTGCGCCGGTGAGAAGGGTGGGGATGGCTCTGTATGCCAAGGCGCCGAGCCTTGACCAATCGATATTGACGCGGGCCTTGCTCATGGCTTGCCTCACGCGGTGAGAGGAGCGCTCATTCTGCGCCGCTGCGCTGCGCGTGAAAAGTAAGCCGCGATTACGCAATATTCCGCATGTCGTCGTCGCGCATGGCTATCGGGAATGAGGGATGCGGCGGCACCGCCGCATCCGCACCGGTTCACGTCAGGCCGCGATGCCCCAATGGGTCTTCCGCTTCTGGCCGTGGCGGCGTACATGCGCTTCCGCCAGGAGGCAGACCGTCTCGAAGCCGAGCGCCGCGCTGATATTGGCGGAGATGCCGTTGGGATCGTAGGGCGGGCAGAGCTCGACCATGTCGGCGCCGATAATGTCCATGCCATGCATGCCGCGGATGATCTGTACCATCTCGCGCGTGGTGAAGCCGAAAGGCTCCGGCAGCTCGGTGCCGGGCATGAAGGTGGCGTCGATCCCGTCGGTGTCGAGCGTGAAATAGAACGGCCCGTCGCCGATGACCCGGCGGATCTCGGCGATGACGCCCTTGACGCCCAGCTCATAGACCTCGTGCATTGGGATAAGGCGCATGCCGGCCTCGCGCGAAAAATCCCAATAGGGGCTGAGCGACCCGCGCATGCCGATCTGGATGGTGCGTTCCGGATCGATCGCCTCGTCGAGCACCGCATTGAGGAAGACGCTGCAGTCATTGAAGCGGTTGCCCTGGAAGGTGCCGCGCGCCGTGTCGGCATGGGCGTCGATCTGCACGAGCCCGATCGGCTCTCCCGCGGCGAGACCCGACAGGATCGGATGCGTCATCGTATGGACGCCGCCCACCGAATAGGGGGTGATGCCGCGCCGGCGGAATTCCGCGAAGGTCGTGCGGATGGTCTCGACACATGAATTGACGTCATGCGGGCTCTCGAAGCTGATATCCCCGACATCGGCCATGCTCAGGAGCTCGAAGGGGATGGTCCGCCATACGTCATGCACGGGTCCCCGTACTTTCGACCATTCGCGGAACGATCTCGGCCCCAGCCTTGTGCCGCCCCGCACCGGCGCGCTGGCCTCGAAGGGAATGCCGATGCAGGCGAGGTCGACGTCGTCGAGATTGGAGCGCCGCGGCGCATTGAAGAAGTTCATCTCGCCGGCATAGACATCGGCGAAGACCGGCGCCTTCTCCGCTTCCATGCGCTTCAAGAAAGCGTCGATCCGCGGATCGCTGCTCTGCAGGAATTCTCCCTTGGCCAAGGCTTCCAGGCGAGCGCGTTTCTCAGGCGAAAATCCAGACATCAGATACTCTTTGCTTATTTCTTGAACTTCTTGGAATTGGCGTTGCCGGCGAGCGCCTCGAGGATGAGGCGCACCGCCAGCCGGCTGGTGATGCCGTCATGGTCCCAGGAGGGCGACACCTCGACGAGGTCGAAGCCGGCGATACCCATGCGTCCCAGCTCATAGGCCATGGTGAGGGCTTCGCGCGAGCTCATGCCGCCGGGAGTCGGCACGCCGGTGCCCGGCGCATAGGCGGCATCGATGGCGTCGATGTCATAGGTCAGATAGACGCCGTCGGCGCCCTTGCCGGCCACCGCCGCCGCCTTCTTGGCGATCGCCTTGGCGCCCTGCGCCCAGATATCCTCGATGGTGAAGAGCGTGATGCCCTGCTTCTTGATATAGGCGAGCTCGGACTTCGGATTCATCCAGCCGCCGGTGCCGACGATGGCGATGCGCTTGGGATCGAAGCCCGCATCGACGGCGCGGGTGATCGGGCAGCAATGGCTGAGCGTCTCGCCGCCGACATCGAGCGCCGTGTCGAAATGCGTGTCGACCAGAACGAGGCCCGGCTTCCTATAGGCTTTGGCGAAGGCTCTGACGCAGGCGATGGTGATCGAATGGTCACCGCCGACGGTTACCGGCATGGCGCCGCTCTGCAGGATCTGCGACACCATGGCCTGCGCCCGGTCCATCGTGGCGATAGCGGCGCCCGGCACCACCGGCACGTCGCCGCAATCGGCGAAGCGGTAATGCTGGTTGAGATCCATGCCGGTCGAGGCATTGTAGAAGGAGAACTGGTCGCTCGCCTCGCGGATGGCGCGCGGCCCGTAATTCGTGCCGGTGCGGCTGATGCACATGGCGTCCCACGGGAAGCCGAGGAACGCCGCCGAGACCTTCGCCTCCTTCAGCTTCTTGGCCTCGGCCGCGATGGCCGGAAGCCGCATGAAGGTGCCGTGCGTGCCGGCGTGGAGAAGGCCGGAAAAGGCGTTTTCGTTGAAGGTGACGGTGCTGCTGTTTCCCATCTTCAATCTCTCTGTTGTGTGGTTGTCTGGCGGCCCATCATGCGGTCAAGATAGTGCCGGAATTCGTCGACATAGATCTCGAGCGTCGAATGCAGATAGCCGGGTTCCGGCGCATTGAACTGGACGCCCTGCTGCACCCGGGCCACGACGCGCTTATCCTCCATCGTGGCGGTATGGATCACCTCGCGGACTTTCTTCGCGAAGCCATCGGGGTCCTTCATCCCCTTCATCGCCTTGGGGGTGAAGGAGAGGCCCCAGCGTCCATTGGTGCGGTCGACCGATTGCGGCTCGAGCGTCATCCACCAGACGAAATTGGCGTCGATGGCGACGAGCGCGTTGGGGTAGATGCCGATGACCAGCAGCCGGCGCCGCTCGTCCTCGTCGAGATCCTCATTGTAGACTTCCGGCAGGTCTTCCGGCCGGTAGGGATTGTAGTGGACCGAGAATTGCTGCTGGCCGCGCGGGCCCAGCTCCGCCAGCTTTGTCGGGTTGGTCGGCCCGATCGACTGCTTATGCGCATAGGTCACATGGTAGCATTCGACGAAATTCTCGTAGACGAGCTTCCAGTTGCCGGTCCAGATTTCTTCGTCGAACACATAGCGGTCCTCATAGGAAGAGAGATCGTAGCGGGCGAGATGGTCGGCCAGCGGCTTGAGCTTGCTCGCCATCGAGGGCAGATCGGGGCGCAACGCCACGAAGATGAAGCCCAGCCAGACCTCGCAGGCAAGCTCGCGCAGGCCCATCTCGGACTTGCAGGCATCGCCGAAGCCCTGCGGATTGGCGATGCCGATCAGCCGGCCGGTCGTCTCATAGGTCCAGGCATGATAGGGGCAGACGATCCGGCCCACTTTGCCGCGCCCCTCGAGCAGCTTGGCATAACGGTGCAGGCAGAAATTGGCGAAGGCCTTGATCGAGCCGTCCTTCTGGCGGATGCAGACGATCGGGCGCTTGCCGATGGCCGCCGTCATGTAGCTGCCGGGCTCGGGGATGCTGCCCTGCCGGCCGACCATCACCCAGTCATTGTCGAAGACATCGCCGAGCTCCTGCTCGAAGATCTCAGGGGTGATATATTCGTTCTGCTTGGCGCCCCTGAGCGCGGCCGGTGTGTCGCCCGTCTCCGCCCTCGGCATTTTTCCATCATCCATGGCCAAACTCCTTAGTCTTTCAGCTTGGTTCGTGGTCTGCGCTTGCGCCGTGATATTCGTTCCCAGACCGAGGCGAGCCCCTGCGGCAGCAGAAGCAAAGTCAGCACGACGAGGATGCCGAGGATCAGCAGCCGGTAGGTTCCGGCGTCGCGCAGCAATTCGTTGAGGATGGTGACGACGAAGGCGCCCAGCACCGCGCCCGGGAAGCGCCCGATGCCGCCGATGGCCAGCATCACGATCGCCAGCAGGATGAATTCGTTGCCGAGGATCTTCGGCGTGACGACCGAGGTGTAATGTGCATAAAGCGCGCCGGCGAAGCCGGTCACCAGGGCCGAGAGAACGAAGGCCAGCAGCTTGTATTTGAACTCGTTGATGCCGAGCGAGCGCGCGAAATTGGCCGAGTCGCGCAGGGCGACGAAGGCGCGTCCGGTGCGGCTGCGCAGCACGACGTAATAGATGACATAGACCGAGATCGCCGCGGCGGTCAGCGCCAGATAATACCAGCCGATCTTGTTCAGGGGCCCGAAGGTGACGCCCAGGAGCTTGATCGGCGGCACGCCCATGAGGCCCATGGTCCCGCCGGTGCCGAGCCCCTTGGCGAGCTGGATCAAGGGTGGCATGGCGAGATGGATCGAGAAGGTGAAGAGCGCCACATATTCGCCCTGCAGCCTGAGGCAGGGCAGAGCGATGGCGAGGCCCAGAAGCGTCGTTATGGCGGTGGCCGCGATGATGGCGGCGATGGGCGGCACGCCGAATTTGAGCGTGAGCATGGCGGTCGCATAGGCGCCGGCGGCGAACAGCGCGATCTGCGCATAGTTGAAGATGCCGGCATAGCCGAGGGTGAGATCCCAGGCGGCGGCGACCATGCACCAGAGGAAGCACAGGATCAGCACATGCTGCACATAGCTGTCGGTGATCAGCATGCCGGCAAGCGCCAGCAGAGCGACCACGCCCCAATAGAGAGGAGCGCTCGTACCGGCGAGAAGCCGCCTGCCGCCGGCCTGGGCCGTCATCGTGACATCGCTCTGCGTCATCCGGCTGCCTCGCTCTGGCCCTTGCCCAGGAGTCCTTGCGGCCGGATCATCAGAACCAGGAGCAGCGTCACCAGCCAGACCGGCATCGTCCAGCTGGCGCCGAGCTGAAAGACCACCACCGCCTCGACCAGGCCGAGGAAGAACGCGGCGGCGATGGCGCCGCGCGTGCTGCCGAGCCCGCCCAGCACCACGATCACGAAGGCCTTGAGGAACGGCTCCCAGCCGCCTTGCGGCGAGATCAGGAAGATGGGCGAGAGCAGCAGCCCGGCCATGCCGGTGAGCACCACGGAGAGACCGAAGGTGAAGGCGAAGATGCGGTTGACATCGATGCCGACCTGGCGGGCGCCCTGGATGTCCTGCGCCACCGCGCGCACCGCCCAGCCGAAGCGCGTGCGGTTCAGGAAAATTTCGAGCAGCATCACGATGAAAAGCGCGATGACGAGCACCGCGACCCGGTAGGCCGAAACGGTGACGCCGAAGATCGAAACGGTGCCGTCGATGAAGGCCGGCATCGGCTTCGCCACCGCACCGAACAGAATGAGATTGGCGTTGTCGAGCACGAAAGCGAGGCCGAGCGTCACCATCATGGCGGTCACTCGCCAATTCCTCCCGCCCCTCAAGGGCCGCAGCATGAGGACCTCGATGGCGACGCCGATGCCGAACAGGATCGGGATGAGCACGATGACCGCGAGCCACAGCGGCAGGCCTAGATAGCCGACGGTCAGGACCCAGGAAATATAGGCGCCGGTCGTATAAAGCGCGCCATGGGCGAAATTGAGCGTGCGGGCCGTGCCATAGACGAGCGACAGGCCGACCGCGATGATGCTGTAGGCCGCAGCCTGGGCGATGCCGCCGAAGATCACTTCGAGAAACTGCGTCATCGGTGATCCGCCATGGCCATGGCGGCGCGTGCCGCGCCGCCCGATATGATGCCTTCCTCCAGCCGGTAGACCCGGTCGACGATGCCGTCGATGAGCCCCAGGCTCTGCTCGACCAGCAGGATCGTGGTGCCCGCCTTCTTCAGCTCCGCGATTGTTTCCAGCATCGTGTCGACGAGCTTGGGCGCGAGGCCGAGCGAAGGCTCGTCGATGGCGAGAAGGGCCGGGGCCGACATCAGGCCGCGGCCGAGCGCCAGCATCTGCGCCTCGCCGCCGCTCAGCGTGCGGGCGAGCTGCTCCTGCCGCTCGGCGAGCCGCGGATAGAGATCGAAGACGCGTTTCAGCGAGGCTTGCTCGTGGCCGCGTCCGCGCGCCAGGAACGCGCCGAGCAGCAGGTTTTCCCTGACCGTCATGTCGGGAAACAGCCGCCGGTCCTCGGCGACATAGACGAGGCCGCGCGCCACCAGCTCCGAGACGCTTCGGCGCCTGATGCTGTCGCCGGCATAGACGATGTCGCCGGAAGCGACCGGGACCAGGCCGCATACCGCCTTGAGGAGTGTGCTTTTGCCGTGCCCGTTGGCGCCGACGACGCCGACGAGCTCGCCGTCGCCGACCTCGAGCGACACCCCGTGCAGGATGTGGAGATCGTCATAGAAGACGTCGATATCCCGAACGCTAAGCAAAGTTCCGCGCTCCGAGATAGATGTCGATCACGCGCGCATCGCGCAGCACCGCTTCCGGCCGGTCGAGGCAGAGCAACGTCCCGGCATTGAGGATCAGGATCCGGTCGGAGAGATCGGCCAAAGCCCGGACCTTGTGCTCGACCACCACCAGGGTGAGGCCGAGCGCGCCGTGCAGCCGGCGGAACAGCGCCACGAAGATATCGACTTCCTCGCCATTGAGGCCGCTCAGGGGCTCATCGAGAAAGACGAGCTTCGGCTCTGTCGCGAGCGCGGCGGCGAGCATGATGCGCTTGCGGGTGAGGAGATCGGCCTGGCCGGCGGGCTGCTGCCGTTGCGCGGCGAGGCCGGTGATGGCGAGCGCCTCATCGACCCGGGACTTGACCGCAGCCGCAGCGAGCCGCTCGCTCGGGCCGAACAGCGCGCCGGTCGCGACATTGTCCTCGACCGACATGGACGAGAAGACCTGCGGGATCTGGAAGGTGCGGGCGATGCCGAGGCCGCAATAGCGATGGGGGCTGAGGCCCGCGACGGGCCGCCCTTCGAAGCTCAGCGTGCCGCGCGTCGGCTTCAGCACGCCGCTGCAGACATTGAGGAGGGTGGATTTGCCCGCGCCGTTCGGTCCCGCTATGCCGAGGATCTCGCCGCGTTGGATGTCGAAGCTCAGCTCGTTGAGCGCCTTGAGGGCGCCGAACTGCTTGCTCACCGCATCGAGCGTCAGGATCGGCGCCGCCGCGACATGCGCGGCGGTCCGTCCTGGTTGCAGTGGCTCCGCTTGCATCAGCCGCGTGCCGGCTTATTTCGCCCAATCCGGCATCGCGAAGTCGCCGGTCTTGCGGGTGCCGATCATCAGAGGCTTAAGGGCCTTGTCATGGACCTGGAAGAGGAAGGCCGGCTGGCTCGCATCGCTGGTCGGGATCTTGAACTTGTCGTCGAATTTGAGCGTGCCGGTGAGGCCCTTATAGCTCATTTCCTTCAGCGCCTTGACGACGGCGGCATGGTCGGAGGCGCTGCCCGCGGTTTTCACCGCCGCCGCCCACATGTTCACTTCGTCATAAAGCTGCGCCGCAAGGCTCCAGGGCGGCGCCTCGTTGTAGGCTTCCTGCCATCTCTTGACGAAGGCATCGCCGTCGGCGCCGGGCAGCTGCGCCGACAGCGTCATGCCCAGCACGCCCTCGACCTTGCCCTGCGCGACCACGTCGCCGAAGGCCGGCACGCTCGCGGCATAGCCGGCATTCACCACGGCGCCTTTGACCGGATTGTCGAAATATTGCTGCAGGAAGGTATAGGTCAGGCCGGCATCCAGCACCTCGATATGGACGAGGGCCGGCTGGGCATCGCGGATCTTGCTGAGGATGCCCTGCCACTGCACGCTTTCATATGGCACTTCTTCATTCATCACGACTTCCCAGCCCTGCGCCGTCGCGGCGTCGGCCATCGCCTTGGTGAGGCCCGATTCCCACTCATAGGGACCGTGCACGATGGCGATCTTCTTGTTGGGGAACTGGTGGCCGAGCGCGTTCAGCTGGTCGAACATGACCTTGCCATAGGAGGCTTCGACGTCGGATGCGTTGAAGATGCTGGTGCAGCCCATGCTGTTCATCATCTCCACCACGCTGGTGAAGGCGTCATTGTGGATGAAGGGCACGCCCTGCGGGCAGAAGGCCGGAATATCGGGGCCGAAGCCGCCATAGCCGGTGACGATGAAGTCCGACTTGCCGCGGTCGATGAGATTGGCGGCCGCCGCCTGCAGCTTGTCCGGCGACAGGTCGCCGATATCGAAGAACGTCACTTCCACCTGCTGGCCGAGCACGCCGCCCGCCTTGTTCAGATCCTCCACCGCGAGCTTGATGGCTTTTTCCATGACGCCGCCGTCGCTAGCGAAGGGGCCGGTCTGCGGAATGGGAGCGCCGATCTTGATCGTGTCGGCCTGGGCCGTGGCGGCACCGATGGTCGCCGCCAGTGCCGCGCCGGCAAGGCCACGCGCTGCGTTTTTCAGCAGTGATTGGACGCTCATTGAGATTTTCCTTCCCTATCCACGCTTGATTTCCCAGCTCTGCCGGCTGGCGTTCAACGTTCGGGAAGCGAGTAGATCATCGGCTTTTGGCGCTGACAATGGTGACAACTGATACCATCACTCTCAGGCGCGATTGAGCTGGTCCTTGAAAATACGGTCGAAAACCAGCGAGGTGATCTCGCGTTCCGAGGTCACGTCGAGCTTGCTGTAGAGCCGGTGCTTGTGGTTGCGCACGGTGCCGGCGCCGATATCCAGCCTTTTGGCGATCGCCGCCGTCGACATCCCGCGCAGGCCGTGTCGGAGGATCTCGATCTCGCGCGGTGTCAGCCGGTAATCGGTCATCATCTGGCTGAACAGGTTGTCGATGGCGAGATAGCCCGGCGAGCGGCGCTCGACGACGAAGACGCGGCCGCCCGGCGCCACCGCGTTGCCTTCCTCGAGCTTTTCCCAATGCACGACATCGAGCTCATCGAGCGAATGCACGCCTTCGCTCGAATCTTGCGAGACTTCGCAAATGACATCTTCCGCCGCCGCGGTCACCTTGCCGCTCCATATCCCGTTGCGGAAGCAGGGCTGCCCCTGATCGTCGACCACCATGACGGCGAGCTGGCTGTCATTGAGATAGCCGCCGCGATGGCCGGAGAGGCTGCTGACGATATGCAGCCGGTGCAGGTTTTCGAGGAGCGGATAGAGGTGCCGGATGAACTCCACCTCGCCGGGTTTGAAAGGCCGGTCGTCGAGATCGAGGCAGAGCGCCACCCAGACGCCGCCCACCGCGGGCAGGAGGACGACGATCTCGTCATAGATGCGGGCCGAGTGATAGAGATTCTCGAAATAGAGATTGTCATTGCCCTCGCGGCGCAGTTGCAGCGCCGTCATGACCCGGTGCGGAACCTGGGTGCGCACCAGATGCAGCAAGGGGTCGATGCGGTAGAGTTCCCGCATATAAGTCTCTTCGGCTTCCGCGGTGAGCGAATAATTGGCCAGGAACTGCGGCTTGGCGAATTGCGCATAACGCACCGCGATCTGGCGCTCGCATCCCAGGAGGCGGCCGAGCGCGGCCAGAGCGGCGCTGTAGAAATTCCGCGCCCCGATGACGTCCACGAGCCCCGCCATCTCGGTCATGAGCCGCGGCAGGTCGAGAGTATTGTCAGGCAGCAGGGAGAACGATGAATTCTGCGCGAGCACGAAAATGTCCGGTACCGACGTATGACCCTTCAGGGCTAAAAGCCTAGGAAAATTATATACTGAAATCAATGTCATTGCGCCTTTGGGCGACGCCGGTGGCGCTCCCGTTGACGGGCTGCCGGCCCATCCGTATCGTTCGCTTAGGAATTTCGCGAAGTAAGCCGGCAAAGGACGATCGCCTCTCAATGCTGCTCGGGGTTATTGCGGACGACTTCACCGGCGCCAGCGACATCGCCAACACGCTGGCGAAAGGTTTGGCCGGACAGGGCGGTCTGAAGACCGCGCAATTCCTCGATGTGCCGGGCATCGAGGCGCCGGCCGATATCGAGGCGGGCGTTGTCGCCCTGAAGAGCCGGTCCATCGCCGCCGCCGATGCCGTCGCCCAGTCGCTCGCCGCGCTGCGCTGGCTCAAGGACCAGGGCTGCCGGCAGTTCGTCTTCAAATACTGCTCGACCTTCGATTCGACGCCGGACGGAAATATCGGTCCGGTGGCCGAGGCGCTTGCGGCGAAATTCGATGCGCGCGGCGTGGTCGTGTGTCCGGCCTTTCCGGGGGCGGGGCGCACCGTCTATCGGGGCCATCTTTTCGTTCATGACCGTCTTCTCAACGAGTCCGGTCTCGAGAAGCATCCGCTCAATCCGATGACCGATCCCGATATCCGCCGCTGGCTCGCCCGCCAGGCGAAGAGCCCGGTCGGCCTCATTGCCTGGCCGTCGGTGCGCCAGGGACCGGAGCGCATTTCGCGCGAGCTGGAGCAGGCCGCGCAACGCGGCGAATGTCTGGTCATCGTGGATGCCTTGACCGAGGACGATCTGGTCGCCATCGGCCGCGCCGCAGCAACGGCGCCGCTCTTGACCGGCGGCTCGGGCATCGCGCTCGGCCTGCCGGGAAATTTCATCGCCGCCGGCCTCGCGAAGGGCGCGCGGCCGCGGGTCGCCGGCGTGAGCGGGCCCGAGGCCGTGCTCGCCGGCAGCTGCTCGGGCGCCACGCGCGGCCAGATCGAGCATCACAAGCGCAATCATCCGGCGCTCGCGATCGATGTCGACAAGGTGATGCGCGGCACGTCCGGCGCCGATGACATCGTAAGTTTCGTCCTTACCCATCCGGGCAACGCGCCGCTGGTTTATTCGTCCGCGACGCCCGAGGACGTGAAGGCGCTTCAGGACCGTTATGGCCGCGAGAAGGTCGCCCATGGGCTCGACCGGCTCTTCGCCGATGCGGCGAGAGGGCTTGTGGCGAAGGGCATTCGCCGCCTCGTCGTCGCCGGCGGCGAGACGTCGGGCGCGGTCGTGTCCGCCCTGGATCTCGGCGCCCTGACGGTTGGACCGGAAATCGACCCGGGCGTTCCCGTGCTGGTCGCCGACGGAAAGTCTCCGATCGCGCTGGCGCTCAAATCGGGCAATTTCGGCGCACCGGACTTCTTCGCCAAGGCCCTGGCGCGGCTGGCAGGCGCATGACGGCGGAAACCCGGATCCGCGAGGACATGGCCCGGCTCGCGAAGTCGCTTTGATCGCAGCTTCTATTTCAGGGCGGCGAAATTCGCATGGGCGGAGATGAGCCACTGGCCATCCACCCGCCGGAACACCGATAGCCGGGGCGAGTTTGCTTCGACGGTTTTGCCCTCGATGGTCTGATCCGTCTCGATCCGGTAGCGAAGGACCATGACGTCGCCCGCTCCCCGGGCCACGATATCGCTGAATTTGGAGCGGACCTTCTGGTTCGGGAGAGATTTGAGGTAGCTCGTCTTGTCATGGCCGGTGCCGTCCGATCGCAGGATCTGGTATTCCGGCGCCAGGACTTTTTCGATCTTGGCGGGATCGCGGGAAAAAAGCGCATCCGCCCAGGGATCGAGAGCCTTCAGGGCTTCTTCTTCGGAGACTTCTACCGCCGCCGCGGCGCTTCCCGCTCCCGCTGCGAGGGCGGAGATGGCCGCCAATGCGGCGATCGAAAAATCCCTGCGGGTGGATGTCTTCCTGTCCTGCGCTTGCTTGATCATGAAACCCTCATTGATTGCCGCCGCCTGCACGGATCGGATTTCAATAACCTAGCGTTAATACGAGCGTGGCGACAAGGCGCTCGACCTGCCTTCATCACCCCAGGGCGGCAAAATTCGCATGCGCTGAGATCAGCCAGCGATCGGCCTCCCGTCGAAACACCGATAGGCGGGGCGAGATTCCCTTGACCGCCTTGCCGTCGATGGTCTGGTCCGTCTCGATGCGATAGCGCACGACCATGACGTCGCCGGTGCCGGTTGCGATGATGTCGCTGAATTTGGAACGGATCTGATGGCGGGGCAGGGCCTTGAGGTAGCTCTCCTTGTCATGGCCGCGCCCATCTGAGCGCAAGATCTGGAACTCCGGCGCCAGGACCTTGTCGACCACCGCGGGATCGCCGGTGAAGACCGCCTCTATCCACGGATCGAGCGCCTTCAGGGCTTCTTCCGCGGAAATCGGCTCAGCCGCGCCGGCGCTTTCCGCGCCAGCCGCAAAGGCGGAGATGGCCGCCAGTGCGGCAATCGAAAAGTCTCGGCGCGTGGATGTCGTCCTGCTCATGGAATCCTCTTTTATGGATGCTCCAGTGTGACGCTAACCCGGCGTTATCATGGGCGCAACGAGGACTGGCGCGAGCCTGGACAGGGCGCGTGGTGAAACTGCATAGTGCTTGCCATGAGCCAAGACGATACCTGGAACGAAGAAACCGCCGCCGCGTATGACACGGAGGACGCCGGCATGTTTTCGTCCGGCGTGCTGGGGCCGACGGTGGAGCGTCTGGCCGATCTCGCCGAGGGCGGGCGCGTTCTCGAATTCGCCATCGGAACCGGCCGCGTCGCCGTGCCGTTGCGCGCCCGCGGCCTCGAGGTCGCGGGCATCGAAATGTCGGCGCCGATGGTCGCGCAGCTGCGCCGCAAGGCCGACGAGACGACGATCCCGGTCGTCATCGGCGATATGTCCACGGCGCGTGCGCCGGGAAGCTTCGCGCTCGTCTATCTCGTCTACAACACGATCTCGAACCTGCTGACCCAGGCGGAGCAGGTCGCCTGCTTTCGCAACGCGGCCCGTCATCTGAAGCCCGGCGGCCGCTTCGTGATCGAACTCGGTGTGCCGGACCTGCGCAAGCTGCCGCCCCGCCAGGACGCCGTCGTCTTCCGCTCCGATCCCGATTATATCGGGGTCGACACTTATGACGTGCTGCGGCAGCATCTCATCTCCAATCATTTCAAGTTCGGCGCCGGCCGCGAGGCGCGGCTGCTGCGCTCGCATCATCGCTATATCTGGCCTGCCGAATTGGATCTCATGGCCGAGCTTGGCGGCTTCACGCTCGAAAGCCGACATGCCGACTGGGTGAGGTCGCCCTTCACCGCCGAGTCGCCCTCGCATGTCTCCGTCTATCGTCTCGCCTTGTCCCGCTAATCCTCCAGGGTGAGGATTTCATCGGGTGCGCTCTCGAATGACGGCCTTCAGCCAGCGACGCACCCGGTTTTTTGTAGTCGCGATAGCCATCGCCGAAGAGCGCTCCAGACAGGCCTCCCCGCGCGCCACCATGCCGTAGCGCATCCTGACGGCGAGCGGCGGCAGGAGCGCCAGCATCCACGGGCTTTGCGCCGCGAGGCCAAGCCGCCATAGATCAGGAACATGCCGACATGGATGGGATTGCGGCTGCGGCCATGAATGCCGCTCGTCACCAGCGCGCGCGTCGGCTCGACCGAGCGCACCGGTGTTTCGACGCCCGAGAAACTGCGGATGCCCGCTGTGCGATGGCGAGATCGACAAGGGCCAGAGCGCCGCCGATGATCGCTTCTATCAACAAAATCGAGCAACCTTGGCGGGAAGCGCTGGAGTACTGGCAAATCTACAAGCTGTGTGCCGGGTCCGGCTCACCGTCCGCGCCGCCCAGCAATCTGACATTGAGCCGGCCTCCCGAGAAGAGCATGTCGTTCAGGGCCTCGGTGACATCCTGCGATGTCACGACAGGATCGGCGCGCAGCAGGCTCGACTGGGCGGTCCGCCGCATCAGCTCCTTGATGAACGCAGCGCTCACGCCCTTGGTGCGGTCGACGGCTTCCATGACGAGAATGTCCGAAAGCGCCAGCTTCGCCCCGTAGAGGCGGATGAGCTTCTCGCGGCCGATCGCGTCCGGCAGCGGCACCTCGATCGCCTGATCGATTCGTCCTGGCCGGCCCGCCAATGCCGCCTCGAGCTGCTCCGGCCGGTTGGTGGTCAGGATGAAGATGATGTCGGCATCCTCTTTCAACCCATCCATTTCATTGAGAAGCGTGTTGAGAAGCGGCTCCTCGCAGCCGCGCATGGTCTCACGGCTTCGCGCGATCAGATCGACATCCTCGATCACCACCATGGCCGGTTGCAGCAGGCGGGCCAGGGTCATGTACTGGGAGAGGAGCCCCATCTGCCCGGCCGTGATGAGGAGCGTCGTATGGCCGGCAAGATTGCTCGCGAGATAGCGGATGGTATGTGTCTTGCCGGTGCCCGGCGGGCCATAGAGGAGCACGCCCTTCCGCGTCGACTGGCCGAGCCGGCGCAGCCTTTCCCGGCTGTCGACGAAGTTGAGGACATTGCGTTCGAGCAGCCTGAGGGTCGCATCGGGCAGGATGACGGCCTCGCGCCGGACATCGGGCAGACGATGCACCAGCAGCCCCGAGCTCTGCCCGCGATAGTCCTCCTCGTTTTCGAAGGACAGCACCTTGCCGCGATACGACCGCGCGGTGTTGATGGCCGTCTCCAGCGTCTTGAAGCAACGCTGGACGAAGGCCGCGCCCGCTTCGCCGGCCGGCACGGCGATCTCCACGCAGGAACCCGCCTCGCGGCCATATTCGCGATGGGAGGACAGGATGACGGCGAAACGCAGATCCTCCTCGCGCCGCAGCCACAGGCCGTTATTGAGGCATCTGACCGGCTCGTCCTCTCCTATATCGACGTCCTGAAACTGCGCGGCGGCGAGGGTTGCGGCATTTCGGCCAATCTGGGTCAGGGCCGTGAAGGAGAGCGTCTCATAGCGATGCGGCTCATGAATGCCGAAGAAGCGGATCGGATCGCCTGCGAAGAGCTGGTCGAGCGCCCGCTGAAGATCGGCGCGCATATGGCCGGGGAACCGGCGCATCGCCGTGACGATCTCATTCGGGGCCAGATTCGCGAAATGCCGGTTGATGACCTCATAGGCGTATTTGAAGCCTTTCCGGCGCGACAGGTCCGAAAGCTGGCCGGCGGCCATCTGAACACAGGCGTCGCAGATCGGCGTGGCGTTGCCTTGAAAGAGCGTCCGCTCCTCCGTCGCCGCGGTGAAGCAGAAGCCGCAGCGCGTCTCGCCGTCATCCGGAACGGGCTCGAGAGTGATGCGCAAGGGATAGTCGGCCGCCTCGATGCGCTCCCGTGCTGTGGCGACCAGGACATCTGCATCGGCAGGAGCAAGCACCCCGCATACGGCGCGATCCTCGGCGAATATCCTGCCGACCAGCGCCCTGGCATGGGCCTGCGGCTTCCCGAAGATATCGACGAGAAGCTCGATGACGAAATTGTGCGGTGTTTCATCGTCATTATGAACAATGATCAGTTTGTCGGCGGTTTCCGAAGCTGTGCTGCTCATATATGACCCGTCGCAAGCAGTTTGTTCACTGTTTGAACCAGTTTTGCGTCCGAGGTCAATAGTCTTTCTCCCATGCCGTTGCAGGAGATCAACAATCGGCGCGCCGGCCTCAGCGCCGGTGCAGCGGCCGCTTGGGTTCGCTCAACGTCCCGCCCATCGCCTGGGTGATGCGGCTCGCCGCCTGGTGCGCCATCCGGGCGGCGTCCTCGAACGGGATGACGACCTTGTAGCTGGTGAGAAACGGCATGGTCAGCGCGGCGAGCGAGCGGCCTTCGGCATTGAGGATCGGGAAGCTGATGTCGATGACGCCATGCACGACCTCGCCCTCGATCAGCTCATAGCCGCGCGCCTCGATTTCCTTGACGCGTTTGCGGCAGGAGGTGAGCCAGTCGGCCGGGTTGAGGTGGGTGGCCTCGCTGAAGAACCATTCCTGCACCGCCGCCGGCTGGAAGGCGATGAGGGTGCGTCCCGACGCGCCATGGACGGCGGGACTGGCGGCCCCGACGCGCAGGCGGATGGCGATCGGCGCCGGGCTGTCGACCTGCGCCACGATACGCTGATTGAGGCCGTCCAGCACCGCCATGTGGCAGGCCTGCGAGGCTTCGAGCGCCAGCGCGTTCATGATCGGCTGCGCCGCGTCCACCAGCCGCCGGAAGGGGGGGAACATCGTCGCCAGCCCGAACAATTGGGTCGACAGCACCAGCGCTTCCTCGCCGGCCGGCCTGACGATATAGCCGCGCCGTTCGAGCGCGAGGACGACGCGATAGATCTCCTGCAGCGATCGGTCGAGGCGCTGGGCGATCTGGCTCGGCGTGATCGGCGCGTAGAGCGACGCCATCAGCTCGAGCACGTCGAGGCCTTTTTCGAGCGCCGGCACGGCATAGCCGCGCTTGCCGTCGGCATCGCCGGCGGCGGGGGGCTTCTCCTGTGCGCCCGTCTTGCGCTTCCTGCTGCCTGGATCCTTCGCCATTTCCGGTTTCTTACCTCTGTCGAGACCTCAATCCCACAGCAGCAGCCAGCCGGCCCCGGCGCAGTCGAACAGGGGCAGCGCGGCGGAAGGCCGGCCCCGGTCGAGCGGCAGCACGCGCACCGCCGATGAATCCCATCCGGCGACCAGCACACTGTCAGCGGTGGCGATGAGATGCTGCGGCCAGGCGACCGTCGAGTCGATCTCGGAGACGAGCACCGGCGATCTGCCGGTCACGTCGAAGGTCGAGATCGTGTCATAGCCGCGATTGGCGAAATAGACATGGCGGCCGTCGGGCGAGCGCTGGATGTCGCCCGGATAATTCCTTGTGTGCCGGGTCTTGGCCGGCCCGGTGCGCCGCGTGCTCGGCACATTTGCCCAGGCCTCGGGCGCATCGCCCGGACGACCGACGAGCAGGCTGGAGCCGAGTTCGCCGCTGATCGCCAGACGGCCGTCGGGCAGCATCACGCCATGGCGCGGCCCGGCGCCCGCGGGAACGGCGGTCCGGCGCGTTTCTTTCAGGGCGGCGGCGCCGGCGCGGCCGGCATCGACGGTGAATTCGAGCACCAGATCGGCGCCGAGATCGATGACGAACAGCGTATCGCCGGCGAAGAACAGCTGATGCGGATGCGCAGCCTCCTGCCGCTCGGTCTCGGGCCCGCTGCCCGTGAGCCGGACGAGATCGACGGGCCCGTCGAAGCCGCCTCCGGCATCGAGCCGCTGCACCCCGATGGTGGAGGTGGTGTAATTGGCGAAGAGCAGCAGTCGGCCCGGCGGATCGACAACGATATGGCAGGGTTCCGCGCCTTCGCTCGATTTCTCGCCGAGCGTCACCGCTTTGTCGCCGTCGATGCGCCAGGCATGGATGTCGCCCTCGTCATCGACGCGCGACGTGCCATAGACCACGGGCAGGGTCGGGTGGCGGGCGAGGCTCGACAGCTGGTTCACCGTCGCGAGCCGTGTCCCATGCCAGGCTCCGTTTCTCTGGACCCAGCGGGTCAGCCCATGCTCGGGCGCGGTGCCGCGCGAGGCGACGAGCAGCGCCTGGCCGGGGGCAAGTTTGAAGTCCGACATGTTGTTCCTCTCTATTCGGATGAGCCGGGCCCGAATCCCTCCCAGCGGTCGATGACGACACCATCGCGCACAACACTGGCCCGCCGCAACATGGCAAAGGCCATGCACACATGATTGGGAACGATCTCGACCCGCCTGCCGACCGGCAGCGGCGTCGGATCGCCCTGGCCATGCCAGCGCAGCCAGCCATGCTCCTCCGACATGCGCTCGATCACCCAGCCGGGCGCATTGACGAGCAGCCCCATGCCCGGATAGTCGCCGCGCCGCGCCGCGGCGGGCGCGAGGTCGGTGCTCAGCGCCTTGGAGCCGGCGTCGATGCAGGCGCGGTTCGCCTCCGGATGGCTGACCACCGTCGCCAGGACGCGGATCGCCGTGGTCGCCAGCGTGGCATTGCCGAGCGCAATCTGCCCGACATCGTTGAAGGCATAGATGCCCGGCCGGATCTGCGTGACGCCTTTCACCTGGGCGACGGCGCGCGCCGAGGCCGACGCCCCGAGCGATACGACGGGAAGCGTCACGCCCCTGGCCCTGATCGCCTCGGCGATGCCGACCATCAGCCGGCCGGCGGCTTGCGCCTGGCGGACCAGGTCGGCGGCGTCCATGGCGGCATAGGTCGAGCCCTCATGCGTATAGATGCCGATGAGATCGATGCCGGGCAGGGCGGCGATCGCCGCGGCGATATCGGGCGCGGCATGGGGAGGCACGCCTTCGCGGCCCAGTCCTGAATCGATCGCCAGCATCAGCCTCGCTCTGGCGCCCGCTTCGGCGAATATCGTCCCGATGCTTTCGGCGCCGGCGACACTGTCGGTCGCGAGCATGAGATCGGTCCGGTGCGCCAGGGCGAAAGCGCGCCGCGCATTGGTCTCACCGACGATCGGATTGGCGACGAAGAGGCGCTCTATGCCGGCATCCGCGAAGGCCTCCGCCTCGCCCAGTTTGGCGACGCAGAGCCCATGGGCGCCGCGCGCGACCTGGCGGCGCCCGATTTCGGCCATGCGGTGAGTCTTGGCATGCGGAAAAAGCTCGATCCCCGCCGCCGCGGCGATCGCGGCCATCTCGTCGAGATTGCGGTCGAGGACATCGAGATCGACGGCGAGGCCCGGTGTCGCGATATCGAGATCGATCCAGCTCACCGTGCACCCCCTGTCATCCCGGCGCAAGCCGCTATCGTGTGCACACATCTCACGAGAGGGCGCGTCTTTCCTCTCCCCGCTGCGCGGCTGTTATATTCACGCAACTTCGTCCTTCCCCCTTGCGGGGAAGGTGGCTTTCCGGCGTCACGCCGGAAAGTCGGATGGGGGTCGGGTGGTTTGGCAGGCCTTGCCAAGAAATGAAAAGTCAAAGAAGCAGATTCTGCAGCACCACCCGACCCCCACCCCCGCCCTTCGGGCGTACTCTCCCCGCAAGGGGGAGGGAGAAGAAACGGAGGTGTGAGTCCAATAGCGGCGAAAGCTGGGATCCGGCTTTCGCCAGGATGACGAAGAAGGGTCACGATACACCTCCCAGTCTCAGCACGCGGCCGGCGCGGTCGCCGGTGATGCGGCCGTTCTCCACCGCGAAGCGGCCATTGACCAGCACGTGGCGGATGCCGGTCGCCGCCTGGCGCGGAATCTCATAGGTGGCATTGGCCTTGATCTCGTCCTTGTCGAAGACGACGAGGTCGGCGACCGCCCCTTGCGCGATGCGGCCGCGATCGGCGAGCCTCAGCCGGTCGGCCGCCGCGCTCGTCATATGGCGCACGCATTCTTCGAGGCTCAGCACCTTCTCCTCGCGCACATAGGTTTCGAGCATCCGCGGAAAGGTGCCCCAGGAGCGCGGGTGCGGGCGCTCGCCGACCAGAATGCCGTCGCTGCCCACCGTGTGCTCGTCGCGCTGCATCAGCGCGCGCACATGCTCCTCGATGCCGATGAAGAACACGCAAGGGGCCGCCCGGTCGGTCGCCAGCAGCACATCGAGGCAAAGCTCCGCCGGGCGGATCCTGAGCTTCTGCGCCGCCTCGGCGAGGCTGCCCTGCATGATCCAGTCGAGCTCGGGCGCGCCGGGCAGGCCGGCGATATAGACGCCGCTCCAGTCGACCGTCAGTCCCTGATGGCCGTCCGAGCCCTCGACATCGAGGGCGGCGATGATGCGCTCGCGATCCTCAGGGTTCCTGAGGCGCGCCATCTGCTCGGCGCCGCTGCCCGCCTGGGCCCAGCCGGGAAGCTGCGAATGGAGCGTCGTCATCGCGGCGAGATAGGGATAGGAGTCGAAGCTGAAATCGACGCCCTCCGCCAGCGCCTCGTCGAACATGCGCAAGAGCGCCGGCAATTTGCCGCGATTGGCCTCGAAGCTCAGATGCGTATGGGCGAGATGAAGGGCGACGCCCGAGCGGCGCGCGATGTCGAAACATTCGCGATAGCCGCCCAGCGCGTCGGCGCCATAATTGCGGTGATGCGGGCAATAGAAGCCGTCATGCTCGGCGACCACCTCGCACAGCGCCACCAGCTCGTCGGTGTCGGAATACATCGCCGGCACGTAGGTGAGGCCGGTCGACAGGCCGACGCCGCCTTCTTCCATCGCCTGCCTGAGCAGCGCCTGCATCCGTCCGAGCTCGTCTTTCGTCGCGAGCCGCGGCTCGTTGCCCATGACCAGGAGCCGCAGATTGCCATGCGGGACGAGATAGGCGGTATTGACCGCGGTATTGCCGTCGAGCCGTTTCAGATAATCGGCGACGCTGCGCCAGTTCCAGTCGAAGCCCGGCGGATCGTCGTTCCATCCCTTGAGCTGGCTCCTGAGCTCGCGGAGCGTCGCCTCGTCGACCGGCGCATAGCTCAATCCGTCCTGGCCCAGCACCTCGGTGGTGACGCCCTGGCTCAGCTTCGATGTATGGTCGGGATTGCACAGCACCTGCAGGTCGGAATGCGTGTGCATGTCGATGAAGCCTGGCGCGATGATAAGGCCGTCTATCGCGACGATACGATCGGCCGGCTGGCCCGTCGAGACGGACGCGATGCGGCCGTCCGCGACGAGCACATCGGCGCGGAACGGAGCATTGCCCAGGCCGTCGACGACGACGCCTCCCGTGAAGAGGATGGATTCGGAGCTCATGCGGGGTTCTTTCTAATGGGCCTGCTCGATGCCCGTGGCGGCGCCGGTCATCAGGGCGACGAGGTCGGTGCCGGAGAGTTTCGAGACCGCCCCGTCGAACACCTTGCGGCCGAGCCTCAGCACGCAGACGCGGTCGGTCACCCGCATCACATGCTGCATATTGTGGCTGATGAAGATCACCGCGACCTTGTGGCTCCTGAGCCTTTCGATGAAGGACAGGACGAGCTCGGTCTGCTTGACGCCGAGCGCCGCGGTCGGCTCGTCGAGCACCACCACGCCGCTGCCCCACAAAACGGCGCGGGCGATCGCCACCACCTGGCGCTGCCCGCCGGACAGAGCGGCGACCTTGGTGCGCATGTCGGGCAGGTTGAGGCCGAAGCGCTGATAGCCGTCCTCGACGCGCTTGCGCATCTCCGTCACGTCCATCGTGCGGGTCAGGCGTCCGGCGGCGCCGGGCATCAGCATCTCGCGGCCGAGAAAGATGTTCTCGACGATGTCGAGTCCGGGCACCAGAGCGAGCGTCTGGAACACGGTCTCGATGCCGGCGCGCCGCGCATCCTGCGCCGTCTCGAAATGCTGCCGCGCGCCGCCGACGATGATGTCGCCGTGGTCCGGCTTGATCGCGCCGGCGATCATGCGCGTCAGGGTGCTCTTGCCGGCGCCATTGTCGCCGATGAGGCCGATCACCTCGCCCGGATGCGCCTCGAGGCTCACCGACTTGACCGCATGGACAGGCCCGAAGGACTTGCTCAGGCTGCGCAGCTCGAGGATGGGCGCGCTCATCGGGCTTCTCCGGCCTGGCGTGCGGGGGCGTCGGCGGGCTCGGTTTCGACCGGCACGTTCAGGCGCTCGAGCCGCTGATAGAGCATGTCGAGCGCGGCCGCGCCGCACAGGGCCGCTCCGATGGCGACCTGCTCGAAATAGGGACTGACATTGACCTGGACCAGGCCGTTCGACAGCACGCCGACGAAGAGCAGCCCGAACAGCACGCCGAACAGCGAGCCGCGCCCGCCGGTGAAGGAGACGCCGCCGAGCAGGATGGCGGTCAGCACTTCGAGCTCCATGCCGGTGCCGATGGTGACGGCGGCGCCATCGAGCTGCGAGGCGATGATGAGCCCGCCCAGCGCCGCGGCGAGGCCCGACGCCACATAGAGCCAGAACGGGATGGTCTTCACCGGAATGCCGATCTCGGCGGCGGTGTCCTTGGCGCCGCCGACGGCGATCATGTGCCGGCCGAGCGGCGCGCGGTACCAGAGATGCAGGCCGATCAGGAAGACGATGGCGAACAGGATGACCGGCACCGGCACGCCGAGCAGCTTGCCATTGCCGAGAAACGCGAATTCCCGGCCATAGCCATAGGTCGTGTAGCCTTGCGTGATGAATTCGGCGATGCCGCGCGCGCCGGCAAGCCCGCCGAGTGTGATGATGATGGGCGAGAAACCCTCGATGGCGATGAGATAGCCGTTGAAGGCCCCCCAGGCGGCGCCGACCGCGAGGCCGATCAGCAGCGCGGCGGGAAGGCCGAGCCCGCTCGCCATCGCCTGGCCGAAGGCGACGGCCGAGAGCACCGCGACGGAGCCCACCGACAGGTCGACGAGCCCGCACAGGATCAGCATCGCGCCCGGCACGACGATGAGCCCGATGACGGCGTTCTGCAGCAGGATGACGGTGAAATTGGGCACCGTCAGGAAGCGGCTGCTCAAAAGCGAGAAGATGGCGATGAGGATGGCCAGCGCGAAGAACAGTCCGTTGCGCTGCGTCCAGGCCAGGATCTGCTGACGTGTCACGGAAGAAACGCTTTCATCTTTAATCCGTCGAGCTAACAAGGCCTTGCCTAGTTTCCCCTTCTCCCGCCTGCGGGAGAAGGTGGCCGAAGGCCGGATGAGGGTGTTCTCTCAGCCTCTGGAAAGCCGCATGTGTTGGCACCCTTGAAGCTTGTTATTGTTCTCTTGAAGCGCCGTCGTGAACTGAACCAACACCCTCATCCGCCCTGTCGGGCACCTTCTCCCGCAAGCGGGAGAAGGGGAATTGTGGAGAGCGGGTTCAGCATTGCGCTATCACGCATAAACGCTGAGAATGACGTCGA
Source organism: Pseudomonadota bacterium (assembly GCA_049323275.1). GTDB lineage: Bacteria > Pseudomonadota > Alphaproteobacteria > Rhizobiales > Aestuariivirgaceae > Taklimakanibacter. The sequence goes on from JBMOOM010000081.1 coordinate 54,350, forward strand.
TATCCTCGGTCGGCGTCTCGTGGCCGACCAGCTTGTATTGCTGCAGCACATGCGTTTCCGCCTCGGGCCCGCCGTTCCACAGCTGATAGGGAATATCGATGACGCGCCGGCCGATATCGCCGATATCGAGCGCCATCGAGACCTGCAGATAGGGATCGCGCGCCTTGACGAGATTGAGATTCTGCTTGGCGCCGTCGAAGCCGGCGATCAGCAGGTTGTCCGACGGCAGGCCGCTGTTCTGATAGGCCGAGCGGGCGCCGAGCGCGCCGTCGTCGGTGCAGCAGATGAGGACCTTCATTTCCGGGTGCGCCTGCAGCAGCGACTGCGTCGCCTTCAGCCCCTCCGGCGCGTTGAGGGCGGTCGCCTCGAAGAACTTGGTGTCGGGCAACTCCTTCAGGATCGCCTCGCGCGTCGATTCGATCCGGTCGGTGACGACCTGGATATTGGTCGCCGTCAGGAAGCCGACATCGCCCTTGCCGCCGAGCCTCGCCTTGATGTGCTTGGCGGCATAGGCGCCGAGCAGCGCGCCGGCGTCGCGGTCGGCCCATTTGATGAAGCCGTCTTCGCCCTCGATGCGGTTGGCATAGGAGATGAAGAGCGCTTTCTGCTCATGCACCTTGGCCACCGTCGGCGCCATGGCATTGGCGTCGAGCGCCAGCACGACCAGCGCGTCGATGCCGGAGGCGAGCCAGGTGTTCACCTCGGCGAGCTGCTTCTGCGGATCCATGCCGGAGAAGCTTTGCAGCACTTCGTAGCCGCGCTTTTCCGCCTCCTTCAGGGCGGCGTTCATGAAGCCCTGATAATAGTCGGCGGCGCGGTCCGGATGCGCGATCGCGATGCGCTTCTTTTCTTGCGCGAGCGCCGGAAGGCCCATCCAGGCGGCACCGGCGCCGGCGAGGCCGGCCCCCGAAAGTTTCATCAGATTACGGCGATTCACGGCACGCAGTTTGGTCACCATCGCACATCCCCATGCATCAGGCTGGCCGATCCCAGCGGACGCAACGCTAACTCTGCAAATTTCAAATATCAACATAAACTTTTCTATATGATAATATCGATGGGCCGGATTGGGGAGAAGCACATGACTGTCGAGGGAAAGATCGCCGTGGTGACGGGGGCGGGAAGGGGCCTTGGCCGCGGCGCCGCCTTGCGGCTCGCCGCGCGCGGCGCGTCTGTGGCCCTGATCGCCAGAAGCGAGCCGCAATTGCGCGAGACGGCGGACATGATCGCCGCGGCCGGCGGCCACGCGGCCATCCTGCCGATGGATCTGGCCTGTGCGCATTCGCCTGGTAGACTGCGCGCCGCCGTCGAAAGCGCGCTGGGAACGCCCGCCATCCTCGTCAACGCCGCCGGTCTTTTCGGCCCCTTGGCGCCTGTGCGCGACGGCGATCCCGACGCCTGGATCGAAACGCTGATGGTCAACACGGTGGCGCCTTATGTGGCCTGCCGCGCCTTCGTCGGCGGCATGATCGATGCCGGGTGGGGCCGCATCGTCAACATCTCCTCCGCCGCCACGCTCCTGCCGCCGGCCCCCGTCGACAGCGCCTATGGCACCAGCAAGGCGGCGCTCAACCAGTTCACCCGCCATCTCGCCGCCGGGCTCGAAGGCACCGGCGTCACCGCCAACGTCATTCATCCGGGCGATGTGAAGACCGGCATGTGGGTCGACATCAAGGCGCAGGCCGACAGGCTCGGCCCCGAAGCCTCGGCCTATGAGGACTGGGCCGCCTGGGTCGGAACGACGGGCGGCGATGATCCCGAAAAGGCGGCCGATCTCATCGCGCGCATCGTCTGCGGCGACGCGCCGGTGAACGGCCGGTTCCTGTGGATCGAGGACGGATTGCGCGCACCTCTATCGAGCTGGTGAAAGAGCCGCGGATTGGCAATCAGCCTGCTCTGCCTTATGTTGGAAAGCCGCATCATCGTACCCCGAGGTTTGAGCGTGACGGAAGGTAAGGCCAGGAAAGCGCCGGCGAAACCCGCGACGAAGAAGGCGCTGCCGGCGTCGAAGGACGGTGTCGTCCTGCTCTCCGGCGGCAATCCGCAGATCGCCAAGGCCTATGGCGACGAGCCCGTCCAGAAATATATCGCGGCGATGCCGGGTTGGAAGAACCGCGTCGGCAAGGAGCTCGACCGGCTGATCGTCAAGGCCTTTCCCAAGGTCGTGAAGGCGGTGAAATGGAACTCGCCCTTCTACGGCACCGAGAAGGATGTCTGGTTCGTCGGCTTTCATTGCATGACGAAATACGTGAAGGTCGCCTTCTTCCGCGGCGCGCAGCTGAAGCCGCTGCCTCCCGGAACGTCCAAGCAGAAGGATGTGCGCTATCTCGACATCCACGAAGACGATGCGATCGATGAAGCGCAGTTCATCGACTGGGTCCGGCAGGCGGCGAAGCTGCCGGGCGAAAAGATGTGAGCGCGATGACGGCCTGTGCTCTCACTCCAGCCGCGCCGGAAAGCCCGGCGCGCGCAGATCGGTGCCGAGCGCATCCTCGAGCAGCTTGACGATCTGCGTCGACTGCGCGTCCCCGCCATAGGCTTCCTTGCCCTTGACGAAGGTCCGCTGGATCAGGCCCGCCAGGTCGAGCGGCACGCCGAATTCGCGGCCGAAATTCATCGCGAAGCCGAGATCCTTGAGCGCGAGGTCCATGGTGAAGGCGATGTCGTAGCTGCCATTGAGGATGAGCTGGCCTTCGGTCTCATGGACGAAGCTGGTGCCGGAGCTGGCCTTGATCGCCGCCCAGGCCTGGCCGAGATCGAGCCCGCCGCGTTTCGCCAGCATGAGCGCTTCGCCGTCGGCGACGAGATGGATGAAAGCCAGCATGTTGGTGATGACCTTGATCACCGCGGCGCTGCCGAGCGGCCCCATATGGAAGATCCTGTCGCCCATCGCTTCGAGGGCCGGATGGTGCAGGTCGAACAAATCCTTGTCGCCGCCGGCCAGCATGGTGATCCTGCCCTGGGCGGCGAGATGGACGCCGCCGGTCACCGGCAGCTCCATCACGCGCACGCTTTTGTCGGCGGCGATTGCCGCGAGGCGCAGGATCTCGTCGCGCCCCAGCGTCGACATCTCGATCCAGGTCGATCCCGGCCGCATCGCCGGAAGCATCTGGCGGAGGACGAGCTCCGAGACCTTCGGCGACGGCAGGCAGGTGAAAACGGCATCGCAGTCGCGCGCGAGCGCCTCCGGGCTGTCGGCCCAGGCCGCGCCGAGATCGAGGAGCCGGCGCGCCGCAGCCCTGTCCTTGTCATGCACCGTGACCGTGAGGCCGGCTTTGAGCAGGCTCGCCGCCAGATGCCCGCCGAGATTGCCGAGGCCGATATAACCGTACCGCACGCGCGTGTCTCCGCTACCACCCGCAGCTCTTGCCCTTGTTCTGCTCTTTCAGCCAGCTCTGCAGCGGCGCGAAATAGGCGATGATCGCATCGCCCGAAATCTCGCGCTGGCCCGTGAAGGCTTCCAGCGCATCTGGCCACGGCTTGGAGGCGCCCATTTCCAGCATGGCGTTGAATTTCCGGCCCACCTCCTTGTTGCCATAGAAGGAGCAGCGATGCAGCGGTCCGGTCCAGCCACTCTGCGCGCAGGCGGCCTTGTAGAACTGGAACTGCAGGACATTGGCCAGGAAATACCGCAAGTAAGGCGTCGTAGCCGGGATGTGATATTTGGCGCCGGCGTCGAAATTGGCCTCGCTGCGCGCCACGGGCGGCGTGATGCCTTGATATTTCAGCCGCAGGTCGTTCCACGCCGCATTGTAGCCCTCGGGCTTCACCGAGCCGTCGAACACGCCCCAGCGCCATTTGTCGACGAGGAGGCCGAACGGCATGAAGGCGATCTTGTCCATCGCCTGGCGCAGCAGGAGCCCGATATCCTTGTCGGCGCTCGGCACCTTGTCCTTGGGGAGGAGGCCGATCTGCACCAGATAGTCGGGCGTGATCGACAGCGCGATCGTGTCGCCGATGGCTTCGTGGAAGCCGTCATTGGCGCCGTTCATGAACAGGAAGTCCTGCCCCTTATAGGCGCGCTGGTAATAATTATGCCCGAGCTCGTGATGGATGGTGGTGAAGTCCTGCGCGTTCACCTTGATGCACATCTTGATGCGCAGATCGTCCTGGTTGTCGATGTCCCAGGCCGACGCATGGCACACGACCTCGCGATCGGCGGGCTTGAGGAACATCGAGCGCGTCCAGAACGTGCCGGGCAGCTTGTCGAGGCCGAGCGAGGTGAAGAAGCCTTCGCCGGCCTCGACCATCTTCTTCTCGTCATAGCCGGCCGTCTTCAGGAGCTCGGTCGTGTCGAAGCCGATATCGCCGGCGCCCGCCGGCGCCACGATGTCATAGATGCCGGCCCATTCCTGCGCCCACATATTGCCGAGCAGGTCGGCGCGGATCGGCCCGGTTTTGGCCTGCACCGCGTCGCCATATTTCTCGTTGAGCTTGCCGCGCACATAGCAATGCAGGTCGTCGTAGAGCGGCTTCACGTCCGACCAGATCCTGTCGGTCAGCTTGGCGACGTCCTCGGCCGGCATGTCATATTGCGACCGCCACATGGCGCCGACATCCGGATAGCCGAGCTCCCTGGCGCCCTGATTGGCGATCTCGACCAGGCGCGTGTAACCGGCCCGCATCGGCGCGCCCACCTTGTCGTGCCAGCTCGTCCACATTTCCTTCAGCTGCTCGGGGTCGCGATTGACCGACATCTGCTCCTCGATATCGGACCCGTTGATCGGCTGGCCCTTGAGCGTGCCTTCGCCCTTGCCGTAATCGGACTGCAGCTTGGTGGAGATGCCGCTCAGCTCATCCGCCGCGCCGGGCGTCGTCGGCGCCGGCAGCACGATGCCGCCCGTCATGATGGTGAGCTTGCGCTTGGCCGCATCCGACAAACCCGGCACCTTCTCGAACTTCGCCGCCTGGATGGCGAGGCGGACCGACAGCTCGGTCTGCCGCGCGCCCGCTTCCGCCGCCAGCGCATCGGTGTCTTCGGTCAGATAGGTGCTGTTCACCCACTGCATCCGGTTGACCCTGACCGACTCGGCGGCGAGCTGTGCTTCCGCGTCCTTGATGAAGGCCTCCGCCTCGGCCACCGTCGGACTGTCGGCCCGGGCAAACACCGTCGCTTGCAGCATCAGGCCGACCGCCGTCGTGGTCACCAGAAGGGCGCGTCTCATGAACATCTCCTCATGCGGGGCTGTGAGGGGAGAGCATACCCACCGCATCTTGTCTTTCAAGGGGCGTCGCACGCCTTGGGAGCGGGAGTCTGCTGATGGAAGAGCATTTTCCAGCCGCTGTCCGCCGATATGTAGGATGAGCTGCAGAAGGCGCGATAGGGATCGTCCTCGCCGCGCCGGGCCTCGGCTCTGTAGGCCAGGACGAGAATGTCGCCGGCTTGCAGCATCCGCCGCTCGCGCATGTCGAGCGCGGTCCAGCGCGGCGCATCACGCAGGCTCGCGATGATCTGGGCGCGGTCGAGGATTCCCACGCCCGGAAAGATCATCAGCGCGTCCCCGTGGAGACGGGCTTCGTAGACCGAGGCGCCTTCAAGCCAGAAACGTCTTTCCACCTGCCAGAGCTCTTCGGGCTTCATATGTCTTCCCTCCGCCGATCTCCGGCTGATGAACCATGCCGGCAGCGGAAGGTTCCCCAGATTTCGGTGACAGTGCATTCAATTGCCCTTCCGTGACGCATCGCTTCCCGGTCATGGATGCGCCGGCGCCGGATTTCCCGGCCGGCTGAGGATGGAACAAAGATCGGGGCGTTGCGGTTAGCTCCAGTGTTGAGATTCCCCTTCCATGCAGGAGACAACCATGCCTACCGCAACAGGTCACACCGACGCGATCCGCGCCAGCCGCGTCATCGGAACGGAAGTTTATAACACCGCCGGCGACCATATCGGCGAAATCGAGGATGTGATGCTGGAGAAGACCTCGAACGGCATCATGTTCGCCGTGGTCGGCTTCGGCGGCTTTCTCGGAATGGGCGAGAAGTATCACGCCATACCCTGGGCGACGCTGGATTATGACGAGGCCAAGGGCGGCTATGTCGTGCCTTACAGCAAGGACGAGCTGAAGGCGGCGCCGTCCTACTCGGTCGACGAATTGACCGAGAATGACGGCATGAAGGCGCGCGACGCCTCTTATGCCTATTACAAGGTCGATCCTTACTGGCATTAGAGCTCATCCCGATGTGATCGAGTCGTTTCAA
>JBMOOM010000082.1:0-60475 GCA_049323275.1 Pseudomonadota bacterium
GTCCCCTGGTGCCTGCCGTCCTCGACCAACCCGACCAATCCTTACACGGTCAACACCTTCGACGAGCATCTCGACATGACGATGGTGTGCCACCATCTCAACCCGGCGATCCCCGAGGACGTCGCCTTCGCCGAAAGCCGCATCCGCGCCCAGACGATCGCCGCCGAGGATATCCTGCACGATATCGGCGCCATCTCCATGCTGGGCTCCGACAGCCAGGGCATGGGCCGCATCAACGAGGTCATCTGCCGGACCTGGCAGCTGGCCGACAAGATGAGGAAGCAGCGCGGGCGTTCCCCTGAGGAGGCGACGCGTTTCGGCGACAATGAGCGCATCAAGCGCTATGTCGCCAAATACACGATCAATGCCGCGCGCACTTTCGGCATCGCCGAGCATGTCGGGTCGCTCGAGGACGGCAAGATGGCCGATATCGTGATCTGGCGTCCGGCGTTTTTCGGCATCAAGCCAGAGCTGGTGATCAAGGGCGGCTTCATCGCCTGGGGCGCCATGGGCGACAGCGCCGCCTCGCTGATGACCTGCGAGCCGTTGATGCTGCGGCCGCAATGGGGCGCGTTCGGGCGCGCCAGGCAGGCGCTCTCGGCCTGCTTCGTCAACCCGGCGGCGATCGCGCGCGATCTCGCGGCAACCCTCGATCTGAAGAAGGCGCTGCTGCCGTCGCGCGGCTGCCGGAGTCTCTCGAAGAAGGACATGCTGCACAATGATCTCTGTCCGGATATCCGCGTCGATCCGCAGACCTTCGATGTCTTCGTCGACGGCGAGCTGGCGACCTGCGAGCCGGCGCATGAGCTGCCGCTGGCGCAGCGCTATATGTTGAGGTGACCGGATGACAGGGAAAACTCAGGCCCGTGTCGGGGCGGCGCGGGTCGGCATCGGCGGGCCGGTCGGATCGGGCAAGACGGCGCTGATCGAGCGGCTCATTCCCGCCTTCGCCGCCCGCAATGTCTCGCTCGCCATCGTGACCAACGACCTGGTGACGGCGGAGGACGCCGAGCGCATCCGGCGGTCCGGCCTGATCGACCCGACCCGCGTCGCGGCGGTGGAAGCGGGCGCCTGTCCGCATACCGTCATCCGCGAGGACCCGACGCTCAATATCGCGGCGGCCGACGATCTCGAGGCGCGTTTCCCCGATGTCGAGCTCATTCTGATCGAAAGCGGCGGCGACAATCTGGCCTCGACCTTCTCTCTCGACCTCGTCGACTGGTGGATGTTCGTCATCGACGTTGCCGGCGGTGATGACATCCCGCGCAAGAACGGCCCGGGCGTGCTCAAATGCGACCTGCTGGTCATCAACAAGACCGATCTCGCGCCGCATGTCGGGGTCGATCTCGCCCGTATGGAGGCCGAAGCGGCGGCGGCGCGGCGCGGAAGGCCGATGGTATTGACCAATTGCCGGAAGATGGAAGGCATCGATGCGGTCGCCGACCGCATCATGGCCGACACGCTGTTCCGATGACCAGCCACTGGCCGTCACCTTGGGCGCCGGTGGGGTCCGACGCTGGCCCCGAGCGGAGAGGGCGCTTCGATCTCGACTTCATGCGCCACGGCCCGCGCACGGTGATCGGCCGTCAGCATGTTTCCTATCCATTCCATCTCACGCGTCCGTTCAATCTGGACAGCGCCATTCCGGAACTGCTGACCGTCTATCAGCAATCGGCCTCGGGGGGGCTCTATCGGGCGGATGAATTGTCCTGCCGGTATCATCTGGGGGCAGGTGCCGCGGCCCATGTCACGACCCAGGCAGCGACCGTCGTTCATGATTGTCACGGTCGACCCGCGCGGCAGACCATCGACGTGACGCTCGAGAACGACGCCTTCCTGGCACTGGCGCCCGATCCGCTCGTTTTGTTTCCGGGCGCCGCCGTCACCTCAGTGCTGGAAGCCCGGCTGGCGCCCGAGGCCGTGCTTATGCTCGCCGATACTTTTGCCCTGCATGATCCGCAGGCGCAGGGCCGGCCTTTCGACCAACTGAATTCGGCGATTTCGATCCACGATGACGAGGACCGCCTGCTGGTCCGGGACTGCTTCCGCATCCAGGGCTCCGACCTTGTCGGTGCCGCCTCGCCGGTTGGCCAGTGGCACATCGTATCCAATTTCCTGCTGCTCGGACCGTCGGCGCGCCTGCCGGGACGAGAAACGCTGACCGGGCTCGATCCGGGGGCGGTACTCGGCGTGAGCCCGCTCGCCCACGGCGCCGGCTGGGGCCTGCGCTGTCTCGCCGCCGATGCCGTCAGCGCCCGCCGGGTCGCCGAGATGCTGTTCTCAGCCTGTGTTCTCGCAGCCTTCGGCCAGGCGCCGGCGAGGCGCCGCAAGTGAGAGCATCACCGTTCGATCTCGCGCCGTGCCGCCTGGGCCAGAAATGCTGACCGCGTCAATTTCCTGGCTTTGGCGGCAGCATCCACGGCGCGGAGCAGGCCGGCCTCCATCGTAATATTGGCGCGCTCGACGCGAGCGTCATTTTCGATGTAGGGCACGGCGACCAGCATGGCGCCATCGGTGAGATGAGCCGCCACGTCCTTCTCTTTACGAAGCGTATCGAGACTCCTGGGGTCAGGAAGAACGGTATCCTCCGCATAGAGAGCGAGAGCTTCGGTTGCCTTAGGAACGACTTCGTCCAATGTGTCCGCGGCAGAGAAGCAGCCCGGCAGATCGGGAAAATGGACGCCGAAGGACGAGTCCTCGTCCTTATGAACTACGGCGATATAATAACGCATTGCTCGAATTCTCCATCAAAGCCAACCGGCATGCTTGGCGATCTCACGCGCCGTACCGATCGGCAGATCTTTCTTCGGATGCGGAACGATGACCGTCAGTCCGCCTTTCCGGAACTTATGATGCGAGCCCTTGATGCTGATCAGCTCGAAACCCTCTTCCTTGAGGCGTTTGACGATCTTCTTACTGTCCCGCTCCATGCGCATATAAATACGCATCGAGCCAAGGACCGTCAAGATGGATGCGTATAATAATGCGTATCGTAATCCGTTGGCGGCGAGAAAAAGCTCCATGTTTTCCGGAGAGTTGCTGAAGCGGCACGCATCCGTTACAAGCCCGCTCGACTTACATTCGAGGGAGCGGTCATGTCCGCCAAGACCAAACAACAGCGTCCGAAAGCGCGTGTCGCCAAGGGTTTCCGCGATATCGGGCCCGAGGAGGTGCGCGGCGTCAAGCGCATGACGCGGGTGATCGAGGAGGTCTATGAGGCCTATGGCTTCGAGCCGCTCGAAGTGCCGTTCATCGAATATACCGACGCGCTCGGCAAATTCCTGCCCGACCAGGACCGGCCGAATGAGGGCGTGTTCTCCTTCCAGGACGATGACGAGCAGTGGCTGTCGCTGCGCTATGACCTGACCGCGCCGCTCGCCCGCTTCGTGGCCGAGAACCAGCAGGCGCTGCCGACGCCCTATCGCGGCTATCGCCAGGGCTGGGTGTTCCGCAATGAGAAACCGGGGCCGGGACGCTTCCGCCAGTTCATGCAGTTCGACGCCGACACGGTCGGCTCGGCCTCGCCCTCGGCCGATGCCGAAATGTGCATGATGGTCGCCGACACGATGGAGAAGCTCGGCATCGCGCGCGGCTCCTATGTGATGCGGGTGAACAATCGCAAGATCCTCGACGGCGTGCTGGAAGCCATCGGCGTCGCCGGACCGGAAAACGAGGCGCGGCGCATGACGGTGCTGCGCGCCATCGACAAGCTTGACCGCTTCGGCGTCGCCGGCGTGCGTGAATTGCTCGGCAAGGGCCGCAAGGACGAGTCGGGCGACTTCACCAAGGGCGCCGAACTCGATCAGGCCGGCATCGACCGCGTCGCGGGCTTCGTCGATGCGGGCGCGCCGACGCGGGGCGAGACCCTGAAGCGGCTGGTGGAGCTTGTGGGCGACAGCGAGCGCGGCCGCGCCGGCGTGGCCGAGCTCACGGAAATGGCGATGCTGTTCGATGCGGCCGGCTATGGCGAGGATCGCATCAAGATCGACCCCGCGGTGGTGCGCGGGCTCGGCTATTACACCGGCCCCGTCTTCGAATGCGAGTTGCTGATGGAAGCGCGCAATGAAGACGGCCAGCTGGTGCGCTTCGGCTCGGTCGGCGGCGGCGGACGTTATGACGATCTCGTGGCGCGCTTCACCGGCCAGCAGGTGCCGGCCACCGGCGTCTCGATCGGCGTGTCGAGGCTTTATGCGGCGCTCAAGCTGCTCGGCCGGACCGAGGAGGGCAAGACGCTGGCCCCGGTCGTCGTGCTGGTCATGGATCGCGAGCGCACCGGCGACTATCAGCGCATGGTCGGCGCCCTGCGCGCCGCCGGCATCCGCGCCGAGATGTATGTCGGCACGTCCGGCATGAAGGCGCAGATGAAATATGCCGACAAGCGCGGAACCCCACTGGTCGTCATCCAGGGCGGCGACGAGAAGGCGAAGGGCGAGGTGCAGATCAAGGATCTGGCTCTCGGCGCCGAGCTCGCCGGTGGCGTCGAGAACCGCGCCGACTACAAGGAAGCGCGGCTGGCGCAATTCTCCGTGCCGGAAGTGGATCTCGTGAAGGCGGTGCGCGAGGCGCTGGCGCGCAGATGAGAAAGAGCCGCTGCGATGTCCGGTAGGTCCTCGGCCGAGCGCGTCGCGCTCGCCGCCCAGAATGCCCGCGTGATGGCCGTCTTCGAAGGGGCGGGCTTCGATCATATCGCGCCCGACATCCTGCAGCCCGCCGATATCTTCCTCGAGCGCTCGGGCGAGGATATCCGCGCCAATTCCTATGTCTTCACCGATCCGGAAGGGGCCGAGATGTGCCTGCGCCCGGACATCACGGTGCCCGCCTGCCGCTATCACCTGATGCATGCGGCGCGGCCCGACAGCGAGGCGCGTTACTGCTATTGCGGGCCGGCCTTCCGCTTCACCCATGGCGGCCGCGCGCCCAGCGAATTCGGCCAGGCCGGCATCGAATGGCTCGCCGCGCCCGATGCCGAGGCCTCCGAGGCCAAGGTGCTGGCGCTCACCATCGCCGCGGTCAAGGCGGCGGGGCTCAGGCGCTTCCGCGTCAGGCTGGGCGATCTCCATCTCTTTCACGCGCTGCTCGACGGGCTCGACATGCCGGCGCGCTGGCGCCGCCGTCTCATCCATCAATTCTGGCGGCCGCAGGCTTTCCGGGAAACGCTAGCCCGCTTCGCGGCTCGCGAAGAGATGAGCCGCACCAGCATCTCAGCCTTTGTCGATCAGGTGATGAACAAGGACGCGCGGGAAACGCAAGCCTGGGTCGAGAGCGAATTCGAGCGCCGCAACCTGTCTCCGGTGGCCGGCCGCACGGCCGTGGACATCGCCGCGCGGCTCGCCGACAAGGCGGCCGACCGGTCGGCGCACCCGCTGGCGCCCGAAGCGGTCCATGCGATCAATGCCTATCTCGCCATCGAAGGCGATGCGGCCTCGGCGCTGCGCCAGCTCGAGACGGTCGCCGCGAGCGCCAGCTACGGTGAAGCCATCGGGCGCTATCGCCGGCGCATCGAGGCGATGCGCAATGAAGGCCTCAGGCCCGAGGACTTCTTCTTCGCCGCGCCGTTCGGCCGCAATCTCGAATATTACACGGGCTTCGTCTTCCAGATCGAGGCGGATGCCGCTCTGGGTCCGCTGCAGGTCGCGGGCGGCGGGCGTTACGACGATCTTCTTTCCGATATCGGCTCGCCGGTGCCGGTCTCGGCGGTCGGCTGCGCCATCGGCACCGAGCAGCTTCTCGCCGCCATGGGAGGCCGGTCATGACGTCACTGACACTCGGCATTCCGTCCAAGGGCCGGCTGATGGAGGCGACCGAGGCCTTACTCGGCAAGGCCGGCTTCACGCTGGCGCGTAAAGGATCGGACCGGCTCTATCGTGGCAACCTCGGCGGCGTCGAGGGGGTCGATGTCGCTTTCCTGTCGGCATCGGAGATCGCGACATCGCTGAAAGAAGGCAAGATCGATCTCGGCGTCACCGGCGAGGATCTGCTGCGCGAGACGCTGCGGCCCGAAGACGACAGCGTGGATGTACTCGAACGCTTAGGCTTCGGCTTCGCCAATGTCGTCGTCGCGGTGCCGGAAGCCTGGCTCGACGTCGCGCGCATGAGCGATCTCGACGAGGTTTCGGAGAGCTTCTACAAGCGGCATGGGCGGCGCCTGCGCGTCGCCACCAAATATCTCAATCTCACGCGCCGGTTCTTCGCCAATAAAGGCGTCACCGGCTATCGCATCGTGGAAAGCCTCGGCGCCACCGAAGGGGCGCCGGCGGCGGGAACGGCGGAAGCGATCGTCGATATCACCACCACCGGCTCGACGCTCACCGCCAATCATCTGAAGATCCTGGATGACGGGGTGATCCTCGAATCGCAGGCGGTGCTGGCGCTGAGAACGGCGCGCGAGGACGATCAGCGCGTCGCGGCGCTGCGGGCCGGATTGAGCCGGGCATTGACCAAGCCATAGGCCTGCTTGAGCCAGGGCAGGGCGGCCACGGCCAGCCCGACGATCAGCACCATCCAGGCCGGGCGCAGGCCATAGGCGAAAGCGAGATTGGCCTTGAGCACGCGGAACGGGCCGACCCCGGTCGCCAGCCCGTACCAGGTGAATTCGACGCCCGCGGTCAGGAGGCCGGCCAGGATGGCGCAGCCCGCGAGCATCAGCGGGCTCAGCGGCCAGCGGAGCTTCATCGTCACGCGATAGATCATCAAGAGCAGGAAGAACCCCGACCAGAGGACCGGCTGGCTGACATCGATCTTCGACTGGATGAAGTAGTGAAGCAGCGCCAGCGCGGCGAGGCCGTAGACGATGAGATGCAGTCTTTTCCAGTTGCGGCCGAGCTTACGCACCGCCCCGTCCGTCGACGTCGCCGCGAGCAGAGTCAGGCCCAGAAGGGCGACAAAGCCGATGGTGAGATAGATGCGCAGCGCGATCTCGGACACGACGAAAGCGACGTCGAATTTCTCATTCACGATATAGAGACTCAAATGCGCCAAGGCATAGGCGAAGGTGGTGACGCCGAGCATGCGGCGGATGAGGGCGAGCCTGGGCCAGCCCAGAATGCGCTGCAGCGGCGTCAGCGCCAAGGTAATCACCAGGAAGCGGATGGCCCAGTCGCCGATCCGATGCAGCGCTTCCTTGTAAGGCAGAGGGCCGAGATCGTTCTGCCACAAGGCGTAAGCGATCGCCGCCGCCGGTATCATGACGAGCAGCAGCACGCCGGCCTTGAGAAAGGAAAATCTGCCGCTACGGTCGGTCCACAGTGCCATGATGCCTCGATTGCTATCCTGCCCCATTATACGCCAGCGCGCAGGGGAATGTTTCAAGGGAAGCTTCGAGTTATTATCCTGCCGGGATGAAGAATCAGGCCTTTGAGACAATGGGCGCGCCGGAAAATGGCACTTTCGGGCATCCGGACTGGGCCTATTCAGCCGCCCTTTTCCTGCTCGAACAACCGGTCGATGAGGCCATCATGTCGATCTTGGCGGCGATCGGCCCCGCGGCCGAAGCCGATCGAGCCTGGATGTTCGAATATGACGAGAAACTCCTGTCCTTCCGCAACACGCATGAATGGACACGGCGCGGAGTCGAGGCCTTCGTCCAGGATCTGCAGGACGCCCCGGTGACGATGATCGCCTGGCTGCAACGCGAATTGGTTCATGGCCGGGCGGTGCTCATCCACGATGTCGCCACATTGCCGCGCGCGGCGCGTTCGCTTCAGACCGAGCTGCTCAGGCAGTCGGATAAAAGCGTGCTGTCGGTTCCGGTCTTCCATGACGGTCGCCTGCGCGCTTGCATAGGCTTCGACACCACGCGCGCGCCGAAGCGCTGGACCCCCAATGACGTTCTTGGCCTGCAGCGCTGCGCCGAATTGATCGGCCGAGCCCGCTATGGCCGCATCACGGGGCGCGGTCTCGGCGAAGGCCAGGCCGTTCCCTTTCAGCCGCTCGTCTATCTGACGCGCCAGGGCCGGGTGCGCGGCGTCCGGCTCGATGAGATTCTCGGGCTGCGCTCTAACCATAATTACACCGACATCTGGCTCGCCGACGGCTCGGTCGTCAGCGACACGCGGGCCTTCGGCACGTGGATGGATCTCCTGCCGGCGGCGGCCTTCCAGCGCGTCAATCGCACCGCCATCGTCCATCTCAAGCATGTCGCCGATGTGGACAGGCAGCTGCCGAACGGACGCTGGGAGGTGCGGCTACGGCTGGTTCCGCAGCGCTGGTCAGTGTCGCGGCCCTACCGGCAAGCCCTGCGCCAGCGGCTCGGCATCTAGATTAAATCCTAGTGAGCGATGTCGTTTCGTCCGACCGGCATGTCATGTCGTCCATCTCCCGTTGCGGGCCCGGCTGTTCCGATGCAGTGGGATTCTTCCAGCATCTGGGGGCCACATGCGAAGAATTTCTGCCGGGCGTCGTCACGCTCTGCTGGCGAGCACCATTCTGGGCGGGATCGCCGCCTTCACCTCACCTGTCTACGCCGACAAATATTGGGATGGCAGCGGTCCGGCCGGCAACAATGTCGTCAATGGCGGCGCAGGGACCTGGAGCAACAACGGACTTACGTGGACCGACAGCAGCGGCGCGGCCAGTACGAGCTGGAACAGCGGCTTCGGGGACGAGACGGCCATCTTCCAGGGGACCGGCGGGACGGTCACGGTTCAAGATACTGTGGGCGTCACCGAGCTGCAATTCAAAGTAAGCGGCTACACACTGAGCGGCGGTACGCTCGTTCTGTCACCGGAAAGCGGTCCCGACTCGGTGATCGATGTCGCAAGTGGCGTGACCACGACGATCAGTACCGCGATCAGCGGCGGGGCGGGTTTGCGCAAGACGGGCGGCGGCATCCTCACGCTCCGCAATGTCGGCAACGATTATGCGGGCGGCACGTTCATCGACGGCGGCACCCTGCAGATCCGCATGGATTCCAATCTCGGCGCGGCCAATGGCGGGCTGACCTTCAATGGCGGCACGCTGGAGACGATCGACACTTTCAACACCACGTCGGTTCGGCAGGTCACGCTCAATGCCGAGGGCACATTCAAGATCGGCCAGGATTCGGGGCTGAGCCTCACCGGCGTCGTCAGCGGCGACGGCAAGCTGATCAAGACCGGCAAAGGCACGTTGAGGCTCTACGAGGCCAATACCTATGCGGGTGGCACGCAGGTGGTGAACGGCACACTCGTCGCGGGGAAAACCGGCGCGTTGGGCGCGGGACCGGTCGAGGTCGACTGGGACGGCGTGCCGGGATCCGGCCGGCCGACCTTGTGGTTCCAGTCGAGCGGCGATGAGGTGAGCGCCGGAGAGCTCGAAATCACCGTCAAGCGGGGCGATGTCAATTTCGGCGAGGGCACGACGGCGGGGACAGCCCAGATCATCCTTGCCGCCGATCAATTTGGAGTCGTCAATTTCTACAAGGGCAGCACGGCCGGTGGCGCCATGATCACCAATGACGGCGGGACGCTCAATTTCGAAGGCGCCGAGGCCGGCAGCGCCACGATCGCCAATGACGGGACCGGCAGCAAGACGGTCTTCTACAATGTTTTCGGCGGACCGGCCGCCGATCTGGGATCCGCCACGATCACCAACAGCAATGGCGGCTATGTCAGCCTGCAAGGCAATACGGATGGCGGCAGCGCCACCATCATCAACAAGTCGGGCGGCTCGGCTTATTTCGAGGGAAGCGCCAAAGCGTCCGGCGCGACGGTCGAGAACCAGGCCGGCGGGCAGGTCGTCGTCCGGTTTCGCGATGAAGGCGATACCGGCGCGGAAATCGGATCGCTCTTCGGCGCCGGCGCCGTGGTGCTCGGCGAATATTCGTTCGAAACGGTACGTCTCGAGGTCGGCGCGCTCGATGACGACGATGAGATCAGCGGCGTGATCAGCGCCAGCAATGTCGGTGCGGAATTCGTGAAGACCGGAACGGGAATGCTGACCCTCACCGGCGACAGCTCTGCCTACACCGCCAAGACGGCGGTCGAGGACGGCATATTGCGGGTCAACGGCAAGCTCGGCGGCACGCTCGATGTTCGTGACGGCGGGCGGCTCGAAGGAACGGGCACGGTCGGGACCACCACCGTCAATGACGGCGCCACCGTCGCCGCCGGCAATTCGACCGGCACACTCAAGGTCAATGGCGACATCACCTTCGAGGCCGGCTCGAAACTCGAAGTCGAGGCGACCAATGTGCCAGTCCCGATCGACCTGATCGAGGTCACCGGCACGGCCACCCTCGAAGGCGGTCTCGTGAACGTCCTCGCCGCCGACGACATCTACATGCCGTTCACCACCTATACGATCCTCACCGCGACGACAGGAGTCGAGGGTGAGTTCGCATCCGTCACCGACAATCTGGCCTTTCTCGATCCCTCGCTCAGCTATGACGCCAACAATGTCTATCTGACATTGGCGCGCAACGATATCGACTTCGCCAGCTATGGCCGCACGGCCAATCAGAAAGCGACGTCGCGCGGCATCGACAGTCTCGGCGCCGGCAATGCGCTTTATCTCGCTTTCGTGCTGCTCGAGGACGATGCGCCGCTGATCCAGGACACGCTCGACCAGCTGTCGGGCGAGATCCATGGCTCGCTCAAGAGCTCGCTGCTGGCGGACAGCCATTTCCTGCGCGATGCGGTGACGGCGCGCCTGCGCTCGGCGGCACGGGACAAGGCCGGTCCGGCCGCGGTTTATAGCGATGGCGCGATCGAGCCGGCCGCCGATCTGAGCGTCGCGCGCAAATCCTCCGGCTTCTGGATGCAGGGCTTCGGCAGCTGGGGCGATTGGGACGGCGACGGCAATGCCGCTACGCTCGACCGCTCGACCGGCGGCGCCGTGGCCGGAGTCGACACGCTGGTCGGCGATTGGCGCCTGGGCGTCGCCGGGGGCTACAGCCAGGCGAGCTTCGATGTCGATGACCGGCGCTCTTCGGGCGATGCCGACGGCTATCACGCGGCCATCTATGCGGGAACCAATTGGGACAATGTGATCTTCCGCGCCGGCGCCGCTTATTCCTGGAGCGACGTCGCGACGGAGCGCCGGATCACCAGCCCGATCATCGACGAGCTGAAGGCGGATTACGGCGCCGGCACGGCGCAGGTCTTCGGCGAGCTCGCTTATGCGGCTCAATTCGGCGGCCTCACGCTGGAGCCCTTCGCCAATGCGGCCTATGTCAATCTCCATACCGAAGGCTTCACCGAAGAGGGCGGGGCGGCGGCGCTTCACAGCAAGTCGTCATCATCCGAAAGCTTCGTGACGACGCTGGGTCTCCGGCCGGAAATGAGCTTCGGCCTCGGCGACATGGAGACGGTGGCGAGCGCCACGATCGGCTGGCAGCATGCTTTCGGCGATGTCACGCCGGAGACACAGCTTGCCTTCGAAGGTGGAGAAGAGTTCGGCATCCGCGGCGTGCCGATGGCGCGCGACACAGCGCTCGTCGAGGCGGGCCTCGCGATGAAGCTGACGGACAGCGTGAGCCTCGGCGCCTCCTATCAGGGCCAGTTCGGCGATGGCGTCAGCGACAATGGGTTCAATGCCAGGCTGGGTGTCGAGTTCTGAAATTCGGTTTGTGACGGCGGCAGGCTTCTCTCCCGCTCACTCGGGCGGGAGAGAAGACGTCACTCATGCCGCAGCGCCTCGATCGGATCGAGCCTTGCGGCGCGGCGCGCCGGGAAGAAGCCGAAGCCCAGGCCGATGGCGCCCGAGAACAGGAAAGCCAGCACGATGATCGACAGGCTGGGCGCGAAGGGAATGGCCAGGAAATAGCCGGCGGCGCCGGCCAGCGCCAGACCGAGCATGATGCCGATCACACCGCCCAGCAAGGCCAGCACCAGCGCCTCGACCAGGAACTGGGTGAGCACCTGGCGCTCGAGCGCGCCGATGGCGAGGCGGATGCCGATCTCGCGGGTGCGCTCGGTGACCGAAACCAGCATGATGTTCATGATGCCGATGCCGCCGACCAGCAGGCTGACGCCGGCGACCGCGCTCAACAGGCCGGTGAGCAGCGTCGAGGTCGAGGTCATGGTCGAGATGATCTGGCTCATGTCGCGCACCGTGAAGGTGTCGTCCTTGTCGGGGCCGACGCGGCGGACCTCGCGCAGGATCTGCTCGGCATTGGCGGTGACGATGGGAATGTCCTCGGCCGTCGCCGCCGAGATATAGATGGTGGGAATGCGGGTATTGCCGGCGAGACGGCGCTGGAAGGTGCGCAGCGGCATGACGACCGTATTGTCCTGGTCGTTGCCGAAGGCACCCTGGCCCTTGCCGGCGAGAACGCCGATCACGTCGCAGGAGATGGTGCCGACGCGCATCCGCTTGCCGAGGCCGCTGTCGGGCGCGAAGAGGGCGTCCTCGACGCTCTTGCCGATGACGCAGACGGCGCTGCCGGATCTGATCTCGCCCTCGGTGAAGGGCCGGCCTTGCTCGAAGGTCCAGTCCTGGGCGACGAAGAATTCGGAATCGGTACCGGTGACCGTCGAGGCGAAGTTGAGCGCGCCGTAAATGAGCGTCGCCGCGCGCGTCGCCGACGGCGCGATGGCGCGCACGCCGGTCAGCTCGGCGCGCAGCTTGGCGATCGTACGATCGTCGAAGGAGCGGTTCTCCTGGCCGGCGCCGCCGGGGCCGAAGGTATTGCGGCCGGGCTGCACGATCAGGAGATTGCTGCCGAGCTTGGAAAGGTCCTCGGTCACGCGCTGCGTCGTGCCGTTGCCGATGGTCACCATGGCGATCACCGCGCCGACGCCGATCACGATGCCGAGCAGCGTCAGGATCGAGCGCAGCACATTGCGCCGGACCGACAGCAAGGCGAGCTTGAAGGCTTCCCACAGCATCAGGCGGCCTCACGCCGATGCTCGGACTCGATATGGCCGTCGAGGAACCGGATGGTGCGGTGGGCGAAAGCCGCCATATCGGGCTCATGCGTGACCATGATGATGGTGAGGCCGCGCTCGTCATTGAGACGCGTCAGAAGCTCCATGATCTCATGGCTGCGGGCGGTGTCGAGATTGCCGGTCGGCTCGTCGGCGAGCAGCACCAAGGGATCGGTGACGATGGCGCGGGCAATGGCGACGCGCTGCTGCTGGCCGCCCGAGAGCTGCGCCGGCGTGTGGTGCTCGCGGCCCTCGAGACCGACGAGCCGCAAGGCCTCGATGGCGCGCTCGCGACGCTCGTGACGGGGCGTGCCGCGATAGACGAGCGGCAGCTCGATATTCTCGACCGCGGTGGTGCGGGCGAGGAGATTGTAGCCCTGGAAAACGAAGCCGAGAAAATTGCGGCGCAGCAGAGCGCGCTGGTCGCGGCTCAGGGCCGTGACATCGGCGCCGCCGAAGAGATAGCGCCCGGCGGTCGGCGTATCGAGGCAGCCCAGAATATTCATGGCGGTCGACTTGCCGGAGCCCGATGGGCCCATGATGGCGAGGAACTCGCCGCGCGCGATAGCCAGATCGACGCCGGCGAGCGCCCGGACCCGGCCGGCGCCCTCGCCATAGACCTTCTGGACTCTTTCGAAGGCGATGAAGGGTTGCGGTTTCGTCATTGTCCGGCCGCGCGCGAGGTGGTGATCACCTGATCGCCGTCCTTGAGATCGCCCGCGGTGATCTGGGTCAGCTTGCCGTCGGTGACGCCGGTGGTGACGCTCACCTGCTGCGGCTGGCCGTCCTTGAGAATATAGACATTGCGCTCATTGGCCGGCGTGTCGCGCTTGGGCGCGCCGCGCCCGCGCGGCCGCGGAAAGAAGATGCGGGTCAGGTCGAAGCCGGTCTCGGCGCGGCGCTGCGGCGGCTGATAGCGTAAGGCGGCATTGGGCACGGCGAGCGTATCGGCAACCTGCTGCACGATGATCTGGGCCGTCGCGGTCATGCCGGGGCGCAGCAGCAGCTCGGTATTGTCGACGGTGAGGATGGCCTTGTAGGTGACGACGCCGTCGGTGGTGAGGGGCGAGAATTCGAGCGTCTCGATCTTGGCCGGGAAAGCCTTGCCGGGATAGGCGTCGACGGTGAACTGGGCGTCCTGGCCGGCCTTTACCGCGCCGATATCGGCCTCGTCGATATTGGCCTCGACCTGCATGTGCTTCAAATCCTCGGCGAGGGTGAAAAGGATCGGCGCCTGCAGCGACGAGGCGACCGTCTGGCCGGGCTGCACCGCGCGCTTCAGCACGATGCCGTCGACCGGCGACACGATGCTCGATTTGCCGATGTCGATCTCCTGCAGCGCGATATCGGCCTTGGCGACCTCGATATCGGCCTCCGCCGAGGCGACGGCGGCGATCGCGCTGTCGCGGGTGGCGGTCGCGTCATCGAGGGCCTGGGTGGCGGCGAAGCCCTTCTTGCTCAAAGCGGCCTGGCGCTCATAAGCGAGGCGGCGCTGCTCCAGCGTCGCCTTGGCGTCGGCAAGCTTGGCTTCGTTGGCCGCGAGCGTCGCCTTGGCGCGGGCGAGCTGGGCATTGAGACGCTTGACGTCGAGTGCGGCCAGGACGTCGCCCTTCTTCACCAGGCTGTTGTTGTCGACATTGACGGTGCGCACGACGCCCGAGATCTCGCTCGATACGTCGACCTGGGTGGTCGGCTGCACGGTGCCGGTGGCGGTGACCATGACGGTGAGCGGCGTGGTCGCGGCGGGCGTCGTGTCATAGACGACGCGGGAGGTCGTCGAGCCGGGCGACCAGTACCCGTAAGCGAGGCCGCCAAGGGCCGCGGCGCCGATGAGAAAATAGGCGAATCTCCGGCTCCAACGCTTTGTTTTTCCGTGTGAATCCAAGCCTATCGCGGCTTCGATCTCGGCCGGGTCTATGGGTTTCTGCATATTCATTCGTCAAACTCGCTCCACGAGAGATAAGACGACTCTGCGTCGGAATTCCGGCGCGCGGCACGCGGCCGATTTCCTTTCTGAAATGTCATTAAGGGATTATGATTCCGCCTCAAACCAAGAAGATACCAGAGGGCCTATGCGCGATTCCCATCTCCACTCGGAACGAACCGTCCGTCACCTGCGGCGCGAGACGCGTATGCAGGCCGCGCGCATCGCGTTTCCGGCCATCGGCATTGCCGCTTATTATCTGGTGACCTCCGCGATGCCGATCTTCAACGCCGTGCTCGGCTCGATGGCGATCGAAGTCTCGCAAGAGATCGAGGATGGCCTTACGACCGGCATCCTGCTCACCATCGTCGCCATCGCGGTCTACTATCTGGCGCTCAGGGCCCTGTGGCGCCTCAAGGTCGTCGAGGCCGCCCATTCGGATTCTCATCTGAACGTATAATTCTGGTCGTCGTCAGACGCTCTTCCATCCTCTCCGGAAAGGACTAAGCTCCTGCTGTGTCGCGTCCACAGCAGGAGAAATCATGCGTGATTATCGAGAGAAAATGGGACGATCGTTGAAGGAGCTGCGCCGCGAAACGCGTTGGCAGGCCCTGTTTATTTCGATGCCCGCCACCGGACTTGCGCTCTTCTATCTGCTAATGGCGGCGGGATTCTATGTGAAACCGTTGGTATTGCTTAGATTGGCTGAGCCTTCTGTTTGGGGTCCCATGCAGGTTTCACCGGCTGTGGAAACCTCCTTGACGATTGGGGTGCCTATGGCGGGCGCAGCATGGGGAGTTTACTTCCTTGCCATGAGAGTGCTTTGGCGGGTCAAGGTCGGTGAGCCCCGTTCACACGGGAAACGCTCGTTCTCCGCCTAGTGCCCGCGGCCGGCGGGCGCGCCGCGCGGGGCGGGCTTGCGCACCAGAGGCACCACCAGGATCATGACGAGGAAAACGCCGCCGAGGACGAGGAACACGTCGGAGAAGGCCATCACCAGCGACTCCCGGTGCGCCGTCTGGGTCATCAGCTTGATCGCCGCAAGCTCGCTGTCGCTGCCGAGGCGCGGGCTGAAAGCCTGCGTCATGGTCTGAAGCCTCTCGACCGCCGCCTGGCTGCCCCAGTTCACCGCCTCATGCAGCCTGGCGATGTGGAGATCGGTGCGGTCGTTGAGCAGCGTGGTGATGAGGGCGAGGCCCACCGCGCCGCCGAGATTGCGGGTGAGGTTGAAGAGACCCGAGCCGTTCTTGATGAGCTGCGGCGAAAGCGTGCCGAGCGCCAGCATGGAAACCGGCACGATCAGCAGCATCAGAGCGACGCCGCGCATGGCCTGCGGAATGAAGAGCTCGACGAAAGCCCAGTCCTTGGTGATCGGCACGAGCTCGAGACAGGAGACGCCGAACAGCGCCATGCCGAAGCCGACGATCCAGCGCGCGTCGAATCTCTGGGCGAGCCTTCCGGCGAAAGGCGCCGTCAGCATCTGGAACAGGCCGGTGACGAACATGGTCTCGCCGATCTGCAGCGAGTCGTAGCCGCGCACCCGCGCCAGGAAGACCGGATATAGATAGACGAGGCCGTAGAGGCCGACGCCGATGATGAAGGAGAACAGCGAGCCGGTCGCGAAATTGCGGTCGCGGAAGGTCCTGAGATCGACCACCGGCTCCTCGGCGGCAAAGGCGCGCCAGAAGAACAGGATGGCGCCCACGGTGGAGACGACGGCGATGTTGCGCACCGTCTCGTCGCTGAACCAGTCATATTGCGGACCTTCCTCGAGCACATATTCGAGGCCGCCGAGGAAGGCCGCGAGCGTTACCAGGCCGATATAGTCGAACTTCCGGAGCAGCTTGAAATCGGGCTTGTCGAAATCGATGAGGAAATAGGCGGCGGCCGTCACCGCGATGCCGGGGACGACATTGACCAGGAACAGCCAGTGCCAGGAGAAGAGATTGGTCAGATAGCCGCCGACCGTCGGGCCGATGGTCGGCGCCATGGTGGCGATGAGGCCGACCAGCGCGGTCACCGAGCCGCGCTTCTGCGGCGGGAAGATGGTGAAGGAAGCAGCGAAGACCGAGGGGATCATGGCGCCGCCGATGAAGCCCTGGAGCGCCCGGTAGACCATCATCTGATCGATCGAGGTGGCGGTGGCGCAGAGCGCGCTGGTGAGGGTGAAGCCGCCGGCGGCGATGGCGAATAGATAGCGCGTCGACAAAGCGCGGCTGAGAAAGCCCGACAGCGGAATCATCACCACCTCGGCGATGAGATAAGACGTCTGCACCCAGGAGATTTCCGAAGCGCCGGCCGAAAGGCCTGCCTGGATCTCGTTCAAGGAAGAGGAGACGATCTGGATGTCGAGGATCGCCATGAACATGCCGACGGCCATGGCGATGAAGGCAAAGAGCCGGCGCCTCGGCATGATGTCGGTCGGAGTGTCCATGGCGGCATGCCTTATCTGGCGGCGACGGTCTTTCCCTTGTCGCGGCTGTCGATCGAGACGACGACCGACATTCCGGGCCGGAGCAGGCTTTCGGCCGCGACACTGGCGGGAACGGCGATGCGCACCGCGACGCGCTGGGTGACCTTGGTGAAATTGCCGGTGGCGTTGTCGGGCGGCAGCAGGCTGAACACGGCGCCGGAAGCGGGGGCGATGCTGGTGACGGTGCCGGTCACCGGCGTCTCGTCATAGGCGTCGACCGCGATATGGGCGGGCGCCCCGACATGGATATCGGCGAGCTGCGTCTCCTTGTAGTTGGCATCGACATAGATTTCACGGAGCGGCACCAGGGCGAGGAGGCGTTGGCCGGGCGCCACATACTGGCCCGACTGCACCGCGCGATTGCCGATGACGCCGTCGAAAGGCGCGCGCACGACCGTGCGCTCGAGATCCAGCTTCTTCTGGGCAAGCGTATTGCGGTCCTGGTCGAGGGCGCGCTCGGCCTCGACGCGCTGGGCCTGGAGCACGGCGACATTGGCGTCGGCCGAGGTGAGGGCGGCCTTGGCGGTTTCGAGCGCCGCTTCGGCCTTCTCCTGTTTGGCCTCTGCCTGCTCGAGCGATTGCTGGGTCGCGAAGTCGTTCTGCTTCAGACGCTGGGCGCGCTTCAGGTCGGCGCTGGTCAGATCGAGATCGGCTTGCGCCGAGGTGATCTGCGCCTGGGCTTGGGTGACGGTGGTCCGCGCCGCCTCGATCTGGCGGTCAATGCGGTCGATGGTGGCCTGCTGCGAGGCGATCTGGGCTTCAGCGGTGGCGACCGCCAGGCGCTCGTCCGAATCATCGAGGGTGACGAGGGGATCGCCCGCCTTGACGGCGTTGTTGGTCGCGACCGGCACATTCACGACATAGCCGGCGATGCGCGGGGAAATGGCGGTGAAGTCGGCGCCCACATAGGCGTCGTCGGTCTCGACCTGAAAGCGGCCGACCATCCACCATTGATGGCCGAAATAAGCGGCGGCGGCGCCGGCCAGCAGACCGGCGACGATCAGGGCCAGGCTTTTGCCGCGCCGGCGCTTCACTGACGGGGCAGGGGGCGCCTCGGCTGGGTTGGCCGGGACAGCGGTGGGTGGAAACGGTGCCGCTTCGCTTCGCGGGGGCCTCGGCAAATCGGGCGCTTCGGCCCTTTCCCGCCGCAGGGCAGGATGGTCGGCTTCAAGTGCTTTGCTTCGGTCTGGCGCCAATACGATCTTGTTCATGGGCAGATCCCCAAAACTGGAAGCTCGAATTGACCGAACTGTTCGGTCAATGAGGCTGTGCAGGTTGAAATAAGGCCCCCGGCGTCCCAAATCAAGATCGAACCGAACGGTTCGGTCAAATTTAATGTGGTCGTTAGGCTGCCGCAGGGGTGGTTTGTGGTATCCTGCGAGTCCATGAATCGTGGCCGGTCCCGCCGATGGGAGTTTTTGAAGTGAGCGTGATGGAACTAGACGGACTGCCAGCCGCCGAATTGGCGCCTGGGCAGGACCCGCGCAAACGCCGGCAGATCCTGGAAGGAGCCCGAAAGGTGTTCCTGGCCAAGGGCTTCGACGGGGCCAGCATGAATGACATCGCCAAGGTGGCGGGGGTGTCGAAGGGCACGCTCTATGTCTATTTCGAGAATAAGGAGCGGCTGTTCGTCGAGCTCATCGCCGCGGAGAAGCGGGCCGACCTGTGGGACGTCGTCACACTCGATCACAATGACCACGACATCGTCAAGGTGCTCAACCGGTTCGGCTGCGACTTCCTCAAGATCCTGACCAGTCCTTATTACATCAGGGCCATGCGCACCGTGTTCTCGATCGTCGAGCGCATGCCGGAGATCGGCGCCGAATATTATGAGCGTGGGCCGCAGGTCTGCGCCGGCAAGCTCGCCGATTATCTGGCGGCGCAAATGGAGGCCGGGCTTCTGACGATCGAGGACTGTTCGCTCGCCGCGCAGCAGTTCATGGACCTCTCGCAATCGGTGCTGATCCGCCGCCAGCTGTTCAACGCGGCGCCGACGCCGAGCGAAGATGAAATCGCGCAGCATGTGGCGCGCGCCGTGACCTTCTTCCTGCGGGTCTACAAGCCGACATAACGTCGGCGGCTTCATGCTGCGCATCGTCGCCCATCGTTTCGGCCTGCCCGCCGAGGTCCTCGTTTGCGAGCCGGCGCCATCCGTCGAGCCCGCGCCGTCGGGCGTCGTGGTGAAGATGCAGGCCAGCGCCATCAATCCATCCGATCTCGTTTCCGTCTCGGGCGCCTATTCCTTTCGCCTCGCGCTGCCTTTCGTTCCGGGTTTCGAGGGCGTGGGAGTCGTCGACGCGGTCGGCCCGGAAGTCTCCGGTCTCGGCATCGGGCAAAGGGTTCTGCCGCTCGGCTCGGCCGGCGGATGGCAGAGCTTCAAGGCCGTGGCGGCTGAGTGGTGCATAAAGGTGCCCGACGACCTCACCGACGAGCAGGCGGCGACATCCTATGTCAATCCCCTGACGGCGCGGCTCGTGCTGCAGGCGATGGCGGCGCCGCCTGGCGCGCTCATCGCGGTCAATGCGGCGAACTCCGCCATCGGTCGCATCCTGCTGCGGCTGCTTCATGCACAGGGTGTCAGATCGCTGGCGATCGTACGATCGCGGGAAGCGAAAGCGCTGCTGGCAAATGAGCCCGTCCAAGAAACCATCCTCGCAAGCGAACCATTGCCGCCGCTCGACGGCGGCTTCGATGCCGTCGGGGGCGCATATGGCGCGAGGATGGCCGAGGCCATCAGGCCCGGCGGCGCGCTGTTGCATTACGGCCTCCTCTCGGGCGTGCCGTTGCCGGCCGGCCTCGGCGCTGTCGTCAGGCCGTTCTGGTTGCGCAATTGGGTTCACGCCGCCTCCCGCGCCGAGCTTCGCGCCGCCATGGCGGACGTGTTCGACGATATCCGCTCAGGCCTCGCCGCGACGACCGTCGAGGCGCATTATCCTTTGAGCGAAGTGCAGGCGGCCCTCGCGCATCATGCAAGACCCAGCCGCCCCGGCAAGATTCTCTTCACGCCACAGCTTTCAAACGGCAGAAGCACGATGCCTTGACCGGCACGTCGGCGCGCGCCGCGGCGATGTCGAGCTGCTTCTTGATGATGACGGCCTCGGCGTGCCTGCCAAGCTTCTCCAGGCATTCGTGATAGCCATGCAGGCTCCAGACATTGTTCGGATGCTGGCAGGCGCGGCGCAACGTTTTGTCGAGGCCGAGATCGGCACGATAGACCGCTTCGGCCTCCGCGACCTTGCCCTGCTCGAGGAGGAGGGCACCCAGCGCGTGGCGGGTCGGCTGCATCCAGCCCCAGGGCTCGTCATAGGGGAGCGTGTCGTCGAGCTCGACCGAGCGGCGCAAATGGGCGAAGGCCTCATCAAACCGGCCTTTGCGATAGGCGATCTCACCCTTCATCATCTCGGCGGCGATCGCCAGGATATCGAGCGCCGTGTTGTTGAAGAGATAGCGGCTCGGCGGCACCTGCGCGACCGCCGCCTCGAAGCGTTTCGCCTCCGCTTCGGCCGCGGGCACGTCACCTGAGGCTGCAAGGGCCACCGCCTTGGCGTAATGCGTCATCGCCGTCGTCACGCAATAGAGCCTGCCGTTGGCGGGAGGCTTCGCGGCGATGATCTCGCGCCATTTGCCGAAGCGGATCAGCACATGCAGTTTCATCGGCACGAAGCTCTCGAGCCAGTCGGCCATCGGCGGCACCTCGACGGTGAGCAATTCCTCGGTGAGGGTTGCCGCCATCTCCTCGGCGGCCGTGATCGCGGGAGCATACTGGCCGAGGAACATCGCACCATAGATCTTGAAATGGAAATCGTGGCAGCGATAGAGCGAATAGAAGTTCAGGCCGCCTTCGCGCGCGAAATATTTGCGGTCGGCCTGCATGGCGCGGTCGTTCCATTCGACGACATTGTGATAGTCGCCGCACAACACGTCGATATGGGTCGGCATATGAAGCAGGTGGCCGGCGTCGGGCACGAGATGGCGCAGGCGATCGCCGGCGTTGAGCGCGCGCTCGGGCGTGGGCGACATCTCCATGAGATGGATATACATATGGAGGAGGCCCGGATGGTCGCCGCCGCCCGGCTGACGCATCGCTTTTTCCAGCACCTCGATCGCCTCCTGCGTGTCGGCGCCCTCGGTGGGCGCGCCGATCTCGATGTTCCACAATTGCCAGGGCGTGCGGTTCATGATCGCCTCGGCGAACAGCGTCGCCACGTCGAGATCCTGCGCGTAAGCCTGATACACCTGGCGCATCGCCGCGGCATAGTCGTCGTTCCAGATCGGCGTCACTTGGCCCGGATCCCGGGAGGGATAGCGCAAGGCCAGAGGCTCGATGAGAGCGCGCTCGACGGGGCTGGCCTTGTCCTTCAGGCGCAACGCCTCGGCCGTCGCCTTGTGGGCGGTGGTGATCGACCTTTCGAGATCGACCGTGTCGAACGCCTTCCATTGCTTGTTGTAATTGGGGCCGGCCGCATAGGCGATGCCCCACCAGGCCATGGCGCAGCCGGGATCGGCCTTGGTGGCCTTCTCAAAGCAGCGCACCGCTTCCTCGTGATTGAAGCCGTAACACCAGGCGAGGCCACGATCGAACCATGTCTGCGCCTCGGCCGAACGGGTGGTGACGGGACGGCCGTAGGTCCCCAGATCGTAATCATAGCCAGTCGTCATGGTCGCCTCATGGAGTTGCCGGGGCGCATCGTCATGGCTCTGCGAATCACCGTCAATCCCCATTACGATCGACTTGATTTTAAAGTGGTTTCACTTGCGCATTCTGGCTCTGGGGCGGCCGGCTTCATCGGCCGGCACATCGTGGCGGAGCTGCTGAGCGCCGGACATCAGCCTGTGGGCGCGGTGCGCCGCACGGAGGATTTCGCCAGGATTGAGGAGCCAGAGAATGATCGAGCCCTATCGCGGCGGCGACCCGCGCGTCATCGCCTCGGTCGGTCGCAGGGTCGTCCGGGCGAACTGGATATTCATCGGGACGAGCGGCGTCGTCCAGCCGGTGACCGGTATCGTGCCGGCGCATTTGTCCGGCATCGATCTCCGCGAATCCTGGCTGGTCGCGAGTTTCTGTCTCTATCTTCTGGCGCTCGCCTGCTGGCTGCCGGTCGTCGCCTTGCAGATCAAGGCGCAAAGGCTGGCGAGCCTTGCCGCGGCGCAGGGCAAGCCGCTCGGCGCCGATTACCGACAGGCCGTGCGCCTGTGGTTCGTTCTCGGCTGGCCGGCTTTCATCGGCCTTCTCTGCGTCTTCTGGCTGATGATCGCGCGGCCGGTCTTGTGGTGATCAGCGACCCAGCCGCGGATTGGGCATGTAGGTCGGGCAGTGATAGAAATTCACGCCATAGAGCACGAAGACCTTCTTCGATTTGCGGATGAGCGGCAAGGTGACCGCTTTCGTATCGCCATCGGTGGTCAGCTGCAGCGACACATTGATCGTCTTGCGGTCGATGCTGACGTCGGTGACCTTGCCGACCGAGGTATTCCAGTTGAGCTCGTCCTGGGTCAGGTTGATGAAAGCGCGCTTGTCCTTGTAGTCGGGACCTTTCGGATCGGCGCGGTTCATCATCTGGCACCAGTCCATGTTCTGGGCATAGGTGCCGGATACGAGCGGGATCTCCTCGCGGGCCATCGCGCCGCCGGCGGTGATGGAGAGGGCGGCGAGCCCGGTGAAGAGCATCCGTGATCCAAAGCGCATGAAAATTCCTCCTGAACGGCACTCCCATAGCACAGAAAAGGCGGAAGGTGAGTCCACCTTAAAGCCTATGTGAAACAGCGGTTTCTGGCCGATCTTAGGCAAGGTGGCGTCCGGGGCATGAAAAAACCCCGGTGTTGCCACCGGGGTTCTTTTGTTTCTTGCCTGAAAGGATGGATTAGAAATCCATGCCGCCCATGCCGCCGCCGCCCGGCATAGCCGGGGCCGGGGCCTTGTCCTTCGGCTTCTCGGCGACCATGGCTTCGGTCGTGATGAGAAGCGCGGACACCGAGGCGGCGTCCTGAAGAGCGGTGCGCACGACCTTGGTCGGGTCGATGATGCCCTTCTCGACGAGATCGCCATACTCTTCGTTCTGCGCGTCGAAGCCGAAGTTGCCCGACTTCTCGAGCACGCGGCCGACGACGATCGAGCCTTCAACGCCGGCATTCTCGGCGATCTGGCGGATCGGGGCTTCGAGAGCCCGCGACACGATCTTGATGCCGGCCTGGATGTCGGCATTGTCCGACTTCAGGGTGTCGACGGCCTTCTTGGCGCGCAGCAGAGCGACACCGCCGCCCGGCACGATGCCTTCTTCGACCGCGGCGCGGGTCGCGTTGAGCGCGTCGTCGACGCGGTCCTTGCGCTCCTTCACTTCGACTTCCGTCGAGCCGCCGACCTTGATGACGGCGACGCCGCCCGCGAGCTTGGCCAGGCGCTCCTGGAGCTTCTCACGGTCGTAGTCCGACGTCGTCTCTTCGATCTGCTGCTTGATCTGGGCGACGCGGCCCTGGATGTCGTTCTTCTTGCCATGTCCGTCGACGATGGTGGTGTTCTCCTTCTCGACGCGCACCCGCTTGGCGCGGCCGAGCATGTCCACCGTGACGTTCTCGAGCTTGATGCCGAGGTCTTCCGAGATCACCTGGCCGCCGGTGAGGACGGCGATGTCCTCGAGCATGGCCTTGCGGCGATCGCCGAAGCCCGGGGCCTTGACGGCCGCGACCTTGAGGCCGCCACGGAGCTTGTTGACGACGAGGGTGGCGAGAGCTTCGCCTTCGACGTCCTCAGCGATGATGAGGAGCGGACGGCCGGTCTGCACCACGGCTTCGAGAACCGGGAGCATGGCCTGGAGGCCCGACAGCTTCTTCTCGTGCAGGAGGATATAGACGTCCTCGAGCTCGGCGATCATCTTGTCGGCGTTGGTGATGAAGTAGGGGGAGAGATAGCCGCGGTCGAACTGCATGCCCTCGACGACGTCGAGTTCGGTATCGAGCGACTTGGCTTCCTCAACCGTGATGACGCCTTCGTTGCCGACCTTCTGCATGGCCTTGGCGATCATGTCGCCGATTTCACGCTCGCCATTGGCGGAGATGGTGCCGACCTGGCCGACTTCATCCGAGCCCTTGACCTTCTTCGAGCGCTTCTTGATGTCCTCGATGGCGGTGCGGACGGCCTGATCGACGCCGCGCTTCAGATCCATCGGGTTCATGCCGGCGGCAACCGCCTTGGCGCCTTCGCGCACGATCGCCTGGGCGAGCACGCAAGCGGTGGTGGTGCCGTCGCCCGCGACATCGTTCGTCTTGGAGGCGACTTCGCGCACCATCTGGGCGCCCATGTTCTCGAACTTATCCTCGAGCTCGATTTCCTTGGCGACCGTCACACCGTCCTTGGTGGTGCGGGGAGCGCCGAACGACTTGTCGATCACGACGTTGCGGCCCTTGGGACCGAGCGTGACCTTGACCGCATTGGCGAGGATGTCGACGCCACGGAGCATGCGCTCACGGGCTTCGCCACCGAAGCGGACTTCTTTCGCTGCCATGTTGTTCTTCCTTTACAGAATTGTTGAGCTACAGACCGGAGTGACTCAGGCCGCCTTCTTCGAGGCCGACTTGCCCTCGAGAACGCCCATGATGTCCGACTCTTTCATGATCAGATATTCGGTGCCGTCGATCTTGACCTCGGTGCCCGACCACTTGCCGAACAGAACGATGTCGCCGGCCTTCACGTCGATCGGGATCAGCTTGCCCGCTTCATCGCGGCCGCCGGGGCCGACGGCGATGACTTCGCCCTGCATCGGCTTTTCCTGGGCGGTTTCGGGGATGATGATGCCACCCTTGGTCTTGGTGTCTTCCTCAACTCGGCGCACAACCACGCGGTCGTGCAGAGGACGGAACTTCATGCGATGTCTCCTTCGTTGGTCGCATTGTTCGATGAGTCGCCGGAGCCTGGAGAATGAAAGCGAGGCCTCCCAACCCCGTTTCCGGCGCCTGTTAGCACTCTCATTCTGTGAGTGCCAACAGCTGGCGGTTGAAATAGGACAGAGGGCCCGGAGCGTCAAGGGGAGGCTCTGGAAATAACTGCTCGATCAGCCTGCCGGAAAGTCCCGGCGCGGCTCAGATCCAGATTCAAGCGCTTTAGCTAAGATCTTGGTAAAAATGAAGTTATTTCCCATGCGGCAAGTCCGGGTTCGAGCTTGTTCGAATTTGTCCTGTTTCGATCGGGCCCACGCGGGCGGCGGTGATCGGCTTACGACAATGGTCCCATTGGGGTGCCGCGCCGCGCCTTAAGACTTGTCGAAACCGACCCTGCGAGTCATCGTGGCTTTCCAAGGTGGCGCGTGATCGGTACCTGCTTCTTCCGGATCATGCGCTGGGGGAGGACCGCGCGTGGTTCCGACTGTCGGCATCATTGCCAACCCGGTATCGGCACGTGACATACGTCGCGTGATCGCCAATGCGACCAGCCTCCAGATCACCGACCGCGCCAATATCGTGCTCCGGGTGCTCGCCTGCCTGAAGGCGTCGGGTGTCGGCCGGGTGGTGATGATGCCGGACAATGGCGGGATACGGCATCATGTGCGCCGCGGCGTCGAGCGCTCGCGCAATCTGGGCGAGCATGAATTCCCGGAGCTCGCCTATCTCGACATGACCGTCTCGGGGACGGTGGACGACACGGTGCGCGCCGCCGATCTCATGCGCCAGCAAGGGGTGTCCGCGATCGTCGTATTGGGCGGCGACGGCACCCATCGCGCGGTGGTCTCGCGCTCGGGAGATATCCCCATTGCCGGCATCTCGACCGGCACCAACAACGCCTTTCCCGAGCATCGCGAGCCCACCATCACCGGCCTCGCGGTCGGGCTCGCGGTGACGGCTCAGGTGCCGAGGGCGGTCGCTTACGCGGCCAACAAGAAACTCACCGTGCGCATCAACGACCAGGCGGCCGAGATCGCGCTGGTCGATGTGGCGCTGGTCACCGAGCGGGTGGTCGGCGCCCGGGCGCTGTGGAAGTCCGAGACGTTCCGCGAGCTCTTCGTCACCTTCGCAGAGCCCGACGTCATTGGCATGTCGGCCATTGCGGGGCTGCTCGAGCCGGTGAAGCGCTCCGAGCCCGGCGGCCTGCATGTGCTGCTGGCGCCCACGGAGGAGGCGGCGCTGACGCTCACCGTGCCGATCGCGCCCGGCTATATGCGCCCGATCGGCATCGCCGGCTGGCAGAAGCTCAGCGCCGGCAAGGCCTATGGACCGCAGATCGCCTCAGGCTCGATCGCTTTCGACGGCGAGCGCGAGATTTCATTTTCGGAGCGCGACCGGGTCACCGTCGCGCTCGAGGAAAACGCCTTCCCGACTGTCAATGTCGCCGCCGTCATGGACTATGCGGCGCGCCATGGGCTTTTGCGGCAGGCCGGACAGAAGGAACGCCAACGCCAAGTTTCGTGATGGGAGGAGATCAACAATGAGCAAGAATCCATTTCCGCTCGACAAGCAGGGCCTGCTCGAGGCCTACCGGACGATGCGGACGATCCGCGAGTTCGAAGAGCGGGTGCATAGTGAATTCGCCAAGGGCGACATTCCGGGCTTCGTGCATCTCTATGCCGGCGAGGAGGCTTCCGGCACCGGCATCATGATGCATCTCAACGACCGCGACCGTATCGCCTCGACGCACAGGGGCCACGGCCACTGCATCGCCAAGGGCGTCGATGTGAAGGAAATGATGGGCGAGATCTACGGCAAGGCGATGGGCTCATGCCGCGGCAAAGGCGGATCGATGCATATCGCCGATCTCTCCAAGGGCATGATGGGCGCCAATGGCATTCTCGGCGCCGGCGCGCCGCTCGCCTGCGGCGCAGCCCTTGCCGCCAAGTTCCGTGGTGACGGCGGGGTCGGCATCTCCTTCGTCGGCGACGGCGCCTCCAACCAGGGCATGTTCCTCGAAAGCCTCAATCTGGCGGCGGTGTGGAATCTGCCGGCGATCTTCGTCGTCGAGAATAACGGCTATGCCGAATCCACCTCGCGCGAATATGCGGTCGCGGTCGATTCCTATGTCGACCGCGCGGCGGGCTTCGGCCTGCCGGGGGTCACCGTCGACGGCACCGATTTCTTCGCCGTCTACGAGGCGGCGGGCGAGATCATCAAGCGGGCGCGCGAAGGCGGCGGCCCGGCGCTGCTCGAATGCAAGATGATCCGCTTCTTCGGTCATTTCGAGGGCGACCAGCAGACCTATCGCGGCAAAGGCGAGGTCGAGCATATCCGCGCCAACCAGGACTGCATCAGGCTGTTCGCCGACAAGGTGATGGATGCGGGCGTCATCAAGAAGCCGGAGCTCGAGACGATCGACAAGGAGATCGTGAAGCTGATCGACGAGGCGGTGATCGCCGCCAAGGCGGCGCCTTTGCCGACGGCGAAGGACCTGATGACCGACGTCTATGTGAACTATTGAGAGGGGAGGGAAAAATGGCACGCAAGATCAGCATGCGGCAGGCTTTGAACGAAGCGCTCGACCAGGAGATGGCGCGCGATCCGACGGTGTTCGTCATGGGCGAGGATATCGTCGGCGGCATGGGCGGCGAGGGCGAGAAGGACGCCTGGGGCGGCGTGCTCGGCGTCACCAAGGGCCTGTATGCCAAATATGGCGACCGGCTGCTCGACACGCCGCTCTCCGAATCCGCCTATATCGGCGCCGCCGTGGGAGCCGCCGCCTGCGGCATGCGCCCGGTCGCCGAACTGATGTTCATCGACTTCATGGGCGTCTGTTTCGACGAGATTTTCAACCAGGCGGCCAAATTCAAATACATGTTCGGCGGCAAGGCCGAAACGCCGGTCGTCATCCGCACCATGATCGGCGGCGGCTTCCGCGCCGCCGCCCAGCACTCGCAGGTGCTGACCCCGCTCTTCACCCATATACCGGGGCTGAAAGTGGTGGTGCCGTCCAACGCCTATGACGCCAAGGGGCTGCTCATCCAGTCGATTCGCGACAACGATCCGGTGATCTTCTGCGAGCACAAGAACCTCTATGGCCTTGAGACCGACGTGCCGCAGGAATCCTATGCGATCCCGTTCGGCGAGGCGAATGTGGTGCGCGAAGGCAAGCATGTGACGATCGTGACATATGGCATGATGGTGCATCGCGCAATGGATGCCGCCGCGGCCCTCGCCAAGGACAAGGTCGACTGCGAGGTGATCGATCTGCGCACGCTGTCGCCGATCGACTGGGACACGGTGCTGGAAAGCGTCGAGAATACCGGCCGGCTCGTCTGCGTCGATGAAGCCCATCCGCGCTGCTCGATCGCCAGCGACGTTTCCGCCAAGGTCTCGCAGGAGGCGTTCAAGGCGCTGAAGGCGGGCATCCAGATGGTGACCTCGCCGCACACGCCGGTGCCGTTCTCGCCCTCGCTCGAGGACATCTATCTGCCGAGCGCCGACAAGATCGCCGCCGCCGTCCGCAAGACCATGGCGCATTGAGGAGGGGTGATGTCGGAGAAGCGTATCATTCCCATCGTGATGCCGAAATGGGGGCTCTCCATGGCGGAGGGCAAGCTGGCGTCATGGCTGATGAAGGACGGCGACAAGGTGAAGGCCGGCGACCAGCTCCTCGAGGTGGAGACCGACAAGATCGCCGGCGCCGTCGAAGCGAGCGAAGGCGGCGTCCTGCGCCGCCGCATCGGCCAGGAGGACACGGTCTATCCGATCAAGACGCTGATCGGCGTCGTGGCGGATGAAGATGTGCCTGACGCCGATATCGATGCTTTCGTCGGCTCCTATGTGGTGCCGGCGGCCGAGGAGGGCGAAGAGGAGGCGGCGGGTCCGCGCTACGAATTCGCCGACACGGCGGCGGGCCGGCTACGCTACACCAAGCGGGGCAGCGGCGACAATACGGTGCTGCTCATCCACGGCTTCGGCGGCGACCTCGACAACTGGCTGTTCAATGCCGATGCCCTGGCGGAAGGAGCGACCGTCTATGCGCTCGATCTGCCGGGCCACGGCCAGTCGACCAAGCAGGTCGACGAGCCGACGGTGGCGGGCCTCGCCAAGGCGGTGCTGGGCTTCATGGACACGGTGAAGGTCGACAAGGCGCATCTCGTCGGCCATTCGATGGGCGGCGCCGTCGCGATCGAGGTGGCGCGCCAGGCAAAGCCGCGGGTCAAGTCGGTGACGCTGATCTCCTCCGCCGGTCTCGGGCCCGACATCAATATGGACTATATCGATGGTTTCGTCGCCTCGGCGTCGCGCCGCGACCTGAAGCCGGTGCTCGAAAATCTGTTCGCCGACAGCGGACTGGTGAGCCGCCAGATGGTGGACGATCTCCTCAAATACAAGAGGCTCGACGGTGTCGGCGACGCGCTCGCCGCCTTGAAGAACGGCGTCTTCGCCGGCGGCCGGCAGGCGGCGATACTGGCCGATGCGCTTGCCGCTTCCGGCGTGCCGGCGCTCGTCATCTGGGGCGCGGAGGACAAGATCGTTCCCGCCCGGCATGCGAAAGCGGCCAAGGGTGCCAAGGTGGAGATCATCGAAGGCGCCGGCCACATGGTCCAGATGGAGCAGGCGGGCCGGGTCAACGGGCTGATCAAGGTGATGATCGGGTAAGACTTACCGGAAATTCATCCAGGTGTTGGAAAGCTATAACTGAATTTAACCCGTCCCGGCGGGAACGGCGAGGTTCGCGCGCAGTTTGTCGAGGGTAATTTCACCCCTCCATGGAGATATCCCATGTTCAGCAAACTCGCTCTCGCCGCCGCCATGGTGCTTCCTCTCGGCATGCTCGGCCTCTCCGGCGCGGCGCTCGCCGACTACAACACGCACTAGTACATCCCGGTGAAGCCGGTCGCGTCGGCGCACAAGCCGGCGACGGCGCCGATGGTGCATCGCGCGGCAATGAGCTGCGCGGCGGCCGGCCGGAAGATTCGTGCCGAGGGCTATGATCACGTGAAAGCGCGCGATTGCGACGATCGGAACTATGTATTCCATGCCGTCCGTCATGGCCGCGCCGTCGTGCTGCATGTCAATCCGCGCAATGGACGCATGTGGCGCGCCTAGAGCGCTTCCTGTCAGAGAGCTCCGCTAACGGGGCTCTCTTTCGCTTAGACCGCCGGACGCTCCCATAGAATCGTTCCGGCGCTCTATCTCATTGTTTTGCGAATCGGATTATCCGAAGGCCGCTTCGCGCTTTTCGGTCCGATGCTCTGCGCCGCTGGCTCACCACGCGACGCGCAACGGGTCGTGTGCGATGTCTGCGAGTTCGAGGCCGAGCCTCGCGATATCAAGTCTGGTCGATGCCAATTCACGCGACGGCCATATCGGATCGCCGGAAGTTCGGGAACTACACGTCGTAATAAACGGTAAAGCAACGTGTAGGAACTACATGCAGGCGGAAATGGTTTTTCCGGACATAGATTTCATGGAGGTGAAGTCATGTTCAGGAAAACACTGCTCGCCTGTAGTATAGCACTGCCTTTGGGGCTGATCGGTTCCGCTCCGGCGGCACTTGCGGATACCGATGTCGATATTCATTTCGGCGTCCCGTTCTACACTTATCAGGTTAGTCCGCGGTATCGCTACTACGACGATTATGGTTGGTACGATGCCTATCGCTATCCGCGCTTCCGTGGCGGTTATGTCGATGACGACGACGAGGATGGCTATGTCGCCGTCCGTCCTGGCCGCCTGAGTTGCGGCGAGGCGCGCCGCATCGTGCGCGCCAATGGCTTCCGCGGTGTCAGCGTCCGCGAATGCGACGGACGGACCTATAGTTTCGTGGGCTTCCGCAATGGCCGTTCCTACATCATCTATGTGAACTCGCGGAACGGCCGGATGTGGAGAGCTTAGAGAACCGTAGTTGCCTCGTGCATTACTTGGGAGCTCGCCTCGCGGGCTCCCGCTTTTTATCCGAAGCCGTAAGGCTTGAGCCAACCGAGCCCGTCAGGCGTTGCGCCGCGGGGGCGATATTCACAGCCGATCCAGCCGTCGTATCCGAGCTCATCGATGAGACCGAGCAGATAGGGAAAGTTGATTTCCTGGTTCTGATCCGGCTCGTTGCGACCGGGCACGCCGGCGATCTGAATATGACCGATAATCGAAAAATGCCGGCGCAGCGTGTCGGCGACAGCGCCGCGGCTCATCTGCTGGTGATAAAGATCATATTGCAGCTTCACATTGGGGAGGGCGACATGGGCGAGGATGCCGGCCGCTTGGTCTGCCGAGCTCAGGAAATAGCCCGGCATGTCGACCGGGTTGAGGGGCTCGATGAGGAGCGTCAGCCCGCGCGCCTGGGCCAGTTCGCCCGCCCAGCGCAGATTCTCGATGAAGCAGGTCTCGCAGCTATGGGCGTCATCTTCCGGCGCGGGGATGCCGGCCATCACATGCAGGCGCGGATTGGCGAGGGCCGCCGCATAGTCCAGGGCCTGCTCGAACTGGGCGCGGAAGACGTCGCGCTTCTGGGGCAGAGCGGCCGCCCCGCGCTCGCCGGCGGCCCAGTCGCCGGGCGGGGTATTGAACAAGATTTGGGCAAGGCCGGCCTCGGCCCGGCGCCTGACGATCTCGGCCTTGTCGAATTCATAGGGAAACAGGAACTCGACACCCGTAAAGCCTGCCTCGGCGGCGGCGGCGAAACGCTCGAGAAAGGGGAGTTCCTGGAACATCATGCTCAAATTCGCGGCAAAGCGCGGCATCCTAACCTCGTCAAATAGTCTTGCTGTCCCGCTCAATATACTAGACCATAAACTTTTTGAGGAACCATGGTTCAGACCGTCACGCAGATCCACCCCGATGCGCCGAAGCCGGCGCCACGCCGCACCGATGCCGCGACGTTACGCGCCGAAATCCTGGAGAAGCTCGCTTACACCGTCGGCAAGGACCCCCTGGTGGCGCGCGACCATGACTGGCTGGCGGCCACCATCCATGCGGTGCGCGACCGCGTCATCGACCATTGGATGAACTCGACGCGTGACGCCTATGCCAAGAGCGCCAAGCGCGTCTATTATTTCTCGCTCGAATTCCTCATCGGCCGGCTCTTACGCGATGCGATGAGCAATCTCGGCCTGGTCGAGCCGGTGACCCAGGCGCTGAAGAGCCTCAATGTCGATCTCGATCTGGTCGAGGCGCTGGAGCCCGACGCGGCGCTGGGCAATGGCGGCCTGGGCCGGCTCGCCGCCTGCTTCATGGAGAGCATGGCGAGCGTCGACATTCCCGCTTACGGCTATGGCATCCGCTATCAGCACGGGCTGTTCAAGCAGAAGATCAAGGACGGCCAGCAGATCGAGCTGCCCGAGGACTGGCTCGCCCATGGCAATCCGTGGGAGTTCGAGCGCCGCGAGGCTGCCTATGACATCGGCTTCGGCGGCGGCGTCGAAACCGTCGAGCGGGACGACAATTCCTTCAAACATAGCTGGCGGCCGAGCGAGACGGTGCAGGCGGTCGCCTTCGATACGCCGATCGCCGGCTGGCGCGGCAAGCGCGTCAATACCTTGCGGCTCTGGAGCGCCCAGGCGCTCGACCCGATCCGGCTCGACGCCTTCAATCGCGGCGATCATCTGGGCGCGCTCGCCGAACAGAACCGGGCGGAGACGATCACGCAGGTGCTCTATCCCTCCGACAGCACCGAAGCGGGCCAGGAACTGCGCCTGCGCCAGGAGTATTTCTTCGTCTCCGCCTCATTGCAGGATCTGGTACGCCGGCATGTGAAGCAGTTCGGCTCGGTCGATAGCCTGCCGGAGAAAGTGGCGATCCAGCTCAACGACACGCATCCGGCCGTGGCCGTCGCCGAGCTGATGCGCATCCTGGTCGATATCCACGGCCTCGACTGGGACCCGGCCTGGGCGCTCACCACGGCGTCGATCTCCTACACCAATCATACGCTGCTGCCCGAGGCGCTCGAAACCTGGCCCCTACATCTCTTTGAGCGGCTGCTGCCCCGCCATATGCAGATCATCTACGCCATCAACGCCAAGCTGCTGCAGGAGGCGCGGGCGCGGTCGGCGAGCGATGCGCAGCTTTCGGCCCTGTCGCTCATCGATGAGCATGGCGGCAGGCGGGTGCGCATGGGCCAGCTCGCCTTCGCCGGATCGCACAAGGTGAATGGCGTGTCGGGCCTCCATACTGAGCTCATGAAGACGACCGTCTTCCGCGATCTCAACGACCTGTTTCCCGGCCGCATCACCAACAAGACCAACGGCATCACGCCCAGGCGGTGGCTGTTCCAGGCCAATGACGAGCTGACCGCTCTCGTGACCGAGGCGATCGGCGACAAGGTGCTGGATGATCTCGACTCGCTTCTGGAGCTGAACCGCTTCGCCGGCGATACCGCTTTCCAGGCCCGCTTCGCCGAGGTCAAGCGCGTCAACAAAGTCAGGCTGGCGCGCGAGATCCAGGAGCGCATGGGACTTAAGGTCGACCCTTCGGCGATGTTCGACGTGCAGGTGAAGCGCATCCACGAATATAAGCGCCAGCTGCTCAATATCCTCGAAGCCATCTCCGCTTATAATCAGATCCGCTCGCATCCCGAAAAGAACTGGGTGCCGCGCGTGAAGATATTCGGCGGCAAGGCGGCGGCGAGCTATTGGCAGGCGAAACTCATCATCCGCCTCGCCAATGACGTGGCCAGGGTGGTCAATGCCGATCCGGCGGTGCGCGGCCTGCTGAAGGTGGCGTTCATTCCCAACTACAATGTGAGCCTCGCCGAGATCATCGTGCCGGCGGCCGATCTCTCCGAGCAGATATCGACGGCCGGCATGGAGGCCTCGGGCACCGGCAATATGAAATTCGCGCTCAATGGCGCGCTCACCATCGGGACGCTCGACGGCGCCAATGTCGAGATCCGCGACCATGTCGGCGCCGACAATATCGTGATCTTCGGCATGACCGCCGAGGAAGTCGCGCAGCGACGCGCGCAAGGCTACGATCCGCGCGGCGTCATCGAAGCGACGGCGGAGCTGAAGGATGTGCTCGACATGATGCGGGCCGGCGTTTTCTCGCCGGGCGAGACCGACCGCTATAAGGGACTCATCGACTCACTCTATGGCAGCGACTGGTTCATGGTCGCCGCCGATTTCGCCGCCTATGCGAAGGCGCAGCGCCAGATCGACGATCTGTGGTGCGAGCCGCAGCGCTGGCACGACAAGGCCATCCGCAACACGGCCAATATGGCCTGGTTCTCAGCCGACCGGACGATC
The DNA here is from genome assembly GCA_049323275.1 of Pseudomonadota bacterium. Taxonomy (GTDB): domain Bacteria; phylum Pseudomonadota; class Alphaproteobacteria; order Rhizobiales; family Aestuariivirgaceae; genus Taklimakanibacter. Next base: position 34,363 of record JBMOOM010000082.1, read on the forward strand.
CGCGATTATGCGCGGGAAATCTGGACCGTGCCGTCCATGTGAGAAGCACATATGGCAGCGGTCTCATGGCAACTCGATCCGGCGGAGATCGCGGCGCTTGTTGCGGGGAGCCATGGCGATCCGTTCGCGAAGCTCGGGGTTCACGAGGCCGATGGCGCCTTCGTCGCGCGCGTCGTGATGCCGGGCGCCGACCAGGTTTCGGCGTTCAGTCTCGACGGCCGGGAGCTCGGCAGGCTCGAACCCAGAGGCGGGGAGGGGTTCTTCGAAGGCAAGGTCGCGCTGAAGGACCGGGCGCCGCTGCGTCATGAGGCGCGCAACGGGCAAGGCCAGTGGTCGCTCATCGATCCTTACTCCTTCGGGCCGGTCCTCGGACCGATGGACGACTACTACGCCGCGCAAGGCACGCATCTCAGGCTCTATGACCGGCTCGGCGCCCATGCCATGCGCCATGAAGGGGTCCAGGGCGTCGCCTTTGCGGTGTGGGCGCCCAATGCGAAGCGTGTTTCGGTCGTGGGGGATTTCAATCACTGGGACGGCCGGCGGCATGTGATGCGTCACCGGCGCGGCCCGGGTCTGTGGGAAATCTTCATTCCCGAGCTCGGACCCGGCACCGTCTACAAGTTCGAGATCATCGGCGCGCAAGGCAAGCTCCTGCCGCTCAAGGCCGATCCCTTCGCCTTCCAGTCGGAATTCCGGCCCAAGACCGCTTCGGTCGTCGCATCGCCCGACCCCTTCACCTGGAGCGATGCGGACTATCTCAAGGAGCGTACCGGGAAGGATCTCAGGCGCAGTCCGGTCTCCATCTATGAGGTGCATCTGGGCTCGTGGAGGCGCCATGCGGATGGCCGCTTCTTCAGCTATCGCGAACTGGCCGACGAGCTTCTGCCTTATGTCGCGGATATGGGCTTCACCCATATCGAGCTGCTGCCGGTCAGCGAGCATCCCTACGATCCGTCCTGGGGCTATCAGCCGACCGGCCTCTATGCGCCGACCGCGCGTTTCGGCAGTCCTGCCGATTTCGCCACTTTCGTCGACCGCGCCCATGCGCTGGGCCTCGGCGTCTTTCTCGACTGGGTGCCGGCGCATTTCCCGACCGATGAGCATGGGCTCGCGCATTTCGACGGCACCAGCCTCTATGAGCATGACGATCCGCGCCGCGGCTTCCATCCGGACTGGAATACCGCCATCTATAATTTCGGCCGCACCGAGGTGCAGGGCTTCCTGATCAACAACGCACTCTATTGGATGGAACGCTTCCATGCCGACGGCCTGCGCGTCGATGCGGTCGCCTCGATGCTCTATCTCGATTATTCGCGCAAGGCCGGCGAATGGATCCCCAATGAGGAGGGAGGGCGCGAGAACAAGGAAGCCATCGCTTTCCTGAAACGCATGAACAGCACGGCCTATGGCGCGCATCGCGGCATCGCCACGGTCGCCGAGGAATCGACCGCGTGGCCCGGCGTGTCGCGGCCGGTCCATGAAGGCGGGCTCGGCTTCGGCTTCAAATGGAATATGGGCTTCATGCATGACACGCTTTCCTACATGGCGCGCGAGCCCATTCACCGGAAGCATCATCACAACGAGCTGACTTTCGGCCTGCTTTATGCGTTCTCGGAGAATTTCGTGCTGCCGCTGTCGCACGATGAGGTGGTGCATGGCAAAGGCTCGCTCCTCACCAAGATGGCGGGCGACGACTGGCAGAAATTCGCGAATCTGCGCGCCTATTACGCCTTCATGTGGGCCTATCCCGGCAAGAAGCTCCTGTTCATGGGGCAGGAATTCGCGCAACGGCGCGAATGGAGCGAGGCGCGCGGGCTGGACTGGGACCTCCTGCAATATCCCTCTCATGCCGGAGTGCGGACGTTGCTGCGCGACCTCAACATGCTCTATCGCACCATGCCGCAACTTCACGCGCGCGACTGCGAGCGGGAGGGCTTCGCCTGGCTGATCGCCGATGATCACATCAATTCAGTCTTCGCCTGGATGCGCCGCTCCGGCGGGAACCATCGCCCGGTGGTGGCCGTTGCCAATCTGACGCCGGTGCCCCGTCACGGCTATGTGCTGCCGCTACCCGCTGCGGGGCGGTGGCGCGAGCGCATCAATACGGATGCCACTTATTACGGCGGTAGCGGTCAGGGTAATTTTGGTGTCATCATGGCCGAGAATGAAGCTTCGCATGGACAGCCCGCCAGCGCGCGCCTGACTTTGCCGCCGCTGGCGACGCTGATCCTCGAAAGCGAAGGATAGGGAGGAGAGCATGGCGGAGACACGCAGGCATGCGCCACTCGCACGTGACGCGATGGCGTACGTGCTGGCGGGAGGGCGGGGCACGCGGCTGATGGAGTTGACCGCCAAGCGCGCCAAACCGGCGGTCCATTTCGGCGGCAAGACGCGCATCATCGACTTCGCGCTTGCCAATGCGATCAATTCCGGCATCCGCCGCCTCGGCGTCGCCACCCAGTACAAGGCGCACAGCCTGATCCGCCATCTGCAGCGCGGCTGGAACTTCCTGAGGCCCGAGCGCAACGAGAGCTTCGACATCCTGCCGGCGAGCCAGCGCGTCTCGGAAGACCAGTGGTATGCCGGCACGGCCGATGCGGTCTATCAGAATCTGGATATCATCGAGAGCTACGATCCCGAATTCATGATCATCCTGGCAGGTGATCACATCTACAAGATGGACTACGAGCTCATGCTGCAGCAGCATGTCGATTCGGGCGCCGACGTCACCGTCGGCTGTCTTGAAGTGCCGCGCATGGAAGCGACGGGCTTCGGCGTGATGCATGTCGACGACAAGGACCAGATCAAGAGCTTCATCGAGAAGCCCAAGGACCCGCCCGGCATGCCCGACAAGCCCGACATGGCGCTGGCCTCGATGGGCATCTATGTGTTCAGGACGTCGTTCCTGTGCGAGCAGTTGCGCCGCGATGCGGCTGAGAAGGGATCCGAGCGGGATTTCGGCAAGAACATCATTCCCTATATCGTCAAGAACGGCAAAGCCGTGGCGCACCGTTTCACCCGGTCCTGCGTGCGCTCGGAGAACGAAAGCCAGTCCTACTGGCGCGATGTCGGAACCGTCGACGCCTATTGGGAGGCCAATATCGATCTGACCGACGTCGTGCCCGCGCTCGACCTTTATGACCATAACTGGCCGATCTGGACCTATTCGGAGCTGGTGCCGCCAGCCAAGTTCGTTCATGACGAGGACGGGCGGCGCGGCAAGGCGGTCAGCTCGCTCGTCTCTGGCGGCTGCATCATCTCGGGCGCCGGCGTTAAGAACTCGCTGCTCTTCACCGGCGTTCGCGTGAACTCCTATGCCCGCCTCGAGCAGGCGGTGGTGCTGCCGCATGTCAGCATCGGCCGCAATGCCAGGTTGAAGCGGGTGGTGATCGACCGCGGTGTCGAGATTCCGGAGGGATTGGTGGTGGGCGACGATCCGGAGCTCGACGGCAAGCGCTTCCGGCGCACCGACAACGGCATCTGCCTGATCACCCAGCCGATGCTCGACAAGCTCGTATGATCAAGATCCTGGCCGTCGCCTCGGAAGTGTTTCCGCTGGTCAAGACCGGCGGGCTTGCGGATGTCGCGGGCGCCTTGCCCGCCGCGCTCAAGCATCACGGCATCGAGATGCGGGTCATGCTGCCCGGCTATCCGGCGGTGATGTCGGCGCTGAAGGAGGCCAAGCCGGTCAAGGCCTATGACGATCTCTTCGGCGGCAAGGGCCGGGTGCTGGCGGGACGCGCAGGCGGGCTCGATCTCCTGGTGGTCGGGGCGGCCCATCTTTTCGACCGTCCGGGCAATCCCTATGTCGGTCCCGACGGCAAGGACTGGCCCGACAACTGGAAACGCTTCGCCGCTTTATCGCTTGCCGCCGCCGATATCGGGAAAGGCGAGGCCACGGCCTTCATACCGGAGATCGTGCATGCGCATGACTGGCAGGCGGCATTGACGCCGGCCTATCTCCATTTCGGGTCCGGGCCGAAGGCGCGGACCGTCATGACGGTTCACAATCTCGCTTTCCAGGGGCAGTATCCGGCCAGCATCTTCGCGCAGCTGAAGCTGCCGGCCCAGGCCTTTGCGATCGATGGCGTCGAATATTATGGCGGCGTCGGCTATCTCAAGGCCGGGCTTCATTATGCCGATGCGATCACGACGGTCAGCCCCAGCTATGCCGAGGAGATCACGACGCCCGAGAATGGGATGGGGCTCGACGGGCTGTTGCGCCTGCGCCGCGACCGCCTCACCGGCATCGTCAACGGCATCGACACGGATATCTGGAATCCGGCGAGCGATGGGCATCTGGCGCAATCCTATGTGCCGCGTAATTTCATCCAGCGGCGCGCTGCCAATAAGCGCGAGATCGAGCGGCGCTTCGGTCTCGACCAGGATGACGGGCTGCTTTTCTGCGTGGTGAGCCGGCTCACCTGGCAGAAGGGCATGGATCTGCTGGTTCAGTGCCTCGACGGGCTCGTCGGGCAGGGCGCGCGGCTGGCGCTGCTGGGCGCCGGCGACGCGCAGCTCGAAGCCGATTTCGGCAAGGCCGCGGCGCGCCACAAGGGCCGCGTCGGCACGGTGATCGGCTATGACGAGACGCTGTCGCATCTCCTGCAGGGCGGCGCCGACGCCATTCTCATTCCCTCCCGTTTCGAGCCCTGCGGCCTGACCCAGCTTTATGGCCTACGCTATGGCTGCGTGCCGGTGGTGTCGCATGTCGGCGGGCTCGCCGACACGATCGTCGATGCCAATGACGCGGCGCTGGAGCAGGGCGGCGCCACCGGCATCCAGTTCGCGCCCGTCGATGCGCCGGCGCTGGCGCGCGCCATCGAACGTTCGGTAAGGCTCTACGCCGACCGCAAGGCCTGGAACGGCATTCAAAAAGCCGGCATGAAATCCGATGTATCCTGGGAGAAGAGTGCGGCGCGCTACGCGATGCTCTATAAGAGCCTGCTGCACCGATCCTGATTTGCAAAGATCCACTTGCGAGGCCCGATGATCAAGACCATTGCGACCAAACCCTTCGCCGACCAGAAGCCCGGAACCTCCGGCCTGCGCAAGAAAGTGCCGGTGTTCCAGCAGCCCCACTATGTCGAGAATTTCATCCAGTCGATCTTCGATGCGCTGGAAGGCTACAAGGGCAAGACCCTGGTGATCGGCGGCGACGGGCGCTACTACAATCGCGAAGTCGCGCAGACCGCCATCAAGATGGCGGCGGCCAACGGCTTCGGCCGCGTGCTGGTCGGGCAGAACGGCCTGCTTTCGACGCCTGCCGCCTCCTGCGTCATCCGCAAGCACAAGGCCTTCGGCGGCATCGTGCTGTCGGCGAGCCACAATCCCGGCGGACCCGAGGGCGATTTCGGCATCAAATACAATATCTCGAACGGCGGCCCGGCGCCGGAGAAGATCACCGAGGCGATCTTCGCGCGCAGCAAGGCGATCACCCGCTATCTGATCGCCGATGTGCCGGATGTGGCTCTCGACAAGATCGGCACCAGCGAGGTGGCCGGCATGCGGGTGCAGGTCTTCGATTCCGTCGCCGACTATCAGGCGCTGATGGAGCAGCTGTTCGATTTCGACGTGATCCGCGACATGTTCGCCGGCACCTTCCGCATGCGCTTCGACGCGATGCATGCGGCGACCGGCCCCTATGCCAAGGCGATCCTCGAAAAGACGCTCGGCGCGCCCGAGGGCACGGTGGTCAATGGCGTGCCGCTGCCCGATTTCGGCGGCCATCATCCCGATCCCAATCTCGTCCATGCCAAGGACCTCTATGACCTGATGATGTCGAAGGAGGCGCCCGATTTCGGCGCCGCCTCCGACGGCGACGGCGACCGCAATCTCATCATCGGGCGCAATATCTTCGTGACGCCGTCCGACTCGCTGGCGCTGCTCGCCGCCAATGCGCATCTGGCGCCCGGCTATGCCAAGGGCATCGCCGGAATCGCCCGCTCGATGCCGACCAGCATGGCTGCCGACCGTGTCGCCGAAAGGCTCAAGGTCAAATGCTACGAAACGCCGACGGGGTGGAAGTTCTTCGGCAATCTGCTCGATGCCGGGCTCGCCACGATCTGCGGCGAGGAGAGCGCCGGCACCGGCTCCAACCATGTGCGCGAAAAGGACGGGCTGTGGGCGGTGCTGCTGTGGCTCAACATATTGGGCAAGCGCAAGGAGAGCGTCGAGAACATCGTCTTCCAGCATTGGCGCGATTATGGCCGCAATTTCTATACGCGGCACGATTACGAGGCGATCGATACGGGCCGGGCCAATGAGCTGATGGCGCATCTGCGCGCGCTCATCGGCAAGAAGGACGCGCCGGCCCTGAACGGCAAGAATCTCGTGCTGTCGGACGACTTCGCCTATCACGATCCCGTCGACAAGTCGGATTCGAAAGGCCAGGGCATCCGTTTCCTGTTCAAGGACGGATCGCGGATCATCTACCGCCTGTCCGGCACCGGCACGGAAGGGGCTACGCTACGTGTCTATATCGAGAGCTACGAGCCCGATCCCTCCAAGCAGGGCGGCGATCCTCAGACGGCTCTGGCCGACCTGATCCGCATCGCGCGCAATCTCGCCGAGATCGAGAGCCGCACCGGCCGCAATGCCCCCACCGTCATCACCTGACGTTTTGGGCGTAACGCTCCAGGAGGACGGCGCGCGAGTCGCCGTCTTCTCGCGTTTTGCGTCGCGCATCGATGTCTGTCTCTTCGATGCGAACGACCGGGAGACGGGACGCTTTACCTTGCCGGAGCGGCACGGCGACGTGTTCTCCGGAGTCCTTCCCGGCATCGGCGCGGGCCGGCGTTACGGCCTGCGCGCCGACGGACCCTTCGCGCCGGAGCGGGGCCATCGTTTCGATTCGTCGAAATTGCTGGTCGATCCTTATGCGCGCCGCCTCGATCGGTCCTTCACGCATCGCCAGGAGCTGATGACCCGGGGCGTCGAAACGGCGCCTTTCGTGCCGAAGGCGATCATCGAGGGACCAGGCGCTGCTGTGCGCCTCGGCAAGCCGAAGCGGCCGGGGCTCGTCTATGAGATCGCTGTGAGGGCCTTCACCATGCGCCATCCGGAGGTGCCGGAGGCTTTGCGCGGGCGGGTGGCGGCGCTGGCGCATCCGGCGGTCCTGGCCCATCTGACGAGCCTCGGCATCGACACGGTGGAACTGATGCCGCTCGCCGCCTGGATCGACGAGCGGCATCTGCCGGCGCTCGGTCTCCATAATGGCTGGGGCTATAATCCGGTGACGTTCATGGCACCCGATCCGCGCCTGGCGCCGGGCGGCTTCGCGGAAATCCGCGACACCGTGCGTGCCCTGCACGAGGCCGGGCTGCAGGTCGTTCTCGACGTCGTCTATAACCATACCGGCGAGAGCGATGCGGAAGGAACGACGCTGTCGCTGCGCGGCCTCGACCAGGCGAGCTACTATCGTCATGACGGCGGTTTCCGCCTCATCAACGATACGGGCTGCGGCAACACGCTGGCCGCCGAAGGTGATCCAGGCCTGCGGCTCGTCCTCGATGCCATGCGGTGCTGGGTAAGCGAGACCGGCATCGACGGCTTCCGCTTCGATCTGGCGCCGATATTGGGACGCGGGCCGAACGGTTTCTCGGCCGAAGCGCCGTTCTTCGCCGCGCTGGATCGCGATCCGCTTCTCAAAGACCTGCTGCTCATCGCCGAGCCGTGGGATGTCGGGCCGGGCGGCTATCAGCTGGGGCGTTTTCCCGAACGCTGGCTCGAATGGAACGACCGCTACCGCGACGACCTGCGCCGTTTCTGGCGCGGCGATAGCGGCATGGTCGGAACGCTCGCCACGCGGCTCGCCGGGTCGTCGGACATCTTCGATGTCCCGCGCGGGGTGAGCTTCATCGCCGCGCATGACGGCTTCACCCTGCGCGATCTCGTCTCCTTTGCCGGCAAGCACAATGAGGCCAATGGCGAGAACAACCGCGACGGCACCGACAACAACTTCTCCTGGAACAACGGCGCCGAGGGCGACACGCGGGACGAAACCGTGCTGGCCGACCGGGCGCGCGACCAGCGGGCGCTGCTCGCCACTCTCCTCCTGTCGCGCGGCACGGTGATGCTGACCGCCGGCGATGAATTCGGCCGCAGCCAGGCCGGCAACAACAATGCCTATGCGCAGGACAATGAGCTGACCTGGCTCGACTGGGAGTCGGCCGATCGCGAGCTTCTCGATTATGTGAAGGCGTTGATCAAATTCCGGCCGTCGCAAGATGATGACGGCTTCCTGACCGGAAGAGCGAGCGACGCGACGGGGCTTCCCGATGTCGCCTGGCTGAATGCCCTGGGCGAGGCCCTGCGGGATGAGGAATGGAACGATCCCCAGCGCCGGCTGCTCGGCGCCGCTTTCTATGATTACGCGACGGGTAAGCGCTTCTGTGTCTGGTTCAATGCCGGGCGGTCGCCGGTGACGATCAGGCTTCCGCAGCCCCGGGACGGGGGAAGCTGGTCTCCGGCCCTGGGAGCCGAGGGGCTGGACGTGGCGGCGCGCGGCGTCGCCGTCTTCATGGAGGACATGAAGGTCAAGCGCAGCGCGGCGCCGAGCGACCAGCTCGTGGAAGCGCTCGCCGAGGAAGCCGGCATTCAGCCCATCTGGTGGACGGTGGATGGCGAGCGGCATGAGGTGTCGCTGGCGACCAAGCGGGCGCTGCTCGCGGCGATGGGACTTGCGGTCGCGACCGGCGGTGATGTGGCGGACAGCCGGCGCCGCCTGAGGGCGATCGTCGGGCCGGCGCCGGACGAGCGCACGTGCTTTCTCGAACCGGCGCTGGAGCAGGGCCGCAAGATCTTCGGCCTCGCCGCGCATCTCTATGCCTTGCGGGGGACGCAGCCGACGGCGCTCGGCAATTTCACGACGCTCGGAGAGTTCGGTGCGGCGGCCCATCAAACAGGTGCGGCCTTCGCGGGCATCAATCCGCTGCATCATCTGTTTCCGACCGATCGCAGCCGCGCCAGCCCCTATCAGCCCTCTGATCGCCGCTTCATCGATCCGATCTACATCGATGTCGGCGCCGGCGCCTCGCTCAGCTCGCACCAGCATGTGGACTACGAGGCGGCCTGGCGTGAGATCAAGCGCGCGCTTCTCGTCGAATTTGACGCTTTCGATGCGAGCGACGCGGCCTTTCGAAAATTCTGCGCCGAGACCGGCGAGGCTCTGCATCTCCATGCCGTCTTCGAAACGATCGCCGACCATCAGGGGAGCGTCGACCGGCAGAAATGGCCGCGCGAGTTGCGCGCGGCGCGCTCACCGCAGGTTCAGGCCTTCGCGGACGCGTGGCCGAAGGACATTCAGTTCCGCAAATGGCTGCAATGGAAAGCCGATCTTCAGCTGGGCGCCGCGGCCCGGCGCGGCAGCCCGCTTTATGGCGACCTGGCGCTGGGCACGGCCTTTGACGGCGGCGAGATCTGGGCCGATCCGCAGGTCTTCGCGCCCGGCGTGTCGATCGGCGCGCCGCCCGATCCGTTCTCGGCGCTGGGGCAGGTGTGGAATCTGGCGCCGTTCAACCCGCATGTCCTCATGGAGCGGGATCTCGGGCCTTATCGTCAAATCCTGCGGGCCAATATGCGTCATTGCGGCATGCTGCGCATCGATCACGTGCTGGGGCTGCAGCGGCAGTTCTGGGTGCCGCAGGGCGCCCTAGGCAAGGACGGCGCCTATGTGAGCTTCCCCGTCGACCAGCTGATGGCGCTGGTGGCCGAGGAAAGCCTGGCGCATCGCTGCATGGTGGTCGGCGAGGATCTGGGCACGGTGCCGGACGGCCTGCGCGCGCGGCTCGCGCGCAGCAATTTCCTCTCCTACAAGGTGCTGTGGTTCGAACGCGACGGCACGGCGTTCCGGCCGCCCGAGGCCTATCCCCATCTGTCGCTCGCCTGCCTGGGCTCGCACGACCTGCCGACCTTCGCCGGCTGGGCGTCGGGCGCGCATCTCGAGCTCGACCGGCGGCTCAAGCGCAGCCCGGACGAGGCTAAGCAGCGCCATGACTACGACATCGAACGGGCCGAGCTGCAGGCGGCCTTCGATTCCGCCGGTCTCGCGCGCGGCGATGCGATGCTCGCCGCGCATGAGTTCCTGGACCGGACCGGCTCGGCGGTCGCCTTCGTGCAGGTCGACGATCTGCTCGGCGAGACCGAGCCCCTCAACGTGCCGGGCACCGATCGGGAATATCCGAACTGGCGGCGGCGTTATGCGCGGCCGATCGATGATGGGCTGAGGGACGCGCACGCCCAGGCGATACTCAAAATAATGCGCAAGCAACGGAGCGAATAAGTGCCTTTTGTCCCCAAGATCGTCATCGCCTCGGCGGACCTCGTTTATTCCGGCTGGGCGAAGCTCACGCGCTACACGCTCGATATAGAGCAGCTGGATGGCGGCACCATGCGGGCGGTCCGCGAGATCCATGATCACGGCCATGGCGCCGCGGTGCTGCCCTTCGATGAAACGCGCGGCACCGTGCTGCTGGTCCGGCAATTCCGCCTGCCGCCTTATCTCGACGGCGCCGACGGCATGATGATCGAGGTCTGCGCCGGACTGCTCGACGGCGATGCGCCTGAGGTCTGCGCGGCGCGCGAGGCCGAGGAAGAGCTCGGCTATCGCGTCCAAAACCTCAGATCCATCGGGCGTGTCTGGGGATCGCCGGGCGCGATCACCGAAAGCATCTGGCTGTTCCAGGCCAGCTATGGAGCGACCGACCGGATCGCCAAAGGCGGCGGCAAGGAGGGCGAGGACGAGGATATCGAGATTCTCGAAATGCCGCTTCGGGAGGCGATGGGGCTCGTCGCCAGGAATGAAATTGCAGATGCAAAAACCATCATTCTGTTGCAGCATCTGTGGATCGCGAGAGAAGGGCAGCATCGATGATTGGCATCGTGAAGAGACCGATCCGCTGGGGCATGGTGGGCGGCGGCATTGGCGGCTTCATCGGCGAGGCGCATCGCATGGCGGCGCGGATAGACGGCAAGTTCGAGCTCATCGCCGGCGCGCTGTCCTCCGATCCCGAGCGGGCGCGCCAGTCGGCGGCGCAGTGTTTCATCGCGCCCGACCGCGCCTATGCCGATTACCGAGAGATGGCGAAGGCGGAAGCGGCGCGGCCCGACGGCATCGAGGTGGTGAGCGTGGTGACGCCCAACGCATCGCATCACGCGATCGTCTCGGCCTTCCTGGAGCAGGGCATCGCGGTCATCTGCGACAAGCCGCTCGCCACCAGCCTCGCCGATGCCGAGGATCTCGTCGGGCGGGCCGCCGAGGCCAAGCGGCTGCTCGGCGTCACCTTCAATTATTCCGGCTATCCGATGATCCGCCATGCGCGCAGCCTCGTCGCGGAGGGCGCCATCGGCGAGGTCAGGCTGGTGCAGGCCGAGTTCGCGCTGGGCTGGCTGGCGGTGCCGCTCGAGCATGAGGGCGTCAAGCAGGCCTGGCGCACCGATCCCAAGAGCGCGGGGCCGAGCGGCGTCGTCGCCGATATCGGCACCCATGCCTATCATCTGCTGCGCTTCGTCACCGGTCTCGAGGTGCAGACGCTCGCCGCCGATATCTCCACCATGGTCCAGGGCCGCAAGCTCGAGGACAATGCCAATATCCTGCTGCGCTTCAAGGACGGGGCGCGCGGCATGTTGTGGGCGAGCATGGTGGCGGCGGGCGAAAGCGTCGGCTTCCGCCTCCGGGTCTATGGCACGACCGGCCATATCGCCTGGGACGAGGCCTTCCCCGACCAGCTGCATCTCAGGCTGCTCGACGGCACCGACCAGACGCTGCATCGCGGCGGCAAGCTGTCGCCCCTGGCGAAATCGGCGACGCGGCTGGTCTCCGGCCTGCCGGAAGGCTTCATCGAGGCCTTCGCCAATCTCTATGGCGACTATGCCGAGCAGATCATCGCCCGGCGCGAGAAGCGGGCGCCCGATCCGCTGAGCCTCCTGGCGCCCACCGGCGCCGACGGCGTCGACGCGCTGGCTTTCGTCGAAGCGGCGCTGCAGTCGGGCCGCGCCGACGGAAGCTGGGTGGCGCTCGGCTGATCCGCTGTTCCCCTGCTGTAAATAACAGCGGCGTTTACAGCAAATAACAGCAGATTACAGCGGTTTGCAGCGGCTTCGTTTTTGCGCTGTTCTTCCGCCCGGATGACAATCGTCCCGACGCGACCGGGATTGCAATACCCGGGCAGGCTATGGCTGCCCGTCCGCGGTCGTGGGCACGGTGGTTGTCAGTTCACGCCGGCACTGCCGGCAGGTGGATCGGCGTTTGAACAGATCCTCCAGCTCCACGCGCACCATGCCGACCGGGTCGAACAGCGCGCAAAACGGACAGCGAATGTCCTTCGATATCCCTTGAAGCACATATCCGGCCAGAATAGCCATGCCGATAAAGAAAAGCAGAGTGGCCGTCAGGCTCGCCGCCACCATCAGCGCCAGAAAGCCGCCGACCAGAATGATCATCCATTTGTGGAATTTCTGCCTGAGCCTGTCGAGCGGGGAGGGCATGAGGAGTATCCCGTGGGATCTGCGGTCTGCAATGCGAGCTATGAAAGAACACTGGCTACTCGTTGCTGCCCTCTTAAAACGCGACGCGGGATTTTGTAAGCTCACCTGACTCCAGAGCGTCGGGCGTTCCGTTGGAATTGCCCCGACGCTCTATTTCTCTGCTTCGCGCATCGGCATGGCTGAAAACCGCGTACACTTTTCGGGCCGATGCTCAAGCTAATCCGCGTCGTGCTTCGCGAGCGTGGCGGCGATCCAGTCGGCATAGGCATCGGTTCTCATGATGGCGCCCGAAGTCCCGCATTTCATTTTGCCAATGGTTGCCGTGCTCGCCACGCCGAGAAGCAAAGGTGGCGCGTCGGTGCTCACAAAGCCGCCGGGAGCGAAGAATATGCCTCCCCCAGAGTCGCCGCGACAGAGTTGTCCCGACTTGACGTCGATCGGCTCGATGTTGCCCGCCAGCAGATCGCTCGGCGGCGCTGCAATCAAGCGCAGTCTCGCCCGGCTTTTCAGCAGCCGCCTATCGTTTTCGCCGGGATTGCCATAGCCATATTGGGCCGCGTCGAAATAGAGAAACTGCATCATGTCCGGCGACAGGAATGGCTCGCGCCCGGTCAGGAAACTCAGCGCCGGCAGGGTCGGCCCACCGTCGTCAAGAAGAAGAATGGCAATATCGCTCCAGCCAAATGAGTCCAAGCCAAGGGCGTGATAGGCCGGGTGAACGACTATGCGCTTAACCTTCGCCGGATATTTTTGTTCGCCTTGATAAAGGGTAATCTTCCCGGCCTTAACGTCCACGACGCCCTTCTTGTTCGTGAAGCAATGCGCCGCGCTTACGACCGCGGAGCCGGTCAATAGCACCCCGGAGCACAGTCTGGGCTCCGTTTCGATCCTAACCATTCTTTCCGCAATTGCCGGTTCGATTTCCCTCGAAGCCTCCGGCGCCGACGGAAAATGAGCGCTTTCCGCTCTTGCGCCAGGAGAAACGTCGAAACCGAAGACCGCTATGCCGGCTGCTTTAATCCGGCCGTCGCGCTCCATCTTATCAATGGTGCTGTCGACCAGCTTTTTGAGCGCTTTGTCGGTTTTCCGCACCAGCATCCTGCTGCCGCCGGAGTCCGGTGACGTATCATCCGTCAGGACCTGGGCTACATGACAGCACGCTCCCGCGTTAAACGACGAACTCAGCTCGTATAAGGCCTCATCAAGCTTGGACACGGCCAGATCAACCTTGCCGGTGGCCAGATTGGCGATGAAGTTTCCCTTCGCCCCGATGATCGACTGCGGCAAGCGGGTGGCGATGAAGCTATAGCCCTCCATGTCACCCGCCGTGACCGTCTTGCCTTTGAGGCTTTCCGGGCTAATTTCTCCGATGCCGCTGTCCTTGCGCAGCACGAAAGCGAGAGGCATTCGAGCATATTCTTTGCTGGCGGCGACCTCACCTTGGGGCGCGATGCTGTCGGTGTGGGAGACCAGCACATCCACACGCTTGGCGACCAATTCGTCGGCGCCGTACATCGTCTCGAACTCCACCAGCCGGCAGGGCTTGCCGATGGATTGGCACAGCTCCCGTGCGACCGCCGCATCGAAGCGCTGGCGATGCTGACCGGTTTCGCTAAAGACCTTAGGAAATCCCACGCGGATTTCCTCAGCCGCCTGCGCGACGTTCGCCACCATGGCCATCTGCAGAGCGAATATCGAAGTCAGAAGGCTGTAAATCATCATTCCGTCATCCCGTCCCAAGCACTTCAGCGGCAACTGATTTTGCTCGCCTCGATCACATCGGCATCGCCGATCTCCTTCATGCAGTCGCCGAGGAAATTGCAGGAATAGAATATTCCGGTGGCGGTGAGCTTCCTGCCGATCCTGCAAGCGCCCTTGCCATTACTGTCGGCATGAATGTACAGGTCGCATTCTTCGACCCCGAAGTGGTATCTGGCGCCTTGTCGGTCCTGCCCTTTGCCGTCGCGGTTCTGCCCTTGGCGCAGCCCGGAGCGCGGTTCGTCTGCACATAGGCGATGCAGCCGCGCTTCTCGTCCTCGATGGCGACCTCCGTGCGATACCCCGTTTCGATGACGGCGAAGTCGTTGGCGCGGCTGACTTTGAGGACAGGGCCTTTCGCGGAATAGGCTTGGCGGCCGTCAAACTTGCATTCGCTTGTCGCCAGAGCCGGGCTTGTAAACAGCACAGCGCCAATCATCGCCGCGCTCAACAACTGCCAGGATCCATTGAAGATTTGGGGTGCCGCTGAATCCCTAAAAGGCATTGCAGCGAAAAGCGTCGCAAACAGTATATGCATGGATTGCCGTCCCTGAAGCGCCCTATAACATGCCACCACCATTCCGGCGAATCCAGACGTCTTGGGGGTTGGGGCCAGAGACGGGCTCGTCTCCCGGTGTGAAGCGCATGTCGGCCCGTGACGCGCCTTGACGCAAGTGCCACAGGATCAATCGATCCCGGCCTTGGCACAGTTGGCGGCGACCTCTTTCTTGTAGCGCTCCAATATCTCGATCGTTCCCTGTAGCTCCCTGCCAACAATTTCTCCCACGCCTTTGTGATAGTTTGGGGTTCCGTCCAAGATGCGGACCGGGTGCGAGCAAAAGTCGGAAAGCATGCTCTTGAACGTTTTTATGTCCTGGCGGAAACTTGGAATACCCGTCTTTCGCCCGAACAGGCACAGACCTCGATAATCGTTGGCATTCTGCAGCTTCTTCTGCACCTTTGCGTATTTGTCAGATCGGGCCGACATCTCCTTGTCGCGCTCGATTTGGGCTTGGACACACGCCTTCCACTTTGCCACGGTCGTTTCCGTGAGCGCATGGACGGGCGCGGCAAATACAAAGCATAGCGCCAGCGCCAGCGGCGCCGTCCGGATACCTGCCGCGTTACGGATGCAAATTGCTTTTCTGGTCACTTGTCGCTCCACGGATCAGGCGCCGATCCTACATAGAGCCGCCGGGTGTAAAACCCCCATTTGGGAGCGGCCCTGGATGCGCTCGATCAGCTCGGGCGCGTCATTCTTCACATGGCCAACCTTCCTATCCAGAAACCCATGCCGTCATGCGTGCAGCGGGGAAAGGCTTCAGCAGCGTCTTCAACCCGCTATCGGTTGTCGGCTCTTCGCCAAGCCGCTGGGGCCGATCATCGTCATCGAGATCGTATCGGCGCGGAGTGCGGCGAATCCCATAATCGCCCGGCCGGCGCGCTGGATGGGCTTGGTTTCGTTCAACTCGGCCGGGTCGAAAATCCGGCGCGCATATAGGAAATCCCGCCTGTTGACTCCTTCCATCCCGCCACAGCAGAGTAGAACAAAATGGGAACTTTTAAGGCTGGTTATACGCATGGAAACCCAGGCATCGCCCCGAATTTACTACGGCGGCCATCTTCAACCGCCTCGAAGGGGCCTGTCGGCTTCTATGACGAGTTGGAGGCTGACGAGGTTCCGCCGGGTGTGCTGACTAGAGGCTATAAAGCGCCTGCCGGCCAATGCAGTGGGCGGCAAGTGGAGCGCGGTCCCATGATTGAAGACCAGGAGGTCTATGACGACCTGTGGGAGGCGAGCGACTTTGTGGACCGGATCTCGGCCGATATGCCGGGCTTCGCGACCTATCGCGATCCGGCCGTCAGCGGGCGGCTTTTCGGTTGAGCGGTTATGCCTCCGCGCCATCCACAAGGGGTCAGTTCGGCCCGCGATCGCGTGACCCTCGCCCAGGTGAAGCTGCTCAATTTGAACATGGTGCTGGAATGCCTGGGCTGCGCGCACAAGCGGCTGATGAATGTGGACGAGCTTCTGAAGAAATGGCCGGCGGAAACGACGATGAAGCAAATTGCCTGCGCGGCCCGGTGCAAGAACCGGGGTTGCAGAGGCATCTATCGCGCCGAAGTGCTGTTCCGTACCGGGCCGTATCCAGACGACTGGTGGCCCCGCTTGCCGATGATTACGAGGAGATAAAATGATCCGCCGCGCCAGGAGCCGATCGGACGGGGAGCTGAGAGGCGTTCCGGCGGCGGATGGCGGCCGGCAACTGATTTGCGGCCTTTCTGATTGATCGTTCATTCACACTATAGTTGTTGTTCCGCTCACAAATCATTGTTAGCCAAGGTGCGGGAGGTCCATGACCCCGGACATCCCAGGGCCGCCGCTTGCCGTCCCCGGCAGCAGGCCCCTTGCGCTGTGCGTGTGGAAAGCCCGCGCCGTCAAACGGACGGGCTTTCTGCCTTACTCCCGAGATTTTCGCGTTGGTGGCCTCAGAACCTCGATCCAAGCCCTGAGCTCAGCCAGAATGACGGCATTTGCATCATTCGCTGATGATGAGGGGGCTTGTTCGCCTGGTGGAGCTGGACGCCGAACCACTCGCTTCGCATTCTGATCCATGCCATCAATTGCAGCGCACGCGCTGGACGAAAATGTGATGATTGCCGTTCAACAGGGAAATTAGCTCGGGAACCCGCTTGCGCCCGGAGGCGGCACAGCCCGCCTGAAATATTGGGCCTCCAAAACAGGAGGTGCGCCTTCGGAGGAGTCTCTGAATGGCTGCGGCCCGTCCAGATCTCCGGTCGCCAAATGTATCTGGCGGGACGCTCATCGTTCCAATCGGAACTTTCTTGCGCGCCGGGCATTGAATCGTGCCTGCCATCACAGGCGCGCCTCAAGCGGCGGGGCCTCTTTGGGGCACAAAGCAGGCAAGCGCCACGCCCCACAGCAAACCCAGATTGTACCGACCGCTGGTCTCTCGAATGGAGGCGTCAATGACAGTATTTTACAAGTCTGAGGAAATTGATCTCCTCGCCACGGTCATGGATCGCGCAAGCGCGAAAATGACCATGACCGACGTCGACAAGGAAATCCTTGCCCTGAGGATCCTTCGCGCAGCCGAGGAGGGTGAGTGTGATCCGGATCGCTTGCTTGAGACGGCTATGGCTGCCTAATTCCGAATGGAACGATCTGCAATCTGGAGCCTCGGCCCGAAGAGTTTGCGCGTTTTTCGGCCAGGCCAATGCGCAAAACAGAGAAATGGAGTGGCGGGGCGACTCCAATGGAACGCCCGACGCTCTAATGTATTTATTCGCGTGCCCACAGCACGGCCCGTCAGGACAAAGGGGATTCCGTTCCTCCTTGGTGCAAGCCTGGCGGGCCTCAACTGCCAATCCTCAGTCGATGAATATTACCTAGAGTTGGAACCGGCGCGCATGGATCGTCGTTAGGGCCGCAGGTTCGATTTCCTCGGCGAGCCAAATTGTCTTTCTCCGAGGATAGAAAGGACATGCTCATGCGTACCATTCCTGCGATGTTGATTGCGTCTAGCCTGCTTTTCGGCGCGCCTCTCGCCTATGCCGACGACTTCGTCTTTGCGCCCGAAATCGGCATCAAGTTTCAGGATGAAGTGAAGGTCAAGAAGTACAAATCGCACAAGTATGATGGCGATGTGAAGGTCGGCGTCGTTCTGCCGGGGGATGTCGAATACTACGACGTGCCGGAGACCATCGTCGTCGCGGAGCCTCGGCTCAAGAAGCATAAGTATGTTTATCTGAATGACCACGTCTATATCGTGGACTCGAACCGAAAGGTCGTCGCGGTCGTTCGCTGACGGACAAGCATCAAATGATTGGGACACCAATCCGGTGCCCCCGAAAAGTAGTTAAGCGAGCCACCAGACTCGCAGATTGCCTTGAAAGGCCCCCCACCACCAGGTGTCCGGGGCCTTTCATCGTTATTCCTCGCACAAAATACCTGCCGACCTGATGACGGCCGATACCGACTTGTTAGGAACCAAACCATGAGCTCGAGTTTTTCACTCCTGCACGGTAGACGCGCCGCGCCCATCAGAGCCCGCCGGGCGCCTCCTGAAGTCCATATGAACCCGGCGGGCCGCACACTGAATTTCGCGCCTGTCGAACGCAGGTGCAGAAGCCCGAGCGGCCAGACGCCTCTATCCCTCGACGCTCTTGAAGCTGCTGCTCGGGCTTCTCATTGCTCCCGCTTTGGGGAGTTGCGGGAGCGTTGCGAGGGGCGGTCTTCGCTTGCACAACGACACGCCGGCCACGCGGCAGGCATTCGGTCTACCGCCCGGATGGCCGCCCGTTAATAAATCTTCCGGGGTTAACCTAGGATATGGCTAACATCCTTTGGCGGCCCAAGGATCAAAAGGCGGGAAGCTTTATTCCCTGCATCCAGCCCCACAAAGAGGCTCGTCGGCTTCCCTCGCTGGCGAGCCTCGTGCTTTTACCGGGCGGGCTTCAGTTTTCACTGTCTCTCGGTGCTTCCCGCTTTGTCGGCTTATAGCCCTTGGCGATGTCCTCGGTCTGCTTCAGCAGGCGACGCGAGGCTTCGATCAGCCTCTCTGTCTCTTTCTTCACGACGATGTCAGGCCGACCAACGAAAAGCGTATGGGATTTTTGGGGCATGTCGTGCTCCACGGTGAGGCGGGAGCACGAAGAAACTCTCAGCCGCCAGCGCCCGGTTGCAGTGAATGCACGTGCTGACGATGAAGCCAGCATATCACCGCCTGGCATCAACCGCATCCCAAAAGAGGGCCGGGCGCAGTTTTCAGCAGATCTGCTGACGTAGGCGCCAGTGAAGCAACTTGACTTAGCCTCGGCCTTGCATAACTTTTCTCGCGGACGGCGCCAAAGGACAGTCATCATTCCCAAGGCGTATTTCGAGCCCGAGAATATTTGCGCATTGGCGGAGGTATTGGCGGAAGCCAAGCACCGGCTCAATCTTCGCGATGTCAACGATCCGGCCACGCTTGACTATATCGCCGCCCGAATACTGGGCCTGGCTGCAGACGGCGTGCCGCCTTGGACCATTCTTCGGGAGATCGCCCCCATTGTCGGTGAAGTTCCCGCTATGCCGGCTTCAGCGATAGATCAAGCCGCTATGGCTCCGGCCCGTCCAGAGGACGGCGACGGTGTGTGAGCTTTTTAGCTCGGCTTCTTTCGCAGATCTACGCAAGCCACGGCAACATTGTCGGGTGAGTTATCTACGCCGTGACCGTGGGACGATGTGATCAACAGCATCCTCAGACTGCGCTGCGTTGCCCCGCGAGCACGGGGGGCAACGGCGCTGTGCTGTATTCCCCGTTGCAATTCGGGCATCGATAGAGGTCCGGACGCGGAGACTTCGATACCGGCGACCTCTCACCCCTGACGATCCAGCAATTGGGGCAGGTCGGGTCCTTGTCCGGCCTGAAAGTGCTGAACCGGTGAAGCGCCTGGCGGCAGTTTTCGGCCTCCGCCTCCAAGGCGGCGATTTCGCGGGCGACGTCGTCGTTGATCGGATGGGCCTGGCGCCGGCCTATTTCGGCATAGATTTCGACCCGGCGAACGGTCTGGCTGCTCGTGAGGGTGGCGGCGTTCCGCCATAGAACGTCTTGCAGTTTCATCTCTGTGTGGCTCTTGTGCATGCATGAAGCGAGCCTGCCGCTCGATGTGGTGCTGGGCGGCAGGCTCTATCCTTGTCCGCCAAGGATGGCCGGCGGACCGGATCGGGTGGTCAGCTCAGCAGATCGCTGTGCCTCACCCATCGACGATAGGCCGGTGTTTGCGTGAAGCCCTGACGGGACTGTTCGTCCAGCTCCTTGAGCGCGTCCATGATTTCGTCGAAGGTCACGGTCGCGCCGGCCGGCGACCGGCGTAGCTCGGGGACGGATTCGACGGCGCAGGCGTCGGATGCCCAGGAAGCCAGAATAGACCGCTTCTCGTTGATCGAGAGGTCGGGGTCGCAAACCACCTCGTCGGGATGCGTGAATGCATCGGCAGGCCGCAGGACGCCATCAAGGTTGAGCTCGCAAGGGATGTGCCTTGCCATTTTCATTCCTCGCATGGCGGCGCCTCACGAATGGAGTTTCTGCCGGCCGTCGCTGATGGCGATTTTTCTCGGCTTCGCCGCTTCAGGAATCACCTTCCGAAGGTCGATTTCGAGAATGCCGTTCTCATAAGAGGCGTTCACGACCTCGACCTGGTCAGCCAGGCTGAATTGGCGCTCGAACTCCCAGTGGGTGATGCCCTCATGCAGGTAGTCCCGCTGCTCTTGCCTGGGCTTGCGGCCGGCGACCGTCAGCAGATTCTGCTGCGTGGTGATCGACAGCTCATCCGGAGCGAAGCCGGCCACCGCCAGGCGTATGGCGTAGTTCGCTTCATCTTCCTTTATGATGTCATAGGGTGGGAAATTGCCCTCGCTCTCCAGGCGGCGACTGGCCCCGTTGAGGATGCTGAGGAAGGGTTCAAAGCCGATGCTTGAACGCGAAAAGGTAGACAAATCGTAGTTGCGCATAGCCATATCCTCCGTTTGAGCAACATGGGTACGAGCAGCGCACCGGACTTCCGCCGATGCCCGCACCGGATGCGATACCCCATGATCCGGCGAAATTTGATCTAGTTTGACCCCTAGAGTGTTCAAGATGGCGCGAAAAATTTTTTTGCAGCGCGGGGCCAGGCGATAAGTGCAGCGATTTCCGGCACTTGAAAATCCAAAATCTGGAACTAGCTCGTTATGGCGACGTTTGAGCTGGCGGTTCGGCGCTGCCGGCCGGCGCCAATCCAAGCAGCACCATTTCGAGGGCCCGAACATGGATCGAACCCAATTCAGAAAACCTGTTTCTGTTCTGGTGGGACTCGGCTATCCGGCGAAAATAGAGAGCGCGAGCCAGGCCTACCAATTGCTGAACGAACTCCCTTTGCCCGCAGGCAACCCGGCGCGCTCGGTCGCAGCCAAGGTGTGCAGGCTCGCGATAGAGGGAGCGGTGGATCCGGAGGTTGCAAGGTCCGCCTTCATCGCTTTTGCAAGCCGGATGGCGATGCTGGCAGGTGATGCGTCAAGCGAAAGCGACAGTCTCTTGACGCGCCCGCTCGGAGCTTTGGCGGGGAGCGCTCTGGCGGCCCGTCAGCCTGTCTAGAGCGCCGGGCGTTCCCCTGGGATCGCCCCGACGCTCTATTCTCTGTTTTTGCGCATCGGCCAGGCTGAAAACCGCGTACGCTTTTCGGGCCGATGCTCCGGCGCATCGCGGAGCCGCTCCGATAGGCAAGGAGTTGACCGACGGTCCAGAATATCGCTGGCGCGGGCGGCAGCGGGACAGGAACCTTTCCGACGTGGCCACGTTTGCCACCGTTCCCCAGCCCCATCTGGGAGCACCCCATAGACTGGAACCCGCTTCGGCGGGTTTTTCTTTGATTTGTAACTTTCAATTCGGCCGGAAGCGGCGTCGGATATTCGCAGACGGCAAGGATGCGGTCCGCCGACCAGGGATGGTTCATTCAACGGCGGGCCGTATCCGTTTGAGCGGGACTTGAAAAATTTTCGGAGCTGAGCACCACCAGGTCCGTGATCGGGCCGGAGCCGCCCACGTTAAAGCGCAGGCGCCACGATGACGTAAGTGAAGCTCTTAAGCGAAATCGTCCAGAAGCTCAGTCTTCCTTGTTCTCGTCGGGCGCGCGAGCCGGCTTCTTGTATTTCTCCGCCATCTTGTTCGCCTTCCCGATTTCCGTGTCGTCGTCAGGACCGGATTCGGAAAGCTCGGGGTCGATCGGCGTGGCGGGGCGGAGAGGGGCTTTAGACATCCGGGATCTCCATGGGCTTGCTTTTGTCCGGCCGGTCGCGACCGGACGGGCACGTTTCCAATTCCCCCGCGCCCACCTTGTTCCTCCCTTCTGCGGCGCCTCGGGAACTTTAGGCCGGGCTCGACATTGAGTTGCCGCCTGCCATCACAGGCGCCCGGCCCGCCAAGCACAACTCTGGCCCCCCGGAGTGTTTTCGCCGCTTGGCGGGCGGGCTATGGCGCAGCACGCGCGCGCCCCGAATTTCGTGCCTGGGTGCAGAAGCCGGAGCGGCCCGGGCTTCTCATCACTCTGGGCGTAGTGCGCTTTTCCGGACAGGACGCGAATCTCTCCGGCGCCTATGCTATTTCGATGCCATATCCGACGACGGCTTCGGCATCCCCGTCGTCTTCGTTGCGTATAGTCGTATCCGTTTCGGATCTGGCTGATAACCTTGAACCATTTCTTGCGTCTCCTGCAAGATGTGCTGCGACCGCTGGATCGCCTTCAAAGCCATTTTCAGTGCGACTTCATGGTGCCGTGAGCCCATTGACGACCTCGCTGGAAATCGCCGTCCGAGGAAAATTATTGCACCGGTTTTACAAAGGAGGAAAGCGAAGAGTTCTTGCCGTCGAGGCCTTGCCGACACCCGGCTTTCCATGATCACGATCACTCCAGTCGGTCCGACCCTAAACGTGATCGGAACCCAGGGTTCAGCGCGGCGTCGGCGGAAAGTCCGGCATCCACGCTCCTGAACACGCCGGAGCGTCGGGCGTTCCCTTGGAATCGCCCCGACGCTCTATTTTTCTGCTTTTGCGCATCGGCTTGGCCGAAAACCGCGTACACTTTTCAGGCCGATGCTCTAGACGCTCGCCGCTGGTATGGGCGCTTCCTGACGGTCCGCCGGACTCATCTCTCCGTGCGTCTGGGGGGCGTCTGCCGACGAGCCCTGGAGACAGCGGATGGTCGCCTGGCTTGCCCCTTTGTCGTCGCGAACCTCCACCCATGACCAGGCCCCGTCGACGCGGGCCGCCGATCTGAAATCACGGGCAAGCAGACTGGCGGCATCGAGGGCCGATCTCAAATCGGCATGCTCCTCGCCATTCCAGTCCAGGATAAGGCGGCTTCGGTGGTGAATATGGAAATAATATCGAGGCACGGGCGACTCTCTCGTACCTGTTTTCCCATCGAAATCACGACGGCGCTTTAACATAGAGCAAGCGGGGCGTTACCGCTTCGTCGGGGTGTAGCCTTTGGCGATGCCGGTCGTCTCGGCCAAGAGCTTGCGCGAGTCGCCGATCCGCTTCCAGCTCTGTTCTTCAGCATCGAGGTTGGCCTTGCGGATCGCGCGCATATGCAGCGCACGTTCCTCCACGGACTGGATCATCCGTGCCAAAAGTCGCCTGGTTTCTCTTCTGAGGGGCATGTCGTGCTCCACGGTAAGGCGGGAGCACGTAGAAACTCTCAGCCGTCAGCGGCCGGTTGCAGTGAATGCACGTGCTGACGATGGAAGAACCATATCACATAAAAAACGAAGCTCCCAATCCAAACAGCTCTGGAGATTGATAGGAACCACCGCACGGTTGCCTGATTACCCAATCGTCATGGAAACCGACCTTCAGATCGCTCAACGACGCGTCCGGGATGCCGAGGCCCATGTCGCAAGGCAGCGGATGACACTGGACCGCCTCAAGGCGGGCGGCCATTCCACGGAGCTTGCTCTGGACCTTTTGAAGGTATTCGAAGACGGCCTGGCTCAACAGCGACTGGCATTGATCCGGCTGCAAATGGACGAAACCTTCCGAGCGGCGCCGCAGCGCTGAGATCGAACCGGAGCGTCAGCAGGGAAGCCCATATCTGACGCAAGACGGCGCGGAAATCGGAAAGCCACATCGGCCAAGCCATTGCATCGGCGCCGCCCGCGGCCGAAAATGCCGTCATGAAATCAGTTCGTTTTCCCGAGCTCGCGACGCCACGTCTCCTGCTCCGGGCGCCGAACGAACGGGATATTCCGGCATGGTTTGCGCGGGCGACGGATGTCGAGTCCGCCTCCCTTGCCGGCGATCCGGTTCCCGGCGACATGAGCGCGGGCGACCGATGGCTGACCCGTTCGCGTCAGCGGTTCGCTGACGGCGACGCGATCCAGTGGTCGATAGACCGGGTCGGAATGTCGAGCGCGATCGGATCGATCACCTTGTCTTTCGATGCAGCCGATGCCAGGTCGGCCACGTTGGGATTCGTGCTGGCGCGGGCGCATTGGGGGCGCGGGCTGGGCAGCGAAGCGGCGCGCGAAGTCCTCCGCTACGGGTTTGAAACTCTGGCGCTCGAGCAGGTAGAGGCCGAGGCGGCGGCGCGCAATTCCGCGTCGCTTCGGATATTGGGGAAGCTCGGCTTCAAACATGTCGAAAGCTTCATCGATGAGTCCGATGGCGAGCATTGTGAGCGTTTTGCTCTCGTCGGAGATGCCGGATCGTGGCCGGCGGCGGCAATGTGACGCCAGACCGTTAGGCCTCGAGCCATCCGCCGAGGAGATTGCTCGTGCCCTTCACTCGGCGAAGCGTCGGCCGGCTCCTCTCATTTCACCGCCAATGGCGAATTCCTATTCTTCCTGATGATCTCTTTTGTATCGCTCGATCTCCTCGGCCGAGAGCCGAGTTATTCCGAAGCGATAATCGCTCGTCGGATCGTTTTCGAGCTCCTGCCGGTTCCGGGCTTCGCAGATCTCATTCACATCGCCGTATCTCGCCGGCAGCGGCGTGACGATATAAAGCGTTTCGGATCGCCCTTCGCCAACATCCCAGCGCACCATGCCAAAATAACCGATCTCGTCGTGTCGCTTGTTCATGTGCCTGTCGGTAGGGAGCCTGTCGGCGGTCATATTTCCAACAATTATCACTGGCCATTCGGTTTGTCTTCATATGGCCTGTCCATCCTAGCCCGGCATGTCGGGCACTTCTTCCGTGGCCGATACGGTATGCCGTCGCCCGTTATCCGGCCAGCGGATCAAAAGCCCGGCAACAGGGGCAAACAAGGCGGCGGACAGTACAGGGAGCTCGCCGGGTCCGATTGGCACGCGCCAGCCTTGCCACGGCGAACGTGTCCGCTCGCCGGGAGGTTCCGTGAAAGATGCGCAAGCGCCTTTCGGCGCTTGCGCGTGCCGCCGATACATCCGCGGTCGACTCTCTCGTCGGAAATTGCGCACGGCTTATCCGAAAGCCGCATGCACTTTGGAGCGATGCTCAGGTCTCCAGCTCCACGTCCCAATAGAGATAGTCGTTCCAGCTTTCATGCAGGTAGTTGGGCGGGAACGATCGTCTGGCGGCGAGGAGCTCCCCGGGCGTCGGCTCGCGCGGCGGCGTGGCCGGGCGCATGGCGGAGAACTTGTCCTTGGCCTGATTGCAGGGCGAGCAGGCGGTGACGATGTTCTGCCAGGCGGTGAGGCCGCCGCGGCAGCGCGGCAGGACGTGGTCGAAGGTGAGCTCCGATGCGGCGAACTTGCCGCCGCAATACTGGCATTTGAAGCGGTCGCGGAGAAAGACGTTGAAGCGCGTGAAGGCCACGCGTCGCGCCAGCGGCTGGTACTGCCGCAACGCCACGACCGAGGGCAGGCGGATCGCGGTCGAGGGGCTGCGCGCGACGACGTCATACTCGGCCACGACCGAGAACTTCTCCGACAGGACGGCGCTCACCGCGTCCTGCCAGGGCAGAAGGGAAAGCGGGAAGTAGCTCAACGGCCGGAAATCCGCGTTGAGCACGAGGGCAGGGTGGTCTTGCATGGCGAACTCCGTGTTGATGATGATGCGCGCCCCCGGATTCGAACCGGGACCGAGGTGGTTATGAGCCGCCGGCTCTGCCATTAAGCTAGACGCGCAAGCGAAGTGGTCAGCGTGGTTGGATTTGAACCAACGCCCCTCGCCTTCCGAGGGCGATACTCTGGGCGGCTGAATCCAGATTTCCCCTTCTCCCGCGTGCGCAGGGCTGTCCGGGGAAACTCGCGGAATACACAGGCCCAGCCTGGTTTTCCCCTTCTCCCGCGTGCGGGAGAAGGTGGCCGAAGGCCGGATGAGGGTGTCTCTCTCAGCCGTTATAAAGCCGC
>JBMOOM010000083.1:0-58723 GCA_049323275.1 Pseudomonadota bacterium
TCAATTTGCCGCGTTGTCATGACGGCACCATACACCCTCATCCGCCCTTCGGGCACCTTCTCCCGCAAGCGGGAGAAGGGAAAAACCAGGGAAGACCTCCCGTGAGATATGTGCATACGATAGCGGCATTCGCCGGGATGACGGAATGGTTAGGTGGTGACGCTCATTTCCATCAGCTCGATCCGGTTGCCGAAGGGATCGTCGACATAGACACGGTCATAGCCCGGCAGCGGCTCGTCCCGCCGGGCGTTGACGCCGCCCGCGGCGAGCTTTGCAACGAGACCGGTGAGATCGCTCACCAGGAAGGCCGGATGCGCCTTCCTCGCTGGCCGGAAATCCGCCTCGACGCCGAGATGGACCCGGATCGCGCCCTTCTCGAACCAGCAGCCGCCCCGCTTCCTGAGATTATCAGGTTTCTCCACCTCGCTGAGGCCGAGCAGCCCGCCATAGAAGCGGCGCGCCTGGTTCTCGCCGCCGTCCGGCATGGCGAGCTGGATGTGGTCGAGCTGAAGCAGAGGCATGTTGACGAATCCCGTCTTGCGGCAGCCCGCGATTTAGCATAACAGGCGGGCCCCAATCGAGGCTCGCGAGGGCATAAGCGATGCATGACGGCGAAGTGCTCCTGGTCATCGACGTGCAGAATGACTTCTGCCCCGGCGGCCGTCTCGCTGTCCCGGCGGGCGATGAGGTGGTGCCGGTCATCAACCGGCTGGCGCGTGATTTCCGCCATGTGGTGCTGACCCAGGACTGGCATCCGGAAGGTCACTCCTCCTTCGCCTCCGCCCATCCCGGACATGACATTTTCTCCACCATCGCCATGCCCTACGGCCCGCAGACTTTGTGGCCCGACCATTGCACCTGGGAAAGCGCCGGGGCCGAATTCCATCCCGCTCTCGATATTCCGCAGGCGGCGCTCGTCATCCGCAAGGGATTCCGGCGCGAGATCGACTCCTACTCGGCCTTCTTCGAAAATGATCGTGAAACTCCTACGGGCCTTCTGGGTTATCTGCGCGAGCATGGCTTCACCCGCGTGGTCCTGGCCGGCCTCGCTTTCGATTATTGCGTGCGGTATTCGGCCGAGGATGCCGCTTTACATGGTTTTGACACGATCGTGATCGAAGAAGCCTGCCGGGCTATCGATTTGAACGGCACCGCCGCCCAGACCAGGGCGGCTTTTCGTGACAAAGGGATCAGGCTCAGATGAATCTCCGCGACCGCGCTCTTGATTTCGTCGTCGACCTTGCCCCCTTGCCGGCCGTGCCGGTGGCGGGCACCCGCAAGACCTTTCCGGTGCGCCGGCTCTATTGCGTCGGCCGCAACTATGCCGAGCATGCGCGTGAAATGGGCCATGATCCCAAGCGCGAAAAGCCGTTCTTCTTCCAGAAGCCGCCGGATTCGATCGTCGTCGACGGCATCTTCCCCTATCCGCCGGCCTCATCCGACGTTCATCACGAAATCGAGCTGGTGGTGGCGTTGAAAGCGGGCGGCCACAATATCCCCGCCGCCAAGGCGAAGGACCTCATCTATGGCTATGCCGTCGGTCTCGACATGACGCGCCGCGATCTCCAGGCCGAGGCCAAGAAGCAGGGTCGTCCCTGGGAGACGGCCAAGGCCTTCGACCGTGCCGCGCCGATCGGCGCCATCACGCCGATCGAGCAGACCGGCATCCTCGTCAAAGGCCCGATCAGCCTCGATGTGAATGGCGAGCGCCGCCAGTCGGGCGACTTGGCCGACATGATCTGGCCGGTCGCCGACATCATCGCCGAACTGTCGCAGTTCTTCCTGCTGGCGCCCGGCGATCTCATCTTCACCGGCACGCCGTCCGGCGTCGGCCCCGTCAAGCGCGGTGACAGGCTGCACGGCGAGATCGCCAGGCTCGAAGTGCTCGACGTGACTGTGGTTTAGCCGCTCCGGCCGAATGGAAGATAGCTACATCGCATTGATGTAGGACGTCTTGGTGGCGGTGTAGAATTCCGCCGCGTGGCGGCCCTGCTCGCGCGGGCCGTAGCTCGAGCCCTTCCGCCCGCCGAACGGCACGTGATAGTCGACGCCGGCTGTCGGCAGGTTGACCATCACCATCCCGGCCGTCGAATTCCTGCGGAAGTGGTTGGCGTATTTGAGCGACGAGGTGCAGATGCCGGAGGACAGGCCGAAGCTCGTGTCATTGGCGATGGCGAGCGCCTCGTCATAGGACTCGACCTTGATCACCGAGGCGACCGGGCCGAAAATCTCCTCGCGGTTGATGCGCATCTTGTTGGTGGTGTTCACGAACAGAGCCGGGCTCAGATAATGGCCCTTGGTGTCGCGGTTGAGGAGCTCGCCGCCCCAGGCGAGCTCGGCCCCTTCGTGCCGGCCGACATCGATATAGGAAAGGTCCTGCGCCAGCTGGTTCTCGTCGACCACCGGGCCGATCTGGGTGCCGTCCTTCAGCGCATGGTCCACTTTCAGCGCCTTCAGCGCCGCCACCGTCTTGTCGATGAAGGCGTCATGCACCTTGCTTTGCACGATGAGGCGCGACGAGGCGGTGCAGCGCTGGCCGGTCTGGAAGAAGGCGCCGTCGATCGCCGCCGCCACCGCGGTGTCGAGATGGGCGTCGTCGAGCACGACCAGCGGGTTCTTGCCGCCCATTTCGAGCTGGAACTTGGCGCCGCGGGCGGCGCAGGCCTGGGCGACGCGGGCGCCCGTCGCCACCGAGCCGGTGAAGGAGATGGCGTTGACGTCCTTGGAATCGAGCATCGTCTGGCCGACCACCGAACCCTTGCCCATCACCAGATTGAGCACGCCCTTGGGCAGGCCGGCGCGCGACAGGATTTCGACCAGCGCCCAGGCCGAGCCCGGGACCAGATCGGCCGGCTTGAACACCACCGTATTGCCGAAAGCGAGCGCCGGGGCCATTTTCCAGGCCGGGATGGCGATCGGGAAGTTCCACGGACAGATGAGGCCGACGACGCCCAGCGGCTCGCGCGTCACGGTGACGTCGACGCCCGGGCGCACCGAGGCAATGGCGACGCCTTCGACGCGCAATGTCTCCTGGGCGAAGAATTTGAAGATCTGGCCGGCGCGCATCGTCTCGGCGATGCCATTGGCGAGCGGTTTGCCCTCCTCGCGGGCGAGAAGCTTGCCGATCTCCTCCTTGCGGGCAAGGAGCTCGACGCCCGCCGCTTCAAGGATGTCGGCGCGCTGCTGCGGCGTCGTGGCCGCCCAGGCGGGGAAGGCGGCCTTGGCGGCGGCGATGGCGGCTTCCGTATCGGCCGCGCTCGCCTGCGCATAGGAGCCGACGATGTCGGAAAGATCGGACGGGTTTATATTGTCCTTGGCGTGATCGCTGCCGACCCACTCGCCATTGATGAAATTCTTGTGCAGTGTCATTAGGGTAACCCTCTCCCGATTTGCGGCGGCGGAAGCTATAGCATCTGATTGCCGCGATGCGAAAGGACAGGAGATGAAGGTAGGTTTCATCGGTCTGGGGCTCATGGGATCCGGCATGGCCGGACACCTGATGGAAAACGGCCATGAGTTGTGGCTCATGGCGCATCGCAACCGCAGTTTCATCGATCCCCTGCTCAAACGGGGGGCGCATGAGGCGGCGGATCTCAAAGCCCTTGCCGCCGCCAGCGATGTGATCATTCTCTGCCTGACCACCGCCAAGGTGGTGGAGGAGACGCTCGCCGGGCTCAGGCCGCATCTGCGCCGGGGACAGATCGTCATCGACACCGGCACCACCAATCCGGAGACGACGCGCCGCCTCGCCCATGAGCTCAAGATGCTGGGCGTCGCTTATGCCGATGCGCCGATGGCCGGCGGGCCTGAGCAGGTGGCGAAGCAGGAAGTGGGCGTGCTCATCGGCGCCGAATGGGAAACCTACGAGGCGATCCTGCCGATCGTCTCCGCCTATGCCAGCCGCGTCAAATATTTCGGGCCGCCGGGCTCCGGCCACGTGGCGAAGCTCATCTCCAATTATCTGGTCATCGGCATGATCGGTCTCGTCGCCGAGGCCTTCCGCGCCGCCCATGCGGCGCAGGTCGACTGGAAAGACCTCTATGAGGTGATGCTGAACGGTTCCGGCAATTCCGGCGTTCTGCGCAAGATGATGGACGCCGCGCTCGCCGGCGACTTCGACGGCTATAAATTCTCCATCGCCAATGCCGCCAAGGACATCGGCTATTATGCGAGCCTCGCCGAAGAGCTCGGCCAGCTGACGCCGCTCACCCAGGCGGTGGAGCAGATCTTCGCCGACGCCGTCGCCACCGGCCATGCCGGCCGCAATGTCAGCCACCTTCTCGATCCCGCCATCGACGATGTGACCTAACCTTCAACCTCCTCCAGGAAAATCGCAGGACAATGCTCAAGCTCAATCCCAATATCACCGTCATCGAGGAAGAAGGCGCCTTCGCGGTTCTCGACCGTGCCCTGGCGCTGAAAGCGAAAGGCGCTCCGGTCATCAATCTCGGCATCGGCCAGCCGGACTTCTCGCCGCCACGCCACATATTGGAAGCGGCCGAGAAGGCGGTGCGCGACGGGCCGCATGGCTATACGACGCCGATCGGCATCCTGCCTCTGCGCGACGCGGTGGCGGCGCATATAGGGGGCCGCTTCAACGTGCCGGTTTCAGCGGATGAGGTCGTCATCGTGCCGGGCGGCAAGGTGACCTTCTATTTCGCCTGCCTTCTCTTCGGCGGACCGGGGGCCGAGATTCTCTATCCCGATCCGGGCTTCCCGCCCTATCGCGAGGCGATCCGCTCGGGCGGCGCCACGGGGGTGCCTTATCCCATTCGCGAGGAGAAGGATTTCGGCTTCGACGCCGATGAGGTTCTGTCCCTCATCACGCCCCGGACGCGCCTGATCATGATCAATTCGCCTGCCAACCCGACCGGGGGCGTCGTCGATGCCGGGGAGATCGAGAAGCTCGCTGCGGGACTCGCGAAGCATCCGAATGTCGCGATCCTGTCGGACGAGATCTACAGCCATCTCGTTTTCGAGGGCGCGCAATTCACGAGCTTCCTGAGCTTCCCGGAATTGCGCGACCGCACCATCATTCTCGACGGCTGGTCGAAGACCTTCGCCATGACCGGCTGGCGGCTCGGCTTCGGCATCTGGCCCAAGGCGCTCGTCGATCATGTCAGGAAGCTCATCACCGTCGATCATTCCTGCGTCAATGTCGCGGCCCAGATGGCCGGCCTCGCGGCGATGACCGGGCCGATGGACGAGATCGAGGGCTTCCGCAAGAGCTTCGAGAAACGCCGCGGCATCGTCGTCGACGGGCTCAATGCGCTGAAGGGCGTCAGCTGCCGCATGCCGGGCGGCGCCTTCTATGCGTTTCCCAATGTGAAGGGCACCGGGCGCAATTCGCGCGAGCTGGCGCGTGAGCTTTTGAACGAGGCGCATGTGGCGCTCATTCCGGGCGAGAGCTTCGGCGACAACGGCGCCGGCTATCTGCGCCTCTCTTATGCCGCGAGCGAGGCCGAGCTCAAGGAAGCGCTGGCGCGGATGAAGGCGTTCTTGGGCTGACGCGCTGAATCACGCTGGATGGCCGGGTCATGCCTGGCCACATGGAAAAGGGGCCATGCCGGGCGCGCGAACCTTCAAGGGGCTGAGGGTGAAAAGGCGGCGCCGGCATGGCGGGGCAGTCGGGTGATGCCAGGAATAGGGAAACGCAACTGACGCCTCCTGGTTTTTTTAACCTGCACTTCATTTGTGACAGGGAAATGACTGCCGCGGGTGATTCAGGCGAGTCTGATCGCCACGGCGCCGAGCACGATCAGGATGGCGCCGAGAAGCCTGAGGCCCGTTACCTTCTCCTTCAGGAAATAGGCCGACATCAGCATGACGAACAGGATGCTGGTCTCGCGCAACGCCGCCACGGCGGCGATGGGCGCCAGGCTCATGGCCCAGATCACGATCCAATAGGCGCCGGCCGAGAACAACGCGGCGGTGACGCCGCTTTTCCAGGACGGCAGTACCTGCGCGAAGACTTTCGGGCCGCGGGTGACCAGGGCCACGACGATCATGAATATGCCGTCGAGCATGAACAAGGCGCCCGCATAGGCCGAGGCCGAGCCCGACAGGCGGGCGCCGAAGCCGTCGACGAGCGTATAGGCCGCGATGAAGCCCGAGGTGCCGAGCGCGAAGAACAAGGTCAGCCCGTCGAGCCGGATCGACCGGCTGCCGGGCCTGGCGGTGAGCCAGATGCCGGCGACGAGAAGCAGGATGCCGAGCGCGCCGATGCCGGTCACCGCCTCGCCGGCGAGCGCCCAGGCGCCGATGAAGGTGAGGAGCGGCGCCGTTCCGCGCGCGATCGGATAGACCTGCGAGAGGTCGCCGGTGCGATAGCTGCGCGCCAGGAAGATATTGTAGCCGGTGTGAAGCAGCCCCGAGGCGATGAGATAGGGATAGCTTTCGGCTTTCGGCCAGGGAAAGACGGCGAGCATCGCGGCGCCCGTGACGAGCATCACGCAGGAGATCAGGAGCAGCGCCAGGAAGCGGTCGAGATCGAGCTTGACCAGCAGGTTCCAGCTCGCATGCAGGAGCGCTGCGAGGAGGACGGCGAGAAAGATATGAAGTTCCACTTGGGCCCGAAGTCAGCTGCCCGGCCTCAGCCGGATTTCATGATTTGGGCTGATCTAAAGCAAATCCCGCCAAAGTTGAAGACTCTGAGGAGTCAGGAGGGAGATTTGGCGCGAAGGGGCTCAGCTGCATCCCGAGGTGCAGTCGAGCGTCTTGCCGAGCCGCGGCCGCATGCTGATCTGATAGGTCATGTTCACGGCCGGGAAGTTGAAGAAGCTCAGCACCATGGGCTGCATCGTCGTGCACACTTCGGCGACCAGGATGTCGTTGGCCTCGCTCATCTCGCTCGTCGCGATCGCCAGGAGCGCCGCCGCGTCGGGAGTTCCGCTGCAGGCGGTCCCTTTGTTGTAGCCCCATTGCCGTTTCGCGCTGCCGCCGTCCTTGCGGTAGTCGCGCATCGTCAGACTGACATCGGCGAGGTTCAGGGGAGCGATGATGTCGCCGATCGCGGTCCAGTATTGATTGATCTGCGCGCCCGTCACGGTGCCCGGATTTTGCGTCGTGAGATCGGCGATGGTGCTGCCGGCCACGACCAGCCGGCGATGCGCCATATACCAGTTGGTGAGATCGACGGCGCCGAAATAGATGAGCAGCAGGACCGGCGCGATGAAGGCGAATTCGAGCGCGGCGAGTCCCTTCTGGTCGCGGGTGAAACGGCGGAGCCTGCGGATGAGCTGTCGCATGAGGTCACCCGCCATAAGGCTCGTTGCGGAACAGGGCGCCGCCGACGATGCGGCGCGTATCGCTGTTGACATTGCCGAGCATGCTGATCTTCGGAATGAACAGTTTCCAGTCATAGCTCACTTGCACCAGCGTCCACTCCGAGGCCGCTCCGACTTCCCAGCGCTGCGGCGTCTCCTCGTCCGCCGCCATCATATTGGTGCGGTTGGTGAAGGACGGCGTGGCGGATTTGGTGACATATAGGCGGATCTTCGAGCAATCGAGATAGAAGGCGACGTTGTCGCACAGGATCTGGCGGAAGCGCGCTTCGTTGATGCCGCCGGTCTGTACCTGGCCCGTGCGGATGAGGCGGGCCGTCTGGTTCACGCCGTTTTGCAGCGAGATGTCGGTGAACAGCATCGCCGCCGTTTCGAACACCAGGGCGATGAGCGCGAAGAAAGGACCCGCGATGAAGGCGAATTCGATGGCGGTCGCGCCGTCTTCCTTACGATGGAAGAGCTTCAGCCGCTGCTTGAAGCCCCTGATGCTGCGCCGCCCCATGGGAATCCATTGCCCTGATTAATGCTCGCGAAGGCCGGTGTAGCAGCCCGCCATTGCAGTGAATTGAAGGAATTCAATAAAATTTTAGAGAAGCCGGGCTGCAGGCCTATTCCTTGGACGACCCGCTCGCCATGTCGCTCTTGGTCTGCATCTGCTTCGATAGCGGATCGAAAGCGCGCGTCCCGTCGTCGCCCACTTGCAGGGTCTGCTCGCAGGTGGGGGCGCAGGCGAGGCTCGTGCGCCCGCCGGCCTTGAAGACATGGACGGCGTTCTTGTCGGTGATCTGCACGGTGACGTCGAGGGCGGCGAGCTGATTGCCGTCGCGGTCGAGAATGATGAGATTGGTCACGCCGTAATTGCGGCCCATCAGCACCACCTGGTCCCCGCGCACCGTGACATCGGCGATGCTGGGATTGCCGACCACCACCATGCCGGGCTTGCCGCCGAGGCTGAGGATCTTGGCCTGGTCGGTGTAGATCACCACATCGCTCGCGGCGAGCGCCGGCGAGGCCAGGGCGAAAAACATGGCGGCGCAGGCGAAACGGGTTAAGGAGATCTTAATCATGGGGAGGGCCCTTAATTGCGAGCCCGATTTGACCCGAGAATGGTGAATCTTCCCTTACAGCCGGGATCCCGGTCACTTCCGCCCGATCGCCTTGAACTTCCGCGTCTGCTCGATGAGGGCGCGTTCGACCGGCAGGCGCTCCATCGAGGAAGCGCCGTAGAAGCCATGGCAGCCGGGACAGTTCTTCAGGATGAAATCGGCATCCGCCGGCTCGGCGATCGGCCCGCCATGACAGAGGATGATGATGTCGTCGCGGATCTTGCGCGCTGCCTTGATCATGGCATTGATCAGCCTGACGCTGTCGTCGAGCGTGAAGGCGGTGGACGCGCCGATGGCGCCGCCGGTGGTGAGCCCCATATGGCAGACCAGGATGTCGGCGCCGGCCTCGGTCATCTGCACCGCCTCATCGACGGTGAAGGCGTAAGGCGTGGTCAGCATGTTCTTGGCGTGTGCCAGCCGGATGAGATCGACTTCGAGCCCGTAGCCCATGCCGGTTTCTTCCAGATTGGCGCGCATCCTTCCGTCGAACAGCCCGACGGTGGGAAAGTTCTGCACGCCGGCGAAGCCCAGCGCGCTGAGGCGGTCGAGGAAATCGTCGAAGATGCAGAACGGATCGGTACCGTTGACGCCCGCCAGCACCGGTGTCCTCTTCACCACCGGCAGCACCTCGCGCGCCATGTCGAGCACGATGTCGTTGGCGTTGCCATAGGCCATCATGCCGGCGAGCGAGCCTCGGCCCGCCATGCGGTAGCGTCCGGAATTATAGATGATGATGAGATCGATGCCGCCTGCCTCCTCGCCCTTGGCGGACAGGCCGGTGCCGGCGCCGCCGCCGATGATCGGCTCGCCGCGCTTGATCATGTCGCGGAAACGGGTGATCAGCTCTTCACGCTTGAAACGGCTCATGCGGTCTCCGTGATATCGCGGAAGGCCTGCGCGAGCGCTTCGGCGAAGTGAGGGTCGTTGATGTGGAGCGGCAGCTTGATCAGAAGGTGATCGGGACTCGCCTGGAAATCCTGCTCGATCGCGGCAAATAATGCCTGGTCGGCGGCTTCGTCGAAAAACGGCTTGCCGGCCTCATCGAGCGCGGAGACGCCTTTCATCGGCAGGAGAAAGCGCAGCTTGCCTTTCATCCGGTTGAGCTTCCGCGCGATGAGCCCGCCGATCCGCGTGTTCTCCGCGGGCGTGGTGCGCATCAGCGTCACATTGGCATTGTGAATATGGAATTGCCTGTCGGCGAACTGCGCCGGCACCGTGTCGCGCGCCCAGAAATTCACCATGTCGAGCGCGCCGACCGAGCCGACATAGGAAATGGCGTGCTCGGCGAAGACATCGAGGCGCTGGGGCCCGGCGCTGAGCACGCCGCCAGCGATCTCGTCGGCGATCTCGGTCGTGGTGATGTCGAGCACGCCCGCGAAGAATCCGGATCCGGCCAGCGTCTCGAAGGACTGCCCGCCCGATCCGGTGGCGTGGAAAACGATGCAGTCATATTTGTCTTCGAGCAGCCTCGTCACCGCCTGGACGCAGGGCGTCGTCACCCCGAACATGGTGAGACCGATGGCGGGCTTTTCATCGGCGCCGGGAAGCGGCTCGGCCCGCATCATGCCGGCAAGGGCGCCGGCCGCATTGGCGAGCACCCGCCGCGAGATGCGGTTGAGGCCCGATATGTCGGTCACCGGATACAGCATGGCGATGTCGGAGGCGCCGACATGCGGGCGCACGTCGCCGCTCGCAATGGTGGACACCATGAGTTTCGCCAGTCCGACGGGCAGCGCCCGCATCGCCGGCGTGGCGAGCGCCGTCGCGCCCGACCCGCCGGCCGAAATGAGGCCGCCCAGATCGTCGCGCGATCTGGCGAAGATGGCGAAGGCTTCCGCCATGCGGGCGACGGCGCTGCCGCGTTCGCCGGTGAAGACGGCCTGCGCCGCCAGTGGATGGAAGGTCGCGACCGTCGTCGCGGCGATGTCGGCTTCGGCCGGGCTTCCGGCGCCCGAGGTCGACAGGTCCACGGTCACGACTTCGATGCCATGTCCCTTCAGGCAGTCGCGCAGATAGAGCAGCTCCCGCGCCTTGGTGTCGAAAGTGCCGGCGACAAAGGCCCGTCTGGTTTGATGTTTTCCCGCCATGGCCCCGACTGTGCATGACTGGGCGCGGTCCGGCAATATGGAGGTTGAGTTGATCTCTTTCGCGGACGTGATTTGGCAAGGCCGCATCTGACTGTAATATGCCGGGATGGTCAGAACCCTGCTCAGATCCGGTCTGTTGTTCCTCGGCCTTGCCGGCACGGCCCTGGCGGCGCCGCAGAAGGAAACCTTCCGCGACTGGGCCGCCGGGCTGGACGAGGTCGATACCGGCGAGGATCTGCGCAGGACCTGCCGGGCCGAGACGTCGGCCGCCGGCGCCGACGGCCTCACCGCGACACTTGCCGTTGCGATCGGCAATGGCGATGTGCTGCCGCCCGATGCCTATCCGGCGATTTTGATCTCCATGGCGGCGGCGCCGTCGGGCGACGGCATTCCGGTGGCCTTCGAAACGGGCGGCAAGCGCCTCGCTGTTCAGGCGACCGGCGACGGCAAGCAGGTGACCATCAACAATGTGAAGGAAACGAGCCTTGCGCTTCTGCGCGCCATGGCGGCCGGCGGCACGGTCGATATCACCGTCGCCGGCAAGCCGGGTCCGGCCCTGTCGCTGAAAGGCTTCACAGCGGCCTACCGCCAGCTCGGCGCCTGGTGCGGATTCCCAACCGGCGATGTCGCGAAATAGGAGAGCTTCCATGTTCCGATCCAGTCTGTTCGCTGCGGCGGCTGCGGCGACCCTCGCGGCAATGTCTTCAACCGCTTCGGCTGCAAGCTTCGATTGCGGCAAGGCGGCGAAACCGGATGAGATCGCCATTTGCGGGACGCCCGAGCTCTCCACGCTCGACAGCGAAATGGCCGGCCTGTGGTTCGCCTTCCGCAAAGTGCCGATGCTGATGGGCGGCAACGGCGCGCGGATGGACGATGCGCAGCAGTTTCTCGCCGAGCGCGGCAAATGCGGCGGCGATGCCGGGTGCCTGCGCAGGCTCTATCAGGCGCGCATCGCCACGCTGAAGGAGCAGATCACCCAGGCGATGCAGAATGTCTATGACCGGGAGAATGCCGATCCGGTGATCGAGCCATGGTCGGTGGCGAGCCTGCCGGAAGCGCTGCAGGAGACCGCCGGCGGCTATGCCGAACAGTGCCGCAAGCTCGGCGGCGCGCTGAAGGCGGGCGCCGATCTGCCGCGGCTTCTCACCGGCGATCTCGATGGCGACGGCCTGCAGGACGTCGTCTTCGATCCGCAGGCGCTCGACTGCGCCGGCGCGGCAACCGCCTTCTGCGGCAATGGCGGCTGCACCATCAAGGTCGCGGTCTCGGGCAACGGCTATCGCGATCCGGTCGAGATCCTGGGGGCCGCGCCCACATTGACGCTCAGCCAGGATGCCTCCATGCTCGATATCTGGGTCGATAAGACCAACTGCAATTTTACCGGCCGCGACAAAGCCTGCTGGGCCAGCTATCGCTGGCCGAAAAGCGGGCGGCCCGAAGTGGCTTATGCGCTCCGGCCGCTGCCCCAGTAGCGCGGGCGCCGCCCTTCAGCGCGGCTTCCGCGCCTCCACGAAAGCAATGGCTTTCGCCAACGCCTCTTCGCGGCTGAGATCGGAGGAATCGAGCACATAGGCATCGCGCGCCGGGATGAGCGGCGCGTGGGCGCGGCTGCTGTCGCGTGCGTCGCGCGCTTTGATTTCGGCGAGCACGAGATCGAACTGGGGCGTCTGGCCCCGCTCGGCGAGCTCGGCAAACCGGCGCTTGGCGCGCACGTCCGCGGAGGCGGTGACGAAGATCTTCGCTTCCGCTTCCGGGCACACGACGGTGCCGACATCGCGCCCGTCCAGCACCGCCCCCGGTTCCTTGCGGGCGAAGGCGCGCTGGAAGCCGAGAAGCGCGGCGCGCACTTGCGGGTTGACCGCGACGATCGAGGCGGCCTCGCCGACCGCTTCGGTGCGCAGATCGGCGTCGTTCACCTTGTCGGGCCTGAGCGTTTCGGCCGCCTTCACCGCCGCCGCCGCGTCGCGCGGATCGCCGCCGCTGTTGAGCACGCCGAGTCCGACCATGCGATAGAGCGCGCCGGTATCGAGGAAGTGGTAGTTGTAATGCCGCGCCAATGCGCGGGCGAGGGTGCCTTTGCCGGCGGCGGCGGGGCCGTCGACGGCAATGATCATGGCGCGGGCTCGATGCGGCAGCCGAGACCGTTCATAAGCTCCGAGAAGTTCGGGAAGCTGGTGGCGATCATCGCGCCGTCATCGACGCGGACCGGCTTGGCGCTGGCCAGCCCCATGACCAGGAAGGACATGGCGATGCGATGATCGAGATGGGTGGCGACGAGACCCCCGCCCGCGACTTTGCCGCCATCGACCTCGAGCCAGTCGGGGCCGGAGCGCGTCGTGACGCCATTGGCGTTGAGGCCCGCTTCGACGGCGGCGAGCCGGTCGCTCTCCTTCACCCGCAATTCCTCGAGCCCGGCCATATGGGTCGTGCCGGCGGCGAAAGAAGCGGCGACGGCGAGGGCCGGATATTCGTCGATCATCGACGGCGCACGGCCGGCCGGCACCTTGATGCCTTTGAGCCTGGACGAGCGGACGCGCAGGTCGCCGACCTCCTCGCCGCCGGCGAGCCGCTTGTTCTCAATGGTGATATCGCCGCCCATTTCGATGAGCGTGGTGATGAGGCCGGTGCGGGTCTCGTTCAGCATCACATTTTCGATGGTGATGTCGGAGCCCGGCGCGATGAGGGCGGCCACCATCGGGAAGGCGGCCGAGCTCGGATCGGCGGGGACGTCGATGACCTGGCCTTTGAGCTCGCGCTGGCCGGTGATGGTGATATGGCGGCCGTCATCCTTGGTTTCGATCGTGATGTCGGCGCCGAAGGCCTTCAGCATGCGCTCGGTATGATCGCGCGTCGCCACCGGTTCGATGACGGTGGTGCGGCCGGGCGTGTTGAGCCCGGCGAGCAGCACGGCCGACTTGACCTGCGCGGAAGCGACGGGAAGCTTGTAGGTGATCGGCACCGCATGGCGGGCGCCATGCAGCGTCAAGGGCAGCCGGCCGCCTTCCGCCGTCTCGAAGCGGGCGCCGATCTCGGAGAGCGGCACCGTGACGCGGCCCATGGGCCGGCGCGACAGAGAGGCATCGCCGATGCAGCGCACGGTCAAGGGGGTCGAGGCCATCAGCCCCAGCGCCAGGCGCACGCCGGTGCCGGAATTGCCGAAATCGAGATCGCCCTCGGGGCTCATCAGGCCCGAGACGCCGACGCCCTGGATATGCCAGACCCCGTCGCCGCTGCGCTTCACCTGGGCGCCCAGGGCCTGCATGGCCTTGGCGGTATTGACCACGTCCTCGCCTTCGAGGAGGCCCGAGGCGCGGGTTTCGCCGACCGCGATCGCTCCCAGCATGAGGGAGCGGTGCGAGATGGATTTGTCGCCGGGGACCCGCAAGGCGCCTTTGAGGTTCTGGGCGGCGGAGGATCTGAGCGGCGCTGGGCTGGAGCCGTGCACGGTAAAAGTCCGGAAATTAACGTTTTTGACTGTCGGGATGGGCTCCTAACATAGGGGTTTTCGCCTGTCACCTTTGCTTTTGACAAGGCCGCCGGGCCATGGCATGGAGCCCCATCACTCTCATTTATTTAGCCCTGCAAAGGATCAACCGTGGTCAAGGCTGAACTCGGAACCAAGCGTATATGCCCGTCCTGCGGGTCGAAATTCTATGATCTCCTGAAGTCGCCGATCATTTGCCCGAAATGCGGCGTGAGCTTCATCGCCGCTCCCTTGCTGCCGTCCAAGGGCGAAGTGCCGCAGGCCGCGGCCAAGCCGCGCGAAATGCCGAAGCCGTCGCCCGAGGATGCCGAGGAGGTCTCGGAAGTCGAGCTCGTCAGCCTCGAAGAGGTCGAAGAGGGGGGCGATAATGATGACGAAACCGCCGCCGTCGCCGATGTCGATCTGGGCGAGGAGGACGATGGCGCCGAGGGCGAAGAGGATTCGACCTTCCTGGTCGAGGACGAGGAAGAGAATTCCGACGTTTCCGGCTATCTGGACAGCGGCCCGGGCGGTTCCAAGGAGGGCGAGGAAGAAGCCTGAGGCCGGCATCGCGGGGCCTGCGCAACTATCTCGCGGGCCTGTGCAAGTTTTGCTTGATAAATCACCAGGGCGGCACTAGTTTCCGCCCGCTTCGCAAGGCGACCGCCTCGCGAGGCTCCCAATTCGAGGGCCGGATATTCAGCCCTCGGAAACCCGGTGTGGGGTCATAGCTCAGTTGGGAGAGC
This sequence comes from Pseudomonadota bacterium, assembly GCA_049323275.1. Classification (GTDB taxonomy): domain Bacteria; phylum Pseudomonadota; class Alphaproteobacteria; order Rhizobiales; family Aestuariivirgaceae; genus Taklimakanibacter. The sequence goes on from JBMOOM010000083.1 coordinate 14,686, forward strand.
GCTTGAATGGCATTCAAGAGGTCGTCGGTTCGATTCCGTCTGGCTCCACCATTTTCCCAAACCATTTCAGTTGCTTAAGGGTTGACTTTTTTCGCTCCAACCTTTGCTGATGCTATTAGCAACCAGTTAGCTACCAATGCAGTCGCAAACCGCCTTGTTAGCCTCTGTGCGGTTTCTTGCGTCCTCAGCGATCAAACCTCACATGCTTGGGCGGTTTCTTGCTTCGTCGCCAAGTGCGTGCGAAAGCTCAACTCAAACAAATTTCGTGTGCCTTTGCCGAGCCGAAAACAAACTGGCTGTTGAGGGTCTAAATCGATCTGCGCCGATACGCGGAAGTTTCGTTCTACGGGGATGGATAAGCTTACTCCCCTCACAATGGTCTCACCTTCGTCTTTCTCTATTTTTTCAACCCTCAAAAATTGCCAGCCATTTCTTTCAAACCAAAATCGTCGATTCCGCAGCTTTGGCTTCCTCGCACGATTGAAGGGGGAATAACGCGGTGGGGTGCGAGTACAGGAGTGTTTCGGCCATGGCTTCCCAAGCTTGTTGAAGTAAGCTCCTCCGCCAGTTGGACCTCTTCTAAAGAACACAGCGCGTCCGCAAACCGGGCAGGTGGCATCAGGTAAAACGGCCTCAGATTGGTCTTTGATTTTCATTTTCGAGACCTCGCTATTGGCATTTATCGAATCATCCAGTCCAGAACGCAGCCTAAAACAGTGAAAAGGGCAGATTCCCCAATTTCCCCATTTTCCCCAAGAATCCACAGCCTGTTGATAAGTCAGCTCACTGATGGTTTTCATAGTGTTGGAAATTAGTAGTTCGATTGATGCTTGCTTTTGCCCATTTCCAGCTTCCTTTTGCCCAATCTCTGGATCATGCATTTCAAAGTCGTGCAGAAAACCTGATCGCTGCCAAATGGTGAGGAAAGTGAAAGCGAACAGCGAGAACGCATCATTGGCCACTTCTGGAGAGGCCAAACGACGTCGAAATCCGAGTATTTGATGTAGTTTATGCGGAGAAGAGTGCAAAACCGCTTTTTTTACTAATTGGCGTTGGGAAAGTCGTTATTTGGCTTCGGTTTTGCGTCCGATACCCATGTTTTTGATGGGAATTTACATATCCGATGGCGGCGTGGTACCGGTTCTAATCGCACAGCTAACATTTGCTGAAGTATCCAATTCAGAGGGACGCTGAATGAACATCCGGCAAATCATTGACAAGATAAACGACAGCCAGCTTTTTGTTCCGGCATTCCAACGAGAATACGTCTGGAAGCGACCAGATACCAAGGCGTTGTTTACATCCCTTATAAAGAAATATCCGACCGGAACACTACTCAGTTGGGAAACGACAAAACCACCAGAATTGAAGGGTCCGAAAAAATATCAATCCGAAATGGGTGCCGTTAAACTCATCCTCGATGGCCAACAGCGGATCACCACGATTTATATGATTGTCGAGGGAAAACTGCCTCCTTACTACTCTGCCGCCGAAATCAAGAACGAAGTCACCGGGCTCTATGTCAATCTCCAAACCCTGGACCTTGAATACTACAAGCAGCAGACGATGCAAAATAATCCGCTTTGGATCGATCTCACCGATATCTTTCAGGGCCGGGTCAAGAGCTCAGATGTGAGAAAACGCCTAAAGGCAGACAATGCGCTCAATGATGAACTTGAGAACCTCATAGATACCAATTTCGATACCGTGAAATCAATTCAAGACCGCGAATTTCCCGAGCAGATCATTCCAGTCTCGGCATCGATTAGGGAAGCCATCGACATATTTTATATAGTCAATGCCAGTGGCGTGAACCTTACCGACGCTGAATTGGCTTTGGCGCAGATAAGTGGATATTGGCCTGAGGCGCGTGACCTTTTTAAAAAGAAGTTATTCGCTCTCGAAAAAGAGGGATTTGTATTCAAGCTCGACTTTATTGTCTTTGCCCTACTTGCTGTCCTGTACGCCGGCGGATCGGAAATGAAGCGACTTCACGGGGTGGAGAACCGGGACAAGATTCAGGCGGCTTGGAAGCGACTTGATGACCAAGTCCTCGACTATGTCGCGAATCTCCTGCGGACAAATGCGTTTGTAGATCATACTGATGAAATAAATTCGAGTTTCGCCTTAATCCCGATTATTGCTTACATTTTCAAGAAAGAGAGCGGCAAGCTAGATGAACTTGAGATAAAGAAAGTGATAAAGTGGTTTTACTATTCTCAACTGAGGCAGAGATACGTGAGCCAAACGCCGCAAAAGCTCGACAGAGACTTGGCGACGATCAAAACCTCCGCCGAGCCATTTGATGAGCTTTTGGGTGTGATCGAGCAGGAACGGCCCCTGAAGATTGCCGAAACCGAATTTGTCGGTCGGGACATTCGCCACCCGCTCTTCAATTTGATGAAGTGGTACTTCAAGAGCCAAGGTGCCGTTTGCCTTGGAACTGGCCTTTCCGTCCGACGAAACATGGGCAAGAAGTACACTTTGGAGAACGATCACATCTTTCCGTACGCAGCTCTCAAAGCGAATGGATATGACGTTGATGATAGGTTCAAGTATGCGCTAGCCCAGGAAGTGACAAACCGGGCTGTACTTACTCTGGTTGAGAACCGAGGTAAGTCTGATACAGAGGCCAAAGACTACCTTAGTAAAGCGATAAAGGCATTTCCCAGTGCCCTGAAAAAGCAGTGCATTCCATCTGATGAGTCCCTCTGGTCGATGTCGCGGTTCGAGGACTTCCTTGCAGCTCGCCGCGCTCTGTTGACTACGGAACTCAACAGTTTTCTGGATGGCATTACGAATATGGAGCCTAAGCATGGGATGGTGAATATAGAGGACATTATCGCTGAAGGAGAACATGACGCGCTTGAGTTCAAATCGTCTCTCCGTTGGGATGGGAATCAAGGAAAGACAAACCCCGAGCTGGAAAAGGTTGTTTTGAAATCGATTGCCGCATTCAACAATGGATCTGGGGATGGAGGCCAACTGATCATCGGAGTGGACAACGATCGAAATGTCCTGGGTCTCTCGAATGATTACAGCACGCTCAAGGGTAATAGTCGGGACGTGTTTGAACTTCATCTTCGTAGCTTGATATCGGCTGAGTGGGGTGTGGATTTTTGCGCATCCAGCATATCAATCAGCTTCTACGAAATTGGTGGTGAGGATGTCTGCGCGGTCAACGTCCGCAAGGGGACCAAACCCCTTTTCATGAAGATCGCGGATAAATCGGGAGCCAAAGTCGAGAGGTTCTACGTGAGGTCTGGCAATTCATCGCCTTACATCGCAAACCCGAGCGAGATATCACAATATATTTCGAAGCGATTTAAGTGAAGCCGGATCAATTCGTCCAACGACGTCGTCAGAGCTCAAGAAATCTTTTGGTGGTCAAAGGGACCGGTTGCGTGCGACTTTGCAGAAAAGAGACTGTCGATCTCTCTGGTGGACGCCCTCCTGACCGAGGCTCTGATCGCTAAGGAAATCAACATGGCCGAACTTCCCACCGACACTCCGAAAATCTGGCTACGGTCGTTTTATGGCTTTACCCCTGAGGAAGACGGTTACATAGGCTGGACTGAGCAAGGTCCGCGCGACAGGATGCTTGGATTGGTGGCGGCGGGCGACCTGTTCTTAATCTATGGTGCAGGAACTCACGAGACCGAGAAGTCACAACGTCTTCGCGTCCTTGGTTTTCTGCAGGTGGATATCAAGCCTATCCGCGACACAGACAAGGCTTCGGAAGCCGGGATGGCGCGCAAGATCAAGAATGGTTGGAAGGACAAATGGACCTTTGCCATACCCGTCCGCCGTGCCTGGCGGGCAGACGAGTCCATCCTGCTTGAGAGAATCGCTCCAGAAACCTATCGACCCGAGGCTGGACAGGCGATCGCAGTGTGGAGCCCTCCGTTACTTCCCAAAGAGGCAGAGCTTGCGCTGAAAATCAAGGTAACCGAAGTTAATGTGTTCGGAGAGCCGCCATTGGCCCGCCCTCCACCAATTAAGCAGGAGCTCGGACATTCATTGCGACCATCCCGAGCCTTCCCTGGCAGCTCTGGAGTGCGTGTATCTACATACGAGGATGGTCCCACATTTCTCTACGTGGCGCGGTTCGAGGGCGATGCAACGGCGCTACTTGGCCGGCCGAAGTCCCTTCACGACAATAAGGTCCTCTTGAAAGTCGGGGTTACAAACGACATAGCGGCTCGCGTAAAGCAATTAAACGAAGGGTTTCCTCCCATCTCAGTTGGGATGTGGTCTATGCAGCTACAGTCGAAGGCATATCCCAATCGCAAGGCTGCTGAAGCTGCTGAGCAGATATTCAAAGACGAAGGGGTAAAAACACTTGAAAGCCTTGGCGGCGAATTTTTCCTCGGCCCCTGGATCGACGCGCAGTTGGTCTTTTGTCGTCTTCCCGGAATTGCCCGATTTGACAGTTAGCTGGGACTGGCTTGCATCAGGTGGGAGGCCCGGCTTTTGCGATCGCGTCGCACGCCAGCAGGCGCTTGCGGCCTGCGGTAGTGTTCCCGTCGGCGGTCATCCACATAGGATGGTGACCGTTAAGCCCAGACGGGTGGCTCACATGGACGAATGTTGCATTTCCCCTTCGGTAGGCCACGTCATTGATCTCGCTGAACGCAGAGCCGCCGAGTCTTTTCATCGCTGCGCGACATCCCTTGATGTAAGCGTCAGTCGTGCCCAACATCAACACGAGACTGACCGACGAGGGCAGCTGCCCGAGAAAAGTCTCCATACAGCGTGAAACGACGGTCGAGATTTCCTCGCTAAACGCCTTCGGCATCACCTGTCCGGTGCACTCGTGACTGCCGGTCTTTGGGTTCTCGCGTGACAGGCTGCACCGGACCAGTGAACCAAATGCGAGGTCCCGCTCGCCCTCAACCATGCGAGAAGACACGTCCTCGTTGGGTCGCAAGATACCCAAGAGCCTGAGAGTCTCGGTCAACCTTGGGCGCATATCTTTGAAAGGGATGTCATCGAAGCGGCCGAAGCGATAGGCTGTGGCCTGTGTGAACCCCTTCGAGAAGCCAAGGACTAGTGTCCTGGGCGTTGCGGATCCCCAGGCTCCGGGGTCGTTCACCACCCGCCATTTGCCGATTTCTAGGACATGGTCATTGCTGCCAAAGCAGCGACGGCAAGTAATTCGGCCATGTGACGGGAGAGCGGCGCTTGTTGAGCTGTCCATCGAAATCTCTTGCGTTGAAGGCTATAACTATTCTGGACGCGTCACCAGGTCGGGCTGAAACAGTAACTCCTGGCGAAATGGCGATAACTGGTGCCGAGTGTTCAGCCCTCCCTGAGTCGAGTCTTTTCTTCTTTGTACCGTTCCAATGTCCGGAGTGCCTGTTTCACTACATCTTCCGGAAGGTCTTCTGACGCAGCAAAATCAATAGCAATCTGCTCGTAAGAGCAGTCCAATCGTTCGTGCTTTGCAAGCAGAGCCAGACCAGCTGACTCCTTCTTGCGGACCGTGCGAATCAGGGCCTCTCGATAACCGTGGTCGCGGATAGACCGTCTCGTATATCCAGCGGCTTGCTTCCGTCCATGCTTGTGTTTGAGACATTCCTCATAGACACGCAAAGCTTCATCCATCCGCTCTTCGAAGCTCGCGCCATGTGGCCTTTTCTTCAGTGCTTCTTCAAGACCCAGGTCCAGAAGTCGGCGCTTCACAGCCTCTACTATGTTCTGATTTCCAAGTTTAGAATTGTGATCACGACATCGCATCAGCCATGCTTGGTCGGAAGAGCCAGCGATGGCACTGAGCAATTTCATTTGATCAGTCATGAGGGGTTTCTCGAACAGATCGTACCCCTACTACTTAGCCCTTTTCCCATACGAGCGAAAATCAAAAAGCGAAATTGAGTATAGGGCAAGACCGGGCACCGAGCAGCCGATCCCAAGTAAATTCAACTCCCTCGTCTGGCTAGGCGATAGGCTGAATAGCGAACCTGGGCTAAAACCTTGGATCATGGGGAAGGGCGTGCCTCCCCGTTTATCTTCGAACTGCTGTCAATCCAGCCAGTATCTCAGTCGCTCTATAGCGGGGATCGCAAGATTGTTGTTTCTGATGCGAGACCCTTTCTGAGAGTGAACCAGTGTCCGCAGTGCGAGCGTGGTTCGGTTATCACGAGGACAAGCCGTTTTGGCCCATTCGAGTTTTGTACGTTGAAGTGTGGCTACAAGAAAAACTTGGCTTAGACCGGAGGAAGGCTTGGCCAATCCAGCTTGTCCAGATCATTCTGTGGGATCTGGCCATGATGTTCGAATGCCGATTGCAAACGTTCTCCGAGCCAAGCAGCGCCCTTTTCGGACAGGGCGACCCCCGGTTGCCGCTGGTAGGCTCGTCGAGGGTCTATATTGCCGTCGCCGCGAATAGCATTCCGCTCTGTCGAAGCAAATGCATTCGCTCCGAGTTCTTCCATGAGCTCCCCAAGTGACACTCCGTTCTGCATAGTGCCCGCTACAAACTCCGCATGATGGACACGAATGTAATGTGGCCAATCAGCCTTCCAGCTTCGGCGCTTAATGTCAGCGGGTGTAGCATCGTCACGACCAGGAACGTGCTGCATTGCGATAGCACGCCCGAATACGCGTATGTCGCCAGGATCGCGGGTCAAACGGGAAATGAAGATCACCGCGCCGTCTTTGACCGACCGGGGACGCTTTCCAGCGGGGTAGGCAACGGCCCAATGGCATCCTGCCCGATCAATCTCCCGGCTGATTGGGAATGACAATGGAGCTCGATTGCCGCTTTGGCCGAGAAACTTCACGAATGATTGCGGCGCATCAGCCATAGCAATAGAGAAAGTACCGGGTGGCGTACTGGCCAGCCCAAGATCGGCACCAAAATCGCCAAGGCGAGACCGCCCGCGTTTACTCCCGCCGTTAGCTTGGTAGCGTGTAATTCTCTCGTCCCAATCATCTATCTTTGCAGCCACGAGATCTGCTCCGCTACGCGCCCACAGATCATCAAAGTAGCGACGGCAGGCAACGATGATGCCCTGATCGTCCGACACAATGCCAAATTCATGATTGTGGTTGAGGGCCGCTTGGGTCAGATTGGCCGATGTTACGATCGCTCGTTTGCTCCCAAATAAATACATCTTTGCGTGAAGGTTCTTGATACCCCGAACGGCCGCTCCACATTCTAACAGAAATCGGAGAGCGGCGAGGTCGCTCACGCCCATCGCACAATCGTCAAGATTGAAGCGTGTAATCGCCCAAACGCGTTTCGGCCGGGTTGCAAGTAAATGGTTCAATGCGCCGAGTTTTATGAATGGGCTGATTATGCGGAGCTCACTGGCATCTGCCTGTAGACAACTGAGCAACTCCCCTGACCATCGCGAATCCACAAGTCGTGTTGCCATCTACATTCACCGCGTACACTCAAACGATCTTAATCTTTGCCGGCTTAAGAGCTGCCGAACGAGATACATGTGAAAGAAGCCCGCGTTCACGAGGTCCTCCGTACACTACTCAGCGATCGTTCCGAAATCGAGGATAGTCGAGATTGTGACGTCTGTTCTTGGCCAACACGAGATAATGCTTCAGGTACTCGGGAGTCATGATTACGCCCTTCCCACTCAGCTTACGCCCTCCGACGAGGAGTGATTGAAGTTGCGATATCGTTCCGAAATACGCATCATAGCTCTGCCTATCGACGGCAATCGTCAGCCACGCGGGAATTGCGTTATACTTTTTTGCTAGCCGTTGGGCTTGGTCGAGGCACTTTGGAGCTTTGCCGAGCTTATATCGCGGATTGAGCTTTCTTCCGTTGGAGCCCTTTACATACTTGTTGCGGGCTTTGACGCTGATAACATACGTCTTCCCATTGCGGGTCGCCATGATGTCCGCAAAAGCATGCGAGTAGTGAAAGCGTGAGATCCGCTTGAAGCCTTTGCGCTTCAGCAACTTGACCGCCAAAACCTCACCTTCTCGACCAAGATAACCGCGCCTAACAACGTCCAGACTGCCGTGGATCATGGGTGTCGCCGCCCCTCTCGCAGCCGGCAAGCTTCTGGCAACCGGCCCCAACGTCAACTTACACTCAAGGAATGCCCGAAGTCACGATGAAGCCTGGGCAAGCGCCTGCCCACCGATGGCGCACCGCGTCGGCGCGGGAAAGCGTCGCGAGAGCGCCCAGTACTACCTTCTAGAAATGCTTCCTCGCATCGGCGGGTTGAGAACTGAGACCGAGCAGATTCGTTCGATCGCGCGTGACATGGACCAGCTTCGTGCCGCGCTATGGCGACGCGCGGGCAAGGCACACTGCCAGAGACTTTCGCGCATCGCAGGGCACGGCTTCCTCGACATCACGGAGACTGTCGAAATCGAGAAGGTAGACAGGTTCGGCAAAACGGTTCGAGACAAAGAAGAGCGGACCGTGCAGCGCCTTCGAGCAAGCGGCATGGCTTTCTTGAAGGCCCAACCTTCAACTGAGTCTCAGGCTATAAATACTCAACATGCTCTCAATCTGGTTAAGGCACTCGATCAGGAAGCCGCACTCCACTTCGTGACCGAAGAACTCCACAAAGACGATCACCTCTTTGAAGCGGAGACATTAGCGCGCCAAGCCGCGATGGCCTACGAAAAGCTTCTCATACTCGTACGTATGGCAAGGGACTTCGTGAATCCCACCAACTTGTTTGCACTCGCAGAATGGTCGAACGACCGTCGAACAAAAGTCCCTGTCAGCTTTGTTTATGATCAAGGAGAACCACTCAAAGTCGAAATATGGAAGAGTGGTGCTAGGCCAACGATCGTGCCGATACCAGTATCTCTTCAAAGCGAACTTTGAGACTTCTTATACCTGAATCCCGTTTGGCGGCAGCCCAAAATCACCACTCATGGCGAAACAACGATAATGCCATGAAGCGCATAGCCATACTCAGCCATAACGTTTGGATTGGGGAGGAGCTTCCCGGCATCAGTCTTAGCCACGAAGGTCAGGTCGGGGACAAAGATATCAGCGGCGCGAATCTTTTGAAGGATAGTCTCAGTGACTGGGGGCGTCCCAACCACCCCTTCAGTGTCAGGGTCAATAACCACCTCGACCTCAAGGGCTGGATCCTCTGAGAGTCGCTTTGCGGCATCATCTAGAGCCTTGCGGATAAAATGGCGACCGACCTTCGACGGGCGATCGCTTTGCCACGCATAGAATGCCGTGATCTTGCGGCGCGTCATGCGGCGCTCTCTTCCTCAATCTCTATTGCGAACTTCTCTTCCGCCGAGAGAAGGGCCTTGATGTCTATCAGGTGCGTTGCGCTGAGATAGATCGTAATGTCCCTCTGGGCGAGAACGACCTCAAGTTCATTCCCAGTAAGGTCCTCGAGCATGTCGCGGATGATTTCCTTGCATCCGTTCGCATGGCGGTACATTGCCGAGTGATTGGGACAGAGCGCGAGATAGTTTTGGAAGTGGCGCTTCTTGAGTCCAGGTAGAAACTCGACCGCCTCAAAGAAATCACTGCCATCATCCAGCTTGAACGGCAGCGGTCCTTTGCATATCTGGCAGGTCATCTCACCGTCTTCATTTCGATAGTGCTGCCGCAAATACTGCTCAGCCTCTGTCTTAACGTCCTCTCGGCCGACTGATACCGACCGGCTGCGAATTTCGCTCTCCTTGTCAGGAGCATTCTCAGCCTGCTCAGCGACAACCCGAGCGCGTCGTTCGGGGTTGGCCAAGTCTCGATCTGGAATGGCTGACTTCGCGGCGGCCTCGCGCTCCGCGAAAAATCTTTCCTGTTCTTCCTCGGGCAGGTCTGCAAAGCGTTTGGCGCGCTCCAATGCGCTCGCATCTTTGAACCCTGCCAGTGTCGCGACGGTATTCTTCTGACGAGCTTCCGCAGACTTGCGCTCGGCCTCGACGCCAAATAGGACTGCCTTCAGACCCCGATATCCAGCGTCATAGGGAAATCCCACCGGCAGAAGCTCAGTGACCGCCTCCGTCGGGCGAACAAAGACCCCATCGCCCTGCGGAACCCACGCAGCGTTTGACAATTCGTGCACGAGGAGAGATTCAGCGTAGCGCGCCCCCCAACGCTGACTGCGTTGAAACGTTGCCTGCAAGTAGTCAGGATGCGAGGGTAGCGCAACTAGCGTTCGCCAGATCAGCCGCGACAATTCTAGGCTGGGTGATTTCAATAACTCGACCAGCCTTGGGATATAGAAGTCACGGTCGATCGGTGAGGTATACCTGTCGCCTCCGACCTTTCGGAGATGGTCCCACTTCGGATTGTACCGGCAGCCTTGTTGCTCGATCTTCAGGTCCACTCTCGCACCCGTAACTTCGGCAAACGCCCTGATCCGTGTCGGAGCGATGCGGTACTCCTTGTAGGAGGGATGAAGTCCTGCACATTTCGCATCCTCGCCCAATCTGCCGTAATAGGCGGACAGATCGGTTGGCCTGTATGGTTGGTCGAGATAGATCCCGCCTGGGGTGTGCCATTGGTCATCATCGCCGAGGAAAATATAGAAGGACGCAAAGAGCGTTGCCTTCGCCGGCTGTTGCTCGGTCAGGGCGATGAACCGCTTGAGGTCGCGGAGGTAGGTCTTGTCGTCGGGGATTTCTGCTTCTTCTGTGTAACGGGATTTGAGGATGAGTTCGATTTCCTCGGCCTCGCCCAAGTCGCGCACGCCAAGGTCAGCTAGAAATTTCTTTGCCTTCTCTTGTTGGGGTTTTGATTTGCCCGACGTATAGACAAGCGGGTCCACCGTCGGCATCGCATCACTGGCCTGGTCGTTCCCAAAAAAGCAATGAGCGGCGACCTCAAAAGTACCTCTGCCTAGGCGCACTATCTTTAGATGCTTCAGCCTATGTAAGAGGCCCGATTGGGCAGTCTCGTCCTGCAACAGTGCATAGAATTGTTGCAGCCATTCCGATGGCTTCTCTTCCAGCCATTTCATGAACTCGATGTCCGGCCCGGTCACATAGTAGGGCGCGACCTTGATAGATCGCCAACCCGTGGTGGCCCTCTCAAGAGCATTGACAAACTGGTCGGTGCTCCATTCTTGGATCTCAAGGCCATCGAGGAAATTATCGATACGGCCATTTTTCTGGGTTGCCCCGATGGCCCAAAGCGGCGGTGCGGCGTCATGGTCTATAAGGAAGTCGAGGTCCTTCTCCGAGAGTAGGCTTTTGAGAGATCCCTTCCCTTGGACGAGGTGGTTGGCGGGAGCGTGACCCCGGTCCTGGGTCGGAGTTAGGGGTGCAGACTTCATCTCGTCGATGATTGCCCTACGGATAGGCTGATAGCGAGGCGGTATCTGATCCTGCGGGTTTGGCAAGATCGACAGAAAGTCTGGTGTCATCAAACCGAGGTCTTTGATCTTGTGCAGTGATTGCCGGCAAAGCGTCGCAAGCTGCTCAAACAGGGGTTCGTTTGCCGGCGTCTCCTTGATGCTTGCCCGGCTCAACTCCGGCACGAACGGGCCATGAAGGTGGAATAGCAATCCAGACGTTTCTTTGGCGGCAGTGAAAAACACGGCAACGCGACCTTGCGACGCCGGCGCGATCTTCATCTGCTCTGCCAGGGTCTTGCGTGCATCAAACTCGTTTACACCCGCCAGAAATCTCAGCGGGAAAGCGACGGCGACGTTGTGCGTGGAGAGACCAGAGACTGACTGGTCGAACTTCAGGAAGTGCGAACTCGCTGTGGATTGGCCCCCAGTTTGTTTCAGGATTTCGATATGCGATTCCGAGTGGACATGCCGGAGCACTTCGCCCGAGCCGCCATTGTCGATCTCCCATTTGATTGTCTGAAGGTTGGACAGAAACAGAAGGGTGGTTTCGTCCAGATCGTTGAGGCCCGCGGCTATCTCTTCGTAAGCCTCCTCCGATGGCTTTTTCGGGTTGTCAAAAGGGAGCTCAAAGCGGGTTCGGCTTCCAATGGTCGGGTCAGGCGCGATCGGCTCGGGCAGGATCATCTCGACGATACGAAAGGAAAATTCACCGGATCGGACGGTTGGAGATTGGGTGTAGACGAAAACGGATTTGAACCCGACGCCGAACTTCCCGATCCGGTCCAGAGCCTTTTCTTTAGTGCTGTTATGAATGCCCGTGATGGCCGTTACATCGGCTTCGGTAAACGCACGGCGTCCGTCATGCTCACAGACCAGGCGATCTTGCTTGAGCCTGAAAGTAACTTGAGTAGCGCCAGCATCTTCGGCATTCTGAAGCAGCTCATAAACGAAGTGAGCGCGATCCGGGTAAAAGTCCTCGAAGATGTCGAGATTGACCTCACCCTTATTGGCATCAAGGGCGTCAATGAGTTTGCGACGTTTCTCAATGAGGTCGGCAAGGAACTTGCTGCTTTGTGCGGCACCTGGGCTGCTCGCTGTCGTCATCTCGATCCTCGCATCTTATGACGTGGCAAATTTTGCGGCCAATCCGTCAAGGGTCGCGCTGCCGGTGATCTGATCGTCGGGGACGAGCAGGTATGTCCAAGGCTTGGCTCCGCCTGCGTTTTGGGTCGCGTTCTTGCACCATGTGGTCGCCGCCGCCGCCTTAGCCATGACCTCGGGGTCGTCGAGCTCGTTCCTTGCCTTCACTTCACTGATCAGCATCTTGGTCTTGGTTTCGACCACGAAATCCGGCTCGTAAGATTCGCCTGAACGATAGTCGATGCGAAACTGGTTGGGTCCGGGCTTGATCCACTTTTCGACGTTTGGGTCACCATCGATGGTGACGGCAAACCGCCGTTCGGGGTCGGTAGCGAATTTTTGGAGCGGATAGCAGCACTTCTTGAACCCGCCAAAAACGTGCTTCCGCGTGTCGGAAAGTGGCGCGATAGCTTTCTTGAAATCGCGCACGCGGTCCCCTTGTGGAACAGTCATGGGCTGCGCCTGCAATAACATGAAGCCGCGGCTGATGGTGACTTCGTAATCGTCCTCACCAAGCGGCGTTTCGCGGTAGTGAGTCATCATCTGGGCGAAGATGAAATCGGCAAGCTGCCGGCCATGGCGCAAAAGGACATTCTCGACCTCGGCCTCGTCGGTCAGGTACGACTTGATGCGAGCAACCATCTGGCCCGCCAGCTTGTAAAGTAAGGTGGCATGGGCATCGTAGTCGATCTCGTTCCGTTCGATCAGGTAGCGGATCAGATAGTCCTCGGGCCGGGTCTCGCGCGGCTCGTCGAAGGCGCGGGCTAGATAGACGCGCGCCTGGGTGCGGAGATCTTCAATGATGATCCCATCCTCAATCGGGCGCATGTTGACTGTTTCAAGATTGGCGAGGCCGAAATCCTCGAAGGTGAAGGTTACCTGCTTCTTCGGCAGGACCACGATTTGCGGGATTGAAATCGTCCGGTCGGCTACGGTGACGGCAACAGTTTCGACGATCTCCTCGATCCGTGGCTGCTCGACTACGCCCACAAGCGTCCCCTGAATGGGCTGGACAAGGTCGCGGACTTCCTTGGCGATTTGCTCCTGGACCGTCTTTTCGCGGAGGGCCTCGGCACTGCCAAGCTTCCGCTCATAGCGTTTGATGACTGCCAGCGTAACTTCGGCAGCCTTGCCTTCCTCGGCTGATTTGAAGGCAAACGCGGATTGGGGCTCTGCCGAAAATCCGGTGATTTCGGGCTGTGCACCGGTCACAATCATTTCGGCGATCGACGGAGCCGTGACCAAGGTAGTCCCGGTAATGGAAATGTCCGTACCTTCGCCGATCTCAATCGTCTGCATGACGATTGAACCCGGCTCGCGGGCCTTGGCAATGATATCGTCAAAACGCTCGTGGGCGATGACGGTCAGCCGGTCAACGGCGGCGAACTCATCATCCCCGCCCTTGGACACCCGCCTCCCAAAGGGCAGCCGCAAGCCGCGCCCCAAGGTCTGCTCAGTGAGGATTTCCGATGCGGAGGCGCGTAGCGGAACGATCGTATATAGGTTTGTTACATCCCAGCCTTCCTTGAGCTTGTTGACGTGGATGACAATCTCGGTGCTTCCATCCTTTTCCAGCGCCACAAGGCGCTGCATGGCTTCTTCGCTTTCCTCGCCCCGCAAGTTGGAGTGAATTTCGGCAACCTTACCTTTGAAGCGGCCTTTAAAGAACCTTTCGGATTCGACGAACTCTCGGAGCCGCTTGGCCTCGGTCGTGTCCGCGGCGACGATCAGGATGAACGGCATGACTTTCGGTGCGCCGGTCGTTCGGTGATAGCGGTCGAGCTCGATCGCCACGTGATCGTGATGGTGGACCGCATCTTCAAGCTTGATCTGCTCAAGCTCCTGCTCGCCGACGGAACGGGGGTCGAAGTCCTTGCGGGTGGCTACCGCGGGCTCCTTGACGAACCCATCCGCCATGGCCTGGCCGAGCGAGTAATTGTAGATGACATTGCGGAAGGGAACTGGCCGGGCACCCACGGTCTTCGGGGTGGCCGTCAATTCCAGGCCAAGGATCGGCTTCAGGCCGTCGATGGCATTCGCCCCGGCACTGGCGCGATAGCGGTGCGCCTCGTCCATCAGCAGGACCAGATCGTCGAGGCGCGAAAGATAGGCGTAGTAGCTCTCGCCGATGGTTTCCTGGAGCCGCTTCATTCGCGGCTTTCCGCGGGGACTTTCTTCCTTGTTGATCTTATCAACGTTGAAGATGTTGATATGGACATCAGAGCCGAAAAGGTCGGACGAACGGCCACTCTCGAGCCGGACACCGACCCCGCTTTCGTAGTTGTCGCCTGTGATGATCAGCGGTGGATTGGAGGCGAACTCGGCAATGCCCTTGAAGACATACTTCGGGCTTTCAGGTGAGAAGTCGGAAATCAGCTTCTCATATATCGTCTTGTTTGGGGCCAACACGAAGAAATGTCGGCTCTTGCCGATCTGATGGAGGTAGGAAATGAACGCCCCCATCAGGCGTGTCTTGCCGACACCGGTCGCCAACGCGAAGCACAGTGAAGGGAAATCATGCTCAAACGCCTCTACGGTTGGATAAGCTTCCCGGATCTTGGCAAGCGCGACCTCCGGATCGGAACCCTTCGAGAGATTGACCCAGCCCAACACGTCGGCGAGGATTTCCAGCGAGTCAGACTGCGGCTTACGAAGGGAAAGACGCTGGTTGATGGTGCGGACGTTCCGGTCGATCACTTGCCGCCCCCCTGGCTAAAAAAAAGATCATCCTGCGAGGCGGCCATGCCATTGCCGCGCTTCTTGCCCGCGCTGGAGGTCGGCTCCGGATCGCCCGGATCGTCAGACTCACGCGACGCTTCCGGCAAGTTCGCGACTTTGAAGCTGTAGTCGTCCTTACCCCATTCGCACTTGCGCAGGACGGCCTGAGGAATTTTCTTTATCGTAAGGTTGGGGAAGGCATCCGGGTCCGCGCGGAACGCCTTGCAGCACACCAGCAGTGTGCGCTCCTCGCCCACTTCCTCGGAAAGGGCCACAAGCTGCTCATGCGCCAGGCTTTGCGTCGTGACATAGATGAAATCCGCCTCCGACGAGCGCCCCTGCATCCAGTAGTGGGTTTCGTCGGGCTGATAGACGAAGCCCATGAGCTTGCAGACGGCCTGTGCGACCCTGGCCGGATCGTAGTCTTTGGAAATAACCCAGTTGCCCCACGCATCCTTTTCCAGCAGAGATGGCGCAAGGCGGTAGTATCGGAATCCGCCACCGCCTTTCCACTCGACGGCCGTGGTGATGCCGCTGGCATCCCCTCCGTCAATGACGGATCGCATTCGCGGTATGACGTGCGTCAAGGCGTGGTCACCAAGCTCTATACCAATCCAGCGCCGACGCATCTTGTGCGCCACCGCTGCTGTAGTGCCCGATCCGAGAAAGCTATCGAGAACGAGGTCGCCGGGCGACGTTGACAGTTCCAGGCATCGTTTAATCAGCGCCTCTGGTTTCTTTCCTTTCTTGAAACTGACGCCGCCCTCCTTGTGCAAGTTGTTCGACAACAAGTCATCCCAGAGGTTGGATATCCTTTCGGCAGTTACATATTCCCCGTCAATTTCTCGAGCTTTATTCCGATAGAACGCAATCTGCTCGCCATTGATGAAGTAGAAATCGTCCAAGCTCTCGCGCGCGGAGTGCTGCACAACATTCGGTTCTTCGCGGGACTTTCTCAGGGCGTCGCGCGCGTCCTCGTTGACGTCCTGGTCAGCAACTCGCGCGGTACGAACAACCTTGTCTGAATGTTCTAGAACGAACTTCTCAAGATGGGTTTCAAGACGCGATCCAAACTTGCAGTCTAGTTCCTTCTCCTTCACGCCGTGGAAGCGGCAGAATGCATCCTTAAGGGACACAAATCGCCACTCTCGATGCGGCGCTTCTACGTTCTCAATGAACTTAGCGTACCGGTCATCCCTCTCAATTGAGCGGTAGACATTCCTGTGCTTCCACGCGGACTTGTTCTTAGCGTATATAAGAACATAGTTCGCAATCGACACAACGCCGGGGTTTCGCGCCTTCGGCCCTGATACGCTGCTCTGCTTGAATGTCACGACGGATATTCGGTTGCCCCTGCCGAATATCTCGTCTGTCAAAGCGATTAGATAACCAATCTCATTATCATCTATGTGGATGAAAGCTGTGCCGGACTCATGCAATAATCGATGAAGCACGCTAAGGCGCTTGTGCATCAAATCTAGCCACAATGAATGTTCTATGCCGTCGTCGTAGTTGTCAAACGCTTCACCTGTATTGAATGGTGGATCAATGTAGATAGCCTGCACGCGCCCGTCGAACTCCTGCTCCAGCGCCTTCAATGCGAGCAGATTGTCGCCGTGGATCAGAATATTATCGAAGATGTCCCTGTCGCTAACTCGAGCCTTGGCGTGATAGGATTTGTCCGCGTCCTCCAGCAGGATGCGGGGCTCAAGACGCGGGCGGTCCCCCTTGCCGATCCATGTCAGTTCCAGGCGCTGTTTGCGGTTGCTCATGATGCGCCCCCCCGACGCTTCCGGTCTTGTTGGTATTGAAACGATTCAAGCAGAAACTCGCAGAGAGTGAAGGCGACGTTGACTGCAAGCCGCGCATGGTGCGGGGCGGGATTGTAGCGCCGCGCATGACGGTCACTTGCCTTGTTCGCTATCTCGAACAAGCCGCTGATTTGGCTCTGTAGGCCACCCAAAATGGCCTTAAAGTAGGCTTCCAACGACTCCCCGCTCGGAGAAAGATTCAGGGGCGTGGACAGCAGCTTGTAGAGAGTGCGTATGTCGCCTTCATTTTCGTTGAACGTCGTTTCCGTCTTGCGGAGCAGCTGCTTCAGAAATTCTTCGACCAGCGTGTAGGCGCTGGCGATCGCGCCGGAGGAATCGCCAGCCTCGATCTTCTTTCGCGCCTTGGCGATATGCTCGGTAATTGACTCCTCCGACAGTTGGACGAGCGACGGCACGCCGAGAACTGCCGATTGAAGCGGGCGGACAACGAAGTAAGGTTCAGTTTCGGCGGTGTCTCCATTCATGCGGAGATACCGCTCCTCCACAACGACCTCATGGCCATCACGCCGCAGGTTAGTGTTCAGGTGAGCGCCCGCGTGTTCTGGATTGTGTCCGTTCTCGCCCCAAAAATCGAGCGCGTTGCAAATTATGCGTGGCATGTTGTCGGTGCCGTTGAACTTATCCAGCTTCTCTTTGGTGTAAGTAAAGCGCGAGGGCGCCCCTGAACGGGGGTGCAAGTCCCGCTCGCCAAAATCGCGGAAGAAGTCAGTGATCTGCGCAAGCGTCCGATAGGGCGAGAGTCTCTCATTCGATCCGCGCGGGCTGTCGCCAGTTATCAACTCTGCCAATGTGGTGAGTGTTCGCTGCGAGAGATTCATGCAACTTCCCACCGGATGGTGAACAGATCGGTCAAGGTCGGTTCGAGTTTCAAACTTTCCTGAATCTTGTCGAGCATGGCCTCGACCTCGGAGCGGATTTGCTCGCGGCGGTCGAAGAACTCGCGCTTGAGTTTGTCGCGCTTGGCCTCAAGACCGCTGATGCGTCGTTTCTCGGCGACCTTCTCGGCCATTTGGAGATTTGAGCCGCGCAGGGCTCTCTTCGCTTCCTTTATCTCCGCCTCGACGGTCTTGATTTCAGTCTCGAATGATCGTTCCAGATCTTCGGCGTAGTTGTCGAGATTTTCGCTTTCGACATCGAGCCACTCGGCGTTCTGTTTCTCGGCCTCGTCCAGTAGCTCTTTCTTCCGCTCGGCCTCGCGCGCCAACAAGTCGGCTTCCGGTGGCTCTGTCGTCACCGGCTCGTTCTGTGCTGGGACGCGGAACAGGCGCTCGAAGGTTTCGGCGTGGACGGTGTTGTCGTCCTCCGTGACGACGGAAATGACCAGCTGTTCGCGCGTGACGGCGGGCGTCTTTATATGGAGTTTGGCAATGCGCGCCCATCCTGTCTTGCCGCGCAAGTCTTCAACGTCCGCGAGCCTCCCACCCGGATAGGCGGCAAGGTCAAAGCGCAGGCAGGAGGGCGCGTCGAAACGGCGTTCTTTTGCCCTGGCGACCACGTCGGTTGCCAGCGTGCCTTCCTGGAGGCGAAAGAACTTCCAGCCTCTTTCGTCGGCAAGTGGCCATTCGGTCGTGTAGGTCTCGCCGCGATAGTCGAAGCGGCGGGGATCGTCTACATGAAAGCGCGCATCGGGAAGCTCTGCCCGCGCGACGTAGAGAAGCTGCCGGTCGAAAGCGGAGAGGCGACGGTCGATGGCATCTTTGCGAACTTTGAGCCGGTCAATAACCTGCTCATCAACCCTTTCGAGAAGCCGCTCTCGGGCGTCGAGCATTTGCTCGCTAATCTGGGCCTGAAGCTCCTCTTGCAGCTTGTCGAAGGCGGCGTCGATTTCAGATTCTGTGCGGGCACTTTGGACGATCTGGAAGATGCGGCGCTCAATGTCCACGCCGCGCTCGATTACGCCCAGCACTTCGTCGCTTGCGCCGAAGACGCCCTTGAACAGGTTGAACTTGAGGTCGAGAAGCTGGTGGATGCGCTGTTCAGCATGATTCTTGAGGTTCAGGAAGTTGACGACAGTCACGTCGATCTTCTGGCCATAACGATGACAGCGCCCAATGCGCTGTTCTACGCGCTGCGGGTTCCAAGGCAGGTCGAAATTTACAACCAGCGAGCAGAATTGAAGGTTGATACCTTCTGCGCCGGACTCAGTAGCGATCAAAATGCTTTTGCGGTCGCGGAACGCCTCGACGATGGCGGCCTTCATGTCCGCCGTCTTGGAACCTGATACGGCGTCGGAGCCTTTGTGCCGAGTGAGCCAGTCCTGATAAATCACCTTGCTCTCGGCGTCATTGTTCGACCCGTTGAGCAGGACCATGTCGTCCTTGTAACCATTCGCTGTCAGAAGATCGGCAAGGTAACGTTGAGTGCGGACGGACTCGGTGAAGATCACTGCCTTGCGCTGGCCGCCCTTGGCGACAATAGCGTCGAACACGCCAGGCAGTGCCTTAATGAGCTCCGCGCCCTTGCGATTGTCGCCGATGGAAAGAGCGAGCTTGCGGTATTCCTCAAGCTCGGCAAGTTCGGACTTAAGCTTTTCGGGATCAATTGGCGTTTGGTTTTGCGCGTCGCCATTTTCTGGGTCGTCAAATTCCTCCGCTTCCTCATCCGCTACGTCATAGTCGGCGACGGTCTCGACCGTTGGCGGCTGCATCAGCTTGAGGCGGTCGATAATCTTTGCCAGCGTGTCGGCGATAGCGAAGGTCGAGGAGCCCAAAATCTTGCGCACGACCATGGTTACAAGCTGATTGGGTTTGTTGCCGAAAGCGATGGTGTCCGTACGTTGCAGGTATGCGGACACGTCGGCATAGAGCTTTTGTTCGGCTTCCGACGGCGCGTATTCCATCGTGAGCGGGCTGCGCTCGGTGTAGCGGATAAGGCCGGCCTGCTGAACCTGACGACGCAAGGTTCGCTTGCAGATGGGTTCCAGCCGCTTACGGAGGAACATAAGTCCGTTCCTGGAACCTGAACCGTTGACGTACTGACTGCGGAACGAGTCCTCGTCGCCGAAGTGATGCTCGTCGAGCACTGAGACAAGGCCATAGAGTTCCATGAGGGAGTTTTGCAGCGGCGTGGCCGTGAGCAAAATCTTGAAGAAGGGGCGGGTGGCGTCACGCAGGCGCTTGGCCCGTGTCGCGCCATCTTTCTTGTAGACGTTGCGCAGCCGGTGGGCTTCGTCGAAGACGACAAGGTGCCAGCCGCCCCGCTGAATGTCGTCGGCCTTTAGCGCGGCAAATTCATAGGACGTGATGACAATGTTATCGCCCTGCTCGAAGGGCTTGGCGATGCCTTTCTTGCGCGCGTCGTTATAGCTCTTCCGCTCGACGATGACAGAGGGGAGCGAAAATTTGTCGTGAAGCTCCTGGCTCCACTGCTTGCGGAGCGATGCTGGAACGATCAACAAGATGCGGCGGCGGCGTTCTGCCCACTTTTGGGCGATGACGAGACTCGCCTCGATGGTCTTGCCAAGGCCGACTTCATCGGCAAGCAGTGCGCCCTTGGACAACGGCGATGCCAGTGCAAAAAGAGCGGCATCGACCTGATGCGGGTTCATGTCCACACGGGCAGTGGAAAGGGACTGCGCCAAGGCGTCTTCACCCGTGCCTTCGAGCGTGAGGCGATGTGCAAAAAAGGTCGCCTGTTGCGGGGAGTAGTAGGCCGAGGCAAGTGTCGCGCGGCCAGATGCCCCCGGTTTGGGTTCCAGCTGCGGGCCGTCATTGGCGACGGCCGATCCCCTCTCGATCCATCTGGTCATCGTCACGCGGTCAAACCGCCACGATCCGCCAACCTTGAAGCCGGGAATCTTTGCGTCGGCGGCCAGCTTGTAAACCGTCTTCTCATTGATCTTCAGCAAATCGGCGACTTCGCGAATTGTCAGAATATTCTCTGTCATGCGGGAATTATACCCGATTCCCTTACGACAGGAAGAGAAAATTGGAGAAAAAAGAGGAAATATACGAAAGCAAGGAAGGGACTTTACTCTTCGCCTGGCCGCTGGATTGCATCATAATCCTGAATTGGGAAAAGAGGCATGGCGAGTTCAAAATATCGGCAAAAGGCGTTGGCTAGCTGCATTTGCCGTGGCGTCCGGCAATCGGTTTCAAATAGCCGGGGTGAACATACCAAGATGGAGAGGCATCTCGCCCGTGAGGTTGCGACGTTGAGTCGGTTCAGGCTGTAGAGAAATTCCATCCCACGAGGCGCGTCGGCGTGGCTTGAGGTCGCCATCGAGTAAATGGCGATTGGCGCTTCCTGGCCCTGAAACTTGTCCACCGTCCCGATCCGAGCATTTGGCAGGCGTCGGCCCAGCTCAAAGACCTGAGCGTTGTATGGGGTGATTATCAGGATGTCGTCTGAGGTGATCGGCCGTTCATCACCTTTGGCATCGATCCAGGTCGAGCCGGTGGTCAGAAGGGAAGTCACCAACTGGCACACTGCGCCGGCTTCTTCCGGGGATGAGTTTTGGTTGCCAGCGTGATCGATCGGCAAGTAGCGAAGTCCTGATCCATTGGCCAGGCTTGCTGACTTCACGATCTGACGATCGAGGCCCTTTCTTGAATGAAGTTTGCCTGAATAGAAGAGTTCGGAAGTGAAGGCGCAAATGCTCGGGTGTAACCGCCAAGTCACTTCCAAGAACAGACCTTTGTCGGTCGCAATCGTTTGTTCGCCGCCGAGAATGTGATGTAGGGCCGAAACGTCGGTGCCGTCCGGGTGGCTCCCCTTGGTTGGCTGATCTAGCTGCTGGGGGTCTCCGATCAGGACAATGGTCCTTGCTGCTTGCGAGACGGCAAGGACATTGGCGAGCGACATTTGGGCTGCTTCGTCAATAAACAGGACATCGACGACTTCAAAGGCTTCGGGCCTCGCCCAAAGCCAGGCGGTCCCACCCGCGACCTGGCAGCCTTGGCCGATCGATTGAAAGAGGTCCTGATTGCTCTCGGCAAACCGGAGCCGATGGTGGGACGGTCCATCGTCATCGGCTTTTTGACAACACTCAAGCGCGATCCCTAATTCATCGGCTGCCTTCATGGTCGCGTCGATCAAGTTGCGAATGACTTTGTGGCTGTTGGCGGTAATTCCAACTGTCTTGCCGAGCCTGACGAGCTCGCAGATCATTTGGGCACCCGTGTACGTTTTTCCCGCTCCGGGTGGGCCTTGGATTGGCAGGACACCACCCCATAGCTGGCCAGCCAAGCGAACCGCGGCCTCGACAGTGGTTTCGTCTGATTGGTGAATGGCTGCCCCACCGACCCGAGGCGCATGTTTCAGGAGCAGGTCGCGACCGGCCTGATAGCTTCCTTCACCTTCGATCCCATGGCCGGCGACATACTCACCCAGTCGAAAGACGGATTCGGCAAGGACTTGGGTATCGACAACTTTGTGAGCGAAGACGGCCTCGGGGTGGAGGCCGGCGCTGTCCTGGCGCTTTTTGATATCGACAGTGCGATTTTCGAACGATATCGCCTCGACAACTCCAAACTTTGCCCCACCAACCGCCCTCAAGTCCTCGCCACCACGCAGTTCGGTTTCTTGAGGCGGGAATTGATATCGGTGGATCGGAGCCTTGGCTGTGCCGCCCACCCGCTCTAGATAGGTTAGCTCGGCGAGGCCAGCGCGCTCATCGGTCAGCTCGTCGGCCGACAATGCCGCGAGCCTGAAGTACTCCCACCAAACCGCTTTCTGTTCGCGGCGGTGCCAGTCCAAGGTATTTGCCAGGATCCAGCGTGCCTGCTGCTCTTCGGTTCGTTCCTCGATAACAAGTGGGATATCGGCAGTCAGCCTACCGATCAGGTCGTTCACTCGTAGCAACCAGGCGGATATGGCTTCGGTCGGGGCGGGATCTCCGGGCTCGGGTCGTGGGATGACCGTCCCGGCAGTGATCTCCCGATCGCGCAAGCTTTCGAGCCATTCTCGAAGACCTTGGGCAGAGCGACAATCATCGCGGTTGTATCCTAGAACGGCCGCTTTGATTTCAGCGGAAACCGAAGGAACGTCATCAAGCTCGAGGCTCGCTTGGAGGCTGGCGAGGGCCGTTCCAGCGTCCCCCAAGGGGGTTTCCCGCTTGAAGTCGTAGAACGGCTCCAGTTTTTTGATCGAATAGCTTTCGACGCCGGCGCGAATGGCATGGCGAACGACGCCGTAGAGATCGACGAATAACCCTGAGCGAAGGAACTGATCGAGCTCCTCCTGGCGTGTCGCATAGCGGCCCATCAACCGCTTGAGTGCGGAGGGCTCATATGCAGCATAGTGATAGATGTGTAGATCGGGAAATTCCTTGAGCCGACTGTTGACGAAATCCATGAAAGTCTCAAAAGCATGCTTCTCATCGGCACGGGTGAATGCCCAGTCGGCAGTGTAGGCGAGCTCACCCTTCTCATCGACGTATTGGTAGCCGAAGAGGTATTCGAGGCCATGTTCGCCGACGAAGGGGTCGGCTTCGAGATCGAGGAAAACATCCCCCTTAGAGGGCTGCGGCAGCAAGCAGAGCCCGAAGCCGGCCTCAATGGGCAGAACTTCGAAGACTAGGGTCTTGGTTTCGCGGGCCTCGACTTGGACCCGCGCTTGTTCGCGCACTCGATTGTACGATTGGATCGCGCCGCGATCGGGTTTCCACTCGATTGGGATGGGCAAGTCCGCCAACGCCTTGACGGTGGCGACGCCGCGGCGGTTCAGCTCCTCGACCTGGAGTTTCGAGATCCCAGACACAAGGCAAAGGTGATCGTCATCGCGACGACGCTTGTCGCAGGTCGTTGCCCACCGACAGACTTCGCAATGGGGCTTTGGATCAGGATAGGTCTCAGCCTGGCCATCACGCGCGATCGCTTCCAACAGGCCGCTGGAAACCTTTCTAAAATACGCGGCGTAGTCGGAGAAGCGATACAGCTGCGGGACAAAGTCCGACCAGGGAACGACCACATACATGTGTTCCGGGCTCAGACCTTGGGCCATTCCGAGAAGGTCGGAATAGAGGCAGAGCTGAAGGACCGTGGCGGCCTTGGTTTCCCGGGCGAGTTTGGTGTCGATGACTTCATATGACCACCCACCAAGGGCGCTAGGCACCTCGACCCGGCGCAGGATGTCGGCGCGGCCGATCCAGCCACCGCTCTTAAGTGCCGCCTGGGCGATGATTGCCGCCCCCGATTTCATCGCGGCAAGGGTTGCGGCGACCGAGGCATCGCCTACATCGGCTCCGTCGATTGCCAGCACCTCAAGTCCTGAGGCTCTGAGATGGCCTAGATAGCTTTCCTCGTGGTTCGCGCCTCGCTCGCGCAGGATATCCAACAAGGGGTCCCAGACGGCCGGCCGTTGCAACTTGCCTTGCGCTACAGCCCGGTCGAGCTCGGCTAGGTGGCTGCAGTTGAGAAACCCAACCAAGTCCGAGGCGGTGAGCTCAAATTTGTCTTCGATCTGTTTCATTGCTGATCCAAAACCTTTCCTAAGGGCATTTCTGTCAAACCGGAAGACCTCGGTCACCAATCTTGACGCCGGCGGCCGGTCTGCAACCTGGCCGCGGCTGGACTGAAAGTGGATCTATCCGTGCTAGGAAAAATAGCCTAAAAATAGCGAAATATCAAGCAAAAACAGCAGCTTGACGATATATTCAATCTATAGTAGTATGATACTGCGAAATCGCGCATTGCGATAGTCGCTCAACCACACACGATGGAGACCTCCTATGAAGGGGAGACCTGCGAAGGTCCTCGCGGATACCGACGTGCGCCGCGTGTTGACCACTATCAAGCTTAAGCGCCACGTCCGGCGTGATCGGGTGATCATGCTGCTCAGCGTCAAGGCCGGGTTGCGTGCCGGCGAAATTGCGAAACTGACCTGGTTGATGGTCAGCGGGCCACGGGGAGAGATCGGCCAGTTCCTCGAGCTGCCGGCGAGCGTGGCCAAGAAAGGCAGCGGCCGGCGGATACCGCTCCATGGCCAGCTGCGGGCCGAACTGCGCATGCTCAAGAAGCGCGGCGATCACCCAAACGATCCAATCATCAGGTCGGAACGCGGCGGTCCGATGACGGCCAAGTCAGTGGTCAACTGGTTCTCCGGGCTCTACCAGAAGGCCGGGTTGGCGGGCTGCTCCTCCCACAGTGGAAGGCGGACCTTTATCACCCGCGGGGCCAGGCTGGTCCTCCACACCGGCGGCTCTCTGCGCGACGTCCAGGAGCTTGCGGGACATCGGTCGATCCAGACCACGCAGGGCTACATCGAAGGCTTCGGCGCGGCTCAGCGCCGGCTCATTCGCCTCATCTGACTTCTCCCACAACCAACCACAGGAAATTCGACGATGGACAAGGGCTACTGGCGTCCTGAAAAGGAACATATTGGCAACATCATCAACCCCGATGAAGTTGCTACGTCTCGGATCCGGGAATTGAACGACGCTCTTCGCATTACCGGCCGGGGCGGCGTCGTATTGATGACCGACGGCATCGCGGGACTGGGGGGCAGCCTGGTCGCCAAGATCTTCAAGGCGGTCTCGGAATTCAATCAGTTTAGCGAGGATAACGATCCGTGGGGCGAACATGACTGCGCCTTACTGACAGTCGATGAGGTCAGGGTCCTCTGGAAGATCGATTACTACGATCGCGGAAGGCGCTTCCATTCGCCCAACCCCTCCGATCCGAAGGTGACCGTCAGAGTTCTCACCGTCATGCGCGCGGACGAGTACTGAGGCCGCACCCATGACCATCGACCGGAATGGAGCGATCAGCCTCGTGAGCCAAATATGCGGTCTTGCTGGCAGCAAGGACTATCTTCGGACCCTTCGCCGACAGGCCCGGAGGAATGGACTGGCCGAAGCCATAGAGGCTCGCGATACGCCAACTTTGTTCGGCCATCTTATGTGGAGCTTCAGCTACCAGGGCATTAGCGACAATATTGCCGACGCCTATATAGAAGCCCATGGTAACGCGACCTGGAACGAATTGGCCGAACTCATGGTCGGCAAGCCAGGCAGATGCTCTTTGCTGCTCAGCTTTGAGACCTATCGCGGCTGCGGCTTCCGCAAGACTCACAACTCTTGTTCGCACCCAAAACTTCTTTCGGGTTGTCCGGTGCCAATCCCACCACTGCGGAAGGGCGACCTCAACCAGCTCGCGATTTCGTTGTATCTGTTCCTGCGTGACGAATGCCGGCACGACTTGGTTGGGTATATTGATCGGATTGTCTGCCCCGGCACCACGCCCCAGGAAGCCAGGCTGAACCTCATCAGAGCCTTCAGCCAAATCCATGCGGTCTCTTCCAAGCTGACCAACATGGCCCTTTCGGATCTGTTGCTGCTTGGGGGCCGGAAAAGAAAATCATGGAAGGCTGTTGGCCTCGAAATGATTGCTATCGATAGCCTGGTCCATAATTTCCTTCACCGGACCGGGACATTGACGGCCTTTCAGGCTCAGCATGGCTATGGATCGGGCTGCTACGGCCCAAACGGCTGCGCTGAGGTGGTCCGCGAGATTTCCCGGCAAATCGACTGCCGGCAATTCAATCCCCGATATCCCGCCTGCTTTCCCCGGTTTGTTCAGCACGCGATCTGGTCGTTTTGCACAGAGCGGGAAATGGACGTCTGCAACGGCCGCAACATCGACGATCGCTTTCCCTGTTCGAAGGTCGATTGTCCGGTCGGTGGCTCCTGCGCCAGGCTTCCCCTAAAAATCGCGAACCAGACGACGAGAGTTGCTAGGAGGGGACGGCCTAGGAAAGGGCTCGGAAGGTTGCCGAAGCCATACAAGCAAGGCGAACTCGACGGTCTGTGTGGTGTCTACGCCGTGGTCAATGCCCTCCGACTTTCCCTTCGACACCTTGGCCGCTTCAAGCCGCACGTCTTCAGCAACGTCTTCGAGGAGCTGGTTGCCGAGATTGATCGGCTTCAAGGCTACGGCAATGCCAGTGTCAATGGCATTACCACCCCGAGGATCACCCAGCTGCTCAAGCTCGCCATTGAGTTTATCGAGGCAGACTTCGATCTTCGGCTTGAGGTCGCCCGTCCTCTGCTGAACCGCAAGCAGTACTCAATGCGCCAGGCGATCAAGTGTCTCAGGCGAGAGCTCGAGCGTCCTGGAACATCGCTCTTGTTGGGGCTGGACGGTGAATACGGGCACTGGACTGTCGCTCACCGCATCACCCAGACATCGATCCTCCTCCATGACAGTGCTGGTTATAGGAGGGTGGCTATCAGGGCCTGCCGGCTACGCCATGAAACTCGCCAGTCAGCCAAGCGCCTGCACGTGATTGGTGCAGGCTCGGCCTTCATTGTTAGGGCAACGGCCCAGTAGAGAGAATTGGTCACCGGCCCGGTGATCGAACGTATCGCAAGCCCAAGTCATTTCCTGTCTAGACGTTGCCAGGACCACCGCAGCATCAAGCGGCTGGCAATGAGGACCAATGCCGGATGCACGGTGGGCCACGCCTGTCGTCGGCCAAATGACGCGCCGCGAAGGCGGCGGGCTTGCGAGCCACTATCGTGTCACGAAGGCTTCTTGCGACCGACCCTGGTTGTTCGATCCAACAAGGCAGCCGGCTCAACCTGGAGTACGGCCGCAAGCCGCTCAATCATGTCAACAGTGGCGCTATAAACGCTCCGTTCGAGCGAGCTTATGTAGGTTCGATCAATGCCGGCATCGTTCGCGAGGGCCTCTTGAGAAAGCCCTTTCTGTTTTCGGTACTTTCTTAGGTTTCTGGCGAAATCCTCGCGAAGCCGCATGCCACCATGTCAGCGGCTTGATGAGTATTTTTCCACGGAGTATGCTCTACATACGTAAGAAGACTGGGGACTGTTTGGGTCGAGGTTAGCCTTTTTCCCGCAACGAGTTTCCGGCGCTCCTGCGCCGTGATCAGTGGAGAGGGTCGTTCGATGGCCAGCTCTGGACAGGCTTATCGGCTGCCGCTTTCCTCGCGGCGCGGCCCGCAACCGATTCTAGCGAATGCAGTGAGGCAACTGACATTATCGGGGCCTGAGAAGCTCGAGGTAATCGACCTTCAGGACTTGCGAGAACTCGTAGATCGTCACGACGGTAGGGTTTCTCGCGCCTTTCTCCAACCCGCTAATATACTGCTGACTGAACCCCGAGAGCTCGGCCAGCCGTTCTTGAGTCAGTTTACGTTCCAGCCTGATCCGCTTGAGGTTTCGGCCGACGATCTTGCGCATGTCCATGCACCTAGATCAGCGACTTACCGCCTGCGTGTTTATCAACTATAGTATGTAAAGAAAATGATCCTAGATCAATGCATCAACCCCAGATCACCATGGAGGAAAGTGTGACTGACATGCCCATAGAGCCACAATGGCACTATACGCTCAATGGCAATCGCCTCGGGCCGGTGCCAGAAGGACAGCTTATCGGTTTAATCGAGAGCAAAAAGCTCGATCAGGACGAACAGATCTGGAAGCCGGGAATGAACGAATGGCTGCCGATCCGGCGGTCAGGCTTGGTCGCCAAGATCAATTTTGGCCCGCCACCCATAGCACCCAATCTGGTGAAGAATGGTTGGGCTTGGCTTGTGGCCTTTGTCCCACTGATCGACGCTGCAATCAATCTCATGATTCAAGGATATGTCGAGGGCGAATGCGAGGCCGGACGGGCATTGAGGTGTGCGGCTTTCGCGGCCGACCCTACAATCTACAGTACTCCGTGGTGGGCCGTCGCGATCGTCAACAGTGTCTTTTGCGTTCTCGACGAAAGGCGCTTGGCCAGGGCCGGATATAGCACGCGTTACATGCCATTTCTCGCACTGTTCGTTGTACCTATTTATCTCTTCGCCCGGGCCAAGCGCCTCAAACAGACCCCCTGGCACGCCATAGTCTGGGTCGGCTGCTTCCTCGCGTCGGTTGCACTGTTGGTTGACTAGCCACGACGCGCTCCCCACTCAACTTTTCATGGACGGCAATCATGAAACCATTCACTTCCCGGCCTAAGACGACTGCAGGACGAGGTTTAAGGTTACTGATGGGACTCCTCGTGCCATTCCTAATTCCAACCCGCCTCCATGCCGAGCCAGCCAACTCACCCCTGAATTTCCAGTTGGGAATGGAGCAGGTAGTGGTGGGTGGCTGGACTGTCGGCCCAAATGCTTCGAATGACAGATGCCTCGCAACCGTTCTCTATCAAAGCGGGACTCAACTTTGGCTTGGGCCTTCGACAGATCAGAACGACCTTGCGATGGCACTTGCCAATCCCGCCTGGACGTCGCTGGAGTTCAACAAGGCTTACGAGCTTGAGTTCGATTATGGGCGAGGGCGCGTCTGGAAAGGCCAATTCAGTGCCATCCTGATCGGTGATCGCAACGGCTTAATCACCCGTGGGCTTCAATCGCGGTTCGTCGCGGATCTCGCTCGCGCTCATGGCCTTGAGATCCGTTATGGTGGCTCACCGATCGACCGGCTGTCCCTCGCCGGATCGAGTGCTGCCCTTAGTGCTGCCGCCGAGTGCGTCGCCAACCGCCTGCCATCGCCTTTTCGTCCAAGAATGGCGGCCGATCCATTTGCTAAGTCAGTTGTCAGCGAGGACAAGATCAGGACTGAGTTCGAGCCCGGCATAGCCGAAACTCTGAAGGTATGGTCGATGGGGCCAGGAGAAAGCGGCGCTACCGAAGCGGCGATTGTTTCGACTGATCAGACGACGGCGCTCGCGCTCACGCCCAACACCGAACTCCGGCGGAAAGGTCAGTGCGAGATCTATTTAACCGTCCTGGCCAAGGATGAAAAACCTGCTGCTGGCAGCCTTGGCCAATGGGCTAATGAGAAGTTTCAGTCGAACGACCCCAGGGCTACACTCGAGCTCCGCCTCTCCACCACTACAATCAGCTTTGCCACAAACCTAGACGACTATTCGGGTGGACGGCTGTTCTCCCACATATTCAAGGAGGACGAACTCAAGGCCGAGGAGATCGTGCTCATAGCGCCGAATTACCCGGCGGCCAAACCCGCAACTTTCAAGGTAGCCGCATTTGGGCGCGCGATTGGTCTGCTCTGCGGTTCGATGCATGTTCTGACCAATGACGGCGACAACATGCTCAACACTGAAAGGACCAGCCAAACTGGCTCAAAGATGCTGCGCTGTCACATGGGGGTATGCGAGTGGCGCACTTTGCGCAGGAAGCGCGTAGTTGCCGTTGATTGGCGAGGAGTACTGGTCGAAGTGACCAACGTGTACGGAGAGTCCAAATTCCAAGACGGCGAACCGAGCCAAAACGTGGAATGGGATACTGTCCCGAAAGTTTCGTACACTTTCTGCTCGACCTTCATGCCTGCTCAAATCGTCCGTCAGCAGGATGGAAAATGGCTCATGCAGGTGTTCAACCTAGCGTATATCACCGGGGCCGAGCAATCGACGGCTATGATGTATTCTGAAGATTGTCATGGCGTGATCTTGAAGACGAACAACGACTTCGATTCGTTCGGCTCACAATTTCACTATCAAGTACCTGCTGAACCCACAGAAGCAACTCTCGCTGAGCCAACAGCGAGTTTCGAACTCGTCCGTTGAAAGGTCCATTTCGGGAGGTGGTCAAGATGACGAAGTTCAAGCATAGGCTGGTCACGGGCGCTATTACGGCCATCGCAGTGACCGGACCGATTTGTATCAATGGGTTTGCGGCTTCGTGCGAAGTGAGATTGAAAAGTCCCGTACCTGTTTGTCCAGCCGTTGTGTATAGCGCCTCCGAATGCGAGGAGCTTGCGCCTGGTGCTCGTACTGGAAGGGCAGGAGATAGGGTATATCCGACAATTCTGCACGTCATGTCGAGTGGTGCTGTATTCGCTGGCGCTCCGCATACTTCCGCAATCGAACTCAGATTTCTGACTTTCAAGGGCTGTAAATTTAAGTTCTTGGACAGACAGAAGGACGAAAGCCCCGAATACGTCTCTCATTTTCTGATTGAGTGAATGCGGAATGAAGTAGCATTTCCGGTTCACCCTCATGTCTTTTGTCTTTTCTCGGCAACAGCCGACTGGTCGCACGCTATACCGCATCGACGATCGGCAAGTTTCTTCGCGCGGTCTTCACCAACTGTTGATAAAGGAGACTTTCTCATGCGTTCGTCCCAGTCGTCTCGGCTCGGCTCGGCCGGCACCTGGCAAAAGCGCGGCTGGTCCATCGTGACTGTAGCCCTTCCGTTGTTGCTGCTCTCAGCGGGGCCGACCATGGCTCAGGAGCATTCATCAAAGGGGGATTGGGGCCTAATCATATTTCTGTCCATCGCGCTGGCAGTCTACCTAATCCCAACGATCGTCGCCTTCCGACGCCGGCATCCGAACCGGTGGATCATAGGTGCTTTGAACCTGGTTTTGGGCGGCACCGGGATAGTTTGGCTTGGCTGCCTTGTCTGGGCCTGCGGTGCGGTTCACAAATCGGCAGACCCCCAAGGCTCAGATGGAGGAGAAAGCGGCTTGAATATTTTCGCCAACGACGTCTCGAAGGTCGAGATCGTTGGCAACGACAAGTTGGCTCCACAGAATCAGATTGATCAGCTCGAACGGCTTAAACGCCTCCTCGATACGGGAGTAATCACCAATGAACAGTTCGAGGCGCTTAAGGCTAAGGTCGTCGGTACCAGCTAGACCGACCAAAGTTGACGGTTCGGTGGCCGCCTGAAACAGCGGTCTCCCAACTACCAGTCAGTCCAATCTTTGCGCCTTGTCTTCCTAGCCAAGCCGTGGTTGCCACCGCCGGCACTTGGTCCGGAGCAGTCTTGGTGCAAGTTCGTCATATTCCCTGTATGGTCATTTCCCAGTTGTTTGCCAAACATGGGGACGGCAGGTGCAATCAACGTATTTCGCATCCTTCCTGCTCGGTGAGCAGTCCGGTGATCGGCCGCCGGAAATCACAGAGGCCCTGGAAGAAGTCGCTCACTGGATATTTGAGAATCCGCATCGATCGCTGACCCGCCCAGCGAACTGGCCTGACGGCGCGATAGAGCCAATAGATTTCCCGGATGGCGAACGCGTACAATTTCTTAAGTTGGAAGAGAATGGGGGCCTTCAAGCGGCTGCCGTCCGATTCGAGCATCCGGACCTGCAGGGTCGCTTTTGGAGGACCGATTGCATAATCACGAAACTCGATCCGGTCGAGCCCGGCGTTCGATTCACGGTGAATGTGGCTGCGGGCAGTAGAGGGCATGGTCTCGTACCTGTCAGCCCCCCAAGCACACGACCGCGCATAGTACGCACAATGATGGACAAGTTTGGCGCTCGCGAACGCTTCCCACTCAAGGCCAATTTTTTCCGGATACAGGCGGACGAGGCAGAGCGTTTCGTTGGCTTCTTGCTCGATGCGGAACGCACGATTCCGATTGTGTTTATCAGCAGGCGGAACCGCGACGGTCAGCTTCTTTGTGATCCGCTAGACCTTGCTGACAAGCTTGTAGGCATAGCATACGTGTGTGTTGCCGACGACGTCGGGCTTGGTTGGTCCCTAACAAATTATCTGGACAATCGTCTAAATACGTACGACGGAGCCATTCGCCTCTATTGGCCCAGAATGACACTCGATGATCCGCCGTACCGTCACCGCTGGTGGACTCAACAGCAAATTGCTGCACTGGATGAGCGCAACAGACCTCTAGCTGACATTCTTCTTCGGCTGATCTCTTCAGCTTCAGTCACGAGACATATTGGCGGCCTAGTCCGTTGGGAGGACGTTGAGAGAGAGATTACAAAGCACACTGTCCAGAAGTTGCGGGCCACAGGGACGGCTTCCCCAACGATTTCGGACGATTGGCTGCGTCAGTACGAGACCGATTTGGCTGCACTGGACGGGGCGCGTCGCGAGCTTGCTGACGCCTCCGAGCGCCTACTCGAAATGGATGGACAGGTTCGCGTTTGGAAACAAATGTATCTTCAGCTGCTGCGTCAAACATCGGAGACTGCGACCGAGAAAGTTGACGATCCAATAGAGGACACAGAAAGTGCTATCGAAGCGGCAATCCGGGACTTTAGGGATCAGCTTGTCGTGATAGATGGGCGAGTTGAAAGGGATGCGCAGCTTTTCGAGGAGCCTGAGCTGCTGTATGCGGCTTTCAAATGGTTGGCCACGACGTATTGGAAAGCAAAGGCGAATGTGGCGCGTTGTCCTGACCTCGACAAGTCTTGCCGGGAAAGTTGCCAGTTTCGGTACTCGGCACATCAATCTGAAATTACGATGGGGATGTTCGCTACCGACTACGAAGTGGCCTACTATGGCTCGAAAGTAAAGTTAAAGGAGCACATAGGATATGGAACCAGTACCGAGCCTCGGCATACTATCCGAATCGCCTTCTTTTTTGATGAGGCTAGGCAGAGGGTCGTCATAGGATATATTGGACAGCACCAGTCAACCCGGCGGTCTAACTGAATTTGGCATTTCAAGACTTGCGGCAAATTACAGCTGACGACAAATCCGCGAGCTGGTTTGCGATGTGAGTGGCAGGCGCGAGCGGATCATTACGAATCGGCGCGCCTAGTTTGTAACGATATTTGTCCCCAGCAAGGCCCCACGCAGCATGTCCGTGATTCCTGCTTACTATTTGGATGAACCGTTGGACGAGGAAGAATGTGCTTTTGTGATCGAGTTTTTTGAGGAGCGCGAGAGCTTGTCGGTAACGTCTATTGTGCAGACAAGGGTGGCCAATATTCTCCCTGCGCAAACTCTTGCCGAGCCTCGCGAGGTAGGTGCAGACATACAGCTTCTCAAAAATCATCTAATTCGAGCTGGCATGCGGAAGGACGCTGGTAGGCAGGTTGTGTGGGTGATGCCGAGAGATTCAAGCTGGGGTGTCAAGTTTCAACTGACCATATTTGAGATAACAGGCTATTATCCGTATGTGCTGCAACGTTGGAGGCGAGACGAAGACGGTTCTATGCGCCGTGGTGATATAAGAATTATCGATGGGCATGGAATGATGGGTGGCAAGGACTAACATGACTAGCCTTTGGACGTGGAGCGCGCATTAGTGTGCCCATGAGTGACCCCGGTTACTGGGTAATGCCTCAAACTGGATCCAGCTATGCCGTCAATCGTATGGCGCACATGGACTTGCGATCGAAAAGCTGTTGATGACAAAATATGCCATCGGTAACCAGTTCACGAAAACACCATTGATCGATTTGGCCTGACAGAGGCGATGGGCTTTCATGATCGTGTCATGACTTGAGGCGATCGAGCCTGATAGCATAGAAGCGGTCGAGGACCGGCTTCCCATCGTTCCCCAGTCGCACCGCCCGCTTGATGTCATATCGATCGGTATCGCATTCGAGAAGGCCAGCAGCCTTGAGCTCTTTCCGCCCCTTCAGCCCGAGCCAGGACGGCCGTTTAGCGGTAGTGGGTATCAGGAGCTCCCGCTGTCCCTTGGTGGTCTTGATCAAGCCCCTGACCTTCGACAGGGCCTTCTTCGTCATCGCGACCGGAGTTTTAACCTTCTTAAAGGTTTGACGCTTTGCGCGCACATATCTGCGCGCCGATTCAAGGGCCGAGCGCCTGGCCGGCTTGCCCTCGATCCACCCCCAAACAATCTTGAAGGACCGGAGATAGCTGCCTACGGCGTTCTGCCTAGGTAGGGCACCCCAGTCCCGCGCAAGGACACTGGCAGCGTAGACCAAAGCCATCGACTTGGCTCGCCGGGTCCTGATCGGGTCGCGAGGCTCGATCCCGACCTCAGCCAAAAAAAGTCGCGCATGCTTTTCTATCTTTTCGATAAGACCTTTCGGGTCAGCCTTTCGCGCTTCCACCAGGCGCTGGAGGTATTGCCGCATCGGAGTTCCATACTGACGGGTCGTCATTGCCTTCAGGGCGTCGATTGCCTCGCCCGAAGTTTGGTAGCTGGTCGGAAGGCGGGACAGGAGGCCATATGGCCGCTGACCTGGTACCTTGATGCTGATTAGCCGAGCCTTGAGCGGCCCGTAGGCCGAATCGTGAGAAGTCACCATGTCGAGCAGGCTATGGTTGCTGGTGCTGAGGGTGACCAGTCGGAATGACCTGTTCGGTACGCCCTCCGGCTTAGTGATTTTTTCCGTACCGTGGGCCAGGACATGGACGACTTCGGCGATGAACCTGCGCTGCGCATCTTTGCTCGGGCCGGCCATCGACGCCTCATCCAACCCCAGGAACATGTCGTTGTGCATCGGCATCAGGACCCGCGTTCCGGCCACGGACGCGCCCCAGGAGTCAGCGAAGCCGGTGTCGCGATCATCATAGCCCAGGATTGACCCCGCCGACCTAAGCACCGAACTCTTGCCGGTCGAGCTATCGCTGACGGTTTCGAAAATGGGGTTCTGGACCTCCAAGGGAGTGCCGACCACCAGGGCCAGCAAGGGGCCGGCAAAAGGCAGGCTCAGTCCGAACTTGAGAATAGCCTGTCTCGATATCAGTGGACTGATTTCGGCGTCCCACTCGGCGAGTGTCCCTTTGCATCCGTATTTCTTGATTGGCTTCAGTTGGCTGTTGACGGGAATCTCGCCTCTTGGCGCGAAGATCGTCCCATCGCCATAGACGAATTGGTTGCCGATCCAGCCCGGCTCCTTCGCAATGAGGCCGGCGCGGTAGCCACCAAAGCTTTCCGCCGCCTCCGCCAATCGCTGAATGGACGAGTTCCGCAGCACGACAATTCCACCCGAAGTCAGCTTTTTGGTCGCCGCAGCCCCGCCGGAACCGAGATCCAGAGTCTCGATCCAGACGCTGAGTCCATCCTGCTCGATTCGAAGCCATCTACTTCCGGCCTGATCGACGATTCCTTCGACGATCTTCGGGTCAGAGACCCGGGATTGATCGGTCTCGTCCAGGGGAGGTTTCGATGCTTTGGGTGAGCGGCCGTCCGATGGCTTATCCATTAGTCACCACCAGTCCCGTAGCCCCATTGCACGCCTTAAGCCGCAAGCCATTCATCAGGATGAAATCAAAGACGTGCTGATTGGCCATCCAAACCAGGAGACGGCCGTAGAACGGTTCCTTGATACGCGCCCTTATTTGGATCCGGGCTTTTCCAGAACGTTTTCGCGGCCGATATGGCCAGTACTGCTGATAGAGATAGCTTATTTGGCGTGGCAGGTTCTGGAGAGGCCCAACTTGTACCGGTCGCCTGATGGTCCGGGTGGTGACGAATCCGAATTTTCCCCTAAGAGAAGGCAAGAGGCGCGCCTTTTCGCCAATCGCAACCCCATGGACATGCAACTGGAAAAACTCGCCATCAAACTCACCATGGAAGCCCGAGAACAAGAACCCCTTTGCCTTGGCGATGCCGACGCGCCGGAAGTATTCCCGGAGTGCGGCTTTCAGCTTCTTTACTTGCAAGCTCATCATGCGGGAGTGATGAATCCGCCACCTAGAATTGATTAGGGTGAAGGTGAAGGGCGGCTCCTCGCCTTCGACTCGCTCATCCAGCAAACGTGCGAGGTCGCCGAGGAGGCGTTGTCGCACGGTCCGAGTGTAAACGCTGCTAACCGAAGAGAGTGGGAGAGAGCCTTCGTCGGTAGCAGCGTGCAGCCAACTGCCCAATTCTCGCCCCCCTGCGGTCTTTGAATTGCAGAGGGCGTCGGCGCGGAATCGATCTTCGGCTTCAGCTTCACTGTGAGATTCAAATCCGGCAAGGTCGCCTATAGGGAGCAGCGTCTTCGCTAGGTCATATCGCTTAAGAGGATCTGGCAGTCTCAGGGGATCAAATTCATGGCTTAGGATGGGGCACTTCCTGGTCGCGATCATGTCTCGCCTCAGTTGTATGGGAAAAGGTGTTGGCGGCCTCGTAGGCTTCGATGACGTCGAGGTCGTATCGAACTGACCTGCCAATATGAAGAAATGGCGGTCCCTGTCCACGCAACCGGTGACCCTGGAGGGTCCTCACGCTCAGCGACCATCGTTCCGCTAGTGCTCGTTCACTCAAAAATAACTTGTGCCGATCGCCGGGCTGCCTCGTTTTCGTCGTCATGCTCTGCGATGCCAAACTGCATCGCGACCTTGCCGACTCAAAAATCGAAAATCGATAGATGGGCGAGAGAAAGAATTTTCAATTATTGATTTTCAATTACGCTGTCCTCGGTCCGGTCTTCTGGATCAGCTTTGCCGAGAAAATGTTCAAAAACCTTCCTGACGGCCTCTTTTATGTCCGCGGATTTGTTCCCAGACTTTGACCTAAGTTCTGCAGCGACCATGGCCTCCGCGACATAAGAGCGATAGCGTGCATCGATTATTGTCCTCGGTGAGTTCCGCCGCTTGTCCATCCACTGTTCAACTTTTCGCTTGTAAGATTGCCAGATCTGAATCGAGAACGACAGCCGGTCGTAAATCTCGGGATATTCTTTCTTCGCGTATTCCTTCATATTTGCGGCTAGCTCGATAAGTAGCTTCTTGTCTGCCTGCGAAAGAGCCGAACTCTGGCTGGATTTCCGTTCCGACTCGAGAAGTTTGGCGATCGCGCCTTTGTCAAAACTAACGAGACCATAGTTCGGATGGCCATCGCGAACTAATCTGAGATAACCTGTCCCGAGAACCGTATAGAGTTGGCTGTAGAGAAGGTGGGCGTAGGAGCGATCCAGCACCAGCGCGGGCTGATCATGGAGATCGATCCGGCCCTCAATTGCTCCTTGCATGACCAGACCAATCACCTTCCTAGCGGCCTCAAAGATTGCCTTGGTCTTGACCCTGGACAAAGCGTCCTCGGCCCTGTGCACTTTCGAGGTAAGGCGATAGCGTCGCTTGTCGATCACCAGCTTTCGGATGCGGTGCACCTTGCCTTGTCTATAAGTCCGCCAGATCTGATCATTGGGATCGGCATTGTCGTCAATGGCTCCCGACGCAGTTGCCAGCCCGAAAACGGCATCAAAAAAGAGGATCCTTTCTCCAGGAATTGCAAAATGGCTTGGTCTAAGGGTTTTCATCTGAACGCCCCTCGCCTGAGAGAGACCGGGCTATGATCAGACCAATTGCATCATTGGCCTGTTTGACCGGGTCCACTGCCAAATGTGAATAGCGCATGGTCGTTGATGCCTTGGTGTGGCCAAGCAATTTTCCGATCACGGGCAAGGACAAACCATCGCTGACGCCCACGCTTGCGAACGAATGCCTGAGGTCGTGAAGCCGAACCCCCTCAATCGTTGCAGCTGTTGAAATTCGAAGCCAAGGTTTCCGAAGGTTCACGAGGTGCTGACCTTCTCGTTCGCCGACGATGACGAAGGGGTTATCCTTTTGACGTGGTATCGATTTGATGATGCCTATGGCCGGAGCAGATAGGTGAACGGTTCGCGCGCCTGTCTTCGATTCCTTTAGGAATATGCAGTTGCGCTCGAGATCCACGCTGTCCCATCGAAGAGTTAGTATCTCGTTCCGCCTGCAGCCGGTAAAGATCAAGAGGCGTATTGCGGCAAGGACATAGAGCGACTCGGACTTAGCGGTCTCGGCCGTTTTCAGTGCGTTTCCCAGGCGCGCTAGTTCGTCTGGGGTTAGAAATCGCTCCCGGCCCTTCTCGGGAAACTTCTGAATACCGAAAGCCGGGTTGGTTCGTGGCTGACGCAGTCCATGCCGCTCGCACCACGAGAAGAGGCTTGAAAGCACCGCAACCAGGCGATTGGCGGTCACCGGAGTCGTTCGAAACTCGTGATGAAGGGCGGCCACATCCGCGAAGGTGACGTCCCCAACTAGACGCTGACCTAAGCGGGGGCTTGCCAATCTTTCCCATAGATCGCGATAAAGAATGGCGGTGGCATTGGCTCGCTTGGGTTCAATCTCTTCGCTCAGGAAGCGGGACATCACGTCGTCGAGCTTTGGAGGTTTGGCACCGAGATGGCGTCTTGGGTCGTTTCCGCGAGCTATATCGCCTAATATGACCCGGGCCTCCTTACGCGCTTGATCAACAGTGAAGGGACCATGTCGCCCGATCGTGACCCACCTTTGTCTTGCTCCAGCACGTGTCTTGACAAAGTAGACCGCGTCGCGTCGCTGACGACGGACGCCAAATCCCGAGATTGATCCATCCCCGGAGTCCCAGACCATTTGATCTGGGCCAAGGCTATCCACCACTCGTTTGGTGATCTTTGTCTTGATAGAACTCATAGGATCTAAATACCTTGACTAGCAACCAATTAGCAACCGAACAGCAGCGAAAAGCTACGTACTCGTAAGTAGTCGCAATGATATAAAGCATTGTTTGTAGAGAGGAAATAGACGCTAAGCGAAACCGAAAGTAACCGCAAATTATGAATGGCATTCAAGAGGTCGTCGGTTCGATTCCGTCTGGCTCCACCATTTCCCCTCAGGGACGATTCACGTAAGTCAGTGACAGGTCCTGCGGCGCTGCCGGAATTTATCGGCCGGCCGCCATGTCGTTTATGAATCGCTGCAGAACCTGGACGGCGACGGTGACGTCGCGCGCTTCGACCGCCTCGAGTGGCGAGTGGCTGATTCCCTTTTCGCAGCGCACGAAGATCATCGCGATCGGCGCCAGGGCGGCGATCGCCATGCCGTCATGGCCGGCGCCGCTCGGCAGATGCAGAGGTTCGACCCCGGCGCTGCGGACCGCCGCGGCGAGCCTGTCGATCAGCTCAGGCGAGCAGGGCGCGGCGCGGGTCTCCAATACCGTCTGGATCTTCATGCCGACGCCGCGCGCCGCGGCGATGCGGGCGACCTCGCCGTCGATCCGGGCGACCATGTCCTTCAGGATCTCGTCGGTGCGCGCCCGCATGTCCAGGCTGATCGTCACATGCCCGGGAATCACGTTCATCGCGCCGGGCTTCACATCGACCTGGCCGACGGTCGCCACGGCGTCGGGAATGCCGGCGGCGATCTGCTCGGCCGCCAGGGCGATCTCCGCCGCGGCGAGGAAGGGATCATGGCGCAGCCGCATCGGCACGGTGCCGGCGTGATTGGGCTCGCTCGTCAATGTCACGCGCTTGCGGATCTGGGCGCTGATCGATGAGACGATGCCGACCGGCAGGTCGCGATGCTCGAGAACCGGTCCTTGCTCGATATGGAGCTCGACATAGGCCAGCATGTCCTCGGCCTTGCGCGCCGCCGCGCCGATCCGCTCCGGATCGATGCCGAAGTCGCGCAGCGCCGCGGCGATCGAGACGCCGTTCTTGTCCTCGATCGAAAGCTCGTTCGGGATGAGGGCGCCGGTGATGGCGCGGCTGCCGATCAGGGTCGTGCCGAAGCGTGTTCCTTCCTCATCGCCGAAGGCGACGATCTCGACGCCGAAGGGCAGGCGGCGCTTCGCCTGGTTGAGGACGCTCACACAGTCGATGGCGCAGATCACGCCCAGCGGGCCGTCATATTTTCCGGCGTCGATCACGCTGTCGATATGCGAGCCGAGGAAGAGAGACGGGCTTCCCTGCTGCGCCGGCGCGTAGCGGCCGACGACATTGGCCGCTTCGTCCACATGCACGTCCATGCCGGCCTCGCGCATCCAGCCGGAGACGAGCTCGATGGCGCGCTTGTGCTCTTCGGTGAGATAGAGGCGGGTGACGCCGGCGCCGGGCCTGCTGATGGCGGCCAGCTCGTCGCAACGGCGCAGGATGCGGGTGCCGGGATCGGCTTCGCTGAGATAGGAGCGCATGTCGGAATTACTGTGAGAGATGCATGTAAGCCGCCTTTCTAACGTGCGCTTCGGCTGGTCGCAAGGGAAGGCGGAATCTGGCTCTGCGTTGACTTTTACGGATGGCCCAATTAGGCAACCCGGCATGGCAGAGGGCGCTGCCCCGAATTCAACGAGGTCATCATGCGGCAGAATCTTGGCGAAACGCGTTCATCAGTCGGCAGACGGCATGCTCTGATCTGCCCCGACAGCCATGAGCGCACGACCTTGCCCGGATGGCCCGGCGCGCAGATCATCATTCTCGCCGCGCCGCAGATCGGCGCCAAATTCGTCGAGTATTTCGTCGAGATGGCGCCGGGGACGAAGGGCGAAGGACCCGCCGCGGGGATCGAGAGATTCTTCTTCGTGCTCGAGGGCGAGGCCAGCCTGTCGCTCGATGGCGAAAACCACGCCATGACGGTGGAGGGCTACGCTTTCCTGCCCGCCGGCAAGGCGCACAGCATCTCGTCGGCTTCGGGCGCCAAGCTGGCGGTCATCGAGCGCCATTATGTCCGGCTCGAAGGCACCCCGGGTCCGAAGGCCGTCGTCAACAATGCGCGCAGCCTGCCGGTGGCGCGCCTGAAGGGCGACGACCGTTTGCCGCTGCAGAAGCTCCTGCCGGAGGATCCGGCTTTCGATTGCGAAGTCAATATCATGGGCTTCGAGCCGGGCGCCTCGCTGCATTATGTCGAGACCCATTTCATGGAGCATGGGCTGGTCATGCTGGACGGCGGCGGCGTCTATCGCCTCGACAATTCCTGGTACTCGGTCGCCGCCGGCGATTTCATCTGGATGGGCCCGTTCTGTCCGCAATGGTTCGGCGCGATCGGCCGCGGCAATGCCCGCTATCTCATCTACAAGAACTGGAATCGCACGCCCTTCGAATCCTGACGACCACGATCGTCGGGATGAAACGAATCCTGTCGGGAGCCGTTGATGTGGAAAATGTCATGGCGCCCGAATGCCGAAATTCCCGTTGCCGATCGACTTGCAGCCCATGGAGGCCCGTCTTGCCGCGCAGCTGCCGGTGGACGATGGCGACTGGCAGTACGAGCCGAAATGGGACGGCTTTCGGTGTCTCGCCTTCAAGTCGGGCGGGAAGGTGGATATTCGCGGCAAGTCCGGAAAATCATTGGCGCGGTTCTTTCCCGAGGTCGTAGCGCTCCTCGAAAATGTGGCGGCCGGACAATTCGTGGTCGATGGCGAGCTGGTCATTGAAATCGACGGACGGATTGCTTTCGATGCCCTGCAGATGCGTCTCCATCCGGCCGAGAGCCGAATACGCAAGCTCGCCGCCGAGACGCCGGCGCGGCTGATCCTGTTTGACATTCTGGCCGACGCCGCGGGCAGCATTCTTCTCGATCAGCCGCTGAGCGTCCGCCGCCGATCGCTCGCCGCATTCTCGAAAACGGCCGCTGTCCCGGGAAGGCTGGTTCTCTCGCCTGCGACGACGGATCCGGCCAAGGCCAGGAACTGGCTGCGGGACGCGCGAGGATCGACCGACGGCGTGGTCGCCAAGCTGCTGACCGAACCCTATGCGCCGGGGGAGAGGCGAATGATAAAGGTCAAAAGGTTGCGGACGGCGGATTGCGTGGTGGGCGGCTTCCGCTATCTCGCCAGGAAACGCGAGGTCGGCTCTCTCCTGCTCGGTCTTTACGACGGACAGGGCAAGCTCAATCACGTGGGCTTCACTTCGACGATAGCCGACGAAGAGCGTCCAGGTCTGACACGCCGGCTCGAAAAACTGAGCGGTCCGCCGGGCTTTACGGGCAATGCGCCTGGCGGGCCGAGCCGCTGGAGCACCGAGCGCAGCGCCGATTGGCATCCGGTGCGGCCCCGGCTCGTCGCCGAGGTGAGGTTCGACCATGTCACCGCGGGACGTTTCCGGCATGGCACCCGTTTCATCCGGTGGCGCGCCGACAAATCGCCCAGACAATGCACATGCGATCAGCTTCTGCCGCCGCTGGCCGATGTGAAGTGAGCCTGTCCAGCGTCCATCCCCTCGTGCCTTGATTTCG
Organism: Pseudomonadota bacterium; assembly: GCA_049323275.1. Lineage (GTDB taxonomy): Bacteria > Pseudomonadota > Alphaproteobacteria > Rhizobiales > Aestuariivirgaceae > Taklimakanibacter. The sequence continues at coordinate 57,169 of JBMOOM010000083.1, forward strand.
TCGCCAGTGTCCCGGATAGTCTTCGGCCGGGTTACCGGATCGGACGGCATGCGATCTTCTCTCTGCGCGTTGGGCGCCATCGGCGGAAGGCGGATGGGCGGGCGGCTTGTTGTGCTGCTCGCCTTGCTGGCGATGCTTTTCGCGGTCGCGGCCAGGGCCGATGAGAAGCCGCTGCGCGGTGTCGCCCTGGTCATCGGCAATGGCGCCTATGAGCATCTCGCCGGATTGCCGAATCCCACCCATGACGCCGATGCGATCGAAGGCCTGTTGTCCGATCTCGGTTTCGATTCCGTGCGCCGGACCGACCGCGACGCGGCGCAGCTCAAGCGTGACCTCGAGCGTTTCGCCGAGGATGCCCGCGATGCCGATGTCGCGGTGCTGTATTACTCCGGCCACGGCATCGAGGCTGCCGGCGAGAACTACCTGGTGCCGGTGGACGCCGATCTCTCGGCGCTCGACGCCGCGGGTGAAAAGCTGGTTCCCGTCTCCGCCCTGATCGCGAAATTGCAGGCGGAGATTCCGGTCCTCATCGTGATGCTCGACGCCTGCCGGAACAATCCGTTTCCGCCGGATGCGCTGGTGCGGGTCTCGCCGGGAGCCGCGCCGGCGCCGATGACGGCCGGCGGTCTCGGCCAGATGCGCGGCGCCGGCATCGTCGAGCCTCCGGAAGGCGCCGCCCCCGTGGCGGAGAATGTCGGCTCGGTCCTCGCTTTCGCGGCCGAGCCGGGCCGCGTCGCGCTCGATGGCGATGCCGGCGGCAACAGCCCCTATGCGGCCGCCATATTGCGCCATTTCTCGGCGATGAACGGCGAGGAATTCGGCCTCGTGATGCGCCTGGTGGCCGAGGAGGTCTATCTCAAGACCGAAGGCCGGCAGCGGCCCTGGATGAATGAGAGCCTGCGCCGGCTCCTGCATTTCGGTGGCACGCCCAAGGAAATCGATGGGGCCGAGGGCGACATTCTGCGCGAGCGCCGCCAGCTTCTCGTCACCATATCGGCGCTGCCCGACGCCGAGCGCCGCCGCATCGAGAAGGTTTCGGCCGAAGGCGGCGTTCCCATGGATGCCGTCTTCGCCATGCTGAAGGCGATGGGCAGCGAGGCGCCCACCGATCCGGCGGCGCTCGAACAGGCACTGCGCCGCAATGCCGAGGTGCTGCGCGAGATGACCGCCGAGCGCCGGGCGCTCACCACCACCGATCCCGAGATCACGCGCCTGATGGGCCTCGCCGACCGCGCCGTCGCCGAAGGCGCGCTCGACACCGCGATGACGCTGCAGACGCAGGTGGCCGAGCTCACCGACAAGCAGCGCGCCACGATCGACGATGTCCAGAAGGACATCAATGCGCGCCTGCTCGAGCTGGCCGCCATCGACGAGCGCCGCGCCGAGACCTTCCTCATCGCCTTCAAGCACCGTTTCGCCGCCGAGGAATATGAGTTCATCGCCCGCGACCTGCGCGAGCTCGATCCCGAGCGCTCCTACAGTCTCGCCCGCAAGGCGATCGCCGCCTATATCGATGCCGGCCGTTATGGCCGCGGCGCCATCGAGCAGGTTGCCG
>JBMOOM010000084.1:0-58205 GCA_049323275.1 Pseudomonadota bacterium
CGACGACATCTTCGGCGGCTCGGTCGAGTTCGAGGACGAGACGAGCGTGCGCGGCCGCCTCGGCCTGAGGCTCGGCGCCGATTACGCGCATGACGGGGTGATCCTGACGCCCGATGTGACGGCGAGCGTATGGCAGTCCTTCACCGGCGACAATACGGTGACGGTGTTCGCACCGCTGACGCCGGCGAGCGATGTGTCGGATGATCCGGGCGAGACGGTGGGTGATGTATCGCTGGGCTTCAGCGTGACGGACCCCAACGGCTGGTCCGGCTTCCTGCGTGGCAATTACCAGTTCGCCGAGGATTATGAAGCGATCACCGGCAATGCCGGGGTGAGATACAGCTGGTAGGGCGAATCTAGAGCGCTTCCCGCCAAAGTTGCTCGACTTTGGCGAAAAGGAAGCGCTCCAGATTATATGTTTACGAGCCCTTTTTCCCGTTTTGATCGAATCGTTCCGATTCGATCAAAACGGGAAGGGCTCTAAGCGCTCAAGGCCTTCTCAAATTTCCCCTTTCCATTGCGAAGCACTGGGAGAAGGTGGCCGAAGGCCGGATGAGGGCTCTTTCATGAAGCAAGCGCGGATTTCGACGACCCGTTACGGATAACCGGTATCCATTCTTCCTGATGGCGCGCCTGCCCATCCTGCGGACGGTAGCGAGAAACTGGGTAAATGATCTGCAGCTGTATGAGAAAAGCATCTTCCACGCGGGATCTCGACGCGATCGTCGGCAGTGCCGGGTTGTGCCGTGCCTGGCAAGCGCTTCGCGCGTTGCAGGCTCGCTGCATCCGGAGAGAATCGCCGGTCGCCGCGGACAACCTCAGATAAGGTGGTTCGAATCGGATGTGGCAATTCACCAACGAAATCGTGATCGCGTCCGTGGCAAAATGGCGCAAAGCTCCGAAAATTCCCGGCCACCGCAAAAATTTCTGTTGCAGTAATCCAATGTCAGTTTAATCCTGTCCGCCAGCCGCGCCGATTTGCGCCGGCAATGTTTCTATTTTGGGGGACGGTACGTGATACGGAAGACCTGGACCGCATCTTCGGATGCTTCTCGCGCGCAACGTGCAAGCCGCGCATTTCGCAATCGGTTGGCGCTGACGACGGTCCTGACCGTCGCGCCCTTCATGAGCTATGGCCGCCAGGCCGAAGCCGCCTGCGTGATCGACCCGGTGGCGCCGGCGCCGGCCTATTCCTGCAGCGAAGCCGGCGGACCGCAGGTTTTCAATATCGACAGCCTGACAGTCTCGACGATGGCGGGCTTCAGCGTGACCGCCGTCGGCGCCGACAACGGCATCACCATCACCGGCGACGGCCAGCTGAGCTATATCGACACCAACGCCTCGCCGATCACCAGCGAGAACGGCGCCGGCCTCATCGTCCATTCCACCGGCAATATCGCGGGCGAACCCCCCGAGAATGGCGGTGTCCTCATCGACACGAATGGCGATATCTCCGGAACCACCGGCATCGATGCCCGCAATGACGGCGATGGCGATGTCTCGGTAACGGTCGGCGGCGCCGTGACGGGGACAGTCGATGACGGCATCAAGGCGCGCAACAGCGGAGGCGATCTGACGATTCTTACCGGTGCCGGCGCCATTACGGGCGAAAGGAACGGCATCGATGCCCGGAACGACGGGACCGGAGATCTCAAGATCACCGCCAATGGCGAGGTCAACGGCTTCGGCGGTGCCGGAATTTATGCCGAGAACTCCGGCGAGGGTGTCAATCTGACGATCATGACCGGGGCTCAAAGCACGATAACAGGCAGATATGACGGGATCTATGCGGATAATTCCGGGACGGGCAACCTCGATATTACGGTCAACGGTCGTGTCGAGGGACTGCAGAATGATGGGATAAGCGCCGAAAATGGCAGTTATAGCGGTGGATACGGCGAATACAATGTTCAAGGCGTCGATCTGACGGTCCTCACCGGCGCGCAGAGCGCGGTCATCGGATTGAGGGATGGCATCGATGCGGAGAATGATGGCCTCGGCAAGCTCGACATCACCGTCAATGGCACGGTGATCGGAACCGAGGACAACGGTATCGAAGCGGACAATTCCAGCTACGGCACTCATCTCACGATCACCACCAATGCCGGGAGTGTGGTCCGCGGCGGCGATGACGGCATCAATGCGGAGAACGATGGCGACGGCGATCTCACGATCACCGTCAATGGCAGGGTGACCGGCGAGAGTCAGGACGGCATCTATGCGGAGAACGACGGCTTCGGCGATACGAAAATCACGGTAGGCGAGAGCGGCATCGTCGAAGGCCGTGAGACCGCCATCGATGTCGAATCGAGCGACAATCAGAATATCTGGATCACCAATTACGGCACGATCAGGAATCTGTCGGGCAATTCGAGCTACACCGCCATCGAGTCGTGGGGCGGCGATACCGAGATCGCCAATTACGGCACCATCACCGGTGTGGTCCGTCTCGGCGAAAACGACGATCATATCGACAATTTCAATGTCTGGAACACCGCGGGCGGCCGCAACGAATTCGGCCTGGATACCGACCGCGTCCATAATTTCGGTGTCATCGTGGCGGCCAATGACGCGCAGACCGACGAGACGACGGAGTTTCTCGATCTCGAGGAATTCGGCAATGACGGCGGCCTGCTCTGGCTAGCCGACGGCGCGGTCGGAGATACGCTGCGGCTGCGCGGCGAGACCGAGTTCGAGGACGCGCTGCTTTACTCCGCCGAGGATGGCTATCTGGCGGTCGATGCGGCGCTTGGCGCCGGCGCGGCCGGCGAATCGGACATTCTCGAGATCATCGGCAATGTCGGTGAGGAAAGCATTACCACCATCGCCGTCAATGTCGTCGGCGTGTCGGGCGTCAATCTGCTCGGCATTCCCGTGGTCAAGGTCCTCGACGGCAATACCGGGCCTGACAATTTCAGCCTGGCGGGCCCGGTCCATGCCGGCCTGTTCGCCTGGGATCTGAGATTCGACGGGGAAGAGAACTGGTACGAGCTCTTCACCTCAGGGATAGGCATCGGCGCCTATGAAATGGCGGCCGGTCTCACCGGCGCCCAGGACATCTGGCACCAGACCACCGGCACGCTTGCGCAGCGCCAGGCCGATCTGCGGCCGCTGCTCACCGGCACGCAGGTGACGCCGGTCGCCGACTTCGCCGAGCCGGTGGCGCCGACGGCCGCGGGCCGCGTCGGGCCGGGCTTCTGGTTCAACGCGGTGGGCGGCTGGCTCGAGCGCGACGCCGAGCAGGACGGCTATGTTCTCGACCGCAAGCAGTCGATCTATGGCGGCCTCGCCGGCTTCGACTTCGCCACCGACTCGACAGGCGGCGATACCTGGCTGTTCGGCCTGTTCGGCGGCTATCTCAGCTCGACGCTGAAATTCAGCGAGACCAACAGCAAGTGGACCTATGACGGCCCGACGATCGGCGCCTATGCGACCTATCTGAACGATGCCTTCTATGCCGATCTGACGGTCAAGGCCGATTTCCTGTCGATCGACATCGAGCAGGACGATCTGGGCGCCGACGACAGCGACACCGACGGCATCAATCTCGGCGGCCGCATCGATGCCGGCTACAAGATCGGCGGCGGCGAAGGCGCCTTCGTCGAGCCGCAGGCCACGCTCGCCGTGGTCAACACCGATATAGACGAGGCCGAGGTCGGCGGCGGCGATGTCGATTTCGACAGCGAGACGAGCGTCAAGGGCCGGCTCGGTGTCAAGCTCGGCTATGATCACACCGCCAGCAACGCCATGATCTTCTCGTCGGATCTGACGGCGAGCGTCTGGCAGGAATTCAACGGCAGCAATGACGCGTCGATCGCGGCGGCGGGCCTCGGTGATTTCGGCGTGTCGGACGACACGATCGAGACGCTGGGCGATATCTCGCTCGGCTTCAGCGTCACGGCGACCGAAGGCTGGTCGGGTTTCCTGCGCGCGAATTACCAGTTCGCCGAGGACTTCGAGGCGATCACCGGCAATGCCGGTCTGCGGTATTCCTGGTAAATCGTAACCCTCTCCGCGCTTTCCCTTTCTCCCGCTGCAACGCAGTGGGGGAGGGGGAAGACGATGGAAGCGCCTCGCGCGGCCATAGTGTCCCGGCAAGCAGGGCCACGAGCTGGCTCTGCTGCACGGTGCCGGTCTTGCGGAAGGCCTGCTCCAGATAGCTGCGCGCCGTCTTCACCGTGATGGCCTGCTGCGCAGCCGCTTCCTGCAATGTCAGGCCGCGCGTCAGAGCGGCCGCGATGCGCGCTTCGGCCGGCGACAGATCGAACAATCCGCGCAGCAATTCCACCGGCGGCCCCGCTTCGCTCAGGCGCACATCGCAGGCCGCGATCAGCACATCTCCGCCCGTGAAGATATCGCGCGCGGCGCGCCGCAACGGGACGGCATGCAGCACCATTGCAGGGCGTATTTCGGTCGCGGCGATCGGGATCGAGCGCACCGCCGCATGCGTCCGGCTGCCGAGTTCCGCGAGGGCCGCCTGCAGCAAGGCGTCGGCGGCGCCCGCCGCCAGGCTCATGCCGCCATGGGCTCGCGGGATGAAGACGTCCGGCAGCGCAGCCAGCAGCGTGTTCGCGGCGACGACCCGTCCATGTGCATTCAGGACCGCCGCCGGCAGTCCGAGCCTTTCCAGGGCGGTCACGGTGCTGCGCGCTTCCTCCAGGCCGAGGCGCGCCGCCATCAGGCTGGAGCGGGCCAGATGCGGTCGCAGGCGGTTGAGAGCGTCGATCTCGCGGGCCTCGTATGACGTCTTGGCCGCCGCGCGATGATAGATGAAGGTCACGATTTCTCCGCTCGGCAGGGGGATCGCCGTGCACAGGCCGGCCTCCAGTCCCAGTTCGCGCAAGCGGATGCGGATCGGGTCGCGCTCGATCTCGTCGCCGGACAGGTAATCATCGACGGCGACGAAACAGGCCGGCTGCATGTCCAGCATCCGGACGGCGCCGATGCAGGATCTGCCCATGTCGCTGGAGATGAACTCGTCGAGAAGCGGCATGAGGGCGGGTACGGTACGGCCGCGCAAGGGGATGCCGGCGCTGTAGGAGAAGACCGCGCCGCCGAGCGAGCCTGAAAGCGCGCCGGTCTGTTCCAGGACGTCGCCCCAGCCGTCCGGCACGAAGGCCGCTTCATAGATCCGATCGATGATCGTGTCGAATGCCATTGCCAAACCACTACGGCACGCCTGCGCCTCGCGACGTCGCCAATGCCATAGGATGCCCCCAAAAGCATGGCCGCTCTCTCCGGCCGGCAGTCTAGCCGAACCGTGCTTGACATGTACCCGTCATTTGACGGGGGCCGCGCCGGTGTTGCCGTCCATTGATGATCCAGCCGCGTGCGGTTTGACCTCGCATGCCATGCCCGCAAGGTCGGCCTGCGTCATTTCCGGTTGACGGCCCTGCAACCGGGAGGTGAAACTGCTTTCCTGTTCAAAGGCGACACAGCAAGGGGCGGTGTTGGCTGATCCCGATCTCGATCCGGAAGCCGATTCCGGTCGCGTCGACCGCATCTATGAAGCGGCCTTCGTTCCCGATCTCTGGCCCGATGTGCTGGGCGAGATCGGCACTTTGTCGGCGGCGCCCGCGGGCGCGCCTTTCGTTTTCGACGGCAAGCTGCCGATCGGCATTCGCACGCCCGGGACCATACGCGCCATCATCGAGGATTTCGTCGCGTCCGGCGAATGGCAGGAAAACCAGCGGCTTCCCTGTTTCCAGCAGAATCCGTTCACCGGCTTCGTGATCGCGCAGGACTACTATCCGCCGGAATTCCTCGCCGCCGAGCCGACTTTCCAGGGCCCGTCTGAAATTAGGACTCGAAAGCCAGGCGGGAACGATCATCCCGATGCCCGGCGGCGAGCTCGTGGTCTATGTCTTCGAGAACATCAAAGTCGAGCAACTTTGGCGGGAAGCGCGATCGGACGGAAAACCGGCGTCCGTTTTTCCCGATCACGCGCTTGCGTCAGATGCTCTCACGTTTTCGGCGGCACCGGGTCGACGATGGTGAAGATCACCTCCGTCGGCTCGTCCGGAGCGCGGCCGAACGCCTCTTTATCCTGCGAGGCGGAGTCCGCCTCGCTGTCGCACACTATCTTGAGGAAGGTCGCCTGGGCGCGCAGATCGCCTTTCGCCGCCGCGCTGATCAATGATCTGACCACGGCGCGGGCGACCGGCATTTTGACCTCCTTGCCCTCCTCGCTGATCTTGACGAGGCGATAGGCCTCCTCGCGGACCAGCGCGCCGAGCAGGTTTGCCGCGCGCTCATGCCGTGGCCGGTTCTTGCTGCCTTTGGGCCGGCCGGCCGGATTGCCGGACTGGCCTTTGCGGAAGGGTGTCCCGGGGGGCAGGCGGCGGTAGGTTATGCCGCCAGAAGATGTCTTGTTGTCGCTCATCGATCGGCTCCGAATTTGCTTCACTTCATGGGCTTGTCCCGCCTACAAGCCCATGAAGTCAAGGCGGTGCCGCAATACTGAAACGGGCTCCGCTGTTTTGGCAGCGAGGCCCGACATGCTGTAGATCCGCTGTTCTCTGCTGTAAATTGCTGTTAATCCCGCTGTAAAGAACAGCGGGACAACAGCGGAAGCGGAAGTCAGGCGCGGCGCTTCACGCCGGGCAGCACGCAGAGCATCTCGAAGAGCAGGTTGGCGCCGGTCAGCGCCGTGTTGCCGCTCGGATCATAGGGCGGCGACACTTCGACGAGGTCGCAGCCGACGAGATTGAGGCCCCAGCAGCCGCGGATGATCTCGAGGCCCTGGATGGTCGTGAGGCCGCCGATCTCCGGCGTGCCGGTGCCGGGCGCGAAAGCCGGGTCGAGGCTGTCGATGTCGTAGCTCAAGTAAACCGGGCCATCGCCCATCTGCTTGCGCACCTCTTCCATGAGAGGGGTCAGCGACTTGTGCCAGCACTCCTCGGCCTGGACGACGCGGAAGCCCTGCTGGCGCGGCCAGTCGAAATCATCCGCCGCATAGCCGGTGGCGCGCAGGCCGATCTGGATGCAGCGCTTGGTGTCGAGCAGGCTGTCCTCGACGGCGCGGCGGAACGGCGTGCCGTGGGCGATCTTCTCGCCGAACATGTTCTCGTTGATGTCGGCATGGGCGTCGACATGAATGAGGCCGATGGGGCCGTATTTCTCGGCCATGGCGCGCAGGATCGGATAGGTCAGCGTATGGTCGCCGCCGAGGGTGAGGGGCTTGCAGCCCTTGGCGATGATGCCGCGATAGGCATCGGTGATGATGTCCATGCATTTCGGCAGGTTGAAGGTGTCGATGGCGACATCGCCGATATCGGCCACCATCAGGCTGTCGAAGGGAGCGGCGCGCGTCGCCATGTTATAGGGTCGGATGAGGCAGGATTCGGCGCGGATCTGGCGTGGCCCGTAGCGGGTGCCGGCGCGGTTCGAGGCGCCGATATCCATCGGGATACCGACGAAGCAGGCATCGAGCCCCTCGGTGCCGACCTGCGTCGGCAGGCGCATCATGGTGGCCGGGCCACCGAAGCGCGGCATCTGGTTGCCGCCCAAGGGCTGATTCAATGTACGTGTCACTTTGGCACCTCTTCTAGGCTGGATTTCGGCCCACAGGTGACACGCTGGAGAGGGTTAGGCAAGGGGCCTACCGGCGCTGCGTGCCCCCCTTCCCGCGCGTTGCATGAGGAGGGAGAAATTGCGGATCATAGTTGATCCCCTCGCCCCCATCGGGGGAGAGGGAGGGGCCCAATGCGAAGCATTGGGAGGGTGAGGGGGAACTGACGGTGATTGCTTTGCCGGTGTGGCAGAATCTCTCCGCCGGTTCCCCCTCACCCTAACCCTCTCCCCCGCAGGGGGAGAGGGGATTGTCCGAATGAGCCTCGGCGGATTTCGTGAATCTGATGGCCGCCCTTGCGGGGGCTACTTCAACTCCGCCGCCTTCGTCGTCCGTGCAAGCTCGGCGAAATTGTCGCGGATATAAGCGGCCGAGCGGAGCGCCAGCGCCGAGATGGTCGGCGTCGGGTTGACCACGCCGCCGGTCGCCAGAACGCTGCCGTCCATGATGAAGAGATTGGGCACGTCCCAGCTCTGCTGCCACTTGTTCACCACCGACGTCTCGGGGTCGGCGCCCAGCCGGCAGGTGCCGATCATGTGCCAGGCCGGCGTCCGATAGACGCCGTCCGCGTCGCGATAGTCCTGCAGGTGATATTCGAAGGCGCCCGCCGCCTTGAAGATGTCCTCGATGCGGTCGAGCATGTAGTTCATCATGCGCTTGTCGTTCTCGCCCGGCGCGTAATGCGTTTCCGCCGCCGGTACGCCGTCCTCATCGGTCAGCGTCTTGTGCAGGGTCACGCGGTTCTCCGGATTGGGCAGGTCGTCGCCGATGGCGAAGACGCCGATGCCATGGCCGAAATGGCGCTCGAACCATTTGTGATGGTCCTTGCCCCACGGCGCCTTCGAGCTCGAGAACCAGCCGGCCGCCGTCTCGCCGGCCGAGCCGGTCGAGGTGATGCAGTTGAAGTTGAAGCCGTTGACGAAGCCGCGCGAGATGTCGGTCTCGGCGAATTCGCGCGAGATCATCGAGGCGACATAGCCGGTATGGCCGTCGACCGGTTCGTCGACGAACATCTCGCCCGCCACCAGCGTATGATGGAGCAGGTTGCGCCCGACCTGGTCGGAGCTGTTGGCGAGGTTGTCGGAAGCGAGCAGCAGGCGCGGCGTGCCGATGCCGTTGGCGGCGACGAGCACCACGCGGGCCTTCTGCATATGGGTGTGGCCGGTGTTGCGGTCGATATAGAGCGCGCTGGTGGCGCGGCCGTCGGCGCCCTTCTCGATCTTCAGCACGCGGGCATTGATGCGCAATTCGGTGCCGGCCTCGAGCGCCTTGGGCCAGATCGACAGCGAATATTTGCTCATCGAGCCGCGCGGGCAGCCGCTGCACGCGCCGCAGCCGTTGCAGGCCGGACGGCCGTCATAGTCTTCCGAGATGACGCCCGCCTCGCAGGGCCACCAGTGCCAGCCGAGCCGGTCGAAAGCGTCGCCCAGACGTTTCGAGACTTTCGAGGGCGGCAGGGGGCCGGTGGGTGGACGCTCGCGCGGCGGCATGGCGAGATCGCCATTGAGGCCCGACACGCCGACCAGGCGGTCGGCTTCCTCATAGAAGGGCGCCAGGTCCTCGTAGCTCATCGGCCAGTCGGGCTGCAGCCCGTGCTCGGTGCCTTTGCGGAAGTCGGATGGGCGGTAGCGCGGCCAGATGGCGCCATAGACATTGGTCGACCCGCCGACGCCGTTCCACATCAGAATCTGCGATGAATCCGACCTCACCGGATAGTCGTCGGGATGACGCCTCTTGGCGACATCGGGATTCCAGATGGTGCGGCGCTGCCAGGCCCAGTCGGCATGGAGCTGCGGATGATCCTTGGCCTCGACCCAGGAGCCCTGCTCGAGACAGACGACGTCTAGACCTGCGCGGGCAAGGACGAGGGCGGCGAGCGATCCGGTGGCGCCGGCGCCGATGATGAGGACGTCACAGACGCGTTGCGTGGTCATCTCTTGAGCCCCCAATTCTGCGTGCGGCTGGTGCCGAGATCGAGCGAGGAAATGTCGATGCGCCTGACCTGGCTGGTCGGCACATAGGCGCCGCGCGCATGTTTCGGCTTGTCGCGCTCGATATCGAAACGCTGGCGCGGATAGCCGCTTTTATGCGGGCTCATCTGATAAGGCCGGCCCGACTGGCGGATCGCCTCGGCGACGATCGGGCTTTCGTAATAGGCGAAGACCGCCGCGGCGCGCAGGCGGTCGAAGAGATCGGGCTCATTCCGCACGAGCGTCTCGACGACGGCGCGGCGCTCGGCCTCGCTTTTGCCGGTGAAGGGGGCGCCGGCGGCGAGGAGGGCCGTGGCAAGGCGCATCACCTCCTTCTCGCCATTCTCCTCGACGAAGCGCAGCAGCATGATGCCCTGCACGCCGATGCTCGCGGCGGAAGGCCAGCTGGCGTCGCCCGGTATCAGTTCATCGGCCAGTTGGGCGAAGAGGGCCGCGAGCTCCCTGGGAGAGGTCTGGGTCGCTGGGGCGGACATTATTTCGAGGCTCCGGATTTGTGGGTGATGGTGATCATCTTGAGCTCGGTCATGGCTTCGAGCGTGTGCATGCCGCCGAGCCGGCCGATGCCGCTTCTGGTGCCGCTGCCGCCGCCGAAGGGCAGATGGATTTCCCAATAGGTGCTGCCGGCATTGATGTTGACGATGCCGGCCGGAATGGCCTTGGCGATTTCGATGCCGCGGGCGACGTCGCGGGTGAAGATGCCGACGCTCAGGCCGTAATCGGTGTCGAGCGCGATCGCCAGCGCTTCATCGACATTCTTGAAAGGGATCACCGGCACCACCGGGCCGAAAGTCTCCTCGCGCGCCACCCGCATCTGCGGCGTGACGCCGGTCAGGACGGTCGGCTCGAAAAAGAACTGGCCGCCAAGATCGGGCCTCGCTCTGCCGCCCGCCGCGGCCGTGGCGCCGTGGGCGAGCGCGTCGTCGACATGCTCCTTCACCTTGGCCGCCACCTTCCCGTTGTTGAGCGGCCCCATGGTGGTGCCCTGATGGAAGGGATCGCCGAGCACATGTTTCTTCGCGCGCTCGACCAGCATGTCGCCGAGCCTGTCGGCGATCGAGGCTTCGGCGAGGACGCGCCCCGTCGCGGCGCAGACCTGGCCGGCATTGAAGAAGGCGCCGCCCGCCGCGGCATCGGCCGCCTGGTCGAGATCGGCATCGGCGAAGATGATCACCGGCCCGTTGCCGCCGAGCTCGAGCAGCAGCGGCTTGCCGGCGCCGCGCTCGGCGATACGCCGGCCAGTGGCGGCGCTGCCGGTGAAGCCGATCGCCACGACATCGGGATGCGTCACGACCGCATCGCCGGCGACGGGGCCTTCGCCGATCACCAGATTGACGACGCCCTTGGGCAGGTCCGCCTCGGCGATCACCGCCATCAGTTCGGCGGCGACGAGCGATGTCGTCGGCGCCGGCACCCAGACGATGGTGTTGCCGGTGGCGATGCCGGGCGCCAGATATTCGACCGGGATATTGACCGGGAAGTTCCACGGCGTGATGACGCCATAGACGCCGCGCGCCTGGCGGATGGTCATGGCGAGCTTGGTCGGGTCCTCGGTCGGCAGCGTCGCGCCGCCCATCTGCTTGACGAGCTCGGCGGCGAGACGGAAGCCGTCGGCGGCTTTCGTCACTTCGCCCGTCGCCTCCTTCAGGATCTTGCCCTGCTCGAGCGAGAGCGTGCGGGCGAGCCGATCGCGATTGGCGTCGATCGCGGCGGCGATGGCGACGCATGTCGCGGCGCGCTGGAAGACCGGCACCTGCGCCCATGAGCGCGCCGCCTTGGCAGCGGCCACGGCGTGGTTCACGTCGTCGATGCTCGACTTGGGCAGGCTGGCAATGGGCTCCCCGGTCGCGGGATTGATTGCCTTCATGGTCTCCTTGGCGGCGACCCATTCGCCGCCGATGAAATTGCGCACCTGGCGCTGCTCCTGGCTTCTGTTGTCCATTGGGTGTCCTCCTAGTTCGAAGTGGGGCTCGCCACCGTCCGGCCATTGACGATCAGGCCCGCCGCAAAAAGCCGTTTGTCGGCGACGACCGTCTCGCCCCGGGAGTCGGTGAGCGGGAAGGAGCCGTCGCGCAGCTCGAGGATGCTGGCATCGCCCGCCGAGCCGATCCTGAACGTGCCGAGATCTGGCCGTTTCAGCGCCTGCGCCGCGTTCACGGTCGAGGCGGCAATGACGTCTTTCAGCGAGAAGCCGAGCTTCAGGAATTTCGACAGGGTCGTCACCTGGTCGAAGACCGGCCCGTCGAGATTGAGCGCATGGATGTCGGAGGAGATCGTGTCGGGGCGAAAGCCCTCTTTCAGCATCGCATAGGCGGTCTTCCAGCCGAAGGAGCCCATGCCATGGCCGACATCGAAGATGACGCCGCGCTGGCGCGCCGCCAGCACCGCCGGCTTCACCTTGCCATCCGCCGTCACCGGCGCGTTGGGGAAGGGACGGTAGCAATGAGTGAGGATATCGCCGGGGCGCAGATGCTCGACGAGCTCCTCATAGGAGGGCGGCGGCTCGTCGATATGCGCCATCAAAGGCAGGCCGGTCTCGTCGGCCACCTGCAGCGCCACATGGAGCGGCGCGATGCCGGCGGCGCCGCTCGCCTTGGCGCCGATCCTCACCTTGATGCCGATGATCACGTCCTTGTTGGCATTGGCGACGGCGACCGCGTCGCGGGCGCTCAGCAGCCGCAAATCATGGCCTTCGCCCACCATGATGTTGTGCGAGAAGGCATAGATGCCGGCGAAGGACACATGCAGATAAGCGAGGATGCGCACGGCCGAGCGCTCGATCACATGCTTGCGGAAGCCGGGGAAATTGCCGGGGCCGGCGCTGCCGGTATCGACGCAGGTCGCCACCGCGCTGGCGCGGCCGAAATCGTCGGGATCGACGCCGAGCGACGTGCCGCCCCAATAGACATGGGTGTGGAGATCGATGAGGCCGGGCGTCACGATCCGGCCCGACACGTCGTAGCTCTCCTTGGCTTCGAGATCCTTGCCGATGGCGGCGACCTTGGCGTTGGTGAAGGCGATGTCGGCGACGCGATCGAGATTCTGCGACGGATCGAGCAGGCGGCCGTTCTTGAGGACGATATCGTGTTGCATGGTCTCGTTTCTATTGCGGTTTGACGCGGTTGCCGCTCTGGGCATCGAAGAAGCAGGCGGAACGGGGATCGGCGCAGAGGGTCAGCTGCGCGCCGGGGGTAAGGCCGGTGGGATCGGCGCAGGCGCCCTTCACCACGTGATCGCCCACCATCACTTCGAGGAAATGGATGGGGCCCGCGGACTCGACGAAGGCCAGCTCGCCGGTCAGGCTGATGCCGTCGGCACGACCCTGGGCGGCGGGGGCGAGATCATGCGGGCGGATGCCGATGATCGTGCCGTCCTTGTCGTTGCGCCCGGCAAGCGCCGCCGGCAGGAAGTTCATCTGCGGGCTGCCGATGAAGCTCGCCACGAACTGGTTGGCGGGTTCCTTGTAGACCGTCATCGGCGATGCGACCTGCTGGATGATGCCGTCCTTCATCACCGCGATGCGGTCGGAGAGGACGAGGGCCTCTTCCTGGTCATGGGTGACGAAGATCACCGTCATCTTCAGTTCGCGCTGCAGGCGGCGGATCTCGGAGCGCATGCGCACGCGCAGGCTGGCATCGAGATTGGAGAGCGGCTCGTCCATCAGCAGCGCCGCCGGGTTGCGCACGATGGCGCGGCCGACCGCGACGCGCTGGCGCTGGCCGCCCGACAGCTCGTTGGGCAGCCGGTCGAGCAGGGCCTCGAGGCCGAGCGTCTCGGCGGCCCAGTCGACCTGGCGACGGATGAGGTCGGGCGCGACTTTCTGCTGGCGCAGCGGAAAGGCGATATTGTCGCGCACCGCCATATGCGGATAGAGCGCGTAATCCTGGAAGACCAGCGCGATATTGCGCTCGCGCGGCGATAGCTCCGTCATGTCCTGGCCGTCGAAGGCGATGGTGCCGGCATTGATGTCCTCGAGACCCGATATGCAATAGAGCAGGGTCGACTTGCCGCAGCCCGAGGGGCCGAGGAAGGAAATGAATTCGCCGTCGGCGATCGAGAGGTCGAGCTGTTTGAGAATGTCGACCTTGCCGTAGCTCTTGCCGATGCCGGAGAGGGTGATGGAGGCCATTGGAGTTCGCTCCTACGACTCGGCACTCACCCTCATTCCCCTTCTCCCGCTTGCGGGAGAAGGTGCCCGATAGGGCGGATGAGGGTGTTGGTTCAGTTCACAGATCTTCAGGAGAGTAAGATAACGAAGCTTCAATGCTTCCCGCGCTTGCGATTCTACAGAAGCTGAGAGAACACCCTCATCCGGCCTTCGGCCACCTTCTCCCGCAAGCGGGAGAAGGGGAAAGTTGGCGTGAGAGATCATGGATGTCATTGTGCGTCCTAACCTTTGACCGCGCCGGAGAGCGCGCCCTGCACCAGGTAGCGCTGGAAGAAGAAGGCCACCACGACGGGCGGGATGATCGCGAGCACGCTCGCGGCGAAAAGCGGGCCATATTCATAGAACTGCGCCTGGTTCAGGAAGCCCGAAATGACGACCGGAATGGTCTGCGCCTTGGGCGTCGAGGTGAGGATCAAGGCGAAGAGGAACTCGTTCCACGAAACCAGGAAGCAGAAGATGGCGGCGGCGATGACGCCGGGCCGGACCACCGGCAGCAGGACCTTGATCAGCATGGCGAAGCGCGAGCAGCCGTCGACCAGCGCGGCGCGGTCGAGGCTCAAGGGCACGCTTTCGAAGGTCGCCTTCATCATCCAGGCGCTCAAGGGCAGAAGGAAGGACGAATAGGAAATGATGAGCGCCATGCGGGTGTCGAGCAGGCCCAGCGTCTTGAAGGTGATGAAGAAGGGCAGCACCAGGGTCAGGCCGGGGATCATGCGGGTCAGCATCAGCGCCCACAACGAGCCGGCGAAGAAGCGCTCCTTGGCGTGGCGGGCGAAGGCATAGCCGGCGAGCGTGCCGAGCGCCACATTGATGACCGAGACGACGACGCCGACGACGAAGCTGTTCATCAGGGACAGCGGCACGCGCTTGGCCTGGGCGCTGGTCGTATGGCCCTCGGCGGCGAGCACCGACATGAAGTTGTCGAGCGTCAGCGTGGTCGGGATCACGGTCGCGGGCGTCCGGATGAGATCGACGGCGGGCGACAGACTCATCAGGATGAGCGCCAGCACCGGCAGCACCGACCAGAGGAAGATCAGGATGGCGGTCAGCGCGAAGAGGGCGGGGGCCAGCACGTTGGTGATGCGGGCCGGCAGCAGGCTGCGCGGCTGATAGGCCGGCAGCGTGACCATCGGGTTGCGGCGGGCGCGCTTGGCGTGCCAGGCCATCTCCGTCGCGGCGCCGGCATCGGCGGCGCGCTCGGCGCCGCGGCGCTGGCGGAAGATGAAGAAATAGACGATCGCCAGAGCGAGGCTCGCGAAAGTGAGGACATAGAGGATCGCCGCGCCTTCGCCAAAGCGCAGGAACGAGAAGGATTGCAGATAGCCGAGCCAGGACAGGACCGTGGTGGCGCTGCCCGGTCCGCCGCGCGTCATGATGAGCAGGATGTCGAAGGTCATCAGCGCGTTGATGGTGGCGACGATGGTGATGAAGAGGTAGCTTGATTTGAGCCAGGGCAGCGTGATCGAGAAGAAGCGGCGGACCGGGCCGGCGCCGTCGAGGATCGCCGCCTTGTGGAGATTGCCGGGCATCGACTGGAGACCGGACAGGATCATCAGCGCGGTGAGCGGCGCCTGGTTCCAGATATGGGTCAAGGCGACGAGATTGAGGGCGCGGAAGCCGTCGCCGAGCCAGGCGGCGGTGAGGAAGCTCAGGCCCAGATCGTTGAGAAGGCCGTTGAGGAGGCCGAAGCTGCCGGCGAAGACGAAGGACCACAAGACGCCGATCGCCACCGGCGCCATGGCCCAGGGCACCAGCACGACGCTGCGCAGCAGGCCGCGGCCGGGAAAGCGTTCATTGAGGATGAGGGCGATGATGGTGCCCAGAATGGTGGTGCCGGCCACCGAGACGACGGCGAAATAGGCGGTGCGCCCGAGCGCCGCCCAGAATTCGGCGTTCTCCCAGAGCTTGATGTAATTGCCGAGGCCGACGAACACCCAGCGCTTGGTGATGGGATTGGTGGTGTTGAAGGAGAGATAGAGGCTGTAGAGCAGCGGCAGGCCCGCCACCAGGAAGACGATGAGCAGAGCGGGGGCGACGGCGCCATAGGAGAAGCCCGGCACGCGCCGCGTCTTGCGCCTGATGGTGACGGATGTATCGAGAGCCGTCGTCAATCTATGCCCCGTCCTGACGATGAGGCGGCCGGAGCCGGAAGGCTCCGGCCGTGCTCAACCCTGGATCACTGATATTGCTTCTTGAGATCGGCCGCCTTGGCGGTGAGGTCGCCGACCAGCTTGTCGATCGGCGAACCCGAGCGGAAGGTCTCCTGGGCCTGCTGCATCATGTAGAGATCCCATTCGGGGAACCAGATCGCCTTGCCGATCTTGCGCGCGGTGCCGTTCTCGACCTGCTTGCTCGACGTGGCGAGGTCGCGCCACTTCGAGAAGCTTTCGACCACTTCGGGGTCGTTCATCACCTCCTTGTAGGCGGAACCGAGGCCGAATTCGAGCGCCCAGCGCTTGATGACGTGATACTTGCCGTCCTTGGCCTTGCCGCCGAAGAACTGCAGCATGTTCCAGACGCGGTCGACATCGCTCGGCTGCGAACCCATCAGATAGGCGGCGGTCCAGGCCATGGTCGAGTGGGTGGCGCCCGGCATAAGGGCGTTCTTCACCTTGCCGGCGGCCTTGGACACGGCAGGATCGTTGGTGACCTTCTGGTCGTAGTCATGCAGCACCATGAAAGTGTGGCGGCCGGTGCAGTAGCTCGGCACGCCTTCGCCCGGCAGCGTCATGATGTCCTCGGCGACGAGCTTCTCCTGGTAGAGCTTCTGATGCACCTCGAGAATCTTGCGCAGAGCCGGCTCGTCGACGAAATTGCCGTCGGCGTCGAAGACCTTGGCGCCTTCCGAATACCAGCAGGAGAACAGGCTCCAGGAGAGCTCCGCCCATTTCTGGCCCCAGGCCGAATTGTAGGGCGCGTCGGAAATGCCGTCCTTCTTCAGCTTGCGGCACGCCTCGAGCAGCGCGTCCCAGCTCTCCGGCACGCCGATGCCGGCCTTGGAGAGATGCTCCTCATTGTAGATGAAGGAGTTGTGGCCGGCATAATAGGGCATGCCGGCGAGCTTGCCGTCGTTGAGCGACAGGGACTCGATGCAGACCGGGAACATGCCGGCCTTGATCTCATCGAGGCCGGCAAGGCCCTCGAGGTCGCGGATCCATTCCGCCGCATGCCAACGCGCGATACGGTCTTCCTCAGCATAGAGCATGTCGATCTTCTGGCCGCCGGTGAGCTTGGTCTCGGCGAGCGGGTGATAGTCGCCGGTGACCAGCTCGTAGGTGACGTTCTCGTCATAGAGCTTGGAGAAGATCTTGACGTTCTCCTCGACGATCTGCGGCTGATATTGCCAGCCGACGAAAGTGATCGGCGTCGAAGGGGCGGCGAAAGCGCGTCCGCCCAGCATGGTGCCGGCGGATAATGCCGCGGCCCCCTGCAGGACTCGGCGGCGCGACAGGAGATAGCGATCGAGCGGCGACGTCATGGCAAGTTCCCTCCTCTGTTATTCGAGCGAGGTGTCTGGCTTCGGGCTCGACGGAACTTGCGCGTGACGGACACGTGTTTGCGGCCGGCGCAAACCAAAATTCAACGAACCCTCGACAGACGTGACGAATTCACCTCGCAGGATTTGTGTGTCTTGTTATGGCGGGAAGTATGCGCGCAATCCGAATGAAGGCAATGAAATTTTCATTTTCTTATCAAGTCTGAAGATAAGCGCCCGAAAATTTGCATTTCGACACTGCAAATGATCCAGAAATAAAACTTTGGAGAAAATATCAGTTTTCAGTCGCTCAAAGGCTGCGGCGTATCCGTGTCGGCGAAAGTGAGCACCTGCTGCTTGATGCGGCGCAGTTTCTCGCGCGCCGCGCCGTTGCGATGGATGGCGGCGCCGTAAGCGAGAATGTCGATGGCGATCATGAAGGCGTAGCGCATCGAGGTCGGACCCAGAATGTCGCCGTCGTCGCGCGCCCTGACGCCGAGCGGCAGGTCGACGGCCGAAGCGACCGGCGATTCGGGGCTGGTGAGCGCCACCGTCGTCGCGCCATATTCGCGCGCCACGCCGATGGCGCGCAGCAGCTCCTGGTTGCGGCCGCTGAGCGATATGCCGAGCACGACGTCGCCACGCTCGACGGTGGCGGCGAGCATCATCTGCATCTGGTTGTCGGCGGAGGGCACGGTGCGCACGCCGAGGCGGAAGAATCGGTTCTGCACCTCGTCCACCAGCCAGGAGGAAACGCCGCCGCTGCCGAAGGCGTAGAGGGTGCGGCAGTTGCTGATCAGCTCGATCGCCTTTTCCGCCGCGGCGAGGTCGAAATGTTCATGCGCATTGGCGATCGAATTCTGGGCGCGCTTGAGGACGCGGCCGGCCGCCTCGTCGAGCGCCGTGGCGGGCGTCGTCTGATCGAGATAGCGCGGACCGACCCGCATCGAGCCCATGATCTTGAGCTTGAGATCGCGCAGGCCCTCGCAGTCGAGCGAGCGGGCGAAACGGGTGATGGTGGGGGCCGAGACGCCGAGCCAGCCGACCAGCTCCTCCACCGGCTTCTCGACGAAGCTGCGCGGCTCGGTGACGATCGCCTGGGCGATCTTGCGATTGGTGCGCGACAAGGTCGGCTCGCGGTCGAGCACCACGGCGATGATGTCGGGCGAGGCCTGGCCGTTGCGCGGCGCGTGCGGCTTGCCCCGGTTCTGCGCGGTCGAGGAGAAGGACGCCATGATTTCAAGCTTGCGCCAGGTGGCAGGTCGGAGACAAGCTTAGACTTTCGGTCGCGCTGGTTGAAACTCGGCTCATATTCCTATTTGGTAACTTTATGAGAGGATCGATGGCCAGGCTGACACAAAGCTATGTGCATGGGGTCAGCGATATCCCGCTGATCGGCCAGACCGTTGGCGCCTTCTTCGATATGGCGGCCCGCCGCTGGGCCGATTGTGACGCCCTCATCGTGCGCCATCAGAAGGTGCGCTGGACCTATGCCGAGCTCAAGCGGAAGGTCGATGATTTCGCCGCCGGCCTCCTGGCGCTGGGGCTTGAGCCCGGCGACCGGGTCGGCATCTGGTCGCCCAATAATGCCGAATGGGTGATCACACAGCTCGCCACCGCCAAGGCCGGGCTGATCCTCGTCAATATCAATCCGGCCTATCGGCTCGCCGAGGCCGACTATGCGCTCAACAAGGTCGCCTGCAAGGCGCTCGTCACTGCGAGCCAGTTCAAGACCAGCGACTATGTCGGCATGCTCAATCAGCTTCTGGCCGACGGACGGCTGCCGCATCTCGAGACCATAATCCGGATCGGCGGGGCGGCGCCCGGCATGCTGGGCTTCGACGATGTGCCGGGCCGCGCGGCGCCCGAGCACCATCAGCGTCTCTCGGAGCTTGGCCGCCGTCTGCAATTCGACGAGCCGATCAATATCCAGTTCACCAGCGGCACCACCGGCTATCCCAAGGGCGCCACGCTCACGCATCACAATATCCTCAATAACGGCTTTTTCATCGGCGAGACGATGAAGCTCACCGAGAAGGACCGTATCTGCATCCCGGTGCCGCTCTATCATTGCTTCGGCATGGTGCTGGGCAATCTCGCCTGCATCACCCATGGCTCGGCCATGGTCTACCCGGGCGAGGGCTTCGATCCGTTGGCGGTGCTGGAGACGGTCGCGGCGGAGAGATGCACCGGGCTCTATGGCGTGCCGACCATGTTCATCGCCGAGCTGGGCCATGCCGATTTCAAGAAATTCGATCTTTCATCCTTGCGCACCGGGATCATGGCGGGCTCGCCCTGTCCGATCGAGGTGATGAAGCGGGTGGTGAACGAGATGCACATGGAGGACGTCACCATCTGCTACGGCATGACGGAGACGAGCCCGGTGAGCTTCCAGACCTCGCCCGCCGACCCGCTCGAAAAGCGTGTCGGTTCGGTCGGGCGCATCCATCCGCATGTCGAGGTCAAGATCGTCGATGCCGACGGCCGCATCGTCCCGCCGGGTGAGGCGGGCGAATTGTGCACGCGCGGCTATTCGGTCATGCGCGGCTACTGGGACGATGCCGAGAAGACCGACGAGGCGATCGATGCGGCGCGCTGGATGCATACCGGCGATCTCGCGACGCTCGACGAGGAGGGCTACTGCAACATCGTCGGGCGCATCAAGGACATGGTGATCCGCGGCGGCGAGAATATCTATCCGCGCGAGATCGAGGAGTTCCTCTACAAGCATCCGAAGGTGCAGGACGTCCAGGTGATCGGCGTGCCCGACCGGAAATATGGCGAGGAGCTCTGCGCCTGGATCAGGCTCAAGACGGGCGTGGAATGCACGGATGAGGAGATACGCGGCTTCTGCCAGGGTCAGATCGCCCACTACAAGATCCCGCGCTATGTGAAATTCGTCGACGCCTTCCCGATGACGGTGACCGGCAAGATCCAGAAGTATCTGATGCGCGAAGAGGCGCGCCGGGAACTCGGCCTCGAGGAGGACAAGACGGCATGATGGGAGTTGAGTGAGGCATGGCACAGAGCAATTTCGGCCTCGATTTCGATCTCGGCGAAACCGCCGAGATGATCCGCGACACGGTCTCGACCTTCGCGCAGGCGGAGATCGCGCCCAGGGCGGCCGAGATCGACAAGAACAACGAGTTTCCGCGCGATCTGTGGCCGAGGCTGGGCGAGCTCGGTCTCCATGGCATCACCGTCGAGGAGGAGTTCGGCGGTCTCGGCCTCGGCTATCTCGACCATGCGGTGGCCGTAGAGGAAGTGAGCCGCGCCTCGGCCTCGGTCGCCTTGTCCTATGGCGCCCATTCCAATCTGTGCATCAACCAGATCCGCCGCAACGGCACGGAGGAGCAGAAGCGGCGCTATCTGCCGAAGCTCATTTCGGGCGAGCATGTGGGCGCGCTCGCGATGTCCGAGCCGGGCTCGGGCTCGGACGTGGTCTCGATGCGCACCCGGGCCGAGAAGAAAGGCTCGAAATACATCCTCAACGGCAACAAGATGTGGATCACCAATGGTCCCATCGCCGATACGCTGTTCGTATATGCCAAGACAGATCCCGCCGCCGGGGCCAAGGGCATCACCAGCTTCCTCATCGAGAAGGGCTTCAAGGGATTCCGCACCGCGCAGAAGCTCGACAAGCTCGGCATGCGCGGCTCCGATACCGGCGAGCTCATCTTCGAGGACTGCGAGGTGCCGGAGGAGAATGTCGTCGGCGAGGTCAACAAGGGCGTGCGCGTCCTGATGTCGGGGCTCGACTACGAGCGCGCGGTGCTGGCCGCCGGCGCCGTCGGCATCATGCGCACCGCGCTCGACGTCGTGCTGCCCTATGTGCATGACCGCAAGCAGTTCGGCCAGCCGATCGGCACGTTTCAGCTGGTGCAGGGCAAGCTCGCCGACATGTATGTGCTGATGAACGCCGCGCGCTCCTATGTCTATACGGTGTGCAAGGCCTGCGATCAGGGCCGCGTCACCCGCGAGGACGCGGCGGGGGCTATCCTGTTCGCCGCCGAGAAAGCGACGCAGGTGGCGCTCGACGCCATCCAGCTTCTGGGCGGCAACGGCTATATCAACGACTTCCCGACCGGACGGCTGCTGCGCGACGCCAAGCTCTATGAGATCGGCGCCGGCACCAGCGAAATCCGCCGCATGCTGATCGGACGCGAATTGTTCGAGAAGTCGGTCTAGAGGACATGCCGATGTTGCCAAGGGCGCACGTCACCCTCGCCCCTCAGAGAGGGGAGAGGGCAGGGGCCCGCCGCAAAGCGGCGGGAAGGGTGAGGGGCCTCTTGCAGGCAATTCCGCATCCGTCCCAGAGGCCCCTCACCCTCCCATTGCTGCGCAATGGGACCCTCCCTCTCCCCGCTTCGCGGGGCGAGGGCAAAGCGCGAGTCCGCTCCCCATGACCCACCTCAAAAGCGATATCGATCCCGGCTCCGACAAGTTCCGGCGCAATGCCGAGCATATGCAGGGCCTCGTCGAGGACCTGCGCAAGGTGTCGGGCCATATCATGCAGGGCGGGCCCAAGGCGTCGCGCGACAAGCATGAGGCCCGCGGCAAGCTTCTGCCGCGCGAGCGCGTTCTGCGCCTTCTCGACCGCGGCTCGCCCTTTCTCGAGATCGGCCATCTCGCGGCGCATAAGATGTATCATGGCGAGGTGCCGTCCGCCGGCCTCATCGCCGGCATCGGCCGGGTCTCGGGCCGCGAATGCATGATCGTGTGCAACGACGCGACGGTGAAGGGCGGCACCTATTATCCGCTCACCGTGAAGAAGCACCTGCGCGCCCAGGAGATCGCCGAGCAGAACCGGCTGACCTGCGTCTATCTGGTCGATTCGGGCGGCGCCAACCTGCCCAACCAGGACGAGGTGTTTCCCGACCGCGATCATTTCGGCCGCATCTTCTTCAACCAGGCCAATATGTCGGCCAAGGGCATCCATCAGGTCGCGGTGGTGATGGGCTCCTGCACGGCGGGCGGCGCCTATGTTCCGGCCATGGCGGATCAGAGCATCATCGTGCGCGAGCAGGGCACGATCTTCCTCGGCGGACCGCCTTTGGTGAAGGCCGCCACCGGCGAAGTGGTGAGCGCCGAGGATCTGGGGGGCGCCGATGTCCATACGCGTCTTTCGGGCGTCGCCGATCATCTGGCGCAGAATGACGAGCATGCGCTTCTGCTCGCCCGGCGCGCCGTCGCCAATCTGCAGATCCGCAAGCAAGGCGATCTCGTCCTGCGCGAGGCGAGGCCGCCGCAGTATGATCCGGCCGAGCTCTATGGCGTCATGCCGCCGACCTCGCGCGAGCCTTTCGATGTGCGCGAGGTGATCGCCCGCATCGTCGATGACAGCGCCTTGGACGAGTTCAAGGCGCTCTATGGCAAGACCCTGGTCTGCGGCTTCGCCCATATCGCCGGCATGCCGGTCGGCATTCTCGCCAATGACGGCATATTATTCTCGGAATCGGCGGTGAAGGGCGCGCATTTCATCGAGATCTGCTGCCAGCAGCGCATCCCGCTGCTCTTCCTGCAGAACATCACCGGCTTCATGGTCGGGCGCAAATACGAGAATGAGGGTATCGCCAAACATGGCGCCAAGCTGGTCACGGCGGTGGCGACGGCACAGGTGCCGAAGATCACGGTGATCATCGGCGGCAGCTTCGGCGCCGGCAATTACGGCATGTGCGGCCGGGCCTATTCGCCGCGTTTCCTGTGGATGTGGCCCAATG
Organism: Pseudomonadota bacterium; assembly: GCA_049323275.1. Taxonomy (GTDB): domain Bacteria; phylum Pseudomonadota; class Alphaproteobacteria; order Rhizobiales; family Aestuariivirgaceae; genus Taklimakanibacter. Next base: position 22,922 of record JBMOOM010000084.1, read on the forward strand.
CGCGCATCTCGGTGATGGGCGGCGAGCAGGCGGCCAATGTGCTCGCCACGGTCAAGCGCGACGGCTTCGCCACCAAGGGCGAAAGCTGGAGCGCCGAGGACGAGGAGGCCTTCAAGGCGCCGATCCGCGAGCAATATGAGCATCAGGGCCATCCCTATTACGCGTCGGCGCGCCTGTGGGATGACGGCGTCATCGATCCGGCCGAGACGCGCCGGGTCGTCGCCTTGAGCCTCTCGGCTTCTCTCAATGCCCCGATCCCCGAAACCCGCTTCGGCATTTTCAGGATGTGAAAGATGCGGTTTATCAACACAGCGATTGCCGAAATACCCTCGCCCCGCTTCAGCGGGGAGAGGGTAGGGGCCCATTGCGCAGCAATGGGAAGGGTGAGGGGCCTACGGGTTGTGTCTGACAGGCCCCTCACCCCTCCCACCGCTTCGCGGCGGGGCCCTCCCCTCTCCCCGCTGAAGCGGGGAGAGGGTTATTGCGAGCGATCCTCATCATGCTGAAGTCAGTTCTCATAGCCAATCGCGGCGAGATCGCCTGCCGGGTGATCAGGACGGCGAAGCGCCTGGGCCTGCGCACCATTGCGGTCTATTCGGATGCCGATGCCGATGCGCTGCATGTCGCCATGGCCGACGAGGCGGTGCGTCTCGGCGGACCTTTGGCGCGCGACAGCTATCTCAAGATCGATGCGGTCATCGCCGCAGCGAAGAAGACGGGCGCCGAGTCCATTCATCCGGGCTACGGCTTCCTTTCCGAGAATGCGAATTTCGCCGATGCCTGCGCCGAGGCGAAGATCGCCTTTGTCGGACCGCCGGCGTCCGCCATCCGCGCGATGGGCGGCAAGAGCGAGGCCAAGGCGCTGATGGCCGAAGCGGGCGTGCCGCTGGTGCCCGGCTACCATGATGAAGATCAGGACCTGGCGACGCTCGAAACGGCCGCCGACCAGATCGGCTATCCGGTGCTGATCAAGGCCTCCGCCGGCGGCGGCGGCAAGGGCATGAAGGTGGCCCAGAACAAGGCCGAGTTCCGCGACCAGCTCGCCTCAGCCAAGCGCGAGGCGTTGAATTCCTTCAGCGACGATCGCGTACTCATCGAAAAGTATCTGACCCGGCCCCGCCATGTGGAGATCCAGGTCTTCGCCGACACCCGCGGCAGCTGCGTCTATCTGTTCGAGCGCGACTGCTCGATCCAGCGCCGGCACCAGAAGGTGATCGAGGAGGCGCCGGCGCCCGGCATGACCAAGGCGCTGCGCCAGCGCATGGGCGAAGCGGCGGTGACGGCCGCCAAGTCGATCGGCTATGCCGGCGCCGGCACGGTCGAATTCCTGCTCGACGAGGATGGCTCCTTCTATTTCATGGAGATGAATACGCGCCTCCAGGTCGAGCATCCGGTGACCGAGTTCATCACCGGGCTCGATCTCGTCGAATGGCAGCTGCGCGTCGCGTCCGGAGAAAAGCTGCCGCTCGCGCAGGACCAACTGGTCCTCACTGGCCATGCGCTCGAAGTCCGTCTCTATGCCGAGGATCCCGACCGCGAATTCCTGCCGCAGACCGGGCGCATCAGCCATCTGCGCTTCCCGGCTGAAAATGCGCATGTGCGGGTCGATACCGGCATCACCGAAGGCAAGACGATCAGCACCTCTTACGATCCGATGATCGCCAAGCTCATCGTCTGGGATCGCGACCGCGAGGCCGCGCTGGCGCAATTGCGCCGGGCCTTGGCGGAGACCGAGATCGCCGGCGTCGTCACCAATACCGCCTTCCTCATGCGGCTCGCCGTGAACAAGGCCTTTGCGAAGGCCGAGATCGATACCGGCTTCATCGGCCGGCACGAGGCGGCGCTTCTGCCCAGCGTGCCGCCGGCGGGCGACGAGGTGCTGATGCTCGCCGCGACCGGGGTCCTGCTGAGCAGCCGCTCCCCGGCCGCCGACGACCCTTGGGCCCAGCATGACGGCTGGCGGCACTATGGTGGCGGCCAGGATCATCTGAGCCTCGTCGATGTGAGCGGCGGCCAGGCAACTCATAAAATCGTCTTCGACTATGCCCGGGATGGCTTCGTCTTCCACTTCAAGAAGACGGCGGTGCCGGTGACGGCGAGACTTTCGGCCGGTGGCCGCCTCATTGCCGATGTCGGTGACCGAAGGATTGCGGCGGGCTTCGCCACATCAGGCGATGACATCACGCTTTTCCTCAACGGAGTGAGCTACCGGCTGAGACAGGCGCCGATCGCCACGGCGGAGGAAGGTGGTGAAGCGGCGGCGCTCAAGATCACGGCTCCGATGCCCGGACGGATCATCGCCGTCCATGTGGGGCCGGGCGCGTCGGTCGAGAAAGGGGCGCCGCTCATCGTGCTGGAAGCCATGAAGATGGAGCATGTGCTGAAAGCCGGCCATGCCGGCAAGATCGAGAATGTCGGCTGCAAGGCGGGCGACCAGATCCGGGAAGGCCAGGAGCTCCTGCGCTTCGCCGCGCCGGCCTGAGCGCGCTCACGAACTGCCGTGACAGCCGGTGCAATGATCGATCGGCCCGGATTTGCTGCCGGCCGCGCGCTCGCGGCGATGGCAGTCGGTACAAAAGGCGTGGAACATCCGGTCGATGCGCAGGGTCTCGCTGAGCGATATCCGCTTATGACAGGTGATGCAGATCTCCGAGCCGGTCTTGTCGGTGTAATTGTGGTGGCAGGATATGCAGGTGAAGCCGGTGTGGTCGGCATGGTCGAAGCCCGCGTGGTCAACCGGCGATGAGCGCAGGCCGGCGAGCCGCATCTGCGCGACGGGGCCGGCCCAAAGCCCGGCCAGGCCCGACAGGACGACCGGGATGGCGACGATCGGCAGCAGCCGCCGCTCCCTGGTGAGCGCAAAGCCGACGGTCAGCGCCATGCCGAGGATGGCGAGAAGAATGAGGCTGGTCGAGGTGCCGGCGATCAGAACGACATGGCCGAGGCCGGCGACGCAGACCGTGAAGCCCGCGATGCGGTGCACGAGCAGCGTTCGCGGCGGCCCCATGCCGGCGCGCAGATTGCGCGAGCGCTGCACCCACAATGTCGCGAAGAGGCAGAAGGCCGCGATGATCCCGAGGATGATTTCGATCGGGATCGCCGGCGTCAGCCAGCGCCAGAAAGAGGGCTCGATCGCCGCAAACAGCAGGATATGGGCGCTCACCGAAATGATGGCGAGCGAGCCGACCAGCCGATGCAGGCGCAGCCCGGCGGGCGAGGGCGGCAGGAAAAGGGTCAACGGGGCGAGAAAGAAGGCCAGGAGGCCGGGCAGGCGGACCAGCCACCATAAAGGGTCCGTCGGGAGATAGGCGAGGAAAGCCAGGGCGGCCGCGGTCGCGCCGAGCCCGGCATATCCACCATGACGCATGGCCTGCCCCATGCCCCGCTCAGCAAAAGCCATGCGCGCCCGACCAAAGGTAGTAATTGAACTCGCATTTCGCTTGCAGGATAGTAAGCGAAATAGAGCGGTCGACGCCAGATCGTTCAGCAGAAGAGGGAGAGGAAATCCGTGTCCACACTCCGCACTCTATTCTTCGCCAGCGCCCTCAGCGCGCTCCTTCCCGCTGCGCTCGCCGCGCAGGAGCCGCTCCAGCCCGAACAGCTGACCGTCGAGACCATTCCACCCGGCACCGAGAAGCTCTTCGTCACCGACCTGGCGATCGAGCATATCGTCGACGGGCGGGTGCGCGTTCTCGACGCGACATCCATGAAACTGCTCGGCATGACCGGTACCGGCTTCCTGGGCCAGATCTATGTACCGTCCGATCAGGATGTCTTCTACGTGGCCACGACCTATATCGAGAAGATCACCCGCGGCAAGCGCACCGACTGGCTCGAGACATACGATTCCAGCACGCTCGCCTTCAAAGGCGAGATTCCGATCTCGACAACGCGCGCCGAGGCGTTGAACTACCGCCCGCTGTTGCAGGGCTCGGCGGATCATCGCTGGATATTCGTGCAGGGCGCCACGCCCGCGACGTCGATCAGCATTGTCGACCTCGAAGCCAAGAAGCAGACTGCCGAGGTTCCCAATGCCGGTTGCTACGGCATCTATCCCGCCGCCGACGACAGCATGCGCTTCGGCACCATGTGCGGCGATGGGACATTCGGCAGCTACAAGCTCACGAAGGACGGCTCGGGCGCCGAGCGCACCACGTCCGAGCCGATCTTCGACGCCGACAAGGATGCGCTCTTCATCCATGGCGAGCGCGATGGCAAGAACTGGGTCTACATGTCTTTCGGCGGGAACATCTATATCGTCGACCAGGAGGGCGATAAAGCCAAGCTCGTCGAGAAGATCGCCATGACCGAAGGCGTCGAGGGCGACTGGCGGCCGGGAGGTTATCAGGTGAGCGCCTATCACCAGAAGACCGGTGTGCTTTTCGTGCTGATGCACAAGGGCGGGGCCGAAGGTTCGCACAAGAATCCGGCCGAAGAACTCTGGGCCTATGACCTGCACAAAAAGAAGCTTCTGTCGCGTTCGCCGGTGACCACCGCCATATCGGTGGGGCTCGGCCAGACCGACGAGCCGGTGGTCTACACAATCGACGGCCTCGGTCTGAAGGTCGTGCGCTATACGACGGACGCCGCCAAGGGCTATCAGCTGACGGCCGCGGGCGAGGCGAAAGGGGGCGCGGCCCCGCTCCAGCTCGAGACGCAGAAATGACGATGCTCGACCCGCTGGTCGTCCTCATCGGCTCAGGCGTCCTCATCGCCGTCTTCGTGCGGGCGATCTGGCATAAGCTTGCCGATTTCGCGCTCTTCAAGACCTACCTCGCGGACTACGAGATCCTGCCGCAGAGCCTGGTGGCGCCGACGGCGCTCATTCTGGTTCTCGCCGAGGCCGCCATCGTCATCGGGCTCGTCATTCCGGCGGCGCGGCCGGCGGCCGCGATCGCCGCGATCCTGCTTCTTGCCGTCTATGGCGCCGCCATCGCCACCAATCTGCTGCGCGGCCGCTATATGATCGATTGCGGCTGCGGCGGCTCGGGTCAGGGGCTCTCCTGGTTCCTGGTGGCGCGCAACGTGGTCCTGGTCGGTATCGGCCTGCTCGCCCTCGCGACGCCGGCGGAGCGCGGCATCTCCTTCACCGATGCGGCGGTTCTCGGCCTTTCGGTGATCACCTTGTGGCTGCTGATCCTTGCGGTCGAGCAGGCGGCCGCCAATGACGCGCATCGCCAGTATATTCGCAACAGCAGAGGCAAGGGGTAGCCATGGACGTCTTCACGATCGCCCTAATCCTGCTCTGGGCCGTGGTGATCGCCCTCGGCATCGTGGTGATCGCCCTCGGCCGCCAGATCGGAATCCTGTTCGAAAGAGTGGCGCCGATGGGCGCGCTCATCACCGATTCAGGTCCCAAGATCGGCGAGGCCTCGCCCAAATTCTCGCTGCAGGCGCTGGGCTCGGGGCGGTCTGTGCCGGTGGGCGACGCGACAGGCCGCTCGACGCTCATTTTCTTCCTGTCGCCGACCTGCCCGGTCTGCAAGAAGCTGCTGCCGGTGCTCAAATCGGCGCAGAAGGCGGAGAAAGGCTGGCTCGATATCGTGCTCGCCAGCGACGGTGAGGCGCCGAAGCACCAGGCCTTCATCACCGGCCACAAGCTCGACGGCTTTCCCTACGTGTTGTCGAGCGATCTCGGCATGGCCTATCGGGTCAGCCGGCTTCCCTATGGCGTGATGCTCGATGGCGAAGGCACGGTGCGCGCCAAGGGTCTCATCAACAATCGTGAGCAGCTGGAAAGCCTGTTCAACGCGAAGGAAATGGGTGTTGCCTCGATCCAGAGCTATCTGGACCAGGTCAAGGAAGCTTGAGGAGGGTTCCGCATGATCAAGTCTTTGCAAGGACTGATATATGGCTTCGACCGCCTGAGCGAAGCGGCGACGCGCCTCGGCGCGCAGCGCATCGGACGGCGCAGCGTGCTGTCGGCGCTCGGAACCGCCGTTGCCGGCAGCGCCATCCTGCCGATGCTGCCGTTCGATCGTTCAGGCGGCACGGCGCAAGCCGCGAGCCCGCGCGATGAAGGCGACGAGACCTGCGAATACTGGCGCTATTGCGCGCTGGACGGCTTTCTGTGCACCTGCTGCGGCGGCTCGCTGTCGAGCTGTCCGCCCAATGCGGAACCCTCCAAGGTCACCTGGGTCGGCACCTGCCAGAATCCCAAGGACAACAAGGCCTATCTCATCAGCTACAATGACTGCTGCGGCCAGGTTTCGTGCGGCAACTGCCTCTGCAACTACAATCTGCGGGAGCGCCCGGGCTATCGGATGGGCATCCATAACGACATCAACTGGTGCATGGCCAATACCCGCAATCTCTATCACTGCACCGTCGCGGTGGTGATCGGTCAAGGCTGATGCGTGTGCGCCTCGCTGTCGTCGTCGGCCTCCTGGCCGCCATGCCCGGCGCGGCGCTTGCCGCGGATGGCGCCGCCCTCTTTGCCGAAAACTGCGTCGCCTGCCATCAGGCCGGCGGTGTCGGCACGCCGGGACTTGCGCCGCCGCTCGTGTCCGATACGCTGAAGAAGGCGGCGGAAGTCGAGCGTCTCTATCCCGCGCTCGTCGTCATCCACGGGCTGAGCGGGCCGATCAAGGTGAAAGGACAGCTCTTCGTCAGCGCCATGCCGCCGCGTGGCGATTTCGACGATGAGCAGGTCGCGGCCCTGGCCAACTATGTCGAGAGCGACCTGAATGGCATCAAGGGCCAGCCGATCACCTCCGGCGACGTCGCAACGGCGCGCAAGAGCGAGATCGACCATCAGAAGCTGCGCGACATGCGGGCGAAATTCGGAGAGTGACGGTGCGGGGCGCGCTGATCCTTGTCCTGACTTTGATGCTGGCCCCGGCGGCCTTGGCGGAGCAGCCCAATTACAATTATGCGCTGCATTGCACCGGCTGCCATACCGCCGAAGGGGTGAGCCCGCCGCTCGGCCGGGTGCCGCCGCTCAGGGATGTCGTCGGCCATTTCGCGCGCAGTGAAGAAACACGGCTCTATCTCGCGAATGTCCCGGGGATCGTCAATTCCGGTCTCGACGCCAAGGACACCGCGGCCTTGCTCAACTGGATCGTCGAAGTTTTCGGCGGCCCCAGCACCCCCGACCAGTGGAAGCGTTTTGACGCCACGGAGATCGCCGCTCTGCGCGCCAAAGCGCCGTCCGACATCATGGCCTATCGCAAAGATGTCGAAGGACGGCTAAAAGCTGCTGGATTTAGTATCGGCTCTTATCCATAGATAGGCTGAGCCACTAAGGGCCGTACAATGGATTTCTCGCTTACCGACGACCAGACCCAAATCAGGGACATGGTGCGAGCTTTCGCGGCTGAGAAGATCGCTCCTTACGCTGCGCAATGGGAAAGTGAGAAGACCATTCCGCGCCGGATCCTCAAGGAAGCGGCGGAGCTGGGACTCGCGGCGATCACCGTCGCGGAAGAGAACGGCGGCTCCGGCCTGTCGCGGGTCGAGTCGGTGCTCATCTTCGAAGAGCTTTCCTATGCCGACCCGGTGGTGGCGAGCTTCCTCTCCATCCACAATATGTGCGCCTGGATGATCGACAGCTACGGCACGGCGGAGCAGCGTCAGGCCTGGCTGCCGAAGCTCTGCGCCATGGATCAGGTGGCGAGCTATTGCCTGACCGAGCCCGGCTCGGGCTCGGATGCGGCGGCGCTCAAGACCAAGGCGGTCAAGGACGGCAACAGCCATTACCGTCTCACCGGCTCGAAGGCCTTTATTTCGGGCGGCGGCTATTCGGATGTCTATCTCGTGATGTGCCGTACCGGCGAGGAAGGGCCCAAGGGCATTTCCTGCATCCTGGTCGAGAAGGACACCGATGGCCTGAGCTTCGGCGCCAATGAAAGAAAGATGGGCTGGCACGCCCAGGCGACCGCCATGGTCAATCTCGATCAGGCCCGCGTGCCGGCGACCCATCTGATCGGCGCCGAGGGCCAGGGGTTCTCGATAGCCATGAACGGGCTCAATGGCGGCAGGCTCAATATCGCTGCCTGCAGCCTGGGCGCCGCCCAATCCGCCCTCGACAAGGCGCTCGCCTATATGAAGGAGCGCAAGGCCTTCGGCCGCAATCTGGCGCAATTTCAGGCGCTGCAGTTCAAAATCGCCGACATGGAGACGGAATTGCAGGCGGCGCGCGTCTTACTCTATCATGCCGCCTGGAAACTCAGCGCCAATACGCCCGACGCGCGCAAATTCTGCGCCATGGCCAAGCGTTTCGTCACCGACACGGGCTTTCGTGTCGCCAATGAAGCCTTGCAGATCCATGGCGGCTATGGCTATCTCGCCGATTTCGGCATCGAAAAGATCGTGCGCGACCTGCGCGTCCATCAAATTCTCGAGGGCACCAATGAGATCATGCGGCTTATCGTTGCGCGCGACATGCTGGACGGTGAATAGCCGAAGATGACCAGCGATATCCTTGCCCGCGTCGACGGCGCCGCCGGACGCATCACCCTCAACCGGCCCAGGGCGCTCAACGCCCTCAACCATCCGATGGTGCGCGCCATCACGGCGGCGCTGATCGAGTGGCGGGACGACGACAGGGTCAAGCATGTCGTCATCGATGGCGAGGGCGAACGCGCCTTCTGCGCCGGCGGCGATATCCGCGCCGTCTATGAGATGATTCCGACCGCACCCGACGCGGCGCGCCAGTTCTGGCGCGAGGAGTACCAGCTCAATGCCATGATCGCGCGCTATCCCAAACCCTATGTGGCGATCATGGACGGTTTCTGCCTGGGCGGCGGTGTGGGCCTGTCGGGGCATGGCTCGCACCGCATCGTCACCGAACGCTCGGTGGTCGGCATGCCGGAAACGGCGATCGGCTTCACGCCCGATGTCGGCGGCTCTCTGCTGCTGGCGCGGGCGCCCGGTCATGTCGGCGAATATATGGCGGCCACCGCCTTCCGGATGACCGCGGCGGACGCGATCTATGCCGGTTTCGCCGACACGCTGATTTCGGGGGGCGACCGGGCGAAACTTGTGGCGCTTCTGTGCGAGGGGCGTTCCGCCGACGAGGCGGTGGGGGCGGTCGCCATCTATTCGGGCCTGAGCGATCTCGCCGCCCGGCAGGCCCGTATCGATCGCGCCTTTGGCGCGGCGACGATCCAGGAAGCGGTTCGTCGTCTGGAAGAGCTGGCGGAGCCGTGGGAGCAGGACGCGCTCAGGAAGATCGCGGCGCATTCGCCGACCGCGCTGGCGGCGGCGCATGTGTCGGTGCGGCAGGCCCGACATTTCACCACCGTCGAGCAGGCGCTTGATCATGAATACCGCTACGCCTATCGCGCCGTCGATCTGCATGATTTCCGCGAGGGCGTGCGGGCGCTGATCGTCGACAAGGACGGCTTGCCCAAGTGGCGTCCGGCCCGGCTCGCCGATATATCATTGCAGGATGCCGAAGCCCTGTTCGCGCCGATCGGCGATAACGAACTGGCGCTCGTGTAAGGAGAACCGCCATGCGTATTGCGTTCATCGGTCTCGGCAATATGGGTGGGCCCATGGCGGCCAACCTCGCCGCCAAAGGCTTTGCGGTGAAGGGCTTCGATATCGTCGCGGCCAATCTCGACCAGGCGGCGGAGCAGGGCGTGGTGGCGGCCCGAAGCGCGGTTACCGCGGTGAAGGACGCCGATGTCGTCATCACCATGGTGCCGGCGGGCCAGCATGTGCTCGATCTCTACCGGTCCATCCTGCTGCCGGCGCCGCGCGGCGCATTGTTCATCGACTGCTCGACCATCGATGTCGCGAGCGCCCGTGAGGCGCATGCGATGGCGAAGGGCGCCGGCATGCAGAGCCTCGACGCGCCGGTGTCGGGCGGCACCGCGGGCGCCGCGGCGGCGACGCTCACTTTCATGGCCGGTGGCGAAACCGAGGCTTTCGAGCGCGGCAATCAAGTGCTGGCGGCGATGGGCAAGCGGATCGTCCATTGCGGCGGCGCCGGCGCGGGGCAGGCGGCCAAGATCTGCAACAACATGATCCTCGGCATATCGATGATCGCGGTGTCGGAGGCCTTCGTCCTGGCGGAGAAGCTCGGCCTCGAGGCCCAGGCGCTTTATGACGTGGCTTCGGCCGCGTCCGGCCAATGCTGGTCGCTCACCAGCTATTGCCCGGTGCCGGGTATCGGACCCGCATCGCCCGCCGACAATGACTACAAGCCCGGTTTCGCCGCCGCCCTGATGCTGAAAGACCTGGCGCTGGCGCAGCAGGCGGCCCGCGCCTCTGGAGCGGCGACGCCGCTCGGCGCCCATGCCGAGCAGCTTTATCGCGAATTCAATGCGGCCGGGGGCGGCGAGAAGGACTTCTCCGCCATCATCCGCCACCTTGCCGCGACGCCGCAGGAATAGGCCTCAGGCGTTCCAGCTCGGGCGTTCACGCAGACTCTTGTTCCAGCGCTGCACGTAGGAAAGGTCCGCGGGGACTTCATAGTCGAAGACCTCGCATAACCACAAAGTGGTCATGCCGATGATATCGGCCATCGAGAACTCATCCCCGGCAAGATAAGGGCGGCCGTCGCTCATCTCGCGGTCGAGCCATGCCCATTTCGATGGAATGGCCTGGCGCTGCGCCGCAGCGAATTCCGGAACCTGGGTGACGCGTTCCTTGAAGAACTCGTCGGTATGGAGGGCGACATTGCCGATGGTGCCGAACACTTCCTGTTCCATGCGCCGGGTCCACATCTCGATCTTGCCCTGGCTCTTGGCGTCGGCCCCGAACAGGGAAGGCGTTGGATGCAGGGCTTCCAGAAGGCGGCAGATGGCGACACTTTCAGTGACGACGTCGCCGTCGTCGAGCTGAAGAACCGGCACCTGCCCCAGCGAGTTGAGCTTGAGGAATTCCGGCGATTTGTGCTGGCGCGTGCCGTAGTCGATCGGGATGATCGGCAGCTCGATGCCTTTCTCGGCCATGAAGATGCGGACACGATAGGAATTGGGGCCGGGAGCCGAATAGAGCTTCATGTCTTCCTCCTTTGAAATTTTGGGGTGATCACTGCTGCGCGAGCACGCGGCCGAGCGTGTCGAGCAGATAGCTGCAGCCTTCCTCGCGGCTTTTGCAGGTGTCGGCGCCGTCGAGGAACGACGCCTGCTCGGTGTAGATGAGCTTTGTGCCCTGTTCGTGGGGCAGGAATTCGATCGTCGCAAGCGAGGCCGAAACCCGCCTGCCGTCGATGATCATGCAATAGGACAGGACGAGGCGTTTGTCCGGCACAACATCGAGATAGATCGTTTCATTGCGGATGGGCGCGCCGCCCTCAAAACGGAAGGTGCCTTCCTCGCGGCCGCCTTCGTGGACATCGAGCGTGTAGCTGTCGGTGGTCCAGCCCTCGCCCTCGGCGAACCAGCGGCGTTTGATGTCGATATCGGTGAAGGCCTGGAAGACCCGGGCCGGAGGCAGGTAAAAGTTGCGCTCGAGGGTGAAGGTGGCGGGTTCGACGGTGCGGTTCATGCAGATATTCCCCTGTTAACTAGTTGTAAAAAGCAACTGGTTGCACAGTATGTGAACTGGTGAGATAATGCAACCAGTTTTTTTGGAGATATTTTATGAGCGCTGAGCACCGGTCGGCCTGCCCCATCAATCTCACCCTCGAAGTAATGGGAGACAAATGGAGCCTGCTGATCATCCGCGACATCATCTTCGGCAATAAGCGGCATTTCCGCGAATTGCTCACCCAGTCGATGGAAGGCATCGCGTCGAACATCCTTGCCGACCGGCTGAAGCGGCTGGTCGAAGAGGGCGTGCTCAGCAAGGCGGACGACCCGAGCCACAAGCAGAAGGCGCTCTACAGCCTCACCGAAAAAGGTATCCAGCTCCTGCCGGTGCTGGCGCAGATGGCGGTCTGGGGCCGCAAGCACATGCCGGTGAGCGAAGAGCTCGCCATAAGGGCGCAGCTTCTCGATGAGGGCGGACCCGAATTATGGGCCGACTTCATGAAAGAGCTGCGCGAGCGCCATCTGGGCGTCCCGTTGAAGGCGCCGCGCGGCTATGTTCCGGTCTTCCAGCGGCTGCAGGCGGCCTATGAAGAGGTGGTCGCCCGGCAGAAGTCGCAAAAGCGGGCCTAGTTATGATGCGCGGCGGGCTCCACCCGGCGCAGCATGAAAGCCGCGAGCAAGGCGGCGGTAAGCGCGATCACGGTGCAGATCACCGCCGTGATCACCAGCGCATCGGTGAAAGCCGTGCGCGCCGCGGCGAGGATGAGAGCGCCCGTTTCCGCCGGCAGCTCGGCCGCCACAGCCACGGCGCCGCCGAGCGTGCCTTGCGCCGCTTCCGCCGCCTCGTGCGGCAGGTCGGCGGGGGTCGCCTTGCTCATGGCGCCCCGATAGATCGCCGTCATGACGCTGCCGAGGATGGCGATGCCGAGCGCGCCGCCGAATTCGGCGCTCGTCTCCGAGATCGCCGCCGCAGCGCCGGCGCGTTCGGGCGGCGCGGCGTTCACCACCAGATCTGTGGTGAGGGTGAATGCGGGGGCGAGACCCAGGGACATCAGGATGAAGCCGGCGATCAGGATGGCGAGACCATAGTCGCTGCCGATCTGGGTGAGCAGCAGGCAGGCGAGGCCGGCAATGGCGAGGCCGCCGGCCATGACATAGGCCGGATGCAGACTGCGCACGATCTTCGGCGCCAGCATCGAGCCCAATATGAAGGAGAGGCCGGAGGGCAGCATCCACAAGCTCGCTTCGAGCGGCCGCATGCCGAGAACGAGCTGGAGATATTGCGAGATGAACAGGAAGAAGCCGAAAGCGACCAGCACGCCCAGCATATAGACGGTGAGCGAGGCGCTGAAGGCGGGCTTGCGGAAGAGCGTGAAGTCGATCAGCGGGTGGCTGAGCTGCTTCTGGCGTCTGGCGCAAGCCAGCGCGACGGCGACGCCGATCGCCACCGACAGGAGGGGCTGCCAGCCCATGCCATATTCGGCGAACTGCTTGAGGCCGTAAATGAGGGCGAGGACCGCGACGAGCGACATGGCGGCGCTGGCAATGTCGAGCGGTGTCGCCGTCTCGTCGCGGAATTCCGGCAGCAGGACGGGCGCCACCGCGAGCAGCAGGATCATGATCGGCACATTCACCAGGAAGACCGATCCCCACCAGAAGTGCTCGAGCAGCAGGCCGCCGAAAAGCGGGCCGATGGCGCCGCCAACCGAGAAGGCGGCGACCCAGATGCCGATCGCGGTGGTGCGCTCGCGCGGGTCATGGAACATGTTTCGGATGAGCGAAAGCGTCGAGGGCGCCAGAGTGGCGCCGGCGACGCCTAGGATGGCGCGGGCGATGATCAGCGTCACGGCATCGGAGGCGAAAGCGGCGAAGACCGAGGCCAGACCGAAGGCGGTGGCGCCGATCATCAGCAGCTTGCGCCGGCCGATGCGGTCGCCGAGATTGCCCATGATGATGAGCGAGCCGGCGACGAAGAAGCCGTAGATGTCGATGATCCACAGAAGCTGCGAGGCCGAGGGCTTGAGCTCCTCGCTCAATTGCGGAACCGCCAGATTGAGGACGGTGAGGTCCATCGAATAGATGAGGCATGGCAGCGCCAGCACGGCCAGGCCGATCCATTCGCGGTTGCCGGCCTTGGCCGGCGCTTCGGTCGTCGTCATCATCGATGATTCCAGTAGGCTCGTCGGGAGCGGGCAGTCTAGATAGCTGCTCACCCGGCAATTGTCAGGAACAATGTTGCAGTATCAATCCACCAGCGCACCGCAAGTGAGATTGGCGACGGTGCCGGTCATCGCGCCGGCCCGGTCGGACGCCATGAACGCTGCCGTCTGCGCCACTTCGTGAAGCGTCGGGTAACGTTTCAGAAGCGTTTCCGCCGGTGCCGCCAGCATGTCGTCGACGGTGACGCCGGCCTGGTCGGCGGCCGGTTGGAATACCGCTCGGGCATGCGATTGGAGCGCCAGCGCTTCCGGCAAGGCATGCGGCCTGAGGCAAATGACGCGGATGCCGGACGGCGCCAGTTCGCAGGCGAGCAGGCGCGAGAAGCCTTCCACAGCGGCGCAGGCAGTGCCGAAGCCCAGATAGCCGGTGCCGGCGAGGCGGCTGCCCGGCGTCGACATCATGAGGATCACGCCCGATTTCCGCTGCGCCATATGCCAGGCGACCGCCTTGGCGGTGATGAAATTCATCTGCGCATAGGCAGTGATCGGAAAGGCGAAGTCGTCGAGAGTGAGGTCGGCGACGCCCTTTCCCTGGACATGGAACAGGCCCACTGCGTTGAGCGCGATATCGATCGCGCCGGCCTTCGCCGCCACATCGTCGGCATGGGCCTTGACCGCTTCCTCGTCCATGACGTCAAGCGTGGCGATCTCGACCGCCCCGTCTTTGGCGGAAATATCGTCAGCCACCTTTTCGAGCCTGGCGACACTGCGCCCGGCCAGGAAGACCTTCGCACCTTCCGCCGCGAAAGCGCGCGCCACCGCGCCGCCCACAGCACCTCCACCGCCATAGATGATGGCGGTCTTACCCGTCAGCATGGGAACTCTCTTTCTTGGTTTAGGCTTCGACAAAAACCTTGAAGCCGCCATAGATCATGCGCTTGCCGTCGAAGGGCATTTTCTTGGAATCCATCTGCAGGCGCGGATCGGCCATCACCTTCTTGAGGATGCGGTTGCGCTCGGCGCGCGACTTGTAGGTGACCCAGGAGAAGATCACCGTCTCGCTGGGCTTCTGCTTCACGCTGCGCGGGAAAGATGTGAGCTTGCCCATCGGCACGTCGTCGGCGACGCATTCGACATAGCCCGTGGCGCCGTGCTCGCGCCAGACCTTGCCGGCGAGCTTCGCCATCTTGCGATATTGGGTCAGGTTCTTTTTCGGAACGGCCAAAAGGAATCCATCGACATAAGCCATGTTCGTCTCCTTCAGATCGGATGGTGGTCGGTTATGACTGCCGGCAGGCGTCGGCGCGCCTGAGCAGCAAGGACCGTTCGCGGACATTCTGTGTCAGCGACGCGGCGCGGCGGAACTCCGTCTCGGCCTCGGCGTGCCGTCCGAGCTTCATGAGGAAGTCGCCCCTGACGCTCGGCAAGAGGTGATAGTTCTTGAGCAGTTCCTCGCCCAGAAGCGCATCGACCAGATCGAGCCCGGCTTGCGGTCCGCTCTTCATGGAATGCGCCACGGCGCGGTTGAGTTCCACCACGGGCGAGGCTTCGCGCGCCGCCATGATGTCGTAGAGCGCCGCGATCCGCGCCCAGTCGGTATCGGCCGCCGTGGCGGCGCGGGCATGACAGGCGACGATCGCCGCCTGGAGGCCGTAGCGGCCGAGCGTGGGATCCAGCGCTTCGGCGCGCGCCAGCGCGGCGAGGCCGCGACGGATCAAAAGCTGGTCCCACCGCGTCCGGTCCTGGTCGAGCAGCAGAATCGGCTCGCCATCGGGTCCGCTGCGCGCTTCGAGGCGCGAAGCCTGGATCTCCATCAGCGCCACGAGGCCATGCACCTCGGATTCTCGCGGCATGAGCCCGGCCAGGATGCGGCCCAGCCGCAAGGCCTCCTCGCAGAGCTGCGGGCGCATCCAGTCGTCGCCGCTGGTCGCCGAATAACCTTCGTTGAAGATGAGATAAAGCACGCCGAGAACCGAATCGCGGCGCGCCATCAACTCGCTGCCATGGGGCAGCTCGTAAGGCACCTGCTTCTCCGCCAGGGTGCGCTTGGCGCGCACGATGCGCTGCGCGATGGTCGTTTCCGTCTGCAGGAAGGCGCGGGCGATTTCCTCGGTGGTGAGGCCACCGATGAGACGCAAGGTCAGCGCGGTGCGCGCTTCCATGGTCAGCACCGGATGACAGGAAATGAAAATGAGGCGCAGGAGGTCGTCGCCGATCGTGTCGTCGAGGGCCGCGTCCAGCGCTTCGAGCGCCTCCTCCTGCTCGGCGTCGCGAGTGCGGCCGATCTCGGCATGCTTGCTGTCGGCCAGCTTCGCTTTGCGGATCCTGTCGATGGCGCGATTTTTGGCCGCGGTCATCAGCCAGGCGCCGGGCCTGTCCGGAATGCCCGTTTTCGGCCATTGCTCGAGTGCGGTCAGCAGGGCTTCCTGGGCCAGCTCCTCGGCCTGGCCGATATCGCGGGTGAAGCGCGTCAGGCCGGCGATGAGCTTCGCCTGCTCGATCCGCCAGACGGCGTCGATCGCGCGATGAGTGTCGGACACGGACATGATGCCCGATCAGACCATCTTCGCTTGGATATCGCAAGTTTCGCTTCATTACCAAAGCCTTGAGGGTGCCGCCCGCGACCGGAGCCGCGGGCGGATCTGTCGTTTACGATTTGGCGAGCTTGTGGGCCTCGGCCATGAGCCGTTCCTCCTGCGCGCGAAGCTCGGGCGTGAACGCCTCGCCGAAATCCTCGGCTTCGAAGACCTGGCGGATCTCGAGCTCGACGCCGTCGCTCATCGGGCAGCGCTTGACCCAGTCGACGGCTTCGTCCATCGACTTCACGCGCCACATCCAGAAGCCGGCGATGAGCTCCTTGGTCTCGGCGAAGGGGCCGTCCGTGACCTTGGGCTCGACTTTGGTGAATTTCACCCGCTTGCCCTTGGAACTCGGATGCAGACCGTCGCCGGCCAGCATGATGCCCGCCTTGACCAGTTCCTCATTGTAGTTACCCATCGCGGCAAGTTCCTCGGTCGTCGGCATGATGCCGGCTTCCGTGTCCTTGTTGGCCTTGACGATCACCATGACTTTCATACTGCTGTTCCTTCTCAATCAGGGGGTGGCCGCGGCAACGACCATCCAGCCCACACCGAACTTGTCGGCGACCATGCCGAAGCTGGTGGCGAAGAAGGTCTTGATCAGCGGCTGTTGAACCTGGCCGCCGGCGCTCAGGGCGTCGAACAACCGTTTCGCTTCCGCATCGTCCTTGGCCTGAAGGGCCAGCGAGATGCCGGTGAAGTTAGCCTTGCCCGAGCACATCCCGTCGGTGGCCATGATCAGCGTATCGCCGACCTTGAACTCCGAATGCATGATCTTGTCGCCGGGCGGCATGGCGCCCATGTCGGCGCAGCCCTTGCCCATTTCCATGGGCTCCATCGGCGGCGCTTCCTGGAAGCGCATCTTCACGCCGACCTTGGCGCCGATCGCCTTGGCGTAGAAATCGAGCGCTTCTTCGGCACGGCCTTCGAATGACAGATAGGGTTGGACCTGCATCTTCATACTCCTTTGCTACGTGAATGTTATTTTCGGGCGCCGCCCACTTCCATCTCTCGGAAGCGCTCGATGGCCTCGCCCTGGGTGAAATCCTCAAGCTCGAATAGTTGGCGGATTTCGATCTCGCCGTCCTCGTCATGCGGATTGGGGAAACGTCGCGCCCATTCGAGCGCTTCCGCGCGCGACTTCACCTGGATGATGGTGTAGCCGGCGATGAGCTCCTTGGTCTCGGCGAAGGGACCGTCGACGATACGGCGATTGCCGCCTTCATATTTGATGCGGAAGCCCTTGCTGCTCGGATGGAGTCCGTTGGCGTCGAGGAGGACACCGGCCTTGGCGAGCTCGGCATGATAGTCCGCCATGGCGACGAGGAGGCTTTCCTCGGGCATGACGCCCGCTTCCGAATCCTTGCTGGCCTTGACGATGATCATGAAACGCATGGTCTGAATCTCCTGTTCCGGTGAGGGAGCCTTGCCGGCTCCACCTCCACGACGCGCGAGGCATGGCCTTATCGACAAGCGGGCGAAAAAAATTCGAAAAATTCTTCCCGCCCTGTGGAAGTCTTTGAAATTTCAGGCGCCTTGCCGTCCGAGCGGTGTCAGATCGAGGTAATGCAGGAGTGGGACGACGGGTTCCACGCCCCGGGCATAGGTCGAATAGGTGTGGAAGATCTCATCGCCGTCGCGCAGGAAGACGCTGATGCCGTGATGCTCGCCATCGGCGAACCAGGCTTCGTTATTGGCGATATGCTCGGCGCGCGGGCGATAGTTGTATTCAGAGGGCGTGACCTTCTCGTCGGTGGTCGCGTGGAAGTCGTAGTTGAAATCGCCGCCATAGGACGAATAGAGCGGAATGTCCCAGCCCATCAGCTGCGCATAGGCCTTGAGCTTCGCCTGGGGGGCGCGGGCGATCACGGCCAGCGAGGTATCGCGCTCGTGAAGCCCCTTCAGCACCGGCAGATCATCGACGAATCCGGTGCAGCCGGAGCAGGCCTTTTCCCAGTCGGGATCGTACATGAAATGGTAGACGATCAGCTGGCGGCGGCCGGCGAAGAGATCGAGCAGGGATGTCTTGCCGTTCGGGCCTTCGAAGACATAATCCTTGTCGATCCGGACCATGGGCATCGCGCGGCGCGCCTCATTGAGCGCATCACGCTCGCGCGTCTGCTGTTTCTCTTTTTCAAGCAACGCCTTGCGGGCCGAGATCCATTCCGAGCGCGATACGATCTTCGGCAGTGGCTTCGGAGTCTCAAGCATACAAACCTCCCTCGTGCCCGATTAGTGGGCTGATGCCCGCCAGGCCATTACGTCGGACATAATCGATGCGACGATGCGTCCCCGATCGCGCGGTTCAATCTTCTTGACAAATACGTTGATATCAACAGAATGAATGCATGTCAACTCGGCTGGGACCTTCTCTCGAAGAAACTCTTCACGTTCGCGACCATTGCCTGTGTCTGCATGTGCAAAGAGCGGCGCGGGCGCTGGCGCGGCGTTTCGATGAAGCGTTGCGGCCGCTCGGCATCAATCAGGGGCAGTTCTCGCTGCTGATGTCGCTCAACCGCCCTGACGCGCCGACGATGGGAAGGGTGGCGGCCTTTCTGGCGATGGACCGCACCACGCTCACCGCCGTCGTCAAGCCGCTCGAGCGGCGCGGCCTGCTGACGGTGACGGTCGACAAGGAGGATCGGCGCAACCGGCGGCTGACGCTGACCGATGCCGGCCGTGGATTGCTCAGCGACGCGCTGCCGATCTGGACGAAGACCCATGCGGCGGTCGACCTGCTGCTTGCGGAGCATAAGGACGGCAATCTGCGCGGCATGCTCGGCCAGCTGTCCTGACATGCGCATTTCGGCACTCACTTTCTGATCGGGCGGCAGCAAGGCGCCGGATCGTCCAGCGCGTAGCGGTCTTGCGACATGGCGCAGTCAGCGGGGTTGTGATGGAGGCCGGTCTCATCGCGGCCCTTGGGCGTCATGTCGAGAAGCATGCAGGCGCAGAGGACTTCCTCGCCGCCGCGCCCGAAGGTCGAATAGGTGTGGAAGATCTCACCTTCAGGGCTGCGGTAGAAGACGCTAAGGCCGGAGAGATCCCCGATGCCCACATCGGTCGTCTCGCAATTGCAATAACCCTGGCCTTCGGCAACCTCGTCGCTGGTGAACGAGACGTGGAAATCATAATTGAAATCGCTGCCATAAGAGGACACGAAGGGGAAATGCCAGCCCATGCGCTTTCGATAGGCTTCAATCTCGGCGATCGGGGCGCGGGCCACCGACGCGAAGGCCACGTCGTGACGACGGAAATGCCGGAACGCGCCGCCGACATGATCGAGCTCGAAGGAGCGGCCGCCGCAACCCTCTTCCCGGCCGGGCGCCAGCATGAAGTGCTTGATGATGAGCTGGCTCTTGCCGCCGAAGAGATCGGCCAATGTGCATTTTCCCCGTGGCGTGTCGAACAGATAGGCCTTGTCGATCCTGACCCAGGGGAGTGCGCGGCGCTCGGCGTTGATCTTATCGCGCCAGCGGGTGAGCTCCTTCTCTTTCGCGCGAAGGGACTTGCGGGCGGCTGTCCAATGATCGCGAGCGTCGACTGCATGATCGATCATGGTTCTCTCCACTACGCTTTACAACAAGAGATTCAGGCGGCCTCCGCTGTGACCACATAGGCAGCCAGCTTGTCGAAGGCCTCGCTCCAGCCGCCTTCATGCCCGTCGCGCTCTTCGATGGAGGGGAAGGGAGCCTGCTTGAAGGTCATGCGGGTCTTGCCGTTCTCGTCGGCCAAAGTGATTGTGATCAGGTTCTCCTGACCGCGCTCGCCGTCCTCTTCCCAGGCGAAGGTGAAGACGAGGCGCTTGTTCTCGACGACCTCGCGATAGACGCCCTGGAACCAGTGGTCGTTGCCCTCGGGCGAGCGGATCACGGCGCGGTAATGGCCGCCTTCGCGGACATCCAGCTTCGCCGAAGGCGCGGTGAAGCCCTTGGGGCCCATCCAGCGCACCATATGCTCGGGCTCGGTCCACGCCTTGTAGACGAGCGCGGGCGGCGCATCGAGAATGCGGGTGATCACCAGTTCCAGCCGATCTTCCCGGACGTCCTTGCTGTTCACGAGATTCATGATTTGCCTTCCTTGGATTGCAGATCCTGGAGATAACTCTCAAGGCGGTCGAAGGTGCCTTCCCAGAAGCGCCGGTAGTGGTCGAGCCAGTCGGCCGCTTCCTTCAACGGACCGGGCTCGAGACGGCGCGGTCGCCATTGCTTCTCGCGGCTCTGGGCGATCATGCCGGCCTTCTCCAGCACTTTGAGATGTTTGGAGATGGCCGGCAGGCTCATTTCAAACGGTTCGGCGAGTTCGGTGACCGAGGCCTCGCCCAAAGCCAGCCGCGCCAGGATGGCGCGCCGGGTCGGATCGGCGAGGGCTGCGAAGGCGGTGCTGAGACGATCGCTCATCTGTATTAAACCGAAAAGTTAATTAATTATTTGGTTAAGTAATGAAGAAGCCCCTCCCTGTCAAGGCTCGCGCCCTAAGCCATGGCATCCAACGTCCGAATGCGCCTATCGCGCCCCGTGGCGCGGCAAGCCGACGCCGCCGATGGGCTCGGTCGGGGTCGAGCTGTCGAAGCCCGCAATCATCGGCATGGCTTCGCTGATGGCGGCACGGACCTGCGGCAGGCTCAAGGAGCCCTTGTGACTCGCTTCGCTGTCCCAGACCTCGGTGATCCAGATGGCGTCGGCATCGGCCGGGTCCTTGGCGATGATGTAGTTGAGGCATCCCGGCATCGAATCGGTCCCCCGCATCAGGATGGCGAGCAGGTCGTCGCGCTTGCCGGGCTTGGCCCGCATCTTTCCGATCAGTCCGTACATCGAGAACTCCTTTGCCGGGATCATGTCGGCCGCGGGAGGCGCTGTCGAGCCCGCTTGAAATTTAGAAACAAACGCTTGTTTGTTTAATGCGGTGTGTTAAGGTCGATCCAAGAACGGGAAAGCCCGCGCGATGAAATGGGAGGACTGATGGCTCGGACCCGTGGATCGGTCGGCGCCGAAACCGAAAAGGCAATCCGCAAGGCCGCCGTGGAGCTCATCGCCAAGCATGGCTTCGAGGCCATGACGTTGCGCGATCTCGCCGAGCATGTGGGTCTGCAGCCGGGCTCCATCTACCGCTACATCGCCACCAAGGACCAGTTGCTGGTCGACATCATGGCCGAGCATATGGAGACGCTCATCGCCGCCTGGCGGGCCGCCGACCAGGCCGATGCCGATCCGCGCCTCAGGCTGGAAGGCTTCGTCGATTTTCACATCCGCTACCATTTCCAAAGGCAGAAGGAAGTGGTCATCGCCAATCTGGAGCTGCGCAGCCTGACGCCCGATGCGCGGCGCGCCTGTGTTGCCTTGCGCAAGGCTTATGAAAGCGAATTACGCGGCATTCTCGAGGCCGGCATCGCCCAGGGCCTCTTCACGTCCACCGACAGCGGCATCGCGACCAATGCGATCATCTCCATGCTGACCGGCGTGTGCTTCTGGTACAGCCCGAAAGGCAGGCTTTCGGCCGACGAAATCATCGCCATCCATAAGCGCCTGGTGCTGGGCGGTCTCTCCGGCACGCCGCGCGGCGAAGCAAAGATCATTCCCCTGACAGCTGGACGCAACTGACATGAAGGACGAGGAGGCGATCATGGATCATTTGGTAATGGAAGCGCCGCATGCCGCACTTTCGCTCGATGATTTCCATGCGGTGTCCAGGCTGCGCCGCAAGCTCAGCGAGATCCGATCCTATGGCTATCGCCCGACACCGGCGCGGCTGACCGGCCAGCAATTGCTGATCGCCCAGCTCACCGCTCTGGGCCTCGCCAACAAGGAGATCGCCTATCTCGCCGATATTTCGGAAACGACGGTGAAGGCGCATATCAGCGCCGCCCTGCGCAGCCTCAATCTGAAGCGTCGCACCCAGCTCTGCCGCTATATATTCGAGACGGGCCTGCTCCGCGAAGGGTGATGCGGCTTCATCCCGATGCGCCGAGCTGCTGCTTCTTGCGCGCGTAATAGCGGCGCGCCTTGGCGCGGCTGCCGCAGACCCCGGTGATGCACCAGCGCTTATTGGCGTTGCGCGTGCGGTCGATGAACAGCCAGCCGCAATTGCCGCAGACCCGCACCCGCTTGGCGTCGGGCGAGAAAGCGAGCGTCATCGCCTCATGCAGGATGGTGGCGAGAAAATCGTCTCGGCCTTCGCTCAGGATCTCGGCATAAAGGGTGGCGAGAGCCGGCCAGCCCGAGCCCGACCGGAAATAGCCGTCGATGGCCTCGCGCGCCGCGATGCACCGCTCGACCGACGACGCCGGCGGCTTCAGGCCCGCGAAGAGGGCCCAGCCCGCCAGATTCTCAATCGATCGCCCGCGATCCTCCTCACGGCCGGGCTGGCCGCGCCAGACCACCATATTCGCGAAATCGAGCGCCGGCTGGCGGTTGATGAAATGATGGTCGTCCCAGTGGAAGCCGGTCATGGTTGCAATTGACAGGGAGAAGTCCCGGTATCATTCTTACTAGCAAACCATGGTTAGCTCGTCAAAATGGATCGCCATTCTCCTTGCCGGGGCAGGGGCGTCCGTGCTTTTGGCCGAGCCGGCCGCGGCCGAGAGCGCCATGCGCTCGACCGGCTATGTGGTCCAGCAGATGGTCAATGCCAGCCTGGTCGGGGCGCTCTACAGCCTGCTCGCCGTCGCCTATGCCCTCCTGCATGGCATCACCAACCGCATCGTGCTCTCCTTCGGCGACATCGCGACCTTCGGCGCCTTCAGCACGATCTACATGATGCTGCTCATGCTCGCCTCGAACTGGCAGGCCGGGCTCGCCATCGGCATCGTCTTCGTCATTGCCATGGTGTCGACCGCGGCCTTCAGCGCCATGCTGCAGAGGAACGTCTTTTCGCCTTTGGTGCGCTCGCCCACCCAGGCGATCATGATCGCCTCGATCGGCGTGTCGATCGCGCTGCAGGAAGGATTGCGGGTGAAGTCGATGGGGCGCGAGCAATGGCTGTCGCCCATCTTCGCGACGTCCCTCGTCAATGTCGATTTCGACGGCTTCACCGTCCATGTCACCGGCATGCAATTGCTCATCCTCGCCGTCGCGGCCGCCTTGCTGACCGGCCTGACCCTGGTGCTGACGCGCAGCCAGGCGGGCCGGCTGTGGCGCGCCTGCTCGCAGAATCTGGCGCTGGCCCAGCTGTGCGGCATCGACACCGGCCGCGTGCTCACCTGGGCGGGCGCCACGGCGGGCGCTTTCGCCGCCGTCTCCGGCTGGATCATCGCCATCGGCTATGGCGGGGTGAGCTTCTACATGGGGCTCGTGCTGGGCCTCAAGGCGCTGTTCGCCACGATCATCGGCGGCTTCGGCACGATCGGCGGCGCCATCGTCGGGGGCTTTCTACTCGCCGGCATCGAAACCCTGTGGAGCGCCTATTTCCCGATCGTCTATCGCGATGTCGCGGTGTTCTCGATCGTCATATTGATCTTCATCATCAAGCCCGACGGGCTGCTGAGCGTGGATCTCAGGCGCGACAGCGAAGTGTGAGGTAATGCCATGATACCGCGTAAGATTCTGGGCCTGCTGGCCGCTCTCCTCCTGACCGCCTGCGGCGAGGATCCGAACGCTCCCTATCTCAGCTTCGCCGGGGGCGGCTTCGTCTTCAACTACCGCAACGCCGAAGCCTTCTATGGCTTCGTCGCCAAACCGCTCCGCACCCTGCCCGAAGGCGGGACGATCGAGGCGCAGTTCGAGGTGCCGGGGAGTCCCGAACCCGCGAAGGTGACCGAAAAGATCGTCACCGGCCAGGTCCAGTATGCCTTCAAGTCGCCCGGCCTGACCGGAATTCAGCCCAAGCGCGATTACAAGGCGGTGATGCGGCTGCTCGATTCTCAAGGCAAGGAAGTTGCGCGCTATGAACAAAATTTTCACACCGACGTCGACCAGTCGACCTTGCCCAATCAGCCGCTCGTCGTCGGGCCCGGCTACGAAAAAAATCCGGACCTGAAGCCCGGCACGATCAATTGAACCAGGCCGTTCAAACTAAAATGTTTGCCAGGACGTGCCGCGCGTTTTGATCAAAAGGGGAGGGCGCTTTCGACGCGCCTTATTCCTGTAGCTCTTCCGTCGCAATGCTCCTAAAGGATGGCGTCGAATACCGCCTTCTGATGGAGTTTCGCGATGTCGCCGCATGATCCCCTGGTCGCCCTGATACGCACGACGGAGGGAAAGGTTAAGGGCGAACGGGAGAAGCTGCTGGCGCGCCTGCTTCTCGAAAAGGCGCCGCCCGAGGACCTGCAGGATCATCCGGCCGACGATCTCGGCCAATTGGTGTCCGGCCGCATGGCGTTTCTGGCCGAGCGCAAGCCCGGCCGCACCAAGATCGCGGTGACCAATCCGGATGGTCCCTTCGGCGCCGTCACGATGGTCGACATCCTCAATGACGACATGCCGTTCCTGGTCGACTCGACCATAAGCCTCCTCACCGAGCGCGGTTATGACGTGCGCCTCGCTCTGCATCCCGTCCTGTCGGTGAAGCGTGACGGTGCGGGCAAGCTCACCGGGCTCGAAGCGAAGCCGAGCTCCGATGCGCACGCCATGCGCGAGAGCTTCATGCATTTCCACCTGACGCGCATCAGCGCCGACGAGGCGTGGGCGTTGGAGGAGGACCTCAAGGCCGTCTTCGCCGATGTGCGCGTCGCGGTGCTCGACTGGCGCGCCATGCAGCAGCGCCTGCGCGAGGCGATCAGCAGCTACCAAAACAATCCACCGCCGCTGCCAATCGAGGAGCTGACGGAGTCGATCGCCTTCCTGCAATGGCTGCTCGACAATCATTTCACCTTCCTCGGCATGCGCGAATACAAATTCGAAGGCGGCGCCAAGAAAGGCGTCCTCGAGCCGGTCGCCGAAACGGGCCTCGGCATATTGCGGCAGCCGGAAATGGAAGTGCTCCGGCGCGGCAATGAGAAGGTCGCGATCTCGCCGCAGATCCGCGAGTTCCTGATGCAGCCGGCGGCGCTCGTCATCACCAAGTCCGACATGCGCGCCAATGTCCATCGCCGCTCCGCCATGGACTATATCGGCGTCAAGCTGTTCGCCGCCGATGGCGAGCTCTCGGGCGAGTTGCGCGTCATCGGTCTGTTCACCTCGTCGGCCTATACGCAGAATCCGAACGAGATCCCGCTGTTGCGCAAGAAGCTGCAGCAGGTGGTGCAGGCCTCGGGCTTCTCGCCTTCGGGCCATTCCGGCAAGGCTCTGGTCGCGGTCCTTGAAGGTTTTCCGCGCGACGAACTGTTCCAGATCGACGCCGATGTGCTTTCCGACATGGCGGCAGGCATATTGCGTCTCGACGAACGGCCGCGCACCCGCCTGTTCGTCAGGCGCGACAAGTTCGACCGTTTCGTGTCGGCTTTCGTTTTCATCCCGCGCGACCGCTTCGATTCCGATGTGCGCCGCAAGGTCGGCGACATGCTGGCGGAGGCCTTCGACGGGCGGGTGGCGAGCTTCGCCCCCTCCTTCGGCGAAGGAACGCTGGTGCGCGTTCATTTCATCGTCCTGCGCAATGCCGGCAAGGATCCCAAGCCCGATCTCGTCTCGCTCGAGCAGCGCATCGTCGAAGTGGTGCGCAACTGGGACGATCGTCTCGAGAGCGCGCTCGTCGCCCAGGACGCCGATCAGGCGACGATCGCGCGCTGGCGCGGCGCCTTCCCGCCCGGCTATCGCGATTCGACCGATCCCACCTCATCGCTCAAGGACATCGAGGAGATCGATGCGCTCGCCGAGAATGAGAGCATTGGCGTCGAGTTCATCCGGGTGGAGAGCGAAGGTCCGCGCACGCTGCATTCGCGCCTCTATCATCAGGGCGAAGCCATCGCGCTCGGCCGCCGCCTGCCCATTCTGGAAAATCTCGGCCTGCAGGCCATTTCGGAGACGACCCATATTCTGTCGCCGGGCTCGTCCGGCGGCCGCAAGCGCGCCGTCATCCACGACGTGCTGCTCCAGGCGCCGGCCAACGCCACCATCGATGATCCGGAAACACTTAGGGCGCTCGAGGAGGCTTTCCTCGCGGTATGGACCGGCATGGCCGAAAATGACGGGTTCAACGCGCTCACCTTGCGCGAAGGCATCGCCTGGCGCGACGTCTCGCTGCTGCGCGCGTTGGGCCGTTACATCCGCCAGTCGGCGGCATCCTTCTCGCCCGACTACATGGCGCAGACGCTGGTGAAATACTCGCCGATCGCGCGCCAGCTGGTGACCTTGTTCTATGCGCTGTTCGATCCCAAGTCGCAGAACGAGAAAGCGGCGGAGGCCGCCAAGGAGAAGATCGAAAAGGCGCTGGTCGATGTCTATAATCTCGACGAGGATCGCATCATCCGGCGCTATGTGAATCTCGTCAGCGCGGTGCTGCGCACGAATTTCTTCCAGCCGGCCAAGGCCGACGGCGAGCCGCCGCTCATCAACTTCAAGATCAGCTCCCGGCTGGTCGAGGGCATCCCCGAGCCCAAGCCCTTCGCTGAAATCTTCGTCTATGCACCCGATGTCGAGGCGGTGCATCTGCGCGCCGGCCCGATCGCGCGCGGCGGCATCCGCTGGTCGGACCGGCCGGAGGATTTCCGTACCGAGGTCTTGGGGCTGGCCAAGGCGCAGAACGTCAAGAATGCGGTGATCGTTCCGGTCGGCGCCAAGGGCGGCTTCGTGCCGAAGCGGCTGAAGATCGGCGACAGCCGCGAGGCCATCCAGGCGGAAGGGGTGCGCGCCTATAAGCGTTTCATCTCGAGCCTGCTCGACATCACCGACAATCTGAAGGGCGACAAGGTGGTGGCGCCCGCCGACGTGGTGCGGCGCGACAATGACGATCCTTATCTTGTCGTCGCCGCCGACAAGGGCACGGCGACCTTCTCCGACACCGCCAATGGCATATCGGCGAGCCACGGTTTCTGGCTCGACGACGCCTTCGCCTCCGGCGGCTCGGCCGGCTATGACCACAAGAAAATGGGCATCACCGCCAGGGGCGCCTGGGAAGCGGTGAAACGGCATTTCCGCGAGATCGACGTCGATATCCAGACGACGCCCTTCACCGTGATCGGCGTCGGCGACATGTCGGGCGACGTGTTCGGCAACGGCATGCTGCTGTCGCGCAAGATCAGGCTTCTCGCCGCCTTCGACCACCGCGACATCTTCATCGATCCCGACCCCGATACGGAGGCGTCGTTCAAGGAGCGTGAGCGCATGTTCGCGCTGCCGCGCTCGAGCTGGCAGGATTACGACAAGTCGCTGATCAGCAAAGGCGGCGGCGTGTTCCCGCGCTCGCTCAAGGCGATCCCGCTGACGCCCGAGATCAAGGAGCTCACCGGGCTCGCCGCCGACAAGGCGACGCCGCAGGAGCTGATGCATGCGCTGCTGCTCAGCTCCGCCGATCTCCTGTGGTTCGGCGGCATCGGCACCTATGTGAAGGCATCGAACGAAAGCCAGGCGGATGCCGGCGACCGCGCCAATGACACGCTGCGCGTCGACGCCAATGAGCTCAAGGTGAAAGTGGTGGGCGAAGGCGCCAATCTCGGCGTGACGCAGAGGGGCAGAATCGAATTCGCGCTCAATGGCGGGCGCATCAATACCGACGCGGTCGACAATTCCGCCGGCGTGAATTCCTCCGACATCGAGGTGAACATCAAGATCGGCCTGTCACGCGCAGAGGCGCAAGGCAAGCTCTCGCGCGAGGCGCGCAACGAGCTCCTCGCCGAGATGACCGACGACGTTGCCGGCCTCGTGCTGCGCAACAACTATCTGCAGACGCTGTGCCTCTCGCTGGCGCTGGAGCAGGGCACCACCGAGAACTCCTATGCCTTGCAGCTCATGCAGCGGCTGGAGAAATCAGGCGAGCTCGACCGCAAGCTCGAGGCGCTGCCCACCGACAGCGTCGTCATCGAGCGCGACCTCAAGGGCGGCGGCATGACGCGGCCCGAGCTGGCGGTGCTCATGGCCTATGCCAAGATCTCGCTGTTCGGCGAGATCATCGACAGCGACGTGCCGGACGATCCCTATCTGTCGCGCGAGCTCAAGCGTTATTTCCCCAAGGCGATGCAGGAGCGCTTCGCCGACGACATCGAGAATCATAAGCTGCGGCGCGAGATCATCGCCACCATGCTCGCCAACAGCATGATCAACCGCGGCGGCCCGAGCTTCATCGCCTATGTCCTGGGCGAAAGCAGCGCCGGCCCCGCCGAGATCGCCGCCGCCTATGCGGTGGCGCGCGACAGCTTCGATTTCCTCGAGCTCAACACGCTGATCGACGGGCTCGATGCGAAGGTGCCGGGCGACCTGCAGAACAAGCTCTATGCCGGATTGCAGCGGCTGCTGCGCTGGACCACCGTATGGTTCCTGCGCCATGAGAAGCTCGATGACGGCCTGCAGCAGCTCATCGCACGCTATCGCGACGGACTCGCCAAGGTCGAGGCGGTGCTCGGCAAGACGGTGCCTCCCGCCGATCTCGAGGCCATGCAGGCGCGGCAAAGCGAGCTCGAGAAGCAGGGCGTGCCGGCGAAGCTTTCGGCCAAGCTCGCCAGCCACCGCTTCCTGCAGCGCGCGCCCGACATCGTGAAGATCGCCGAGCGCACCGGCGCCGCCATCGAAACGGTCGCCGCGGTGCTGTTCGCCACCGCCGCGGAACTGGGCGTCGAAAGGCTGATCGAGGAGGGCAATGCGCTGCGTGCCCGCGATCTCCTCGAACGGCAGGCGATCAACCGGCTCCGGGCCCAGGTCTTCGAGAATCACCGGGGTATCGTCGCCCGCATCGTCGAGAGCAAGATGAGCTGGGCCGACTGGCGCGCCAAGAACGAGGCGCGCGCCAGCGCCGTCATCGAGAACATGGAGACGATTCTGGCGAGCAAGCCCTTCGACATCGCCCGCTATGCGGTGGCGCAAGGCACGCTGGCTGACCTCGCGATCAGATAGGGAGCTTTCGCGTTATTCGACCCTGACCGCGGTTCCGGCCGCGGTCACCATCAGCATGCTGCCATTGGAGCCGATCGTTTCATAGTCGAGATCGACGCCGATCACCGCATTGGCGCCGAGTTCCACCGCCTTGTCGGTCATTTCGCCGATGGCGGTCTGGCGGGCGTCGTTCAGCACCTTTTCATAGGAGCCTGAGCGGCCGCCGACGATGTCGCGGATCGAGGCGAAGATATCGCGGAACAGGTTGGCGCCGAGGATCGCCTCGCCGGCCACCAGGCCCTTATATTCGACGATGCGGCGGCCTTCGATGGCGTTGGTGGTGGTGACGAGCATGCGGAATATCTCCTGCTGATACTGATATCCGGGGCGGATCGGATGATCCGCCCATCAGATGTGATCAAACTCCCGCTCCGCAAGTCTTTTCGGTCCGCGGAGGGCCAGCGAGGCTGAAATCGGCGCTAAATGAAGAGCGGGCGGGTTTTCGACGTTTGGGCGAGGGCGGCGGAGCCCAGAACCCAGCCTTCCCGGCGGCGGCTTGCCTTTTACCGGGGGGAGGCCTATATGAAGCCAACTTAGGTTCACTCACATAGCTGGAGTTATGAGGGTGGGTCCCAGCCGGGGCCCGCCATTTTTGTTACCTGAAATGACCGATCAGAGACTGACACGTGAGACAGGGCCCGCTTTGCGCGTGGCGAAGCTGGTCGAGCCGGTGCTCGACGGGCTCGGCTTCCGCTTGGTGCGCGTCAAGATGAGCGGCTCGACCCTGCAGATCATGGCCGAGCGCCCGGATGGCAGCTTCACCATCGACGACTGTGAGCAGGCCAGCCGCGCCATCTCGCCGATGCTCGATGTCGAGGACGTCATTTCGAACCGCTATTTCCTTGAAATGTCGTCGCCCGGCATCGACCGTCCCCTGGTGCGCTCGGAGGATTTCGAGCGCTGGGCCGGGCATGAGGCCAAGATCGAGATGCTCGTGCCGCAGGCCGGGCGCAAGCGCTTCCGCGGCGTGCTCGAAGGTCATGAAGACGGCGAAGTGCGCCTGTTCATCGACAACCCGGAAGGCGGAACGGAGAAACTCCTCATCGGCGTTCCTTTCGCCGATATCGGGGAGGCGAAACTGGTCCTGACCGACGCCCTGATCGAGGCGGCGAAGACGCGCAAGGCCGGCCAGGCGATGGCCGACGGCAGCGACTGGACCGAAGACGCCGAGAACGACGAACCAGCAGACCCAGATACAACGGATTTGGACGACAGGAGACACTGACATGGCCGAAGCCGCAGTTAGCGCCAACAGGCTCGAACTTCTACAGATCGCCGACGCCGTCGCGCGCGAAAAGTCCATCGAGAAATCGGTGGTGCTGGCCGCCATGGCGGAAGCCATCCAGCGCGCCGCGAAGTCGCGCTATGGCGCCGAGAACAACATCCAGGCCGAGATCGATGCGCGCACCGGCGAGACCCGCCTCAACCGCCTTCTCCTGGTGGTCGAGAAGGTCGAGAACGAAGCGACCGAGATCAGCCTCGCCGAGGCGCAGCGCCGCAACCCGGCGGCGACCATCGGCGACCAGATCGCCGATCCCCTGCCGCCGATCGAATTCGGCCGCATCGCCGCCACCAACGCCAAGCAGGTGATCGTGCAGAAGGTGCGCGATGCCGAGCGCGAGCGCATGTATGACGAATACAAGGACCGCATCGGCGAGATCGTGCACGGCTCGGTCAAGCGCGTCGAATATGGCAATGTGATCGTCGATCTGGGCCGCGGCGAAGCGATCGTCCGGCGCGACGAGACGCTGCCGCGCGAGACGTTCCGTCCCGGCGACCGCATCCGCGCCTATGTCTATGACGTGCGCCGCGAGCAGCGGGGGCCGCAGATTTTCCTGTCCCGCACCCATCCCGAATTCATGGCCCGCCTGTTCGGCCAGGAAGTGCCGGAAATCTATGACGGCGTGGTCGAGGTCGTCTCGGTCGCCCGCGATCCGGGCTCGCGCGCCAAGATCGCGGTGCGCTCCAAGGACGGCTCGATCGATCCGGTCGGCGCCTGCGTCGGCATGCGCGGCAGCCGCGTCCAGGCGGTGGTCAACGAGCTGCAGGGCGAGAAGATCGACATCATCCCGTGGTCGGCCGACGTCGCAAATTTCGTCGTCAACGCGCTCGCCCCGGCCGAAGTGGCCAAGGTCGTGCTCGACGAGGAAGCCGAGCGCATCGAGGTCGTGGTTCCGGACGAGCAGCTTTCGCTGGCCATCGGCCGGCGCGGGCAGAATGTGCGCCTCGCCTCGCAGCTCACCGGCTGGGACATCGACATCATGACGGAAGCCGAGGAATCGGAGCGCCGTCAGAAGGAATTCACCGAGCGCACCCAGCGCTTCGTCGACGCTCTCGATGTCGACGAGATCCTGGCGCAGCTTCTCGCTTCCGAAGGCTTCGCCACGGTGGAGGAGATCGCCTATGCCGACTCTCAGGAAATTTCGAGCCTGGAGGGTCTCGATGAGCAGACCGCCCAGGAGCTGCAGACACGGGCTCGCGATTATCTCGACAAGATCACCGCCGAGCAGGACGCGCGGCGCAAGGAGCTCGGCGTCGCCGATGATGTCGCCGAGGTCGAGGGCGTGACGCTGCCGATGATGGTGGCGCTGGGCGAAGCGGAGATCAAGACGGTCGAGGACCTGGCGGGCTGCGCCACGGACGATCTGACCGGCTGGACCGAGCGCAAGCCGGGCGAAACCGTCAAGCACAAGGGCGCGTTCTCCGATCTCGACGTGTCGGCGGCGGAGGCCGAAGCCATCATCATGGCGGCGCGCGTCAAGGCCGGCTGGATCGAAAAGCCGGAAGAAGAGAGCGCCGAACAGGCCGGTGAGGAGGCGCAGGACGCTTGAGGCAAAGCGGGACCGAGGCAGAGGAGATTGTGGCCGAGCGCATGTGCATCGTGACCCGCGAGGTCATGGATGAGGCGCGGCTCATTCGCTTCGTGCGCGGTCCCGATGGTTCCGTGGTTCCGGATCTCAACCGCAAGTTGCCAGGCCGCGGGGTCTGGGTGAGCTTGAACCGGGCCCGGGTCGCCGAGGCGGTGAAGCGCCGGGCTTTCAGCCGCGGGCTCGGCGAAGGAGCCGCCGCTGGGGAAGATCTTCCCGATCAGATCGGGGGGCTTCTCCGCAGGGCTGCGCTCGCTTATATATCCTTGGCAAAAAAGGCTGGCGAAGCGGTAGCCGGAGCCGCTAAGGTCGAAGAAATGTTGGCAGCCGGGCGGGCGCGGCTTGTCATCCATGCAAAAGAAGCAGCCCAAAACGGCCGGCAGAAGATCGACACTCTTTCGGGGCCAGGTGTGGAAACCCTGGGTTTCTTCACCTCGAATGAATTGGATTTGGCCTTTGGCCGGACAAATGTGATACATGCGGCGGTGGCCAAGGGGGGGCTGGCGGAAAAGCTCCTTCAGGCCGCGCATCGCATGGAAGCTTACGAAGGCTAGGACAGCGGACCGAAAAGTGTGAAGCGGTTTTCGGGCAATCCGATGCACAAGCCTTAGAATAAAGTGCTTTGCGAGCCTTTTCCGCCCGGGTCGGCTTGACCCGGGCGGAAAAGGCTTTAAAGCCGACCGCAAACTGGCAGGACGAATGACGGATACGAACGATAGCAATGATCGCAAGCTCGGTGGCGCCGGACAGCAGGGCCGGACCTTGAGCATGCGCCGCCCGGTCGAGCAGAGCCGGGTGAAGCAGAATTTCTCCCATGGCCGCACCAAGACCGTGGTCGTCGAGACGCGCCGCAAGCGTCCTGGCGGCCCCGGCGGCAAGGAAGAGGATCAGCAGCGTCCGGCGCAAGAGGCCAAGCCGCAGTTCCAGACGCAGCCGCGTGTGGCGCCGACGCACTCCGATCGACCGCGCCAAAGCGATCAGCAGCGCTCGGGCGTGGTGCTGCGCACCCTGACGCCCGAAGAAAAGGAAGCCCGCGATCGCGCGCTCGCCGATGCGCGCCTGCGCGAGGCCGAAGAGCGCAAGCGCCAGGAAGCCGAAGCGCTGCGCCGCCGCGAGCAGGAGGAGCGCGAGCGCAAGGAGCGCGAGGCTGCCGAGCGCCGCAAGGCGGAGGACGATGCGCGCCACCGTTCCGAGGAAGAAGGCCGCAAGAAGGCCGAGGAAGCGGCCAAGAAGCTTCCGACGCCGCGCCCTGTCCAGGTCGCGGAAGAGGAAGAGGCCAAGGTCAAGCCGCGTCCGGGTCTGGGCGTCAAGCGCGAGGTGAAAGCACCGGCGCCGACGCGCACCAAGGGCGACGCCGAAAAGCGCCGCGGCAAGCTGACGCTCTCCAATGCGATGGACGAGAACGACGATCGTGCGCGTTCCATCGCCGCTTTCCGGCGCCGCACCGAGCGCCAGAAGAAGCAGGCGCAGGGCTTCCAGATGCCGACCGAGAAGATCGTGCGCGAAGTCACGATTCCCGAGGCGATCACCATCCAGGAACTGGCCAACCGCATGTCGGAACGGGCCGTCGACCTGATCAAGCTCCTGATGAAGCAGGGCCAGATGCATACGATCAACGACGTGATCGATGCCGACACCGCCCAGCTCATCACCGAGGAAATGGGCCACAAGGTGCGCCGCGTCGCCGAAGCCGACGTGGTCGAGGGCCTCTCCGGCGACACCGATGCGGCCGACGCGCTGAAGCCCAGGGCTCCGGTCGTCACCATCATGGGCCACGTCGATCACGGCAAGACCTCGCTGCTCGATGCGATCCGCAAGACCAATGTGGTCGCCGGCGAAGCGGGCGGCATCACCCAGCATATCGGCGCCTATCAGGTCGAGACAAAGAACGGGCTCGTCACCTTCATCGACACGCCGGGCCATGAAGCCTTCACCTCGATGCGCGCCCGCGGCGCCAAGGCGACGGATATCGTCGTGCTGGTGGTCGCCGCCGATGACGGCGTCATGCCGCAGACGGCGGAAGCCATCAACCATGCGCGCGCCGCCGAAGTGCCGATCATCGTGGCGATCAACAAGATCGACAAGCCGCAGGCCAATCCCAACCGCGTCCGCACCGGGCTCCTCCAGCACGAAATCGTGGTGGAAAGCATGGGCGGCGAGGTTCTCGAAGTCGAGGTGTCGGCGCTCAAGGGCACCAATCTCGACAAGCTGCTCGATACCATCCTGCTGCAGGCCGAGGTTCTCGACCTCAAGGCCAATCCCGATCGCGAGGCCTCCGGCATCGTCGTCGAGGCGCAGCTCGACCGCGGCCGCGGCCCGGTCGCGACCGTGCTGGTCCAGCGCGGCACCCTGCATCTGGGCGACATCTTCGTCGCCGGCTCCTCCTGGGGCCGCGTGCGCGCCCTCATCAACGACAAGGGCGAGCATGTGAAGGAAGCCGGACCTTCGGTTCCGGTCGAGGTCCTCGGTCTCAATTCCGCGCCGGAAGCGGGCGACCAGTTCGACGTCGTCGCCAACGAGGCGCGGGCCCGCGAGATCACCGATTATCGCGACCGCAAGCGCCGCGAATCGCGCGGCGTGGCCTCCGGCCGCGCCTCGCTCGAGCAGATGATGTCGCAGCTGAAGGACGGGGCCCGCAAGGAATTCCCGATCCTGGTCAAGGCGGACGTGCAGGGCTCGGCGGAAGCCATCGTCCAGGCCCTGGAAAAGATCGGCAATGACGAGATCGGCGCCCGCGTCATGCATTATGGCGTCGGCGGCATCAGCGAATCGGACGTGCAGCTCGCTGCCGCGTCGGGTGCGGTGATCCTCGGCTTCAATGTCCGCGCCAACGGCCAGGCCCGCGACGCGGCGGAGCGCGACGGCATCGAGATCCGCTACTACAACATCATCTATGATCTGGTGGACGACATCAAAAAGGCGATGTCGGGTCTGCTGCCGCCGACCTTGCGCGAAACCTTCCTCGGCAATGCGGAGATCCTCGAGATCTTCAACATCACCAAGGTCGGCAAGGTCGCGGGCTGCCGCGTCACCGAAGGCTCGGTGCAGCGCGGCGCCAAGGTCCGCCTCATCCGCGACAACGTCGTCATCCACGAAGGCACGCTGTCGACGCTCAAGCGCTTCAAGGACGAAGTCAAGGAAGTGCAGGTCGGTCAGGAATGCGGCATGGCCTTCGAGGGTTATCAGGACATGCGGGCGCGCGACGTCATCGAATGCTTCCGCGTCGAGAAGGTGCAGCGCACGCTGGATTGACAGCCGATCACCCAACCCGTCATGGCCGGGGGTGGACCCGCCCACCAG
>JBMOOM010000085.1:0-2349 GCA_049323275.1 Pseudomonadota bacterium
TCGACACCACCAACCCCGCCGCCTCGCGCTTGTACTCTTCAGTAAACGACCGACGTGCACGTTCCATTCAACACCTCCAGGCTCAACGAGCCTACTACAGGTGTCCACTCATTCGGAGGAAGTTCAGACCTTTATTGCGAGGCGTGCGGTGTCGCCAGCGATATCGCAGGATGGCGACTCGCGGCGGCGAGCAAAGAAAGGAGGGAGAGGTCTCCAACTCTATCTGGAAATTAGGTCTTGTTTACTTGTCCTCCAATCCGAGTGCCTCAGGCAATCCGCTATGGGAGCGGAGCGCGAGCCGACTTCTCAGGAAAGCCGGCGTTCGAGCTCTGGTCTTCTACTGGTAGCGATGGGCCGTCGAGCTGCTGGAGGACTCTCCCTGCGGCTAGACTCACGCCTATCACATAGATCCAGCCCGGCACAAAATCGAACAGATGCGAGTTAAATAACGAGCTAACCGCGTTCTGTACGACAACAATGAAGCCAAGCCACGGATAAAAGCCGGGCCCCCGAAAAAAACTGACATGAGAAATCCACGTTGCGTATAGGATGACGCAACCGATCAAGCCCCACTGTACGGCGACATTAAGAGTTTGATTATGTGGGTTGCTGATTGTCTCCGCCGCAAGCCCTGTTTGGCCTAGTGCGGACCGATCGAATAGCATTTGCACCGAGCCCGTGCCGTGCCCGAGCATTGGAGCTTCGCGAACGAACCCGAGAGATTTGCGCCAATACTCTAGTCGCAATCCAGTCGACGTTCTCTCATTGCTGGCGCCGTATCTTGAATATTCAAGCAGGATACTATTCGTTCGGTTTTGTAGATTAGACGAAGCAAGCCACGCGACCCCGGCAACCAATATGAACAATCCGATAGATCCATAAAAAAGTGAGCGTGGCAAATAAAACGCGCCGAACAAGACCAGCATTATTGGTGTATATATTAGAGCTGTCCGAGCGAGTACCACGAAGGATAGGTCGGCTAGAAACGCGATTGATAGCGCAAGCAGAGGCAGAGCTAAGCGAAGTTTGCGAGCCTTGATCAGCTCTAAGATCAGCCAAGCAAGCGCTACGGCGCACAAAGCAAACGATTGGCTTTGATCAATATAGTTCTTTACGGGAACACCAGGCTGCAAACTCGCAGTCGGAGTGAGATTTGGTACGAAAACGGTGACCCAGGACAGGATCAACAAGGCGGTACAAGATCCGAGGAAGGCCCACAGGATCCAAATCGTGCGGGACGATTGGTGGAAGTGATATAGTAAGAATGGCATCATAAGGAACTTTAGCGTAGGGTTCACCCCCCGCAGTCGAGCGGCCAAAGAGACGTCGGTTGCCCACAAAGTGCCTAGCAAGCCGAGCGCAAACAGGCCCACGGCGAAGCCGCTTCTGGAGCGGCGTACCAAGTTGGCAAACTTTTCGATGCGTATCTTCGGACACACACTAAGAACAAAAAGGGCGCTGAAAATAGAGGTGATGGTTGTAGACCATGGCAGCGATGCTACTGTGACTACAGCGAGGACATCGCTCAAGGCTGTCGAACTCGAAACGGCCAGATAGCGCCGGCAGCGTTGATTCCAGCTGTACTGCTTCGTGTCTAAGGTAGATGATCTAGACAGGTTTACCATAGCCCCTCGGCCAGTATGCATAGGCAAAGCGCTTCCCGGACGCGCAGCATGATCGCAGCTCCAACGCGGAGCAAGTCAGACAATGCGGGCTTCTCTGAGCCGTGCAATCTCATCTGCGCCGAAGCCGAATTCCTTCAGCACCTCTTCGGTCTGTTCGCCGAATTCCGGCGGCCGCACCGCCATCTTGCTCGGTGTGCGTGACAGCGTCACCGGTTGACCGACTAGACGGATCTGACGGCCCTCGTCGTTTGGTACGTCCTGGGCGATGCCGAGATGCTTGACCTGCGCATCCTCGAACATCTCGTCGATGGCATAGATCGGCCCGCAGGGAACGCCGGCCTCGTTGAGTTCGCGAACCCAGGTCTCCGTCGACTTCATTACGGTGCGCTTCTCGATCGCGGCGTTAAGCGCGTCGCGGTTCTTGGACCGGGCAGGGGCCGTTGCGTAGTCGGGATGAGCGTAAAGCTCGGGCGCGCCGATGGCCTGCGCACAGCGCTCCCAGATCCGTCCCCCGGTCGTGGCAATGTTGATGTATCCGTCGGAGGTCTTGAAAACGCCGGTCGGAATGCTGGTTGGATGGTTGTTGCCGGCTTGCCTGGCGACCTCCTTCTCCATCAGCCAGCGCGCGGCCTGGAAGTCGAGCATGAAGATCTGGGCCTGGAGCAGCGACGTCTGCACCCACTGTCCTTTGCCCGAGACCTCGCGCTCGAGCAGTGCGGTGAGG
>JBMOOM010000085.1:2359-3215 GCA_049323275.1 Pseudomonadota bacterium
GATGCCCATGGCGCAGAACAGGCCGGCGGTGAGGTCGGCGACGGGAATGCCGACCCGCATCGGTCCTTCGCCCGGCGCGCCGGTGATCGACATCAGCCCGCCCATGCCTTGCGCGATTTGATCGAAGCCCGGCCGCTTGTGGTAGGGGCCGTCCTGGCCGAAGCCGGAGATGCTGCCATAGACGATGCGCGGGTTGATCGCGGCGAGGCTGTCATAGTCGATACCGAGCTTCTTCTTCACGTCGGGCCGGAAATTCTCGACCACGACGTCGGCCTTGGCGGCGAGGCGCTTGAAGACCGCGAGCCCGCGTTCGTCCTTCAGGTTCAGCGTCATTGCCCGCTTGTTGCGGTGCAAATTCTGGAAGTCGGACCCGCGCCGCGGCCCGCCCGGCTGCTCGCCGCCAGCATCCGCGGTCAGGGCGTCGATCTTGATGACGTTCGCTCCCCAATCTGCCAGTTGCCGCACGCAGGTGGGCCCGGAGCGAACGCGGGTTAGATCCAGTACCGTGAAATGCTTGAGAGCTTGCGATGCATGCGGACGGATCATTTCGCGTGAGTTCCGAGGTCATCTATTCAGGTGTTGGTTCAAGGCCGTCGGAAGCCGATTCTTGGACTCTGTCCAGTTTAGAACCTCGATTGCCTTTGAATCCGGCAGTGTACCCGTTGATCGTAGCTGAATCCAGCTAAAGGGTGGCTGCCCCCAACTGCTCGCCAGTCGTTGCGGTGAAATAAAAGGCGGCGTCACCGGCCACCTCGCTGAAACACTGGCAAATCGCGAGCGACTATAGGAATGCCATGCCGGGCTGCTTCCACGAGAGGCAACCCAAAAACCTGTCGCTTCGGAAGGCATGATAACC
>JBMOOM010000086.1:0-57324 GCA_049323275.1 Pseudomonadota bacterium
ATTCGTCGCGGTGATCGGCCCGAGCGGCTCCGGCAAATCCACCCTGCTCTCGCTCATCGCCGGCTTCGACCGGGCACAATCGGGGAGAATCCTGCTAGATGGCAGGGACATGACGCGGGCCTCGCCGTCGGAGCGCCCGGTGACGATGGTGTTCCAGGACCACAATACCTTCGCCCATCTCGATCTGTGGACGAATGTGGCGCTCGGCCTCTCGCCCGCGCTCAGGCTCTCGGCGGCGGAGAAGCAGTCGGTCGACGAGGCCCTGGCGCGCACCGGTCTGCAGGCGCTCGCCCGGCGCAAGCCCGGCGAGGTGTCGGGCGGCGAGCGCCAGCGCGTCGCCATCGCACGGGCACTTCTGCGCGACGAGCCGATCCTGCTTCTCGATGAGCCCTTCGCCGCCCTGGGCCCGGCGCTGCGGCGCGAGATGCTCGATCTCGTCAAGGCGCTGCAGGAGGAGAAGAACTATACGGTGATGCTGGTCTCGCATCATCCCGAGGATGCGCGCTACGCGGCGACACGCACCGCCTTCATGAGCGACGGCCGCATTCTCGCCTTCGAGCCGACCGCGCAGCTGTTCACGCGGCGCGATCTGCCGGAGCTCGCCGACTATATAGGCTAGGGCGCCGGGCGCCTGTCTTTTTTGCGCATCGGTTCTTTCCGACGCTACCAGCCCGAGCCGCCGCCTCCGCCACCACCGCCGCCGGATGAGCCGCCCCCGCCGCCGCCCGAGAAGCCGCCTCCCGAAGAGCCCGAAGCCGAGCCCGGCGGCGATGAGGCCGATGAGGTCGATGAGGCGAGGCTCGAGCCGATGCTCTTGGTGAAGCCGCCCATGTTGCCGGTATTCCAACTGTCGCCTGAATACCAGGAGGGCGATGCCGCAGCGCCCGCGGCAGCCGCCGCCGCGAGGACGGCGGCGAATTTCGCATTCCACTCATTCTCGCAATCGAGCGCCAGCGCATAGGGCAGATAGCGCTCGAACAGCTCAGGCGTCTTCTCCGGCGGATGCAGCACCTTGAGGCGCTCCTCCTCCGCCGTCGTCATATACATGCGAAAGCCTTCGACCTGGTCGAGGAGCTTGCGCCCGGGGACCGTCGGCGCGCGCAGCAGCCAGTTGAAAAGAATGCCGAGAACGACCAGCGCCACGGCGCCGCCGGCAAAGCCCCAAAGCGACGGCGAACCCGAACCCAGAAAGAAGATCGACGGCACGGCGCCGCCCGCGACGAAGAACGGAACGAAGAAGCCGAGCGCGAGGAAGGATCTGATCTTGGCGACGATGCCGCTCGTCTGGAAAATGCCCTTCACCAGCGACCAGGTCATGACCAGCAGGATGCCCCACCAGAAGGTGGTCCAGACCGTCACGCCGAGGCCTGCGACCGCATCCTCCCCCGGCAGGAAGGCGGCCCCGGCCAGAAGCGCCACGACAGAGATCGCGACGCCGCCCCAGAACCATTTGAGATTGCGCACGAAGGACACGCCGTCATGCTCTTTCTTGAGCGTCGACAGGACCGCGCTCTTCATCTCGCGCACAGTCTCGTAATTGGCCTTCTCCAATTCGGTCTTGCCGCCGGGTATCGCCTTATAAAGCGCGGCCTCGGCCTGGGTGAGCGGCTGGCTCTGATCGGCGAGGCGCTGGATGGTGAAGTCGCCATCATTCTCGATGATCTTCAGCCGCTTCTTGACGGCGAGGCCGACCAGCGATGCGGCGAAGGATTTGTCGTCGAAGCCTTGCTTCCAGACATAGCGCATGCCGGCGGGACCCAACCCTGCGGGGGGCGTGAACAGCGGAATGATCGTGCCCTTGGGGGGATCGCGTCCGACCCGGAACCAGGCGAAGAGGTAATAGAGGAACGACAGGACGACCCCCGCCAATATGGCGAAAAGGCCCAGATTGTCCTTCACCTTGTCCTTGGCGATATCGATCTCCGTCGGCGGCTGGACGAAGCCCTTCGGCCAGCCGACGGCGACGGTGAAGCCCTCATCAGGCGCCAGCACCCGCGTGGTGCGCGCCTGATAGCGGTCGCCGGTCGTCTGGACGGCCTCGGCGTCATGGCCCTTGTCGCCCTGCCGGCCGGTATATTCGGCATGCTGCTTGATCGTCGCACCCGGCGGCAGCCGGATGACGGCCTCGGCCTTCTCGATCGGGAATGTCCAGGAATTGCCGGTGACATTCCAATAGAGCTCGTCGAAGCCGTCGAAATAGCCGAGCTGGCGCGTCGTCCGGTAGGTGATCTCATAGACATGCGGACCGTCGTTCAGGAACATGTCGGCGCTGCCGATGCGGATGCGCTTGCCGTTCGAGATCGACATCAGCGTGTAAGGTTCGTCGCGGCCGTCGCGCTTGACGCTCACGACCTCGAATCCGACCACGTAATTGAGGCCCTTGCTGTCCTTGTACCTGGTCGGAAAGTCGCGGTTGATGCCGCGCTTGATCTCATCGCCCTCGGAGACGATGGCGATCGTCTCTGTCACGGTGAGGGTCGAATCGGCGCCGATGGT
Source organism: Pseudomonadota bacterium (assembly GCA_049323275.1). Lineage (GTDB taxonomy): Bacteria > Pseudomonadota > Alphaproteobacteria > Rhizobiales > Aestuariivirgaceae > Taklimakanibacter. The sequence goes on from JBMOOM010000086.1 coordinate 2,497, forward strand.
GACGTCGCTCAGAAACGACGTGATACGCTCGGCGGCGTGAACCTGCCCCGCCGCCGCGAGAAGCAGCGCCAGGGAAAACAGGAATGCGCGCATGACTACGACGCCTTGTTGAATTCCACCTTGGGGACCTGGCGGGCGGCCTGGTCGCCGATCTCGAAGAAGTCGGCCTTGGTGAAGCGGAAGAAGCCCGAGATGAGATTGGTCGGGAAGGATTCGATCATGGTGTTGAAGTTGCGCACCGCGCCATTGTAGTAGCGCCGCGAAAGCTGGATCTCGTCCTCGACGCCGGCGAGCTTCTCCTGCAGGTCGCGGAAATTCGCATCGGCCTTGAGCTCAGGATAGGCTTCGGCGATGGCGAAGAGACGGCCGAGCATGCCGGACATGGCCTGGCTCACCTGCGACTGCTCGGTGACGGTGCCGCCGGAAATGCTCTTGGCACGGAGGTCGGCGATGTCGCGGAAGAGCTTGTCCTCATGCGCGGCATAACCCTTCACCGTCTCGACCAGATTGGGGATGAGATCGGCCCGCCGGCGCAACTGGACATCGATGCCGCTCCAGCCTTCCGCGACCAGGTTCTTGTTCTTGACCAGCGCGTTATAGGCATAGATCAGGTAGAAGACGGCAATGACCAGGACCGCCAGAAGTATGTAGCCCAGCATCGATTCCTCCCCTGTTGAGCTGCGGGAGTATCGGCGCGGCGCTGCCGTCGATCAAGGCAAATAAAATGGCGGCCGTCGCCGGCCGCCATCGCAAGTTCGTGAGATTCCCTCGCCGTTATGACGGCAGGACGAAGACCCAATTGGCGATGAGCACCACAATGAGGCCGGCGGCGAGCGCCAGATAAGGCAGGATGCCCGCCTTGCGCTCACCCATGTCGCCTTCACGCAGGCCCAGATCGGCAAGAGCCGCGGCCGGGAAACGTCCGCCATCCTGCGCATAATGACGGAAGGCGAAAACCGGCAGGATCAGCGCCGCGAAGACGAGGCCGACCCACAGCGCGTTCTCGTAGCCCCAGACTTTCGCGCCGGCGCCGAGGAAGATCGCATTCACGAAAGCCAGCACCGTGTTGAGGCCGATCAACCAGGTCGGTGCCTTCCACGGACGCTGCACGTGGCCCGAATCGACACGATGGATCCAGCCGGCGTTGAGATTGAGGAAGTTGAAGATGATGTAGCCGACATTCGACACCGCGAGCACGAAGTAGTAGCCGCCGACATCGGAGGCGATGGCGAGCAGCAGCAGGTTGAAGCCGAAGTCGGTCCACATCGCCCGGGTCGGTGCGCCATGCGAATTCACATGGGTGAGGTAGCGCGGCAGCCAGCCGTCCTTCGAGCCCTGATAGAGGGTGCGGGAAGAGCCGGCCATCGCCGTCATGATGGCGAGGAACAGCGCCAGGATCATCAGGATGACCAGGATCTGCGTCACCACCTTGCCGCCGCCGACCAGCGCGGCGAGCGCCTCGCCGATGCCGGTGCCGTCGACGATGCCGGGGGCGAGCATGCCCGCGTGCCCCAGCACCCCCTGGAAAGTGAAGGGGATGAGGAAGAAGAACAGGATGCAGAGGAGGCCCGAATAGAAGATGGCCTTGAACGTATCCGTCTTCGGGTTCCTGAGCTCGCGTGTATAGCATACCGCGGTCTCGAAGCCGTAGGTCGACCAGGCGGCGATATAGAGGCCGCCGAGGAAGAGCGTCCAGCCACCGATGTTCCAGGCCCCGTCGGTGCCGGCATAGGCCGCCGTCGGCGGCACCAGCGCCGTCACATTGGCGGAGTCGATCTTGCCCATGAGAATGGGCAGCACGCCGATGACGACGAGGGGCACGAGCACGATGATGGCGAGCCATTTCTGCGCGCCCGCCGTCGAGGCGATGCCGCGATGCTGAATGGCGAAGATGATCAGCATCAGGACGGCGCCGATGAAGAAGGTCGCGTTGAGATTGGCCTGCGCGAGGAAGGGAATGGGGAAGGAGACGAGCGACCAGGTGCGGATCGCGGGCGTCAGGGCCGCGACGGCGTCCTGGGTCAGGAGCGCCGTCATCGCATCCTGCGCGGTCTTGCCGCTATTGGCGGCGAGCCATTCGGCGACCCGCGGCGACTCCGCCGTCAGGGTGGCGGCATTGGCGCTCACCCAGTCGAGCACCGGCTGCGAATCCGCAGCCGGGATGGCGAAGAGCGCGTTCAGGATATAGCCGGCGGCGATGGCGCAGCCGAGCGACAGAACCGGCGACCAGGCGAACCAGTTGCACCACACCGACAAAGGCGCGATGAATTTCGAATAGCGCAGCCAGGCGGTGGCGCCATAGACCGAGGCGCCGCCCGACTTGTTGCCGAACATGCCGGCGATCTCGGCATAGGTGAAGGACTGCAGGAAGCCCATGGTCATGGAGATGATCCAGACCAGGAAGGCGAGCTTGCCGGTGGTGCCGGCGATGCCGCCGATCGAGAACAGCACCAGGGGCGGCACGCCCGCCGCCACCCAGAATGCACCGCGCCAGTCGATGGCCCGATGCAATTCACCGGCTTCGGCCATGGCCAAGCCCGGCGAAATCGTCGCGCTGGCTGCCCCGCCAGAGCCCTGTTTCGTCGTCATGAGCGACTTCTCCATTTGTTGAAGTGACACGTGCCGCGTGGCGCCCGAAGGCGTCCTGTCAGGAGGCGGCTGTGATCAGACAATGGGAGAGAGGCCGGCAAGACGCCGCGGCGCCCTGCTTCCTGTTCGAACACGCTCGTCCGGAACTTTTGCCCGGCTTTCAGCATGACCGTTTCCCCACCTTATGCTGCCCAGGTCCGGCGCGTGACCGCGCGCCCGGCGGGCAAAACCGCTTATGCGCGGTCTGGCGGGATGCTAAAATGGTACGTTTTTGGTTTCAAGCGGTATTAATTGGGTCACGTTTGGTAATGATTGGACGGGAAGATACCGGACCAATTTGAGGCCAATCCCGCCCGGATTCCCTTGATCCGGGCGGGAATCATGTGGGTTCAGCTCGGCAGCACGAAGATCCAGTTGGCGGCCAGCACCACGATCAGGCCGCCCGCCAGAGCGAGATAAGGCAGCATACCCGCCTTGCGCTCGCCGAGCTCGCCGTCCTTAAGCCCCAGATCCGCCAAAGCTTCGGGCGGGAAGCGGCCGCCATCCTGCACATAATGGCGATAGGCGAAGACCGGGATGATCAAAGCGGCGAGCACGAAGCCGACCCACAGGGCCGTCGAATAGCCCCACACCTTGGCCCCGGCGCCCAGGAACATGGCGTTCACGAAAGCGAGCACCGTGTTGACGCCGATGAGCCAGGACGGCGCCTTCCACGGCCTGGCGATGTGACCCGAATCGATGCGATGGATCCAGCCGGCATTGAGATTGAGGAAGTTGAAGATCATGTAGCCGACATTGGAGAGCGCCAGCACCCAGAAATAGCCGGTGAGATCGGAGGCGATCGCCAGCAGGAACAGGTTGAGGCCGAAGTCGGTCCACATGGCGCGCGTCGGTGCGCCATGCGAGTTCACATGGGTGAGGTAGCGCGGCAGCCAGCCGTCCTTCGAGCCCTGATAGAGGGTGCGCGAAGAACCGGCCATCGCGGTCATGATGGCGAGGAACAGCGCCAGGATCATCAGGATGACCAGGATCTGCGTCACCACCTTGCCGCCATGCACCATGCCGGCGAGCGCCTCGCCGATGCCGGTGCCGTCGACGATGCCGGGCGCCAGCATGCCCGAATGCCCGAGCACGCCCTGGAAGGTGAAGGGAATGACGAAGTAGAAGAACATGCACAGAAGGCCGGAATAGAAGATGGCCCGGAACGTGTCGGTCTTCGGATTCTTCAGCTCGCGCGTGTAGCAGATCGACGTCTCGAAGGCGTAAGTCGACCAGGCGGCGATGAAGAGACCGCCGAAGAACAAGGTCCAGCCGCCGATATTCCAGGTTCCGTCGACGCCGGAATAGGCGGCCGTCGGCGGCACCAGCGCCGTCACATTGGCGGACTCGATATTGCCCATCAGGATCGGCAGCACGCCGATGACGGCGAGCGGCACGAGCACGATGATGGCGAGCCATTTCTGCGCGCTCGCCGTGGACGCGATGCCGCGATGCTGGATGGCGAAGATGATCAGCATCAATATGGCGCCGATGAAGAAGGTGGCGTTGAGATTGGCCTGCGCCAGCCCCGGTATCGGGAAGGAGACGAGCGACCAGCTGCGGATGCCGGGCGTCAGGGCGGCGACGGCATCCTGGCTGAGCAGCGCGGTGATCGCATCCTGCGCCGTCTTGCCGGCATTGGCCGCGAGCCATTCGACGACGCGCGGCGACTCGGCCGTCAGCGTCGCGGCATTGGCGCTCACCCAGTCGAGCACCATCTGCGAGTCGGACGCGGGAACCGGCCAGAGCGCGTTCAGGATGTAGCCCGCGGCGATGGCGCAGCCGAGCGACAGAACCGGAGTCCAGGCGAGCCAGTTGCACCACACCGACAAGGGCGCGATGAATTTCGAATAACGCAGCCAGGCGGTGGCGCCATAGACCGAAGCGCCACCCGACTTGTTGCCGAACATGCCGGCGATCTCGGCATAGGTGAAGGACTGGATGAAGCCCATCACCATCGAGATCATCCAAACCAGGAAAGCGAGCTTGCCGGTGGTGCCGGCAATGCCGCCGATCGAGAAGAGAACCAGAGGCGGCACGCCGGCCGCCACCCAGAAAGCACCACGCCAGTCGATGGCCCGATGCAGCTCGCCGGCTTCGGTCGTGACCAAGCCCGGCGAGATCGTCGCACCGGCTGCCCCGCCGGAGCCTTGTTTCGTCGTCATGAGCGACTTCTCCCTAAGTTGAAACGATCGCGACCGTGAGGCGCCTGGGGCGCCCCGGTGGAACGGCTGAGATCAGGACAAAAGAAGAGAGGCCGAAGAAGCGGCGCGGCGCTTCCCCTCCTGTGCGTACACGCCAAACCGGATCTGTGCCCGGTTGTCAGCATGACCATTTTCCCCACCAGAGAAACCGCTGATGCGGTTCAAGCGGATGCTAAAATGGTATGGATTTGGCTACAAGCGGTAATAATTGGGCTCATCTCGCGACATGGTGATAGCCCCCATGCCAGAAGACGAGCGGCTTGCCGGTCGGGTCGTGGTCGAAATTGAGGACCTCGCCGACGAAAATCACATGATCGCCGCCTTGATAGGTATAGGCCGTCCTGCATTCGAAGACGGCCAGCGCATTGGGCAGGATCGGGCAGCCGGTGTCCCAGGTCTCGAATTCGAGCCCCGCCCATTTGTCGTCGAGCGAGCGGGCGAAACGGCGCGAGAGGTCGTCCTGGCCCTCGCGCAGCACATTGACCGCGAAGTGATCGGCCGAGAGATAGGATTTGAAGCTGTAGGAGCGCTTGCCGAGACTCCACAGGACCAGCGGCGGGTCGAGCGAGACGGCGCTGAAGGAATTGACCGTATTGCCGATCGGCTCGGCCTTGGGGCCGCGCGTGGTGACGACCGTCACGCCAGTGGCGAAGGAGCCCAAAGCGGTGCGAAAGGCGCGGCTGTCGATGGGCACGTTCATTCCGGTCTCCAGAAGGATGCTGGTTTGTGGCATAGGGAGCTTCCGCCCCGCAACTCTTGCGCATGCAGCGCTCACGCCAACCGAACAAAACCAATTACGCCCAATTCCATACCAATTGATTTCCCATCGCGATCGCGTTAGGCTTTTCCGACGGCGAAAGGCGCAAGGTTGTCACCGCCATGAACAGGTTCGAGAACAGCTTCCAAAATCTCAAAGTCGCGGCGCAGGCGCCTCGGCCGAGCCTCGTCTACACGCCGGGCCTGCCGGCGCTGCCCCGCGGCACCGAACTCTACAAGGTGGCAGGGGGCGGCACGCTGGTGCTCGACATCAGGGCGGGCGACCGGCTGACGGTCACCGATCTCGAGGGCGGCCAGGCCTGCGAGATCGTCGCGGCGGGCGGCGACGGCAAGAGCGATCCGGCCATTCTGGGCGCCGGCGAGACCGCGGAAGCCCAGGGCATCAAGGCTTCGCTCGGAAGCGACAACGAGTCCGCGGCGCGCTGCCGCAAGGCGCTGGCCCGCCGCAAGGTCGATCTCGGCAATGCCCGGGCCATCCGGCTGTTCGGCACCGCGTCTCTTCCCGGCGCCACGCAGGACTTCACCGTTCGGCGCGACGGCGTCCTGATCGTCGGCGCGCCGGGCGGCAAGATGGATTTCACGGCGCAGGATACGGCGACGCCGATCCAGGTGAAGGTGGCGCGCGCCACGATCCCGCGCGAAGGCGAGCCCGTTCCCCTGCCCGACCCCCTCGCCGATCCTCTGCAGGACATCCGCGTCGGCAAGGCCTCGGCGCGCGCCTATACGGTCAAGGCCGGCGAGTTCATCCAGATCATCGACGTCTCCGGCCGGCAGATGACCGACTTCCAGTGCTTCTCCAGGCGCAAGCTCGACAAGGGCATCGAGAACGCGCTCGACGGCACGATCACACGCACCATGACCGGGCGCGCTTATCCGACGCCGGGCCTGATCTCCAAGATCTTCGGCTTCGACTTCGAGCCCCTGGTCGAGATCGTCCAGGACACGGTCGGCCGGCACGACTTCTTCGCCACCGCCTGCAGCAGCCGCTATTACGATGATGTCGGCTATCCGGGCCATGTGAACTGCACGGAGAATTTCAACCGCGCGCTCGAGCCTTTCGGCATCGCCGCGCGAAACGGCTGGGAAGCGATCAACTATTTCTACAACACGCGGGTCGACGACCATAACCAGATCTACTTCGACGAGGCGTGGTCGCGTCCCGGCGACTATGTGCTGATGCGGGCGCTGACCGATCTCGTCTGCGTGTCCTCCGCCTGCCCCGACGACATCAATGTCGGCAATGGCTGGAACCCGACCGACATCCATGTCCGCACCTATTCCGACAAAGAAAAATTCTCACGAGCGGTGGCCTATCGCATGACCCCAGACGCCGAACCCCAGCTGACGCGGGAAACCGCCTTCCATCCCCGTTTCTCCGCGCTCACCCGCAACTACACCGAATATCGCGGCTTCTGGCTGCCCCAGCGCTTCAACAATGACGGTCCGGTCGAGGAATATTGGGCCTGCCGCGAACGCGTGGCGGTGATGGATCTCTCGCCGTTGCGCAAATTCGAGGTGACCGGGCCCGACGCCGAGGCCCTGATGCAATATTGCGTCACCCGCGACATGCGCAAGCTGTCGCCCGGCCAGGTCGTCTATACCGCGATGTGCTACGAGCATGGCGGCATGATCGACGATGGCACCGTGTTCCGCCTGGCGCAGAACAATTTCCGCTGGATCGGCGGCGACGATTACAGCGGCATCTGGCTGCGCGAGCAGGCCCAGAAGAAGGGCTTCAAGGCCTGGGTGCGCTCATCGACCGACCAGCTCCACAATATCGCGGTGCAGGGCCCGAAATCGCGCGACCTCCTGAAGGAGATCGTGTGGACGCCGCCGGCGCAGCCCGAGATCGGCGAGCTCGAATGGTTCCGCTTCACGGTGGCGCGTATCGGCGGCTTCGAGGGCGTGCCGATCGTGGTGTCGCGCACCGGCTATACGGGCGAGCTGGGCTACGAGATCTTCTGCCACCCCAAGGACGCCCTCGCCGTCTTCGACGCCGTGTGGGAGGCGGGCCAGAAATACGGCCTGGCGCCGCTCGGCCTCGAGGCGCTCGACATGGTCCGCATCGAGGCGGGGCTGATCTTCGCCCATTACGAATTTTCCGACCAGACCGACCCCTTCGAGGCCGGCATCGGCTTCACCGTGCCGCTCAAGACAAAGACCGACGACTTCATCGGCAAGGCGGCGCTGATCGAGCGCAAGGAGCATCCGCGCCACAAGCTGGTCGGCCTCGATATCGACGCCAATGACACGGTCGGTCATGGCGACTGCATCCATATCGGCCGCGCCCAGATCGGCGTCGTGACCAGCGGCACGCGCTCGCCGATCCTGAAGAAGAACATCGCCCTCGCCCGCGTCGACGTCACCCATGCCGAGATCGGCACCGAGGTCGAGGTCGGCAAGCTCGACGGCCACCAGAAGCGGTTGCCAGCCCGCATCGTGCGCATCGCGCATTATGATCCGGACAAGACGAAGCCGCGGTCATAGGCGGCACTTTCGCCCGAGCCTCTCTCGACACCCCTCACGCTGAGGTGCGAGCGAAGCGAGCCTCGAAGCGTCCATCAGGACAGATAAGAGATGCCTTGGGTCTACATTCTGCAATGTGCTGATGGCAGCTATTACACCGGCATGACTCGTGGCGAGGAGCCTGATCAGCGTCTGTCCGAGCATCAGATGAAGCTATCTCCAGGCGCCTACACCGCGTCTAGGCTTCCGGTTCAGCTTGCTTATTCGGAATACTTCGAGCTTGTCGTCGATGCCATCGCGGCGGAGCGAAAAATCAAAGGATGGTCTCGCGCCAAGAAGGAAGCGCTGATCCGGGGAGACTGGAAATTGGTTCAGGCTCTTGCCAGAAGGCGCGGCGGCAAGGACAGAGCCTCATCCTGACGGACGCTTCGAGGCTCGCTACGCTCGCACCTCAGCGTGAGGGTTGGAGAGAAGGTCGGAGCGGCTCGCGTCACCCCAGCCACTTCACCCACCGGCCATGGGCGTCGCCGGTGGCGAGGAGATGGTCGTCGCCGGGCCAGACGCGGATGCGCAGCGAGAAGGCCTTGTCGAGCTCGGGATCGACCTCGAAACGCATCCAGGCGAGTGGCGAGTCGCGGGTGGCCGACGCCCCGATTTTCTCCATATGGGCCGCGATGCGGTCCTGCGTCGCTTTGGGGAAATACTGGAAGGCGATCGAATGGAAGAGAACCTGCATCTCGCCCCAGGCTGGCGTCGCGCCGATCCTGCCCTCGACGAAGATCGCCGCATCGCGCTTCTCGACATGCACCGGATGATGCTGGGCGATGGCGAAAGCGGCGGCGAGGCGTTTCAGCCGCTGGGCCTGATCGGGCCAGACATAGGCCAGGAGCCGCTCGCGATCCTGCGGCAGCGAGACATCGAGCGGAGCCAGGTCGCATCCTGCCCGCGCCACCACGCGCGGCGTCAAGGCAGGCGGCGCGGCGCCCTCCCATTCGGGAGTGAGGAACAAGGCCGCTCCCATGGCGCCGAAAACATCCTCGCCGAAGCGATAGGCATAACGGTCGAGATTGAGATTGAGCCCGGCGCTGGCGCCCACTTCATAGAGGCGCAGCGGAAGCGGGAAATGCGCCCACAGCCAGCACAGGCCGGCATAGAGGATGGAGGAGCGGCCAACCTCGTTGGTCTGCGGCGCCAGATCGAGCCAGGGCTCGATCTCCGGCCCAGCCGTCGCCAGAGCCTTCGCGACTGACGTCCATAGGGCCTCACCATCGGGCAGCGGATTGGGCGGATAGAGGCGCGCCAGCTCCGGCAGGCGCCCCTTGCGCACCAGGCCGTTGAGCGCGCCGGCAAAACGCAAGGGCACGGAATCCGCTTTGGCGTCGGGTTCGCCCTGCCAGGACAATATGGCCTCGCCGACGGATGTCGATCCATCGAGCCTTTCGGCGGCGAGCGCGCAGAGAAGTGACGTGAAGGGAGAGCCCAGATTACGGCACCATTCCGCCTGGCTGCGGAAGGCGGCCCGGACTCTCGCCTCGCACTCTTCCGGAGAAGCCTCGACCTTACTCGGCCGCCTCTCGCCGTGATCCTTTTTTCCCGTCACCCAGGTATGACTCCATGGAATCGTCCATGGCGTCAACCCAAGGCGTATGATGGGTGGGCGACATGGTGCCGGTCATCAGGGAGCGGTAGGCATTGTTGCGGAAGCCCATGATGTCCTCCGCCTTGTGGTGCTCCCATTCCATGAAGGTCTTGTTGGTCGCCTCGATGTCGAACTTCGGATAATCGATGTCCTGCAGAAGCTCTTTCACATAGTCGCCCTGGAACCAGATCATCTGCTCGGCATCGGCGAGCTTCTCCTCGCGCTTGCGCCACGCCTTGCTGTGCTTGGTCATCTTCTCCTTGGTCGGGAGCTTGATGCGGCCCATGATGACGTCGCGGGCATACCAGGCCTGGGCGTCGAACATGTTGAAGGTATAGAACTGGTCCTGCATGCCGATATAAAAGAGCCGCGGATTGTCCTCCCACACGACGCCCTTATAGAGGCCCAAAGGCCACAGGCGGTTCGCCGTCTTGAGTCGCAGATCGTCGGTGAGGAAGGGGAAGTGGTGCAGATAGCCGGTGCATAGAATGATGGCGTCGACTTCCTTGGTCGTGCCGTCCTTGAAATGCGCCGTCTTGTTGACGAGCTTCTGAAGCAGCGGGCGCTCCTTGAAGTTTTCGGGCCATTTGAAGCCCATCGGCTTCGAGCGGTAGCTGGTGGTGACCGATTTGGCCCCGTATTTCCAGCATTGCGAGCCGATATCCTCGGCCGAATAGCTGCGGCCGACGATCAGCACGTCCTTGCCCTTGAATTCGAGCGCGTCGCGGAAATCGTGGCTGTGCATCACGCGGCCGTTGAAGGTCGCGAGGCCGTCGAAATACGGGACATTCGGCGTCGAGAAATGGCCGGACGCCACCACGACATAGTCGAATTCCTCCGCATACATACGATCTTTCTTGCGGTCATGCGCGGTGACGGTGAATTTCTTCGTCTTCTTGCTGTAGGTTACCATGCGCACCGGGGTGCAGAAGCGCACCCATTTGCGCACGCCGGCCTTCTGCACGCGGCCCTTGATATAATCCCACAGAACGGCGCGCGGCGGATAGGAGGCGATCGGCTTGCCGAAATGCTCCTCGAATGTGTAGTCGGCGAATTCGAGGCATTCCTTGGGGCCGTTGGACCACAGATAGCGATACATGCTGCCATGGACCGGCTCGCCATGCTCGTCGAGACCGGTGCGCCAGGTGTAATTCCACAGGCCGCCCCAATCCTCCTGCTTCTCGAAGCAGACAACTTCCGGGATCTTGGCCCCTTTCTTCCGGGCCGACTGAAATGCCCGCAATTGCGCCAAGCCGGACGGTCCCGCACCAATCACCGCAACTCTTGTCATTTCCTAGGCTCTCCTCAGTTGCCGGCCCTGCCCCCATGGCGGGCGGGCTTTTATTTTTGACTTGCCGACCAATTCTGACCACTATTAGGCCAATTCTGAACCAATTTTGCAATCGGAAAGAACATATTGCACTGCGACATTGGTAGGGATCAGAGTGATTTAATGAAACGACTCTCCAATAGCGAACTCAAGAGCAATTTTATTGCCTGGCAGTGCCGTCTCCGTCAGATGGCGATGCGGGACCATGGCGGCGCGCCGATGCCGGGCTTCCGGCCCCAGGTTTCGAGCCTCAAGGGCGATATCATCGTGCCCGAAATGACCATCCTCCTGGTGCCGAACAACCCGGAGGAAAGCACCGCCTTCTTCAAGTTCCAGCTGCAGAAGACGAACGACCACCGCCAGGCCTTCGAGGCCGGGCTCAAATATCTTGGCGCGGATTTCTACCAGCTCCCGGAACTCTTCTCCGACGAGATCACCGCGGTCTTCGCCAAAGGTTCGGCCACCGCCGAGCGGCTGGTCAAGCTCAAGACGGTGCTGCTCGATTTCGAGCAATATGCCCAGCGCTACCGCCTGTCCTGCGCGGTCAAGCGCCTGCCGGCGCGCGACATTTCGCGCGAGGCGAGCCTCTGGCACAACCGGCTGTTCAATCCCAATCTCGGCAATGACGCCGAGGTGTTGAGCTTCAAGCCCAATTGGAAGAACGCCATGGCCGAGCCCTGGCCCGGCTGAGCCGGCCATGCTGACGGTTCGCGAGGCCAGGACGGAGAAGACGCGGCTCATCATCGACCGGTTGTGGTGCGTGACGGATCCGGGCGCGGATGGCGAGGAGACCATCCTGCCATCGGGCCGCGTTCAGATCATCTTCAGCCTGTCGGGACGTCCGCTCAGCACGACCGAGGCATCCGCGCTGCAAATCCTCCAGGGGCCCTCGACCCTGCCCCGCCGCGTTTCGCGCAAATCGCAGAGCTCGCTGTGCGGGGTGAGCTTCAAGCCCGGAGGCGCCGGCCCCCTCTTCGCCCCGATCGACCGCGTCACCGATCGGGTCGCCGATCTTGCGCATTTCTGGGGCGACGGCGCCGCCCGTTTGCGCGATCAGCTGCAGACTCTCGAAACGCATGAAGCCAGGCTCGACCGGCTCGAAGACGAAACCGGGAAACATATCGGCGACACGACCGAAGCGGTGACGGTGACGCGCGCACTGGAAAGGCTGGGCACCGGGGCCGCCATCAAGGATGTGTGCCGCGAGCTTGGGCTTTCGCCTCACCTATTCAGAAGACTGTTCCTCAGAAATGTCGGCCTCACGCCCAAGCTCCATCTGAGGGTGGAAAGATTCCGCGCCGCGCTCAATCTGCTGTCGCCGGATGCGTCCCTTTCGGATGTGGCATTTCAAGCGCAGTTTTCCGACCAGCCGCATATGACACGCGAGGTCGAGCAATTCGCAGGCGTGACGCCCGGCCGCCTGCAAGCGATCCCGAGGCCGCATCCCGGTCATGTGCGGGGCCGGCGTCAGTTTTCGTTCAAGACACGCTTCGGCGGACGCGACTAAGCTCGATCATCTTCGAATGATCCGGCAGGTGGCAGATGACCGTATTGCGCATCGTCGCGAATATCGCGACCGACAATGTTCCACACTTGCGAAAATTCTATGCCGAGCTGTTCGGGCTCGCGGTGGTCATGGATCACGGCTGGCTCGTCGCGCTGGCCTCCGATGAAACGACCACCCCGCAGATCGGCATTGCCCGCGAAGGCGGCTCGGGCGCGCCGGTGCCGGATCTCTCGATCGAGGTCGACGATGTGGACGAGGCCTATGGCCGCGCCAAGAAGCTGGGCTGCAAGGTGGTCTATGAGATCACCGACGAGCCTTGGGGCGTCCGGCGCTTTTTCATCGCCGATCCGACAGGCAAGACCCTCAATGTGCTTTCACATCTTGGTTGAAAGTCAGAACTCGATCTTCACCGAAGGCGCGCTGCGCTTGGCCTCGCCGTGATGGACGGCTTCGATATTATTGCCGTCGGGATCGAGCAGGAAGGCCGCATAATAGCGCGGATGATAGGGACGCTCGCCGGGCGCGCCATTGTCGCAGCCGCCATGGGCGAGGCCGGCCTTGTAGAAGGCATCGACAGTGGCGCGGTCCCTGGCCTGGAAAGCCAGATGATGGCGGCCGGTCAGCCGGCCGCTCGCCGCCCGGCTGTCCGCGGTCGAAATAAAGAGCTCGTCGGCCCAGAAATAGGTGTCGGCCGAACCGCCGATCGGAATATCCAGCGCCTCGAGCACCGCTTCATAGAAGCCGCGGCTGGCAGCGAGATCCCTCACCACGAGCTGGATATGATCGATCAGACGGCCGCGATGAAGTTCCATGGTTTGCCTCGCTCGAAAAACGGCACGCCTACCAGGCGAGCCAGCGCCGTCCGGCAAAATAGCCGACCAGCGTCACGAGACCAATAGCGAGCGAGTACCAGGTGATCACGAAAAGCGGGCTGTCGTCGGTGCAGTGGCTCGCATAAAGCGTGGCGGCGATGGCGCCGGCGGAGAGGCCGGCCAGCGCCCCGGCGAGGCCCGGATCGGCGGGCGCCGCCCGGCGCAAGGCCCAGAAGAAAGCCGTCAGAGGCACGATCGACAGGGAGGGGATGACTGTCAGGCAGAACCACCAGTTCTTGCCGATGAGACGCGGCAGCCAGGTCGAGGACGGCATCACCGAAAGTTCCGCCACCACCGCGAGGACGATGAGAACGGGCGCGGCGGCAAGCGACAGGAGCCGCAAGCCCGGCACGGCTTCCGGTCTCATGACGGTGAAGACGAGCCAGATCGCCGTCGCCGCCAGCGTGAGCGTGAAGACGAATTTGAACAGGAAGCGATAGGTTTCCGCCGCCGCGGCGATATCGGGACGATAGCCCAGCACGGCCAGGAACAGAAAGGCCGCGGCGAGCGCGCCGACCAGCACGGCGCAGCAAAGCGCCAGGCGCGGTGCCGGCCCGGCCGCGGTCCCGTCCTTGGCGAGCGCCTCGATGAGATCATCGGTCCTCATTCGCCGCGCTCCCGGTAGATCGCCGACAGCGCCTTGACGGCGCGATGCAAGGTCACGCGGATGGCGCCTTCCGTCATCTTCAGGCGTTCGGCGGCCTGGCGCACCGACGCGCCCTCGACGGCCAGAGCGCGCACCACGTTGCGCTGCTTCTCATTCAGATTCTCCAGCATGCGGGTGATGTCATAGCCATCAAGCCCGGCCGACTGATCCTCGGCTGCAAGGGTCTCGGCCATGTCCTCGATGGGCACCTGGATGCGGTGTCCGCGGCGGCGCATCTGGTCGATGAACTTGTTGCGGGCGATGGCGGATATCCATGGGCCGATAGGCCGGCCGCTGTCCCAGGTCTGGCGCTTGAGGTGGATGGCGAGCAGCGTGTCCTGCACGACATCCTCGGCATCGCCGGCGGAGAGACCGTAACGCGCCAGATTGCGGCGCGCGGCGGCGCGAATAGCCGGCGTCACCGCCTGCAGGAAGGTCCTGTAAGCGGTCTCATCGCCAGCCGTCGCGGCACGCATCAGCACGGCCCATTGCTCCTCATCAGCGCTCATATGCCCGGTCTTTCCTTCTTCGCCGGCCATGCCCCATTCGTTACAGCCTATCCCGTCACAAGATTTTTTGTACAGGCTGTAATGTCCCGCCCTTATCCGGGCGAATACCTCCATGTGAGCCGGCGAGGCTCACCTTGACAAGGAGGAGACTCATGAATCGTCGTTCCCTCAACCTGGCTCTGGCCGGATCGCTCGCTTCCGCCCTGGCTCTTCTCGCTCTTCCGGCCCAGGCCCAGGAGACCGAGAAATGCTATGGCGTGGCGCTCAAAGGCCAGAATGACTGCAAGGCCGGCATGCATGACTGCAAAGGCATGTCGACCACCGACTACGATACCGAATCCTTCAAGCTGGTTCCCAAGGGCACCTGCACGTCGATGGAGACGCCGAAGGGCAAAGGCACGCTGGAGCCGATGAAGTCGTAATGACCGCTCTCGTCTCAAAGGCCGTGCTGGGCGCCGCGCTGGCCACCGCCGCGATGCTCCTCAACCTGCCCCAGGCCTCGGCCGACGGCGAGAAGGAGAAATGCTACGGCGTGGCGCTCAAGGGCCAGAACGACTGCGCCGCCGGACCCGGCACCACCTGTGCCGGCACTTCCAAGGTCGATTACCAGGGCAACTCCTGGAAGCTCGTTCCCAAGGGCACCTGCGTCACGATGCAGACGCCCTTCGGTCCCGGCTCCCTCGAACCGATCACGCGGCCGTCCTGACACCACATCGCGGCGGGGACGGCTCCGCCGCGATTACCCTCTCGTATCGGAGGTCTCATATGAACCCCGCGAAGCTTCCTCCACATGCCGGCGTCGGTTTCAAGCCGGAGCATTTCGAAACCATCGTCCGCAAGCGACAACCGATCGGCTTCTTCGAGGTCCATGCCGAGAACTATATGGGGGATGGCGGCCCGCCGCATGCGCAGCTCACGCGCCTAAGGGCGACCTACGCATTGTCCCTGCATGGGGTTGGACTTTCGATCGGATCGGCGCAGGATCTCGATCGCGATCATCTGGCCAGATTGAAGCTTCTGTGCGAGCGCTACGAGCCGGAAAGCTTCTCCGAACATCTCGCCTGGTCGAGCCACGGCACCGCTTTTCTCAATGATCTGCTACCACTGCCTTACACAAACGAGACCCTGCGGCGCGTCGCCGAGCATGTCGATCAGGTGCAGGAAACGCTGCAGCGCCGGATGCTGCTCGAGAATCCGGCGACCTATCTGCTCTTCGCCGAAAGCAGCATTTCCGAAACCGAGTTCCTGGCCGAGATCGCACGGCGTACCGGCTGCGGCCTCCTGCTCGACGTCAACAATGTCTTCGTGTCGGCGACCAACCACGGGCTCGATGCGGCGGCGTATCTCGCCGACTTCCCGCTCGCGGCGGTCGGCGAAATCCATCTGAGCGGCCACGCGGTGACGCAGGACGAGACCGGCGCGACCCTTCTCATCGACACCCATGACGCAGCGGTCGCCGACCCGGTCTGGGCGCTCTATGAAAGCGTGATCGCGCGCACCGGGCCGATCGCCAGCCTTGTCGAGTGGGACGACAATATTCCGGCCTGGCCGGTCCTCGCCGGCGAGGCGCAGGCGGCAGAGGCGATCCTCGACCGGGTCCGGCGCCCGGCAGCAGCGTGAGGCCGTCATGATGCGCGCCATTCAATCCCGCTTCGCCGATGCCCTGCTCGACCGCTCGCGGCCGGTGCCGGCCGATGTCGTTTCCTGGACGGGCGCCGCGCCCGCCAGGCGCTACGGCGTCTATCGCAACAATGTGGCGACGGGCCTCGCGCGTGTACTGGCGACGCGTTATCCCGTCACCGAGAAGATCGTCGGCGAGGAATTCTTCACCGCCATGGCGCGCGACTTCGTGCTGGCACATCCGCCCTCCTCGCCGGTGCTGCTTCATTACGGCAAGGAGTTCGCCGATTTCATCGAAGGCTTCACCGCCGCGGCGAGCCTTCCCTATCTGCCCGACATCGCGCGGCTCGAAGACGCGCAGATCCGCGCCTATCATGCACGCGATACGGCGCCGATCGCCGCGGAAGTCCTGACGCGCCTCCCAGCTGAGCGCTTGGAGGGCCTCACCTTCCGCTTCCACCCGGCGGCCGGTGTCCTACGTTCCGCCTTTCCGATCGTGACGATCTGGTCGATGAATACCGGTCTCGCTCCGCTTGCGCCGATCGAAAGCTGGCAAGCGGAGGATGCCCTGGTGACGCGGCCGGAGCTCTCGGTCATCACGCGGCGGATCTCATGCGGGAGCGCCGTCTTCCTGCTGGCGCTGATGCGCAATGCCACGCTGAGCGGGGCGTTCGAAGAGGCGCTGCTGACTGATCCCGATTTCGAGCTGGGCCGGAATCTCGCCGAGCTCATACGCTCGGGCGCGATCGCCGACATTGTGGCGGAACCGTCGCTGGAGGCCTGAATGCTGCTCATCGAGAAGGCGATCGCGCTTTTCGGGCGGATTCCCTATGCGCTCATCGCTCTGGTGGCGCGGGTGGCGCCCGCCGCCGTCTTCTGGCAATCGGGCCAAACCAAGCTCGAGGGTTGGCATGTCTCCGACAATGCGATCTATCTGTTCCGCGAGGAATACCGGCTGCCGCTGGTCGATCCGGTCATCGCGGCGCATCTCGCGGCCTTCGCCGAGCATGTCTTCCCAATCCTGCTGGTGCTGGGGCTCGCCACCCGCTTCGCCGCCCTTGCGCTGCTCGGCATGACGCTCGTCATCGAGATCTTCGTCTATCCCGACGCCTGGCCGACGCATGGCACCTGGGCCGCCTGCTTCCTGTTGCTGATGGCGCAAGGCGGCGGCGCCCTCTCGCTCGATCATCTCATCAGGAGGCGCCCGACCGGGGGCTAGAGGGGCGGCGGTTGCGGCGCGGCATCGGCGCAGCCCGCCACCTGCTGGTCGAAGTCGATGATCGAGCCGGTCATCATGCCGGACTCATCGCTTGCCAGATAGGCGACGGCACGCGACACCTCGTCGGTCTTGAGGAGCCGGCCGAAAGGCAGCTTCTTCTCGGCTTCCGCGAGCCAGCCGTCCTCGGCATTGTGATAGGTCTTCATGATGCGGTCCTCGCCCGGCGTGTCCATCCAGCCGATGCACAGGCCGTTGACCCTGATGCGGTGACGCATGAGACTGAAGGCGACATTCTTGGTCAGCGTGATGAGCGCCCCCTTGGAAGCACAATAGGCGGTGATGAAGGTCTGGCCGCCATGACCCGACATCGAGATGATATTGACGATGGTGCCGCCCGACTTTTCGCGCCGCATCAGCTTGGCGGCGTCCTGCATCAGGAAGAACGGCGCCCTGACATTGACGGCGAACATCTGGTCGAAGAGCTCGGGGCTCGTGTCCCAGATGGTGCCGCGGTCGGTGATGCCGGCGACATTGACCAGGATATCGGCGCGGCCGAAGGCCTTGTCGGCCGCGGCGACCACCGCCCGGCTGTCCTCGACCGTTCCGAGATCCGCCTTCACGAAGACCGTCTTGGCGCCCTTCTTGTCGAGCGCGGACTTGACCTTCTCGCCGTTCTTCTCGTTACGGCCGCAGATCACCAGGCCCCTGGCGCCGCGGTCGGCGAACAGATGGGCGGTCGCCTCGCCCAATCCTTGCGTGCCGCCGGTGACGATGGCGACTTTTCCCTCGAGTGATGAAAGCTGATAGGCGCCGGCACTGGTCATGATGCGGGGTCCTCGCTGAAAGACTGGAAATGTCCTTCTAGCGGATTTCCCCCGCCCTTCGCCATCACCCGTACCGGCTCAGCCCGGATACAGAAACAGGAGCCTGCCGCCCTTCTTAACCACCGCCGCCAATGGTGAGCTTGATGAAAGGCCCGTGCATGATGCGGTCACCTTTGTCGTGATCGCTGTCCGTGGCCCCGACATCATAGACGCCGAAATAGGAATCCACCCGATAACCCAGGGAGAATTTGGCGTTCTCGGCAACCAGCCAGGACAAGGCGGCGCTGGCTTCGAGATTGGGCACTGTCACTGTCTTCGAGCGCTCGACGTCGATCGGCAGGATATCCCCGCCGATCAAACCGGAGCCGGAAACCTTGAGCTTCTGCTTGCCGAACAGCAGGGCGCCCGCGACACCCACATCCAGCGCGAAACTATCGGCCAGGGGCATTGTCGCATCGAAGCCCAGCCTCGGACCGATGCCGTCGAACGTACGTTTCATGTCGGCATCGGCATATCCGTAGTAGTTGCCCTGGTCAGATCGATCGGCTGATCGAGCGATCCGCCCTTGAGGACGACGATATGGGGCGCGTCCTGCGGCTCGTCCCACAGCCTGCTGCCGCAATCGGGACAAAAGGCGCCGCGGATGTCGATGCCGCTGCCGCCCCGCCTGGACCAGAATTGGGGGAAACCATTGGTGAGCCGGAAACCAGCGCGCGCAATTGGAAGCGATATGCCAAAGGCGGAGGCCGATTGCTTGCGGCATTCGGTGCAGTGACAGACGACGACCGCAAAGGGCTCACCGGCGCATTCATAGCGCACGGCGCCACACTGGCATGTGCCATTCAGCATTGTCATGGCGTCACTCTGATCTCATCAAGGAGCTTGATCCGGGTCAGGCGACGGCTGGCTCGAAGCTTCTCGGCAAATCGACGATCCGCGGTGATGAATGTAGCGCTCCGATCAATGGCGAGCGCGGCATACAGGCAGTCATAGACGGCATGATTCAGTGCTTCCGCCATGTGCAATGCGATCTTGGAAAGTGACGCGCTGGAGACAATTTCATTCAGAAGGCGGGGAAGATCATCCATCGCTACGATCGCCCGATCGAGCTCGATCTCGCCGACTTTCAGATGACGCCAGAGAGCATTGGCGACCTCAGGTACAATGAGATCGGGAGCAAGAAGAGTATCGCCCGCAGCGACAACTGCATGAGCTTGTGGTGAATCCGGTTGCCTCACGAACCATTTGATCGCGACATTGGCGTCCACCACCGAGATCATCGTGAATCACGGTCTTCGCGGATAAAATCCGTTGAATCGTTTCTGACTTCGGTCTTCGACTGTTTCAAATGGCGATCAATTATTGCCACACGCTCTGCCGTGCTCAGAGGCGCGGCAGTCACCACAATCTCGCGTAGCTCCTGCTCAAGAGACCGCCCCTTGCCGGCGGCGCGCTCCTTCAAACGGTCGACCACGTCATCGGGGAGATTGCGGATAAGAACTTGCGCCATAGCTACCACCGTGTGCTATCAGTCTTGATAGCACGCGGTGGTAGGCAAATCAATATTATCCGACCTTGCGGTAGGCCTTGTTCAGCTGCACCATGGGGTGCTTGGGCGACATCTGGAACTTGATCAGCAATTCGCGCGCCATCATGTCGCGATCCTGCTGGTTGTTGGGCAGTTTCACATTCTTCGGAATGCGCACCCAGCCGTTGCAGTTGCGGTCGAAGATGGCGGGCTCGCCCTCCTCGTAGCCCATATGCACGTCCTCGAGCCAGTTGAGATCGTCCCAGCCCATGAACTCCATGTAGCCCTTGAGGAAGGGCGTGATGCGGGCGTAGTCGGGGATCAGGTTCACGTCATAACGGTAACCGATATGCTGGCCGATCTCCTTCTCGCGCGAGGAGGATAGGCCGGCCTTGTCCTTGATGAACTGGTCGACCGACTTGATTTCCGAGCCTTTGTAGCTTGTGCCTGCCATAGTGTTTCTCCTTCGCAGAGAAGCCGATCAATATTTGTGATAATTTCCGCCTTCCAGGCCGACCGTGTAGTTGGTGCCGGCGAGCGGCACCTTGCACATGGCCGAGGCTTCCATGGTGAGGGCCGCCAGATCCTCGGGCTCGAGCGAATGGATATTCGTCTTGCCGCAGGCGCGGGCCAGAAGCTGGGCTTCCATCGTGAGCGTGTGGAGGAAGTTGTAGACGCGCTCGGCCGCCTTGTCGGGGTCGAGGCGCTGGCGCAGCACCGGGTCCTGCGTCGCGACGCCGACCGGGCAGCGGCCGGTATGGCAGTGATAGCAGAAGCCCGCATCGACGCCGATCTCGGAGGGATAGTCGGTCACGCCGTCGATATGCTTATTGCAGTTGAGCGCCATCAGCACCGAATGGCCGATGGCGATGGCATCGGCGCCGAGCGCCAGGGCCTTGGCGACGTCGCCGCCATTCCTGATGCCGCCGGCATAAACGAGCGAGATCTCGCCCTTCTTGCCGAGCTCGTCGATGGCGCGGCGCGCCTCGCGTATGGCCGCGATACCGGGGACCCCCGTGTCCTCCGTCGCGATATGCGGGCCGGCGCCGGTGCCGCCTTCCATCGCGTCGATATAGATCGAGTCCGGATCGCACTTCACAGCCATGCGCACGTCGTCATAGACACGCGCGGCGCCGAGCTTCAGCTGGATCGGGATCTCCCAATTGGTCGCCTCGCGGATCTCCTGGATCTTGAGCGCCAGATCGTCCGGGCCCAGCCAATCCGGGTGACGGGCGGGCGAGCGCTGGTCGATGCCGGCCGGCAGCGAGCGCATCTCGGCGACCTGGTCGGTCACCTTCTGGCCCATCAGATGGCCGCCGAGGCCGACCTTGCAGCCCTGGCCGATGAAGAACTCGCAGGCATCGGCGAGGCGCAGATGGTGCGGGTTGAAGCCGTAGCGCGACTGGATGCACTGGTAGAACCATTTCATCGAATAGCGCCGCTCGTCGGGGATCATGCCGCCCTCGCCAGAGCAGGTGGCAGAGCCCGCCATGGTGGAGCCGCGGGCAAGCGCGATCTTGGCTTCATAGGAGAGCGCGCCGAAGGACATGCCGGTCACATAGACCGGGATGTCGAGCACCATGGGACGCTTGGCGCGCGGGCCGATGATCGTCTTGGTATCGCATTTCTCGCGATAACCCTCGATCACGAAGCGGGTAAGCGTGCCGGGCAGGAAGGTGAGATCGTCCCAATGCGGGATCTTCTTGAACAGCGAGAAGCCGCGCATGCGGTAGCGGCCGAGCTCGGACTTGATGTGGATGTCGTTCATGACCTCCGGCGTGAAGATCTTTGACGAGCCGAGGAGGTATTTCTTGCTCTCGGCAGGCGCTCGCGACAGAGCGGCGAGCCCGGTGGCGGTGCGCGCGACGGCGCCGTCGCCGTTGGTCTTGGCCAGCGCCTTGGCGGCGGGCGTCGTCTTCGCTCGAACTGGCTTCTTGCTGGATGCTTTCGTTGCTGGCTTCTTGGCCATGGCGGATCCTCATCTATATTCGTCATCCCGGCGAAAGCCGGGACCCGTTGAATTCTCTCGGCGCGGGCAGCGCCTCCCGGTTCACCCTATTCAGTGGATCCCGGCTTTCGCCGGGAATGGGCTATACGGCGAGGCCATCGCCTAGAGCACCAGCTTCTTTTCGCCTGGCTCGAGGTTGTCGTAATTCCACAGCTGCTTGCCGGCGACGATCTTCTTGAAATGGCCGAGGCCGTTCTTCGGATAGAGCCCGTACATCTTGAGCTTGCGGGTCAGCCATTCGCGATCGAGATCGGTCATCTCGCCCGGCACCGCGTCGACGCCGAGGCTCCTCGCCTCGCCCCCCAGATAGATGGTGCCGTCATACATGGAGTCGCCGAGATTCTTGCCGGCATTGCCGCAGATCACCATACGGCCGCGCTGCATCATGAAGCCCGAGAACGAACCCGTATCGCCGCCGACAATGATATTACCGCCCTTCTGGTCGATGCCGGTGCGCGCGCCGACGGAGCCTTTGCAGACGATGTCGCCACCGCGCAAGGCCGCGCCGAACTGCGAGCCGGCGTTCTTCTCGATCAGAATGGTGCCCGACAGCATATTCTCGCCGCAGGCCCAGCCGACGCGTCCCTTGATCTTCACATTCGGCCCGTCGAGCAGGCCGCAGGCGAAGTAGCCGCAGGAGCCCTCGATATAGAGATTGAGGCGGTTGAGGATGCCGACCGCGACCGAATGCTTGGAGCCCGGATTCTGAAGCACGATCGTGCCGTAGCCGCGCTTCATCAGGTCGCGCAGCTGGGCGTTGATCTGCTTGGTGTCGAGCTTTTCGCAATCGAGCTCGGCGCGCTTGTTGAAGTCGACGTCGAGCGCGTCCGGATAGCCGTAGCCGCCCGCCTCCTCGGTCACATCGAAGAAGCGCTGCTGCGTCTTGCCGCGCAAGGCCTCGGTATGCATGCCCAGGTCATGCGAGACATGGGCCTGTTTCGTGGTGGTCAAGCCCGCCATACGCGAACCTCCTCATCATAGGGATCCCAGGTGTCGATCTCGTGCGGAATGACGGCGCGGATGGCCACTTCCTCGGAAGCGAGCGCCACGAGGTCGTCGCTTTCGTAGAGAACCATGGGCTTTGCCGCCATGGTGTCCTTGGCCATGCCGAGCGCGTCCTTGGTCGACACGAGATAGGTGAAGACGCCGTCGATGTCCTGGATCGACTGGCGCAGCGACTCTTCGAGCGTCGCGCCGTGCTCGAGATTGTAGGCGGTGTAGACCGCGAGCAGCTCCGAGTCGCAGTTCGACATGAAGCGATGGCCGCGCCGCTCGAATTCTCGCCGCATCATCCAGTAATTGGTGAGCTGTCCGTTATGAACGACGGCGATGTCGTTATAGGGATAGGCCCAGTAGGGATGGGCGGAGCGGATGTCGACATCCGACTCGGTCGCCATGCGGGTATGGCCGATGCCGTGAGTGCCCTTGAACTTGCGCAGCGAATACTGCTCGGCGACCCGCGCCGCATCGCCGAGGTCCTTGATGAGCTCGAGCGCATTGCCCATCGACAGTATCTCGGTGCCTTCGACATCCTCGACATAATCGGCGAGCTTCTTCATGTCGCCGTCATACTGGATGCGGTAGCGGTAGGCGTAGTCGGTGGCGTCGTCCTTGTCGATGATCTGGACGCCTAGCCCCGAGAGCCGTTCCTCGACCTTGGCGCGCCGGCGCTTGACCTCGTCCTGGATGTCGAAGCCCTTCGCCATGTCCTCCTGCTCGGCCACCTTGAAGCGCATGACATATTCGTTGCGCCCGGGGGAGCCATAGATCGCATAGCCCGTGGAATCGGGTCCCCTATGCTTGAGCGACTGGAGCATCTGGGTCATTTCCTGACCGATGTTCCCCGATCCGTTGCGGTGGATGAGCCCTGCTATCCCACACATGTTAATCTCCTTTGGTTTTCGTTCCCGCGCCCGTGAGAGCGCGGGAGGAATTCACGGCAAGCAGTTGAGATAGGTTTCGAGATCCCAATGCGTCGAGGTGTGGAGGAAGCGCTCCCACTCGTCGCGCTTATATTCGTCGTAGAGACGATGCATCTCGCCCGGCATCGCCGACTTGATGATATCGTCCTTGTTCAAGGCTTCGAGCGCGTCGCCCAGGGTCATCGGCAGACGCTTCACCTGCTTGCCGGCCTCCATGGCGGCATAGATGTTGCGCTCCTCCGGCTTGCCCGGATCGATCTTGTTGCGGATGCCGTCATCGGCCGCCTTCAGGATGGCGCCCGCCATGATGTAGGGATTCACCATGGAGTCGACGGCGCGGTATTCGAAACGCCCCGGCGCCGAGACGCGCAGGCCGGTGGTGCGGTTCTGGAAGCCCCAGTCGGCGAAGACCGGCGCCCAGAAGCCCGTGTCCCACAGCCGGCGGTAGGAGTTCACCGTCGAGCAGCCGATGGCGGTCAGGGCGCCCAGATGCTTGACGATGCCGCCGATCGTGTAGAGGCCGATCTTGCCCGGCAGCCGCGCATCCTTGCCCTCGGGCATGAAGGTATTGTCGCCGCCGCGGCGATACATGTAATTGTGCTCGAAGCCGGGCAGGTTCTTGGGATCGTTGCCGAGCGCCTTGAACTCGTCCTTGCCGCCTTTCCACAAAGAGATATTGTGGTGGCAGCCATTGGCCGACACGCCCATGAACGGCTTGCACATGAAGCAGGCGATGATGTTGAATTCGCGCGCAACCTGGGCGCAGATCTGGCGATAGGTGGTGAGGCGGTCGGCGGTGCGCAGCGCATCGTCATAGTTGAAGTTGAGCTCGATCTGCCCCGGCGCATCCTCGTGATCGCCCTGGATCATGTCGAGGCCCATCTTCCGGCCGTATTCGATGACCCGCATATAGACGGGACGCAGGCTCTCGAACTGGTCGATGTGATAGCAGTAGGGCTCCGAATAGCCGCCGTTCGGATTGCCTTTGTCGTCCTTCTTGAGCCACATCATCTCCGGCTCGGTGCCATGGCGCATCCGCATGCCATGGTCCTTTTCGAACTTGTCATGGATGCGCCGGAGATTGCCGCGGCAATCGGAGGTGAGAAAAGCGCCCGGATCCTCCCGCTCCTCACGGTTGCGGAACAGCGTGCAGAACATGCGGGCGACGCGCTTGTCCCAGGGCAGCTGCATGAAGGTCTCGGGCTCGGGCACGCCGACGAGCTCGGCGGCTTCCGGGCCATAGCCCAGATATTCGCCGCGACGGTTCATGAAGAGGTTGACGGTCGAGCCATAGACGAGCTGGAAGCCGCCATTGGCGATGTTCTCCCAGTGATCGGCGGGGATGCCCTTGCCCATGATGCGGCCGGTGATGGAGACGAACTGCAGGTAGAGATATTCAATGCCGAGCTGGTCGATCTTCTTGCGCACCTGCTTGATCATCTCGGCGCGACCATCGGTTTTTATGAATTTCTCATAGTCAGTCATATGGCGTTTCCTCTTGTTTGTCCGGGCCTTGGTTGCGCCGTGAGACGTCTCGCGCGGCAGGACCGGTTGGTCAGGTTAAGGCACTGTCAGTCGATCAACTCCACGGGAACGGGCTGTTGGAGACGGGATGGAGCTTGCCCTCGGCATAACGAGAGAAGCGGAACGGCTCGAGAAGCTTGGATTTCTCGCCGACGATCTCCTGCGCGGCGAGCTTGCCGACGCCGATCATCTTGTAGCCGTGATTGGAATCCGCGATGACGAAGACATTCTCGCGGAAGACGTCGAAGACCGGGAAATTGTCGGGCGTGAAGCAGCCGAGGCCGCCGGACTTCTCATCTTTCTTATAGATGCCGATCTGGCCCTCGAAGCGCTTCTGGCAATGGGCCAGCATCGAGCACCAGGTCTCGATGAAGTCGTCGCCGACGATGAAGTCGGGCGAATCGGGACCGTAGGGATCGATGGCGATCTTGTCGGGCTCGCCCTCGACCTTGTAGGGCGAGGCGCCGCCCTGGACGCCGCCGAAGTTGAAATCGGGCTTGTAATAGAGACCCCAGAGCTTGTCGGTGAGAAGACGGCCGTCGACGTCGGAATGAAGCGGCGCATCGGTATCGACATGGATGACCGGCGGCATCTTGCCGTCATTGGTCTTGTGCATATTGGGGTCGACGCCGAGCGTCCCCTCCTCCAGGCACCAGTATTTCCACATGCGCACATTGTCGTGCACCTTGCCGTCGCGGCCCTTGATCGAGATGTTGCGCGGCAGGTCCAGCATGTTCCAGACCTGGTTGACCCACGGACCGACGCCGACGACGACGTAGTCGCAGCCGATGCGGCCCTTGCTGGTCATCACCGCGGTCACCGCCTGCGAATTGCTGCCGAACTCGAAGCCGTTGACCGTGACGCCGGTCATGATGCGCACGCCCTCGGCCTCGGCCTTGGAGGCGAGGCCGTAGATCGAGGCGGTGTTGTTGGCGTAGCCGCCCTTCTTCTCATGCAGGACGGAGGTGATGCCCTTGGCCTGCCAGTCGTCGAACAGGCCTTTCATGTAGGCCATCGAGTCCTTCTCGCCTTCGATGAAGGTCGAGCTGTAGCCGATGGCCTTCTGCTGCTCGTAGATGGTGCCGACCTGCTGGTGCATGACCTCCGGCGAGATCTGCATATAGCCGACGGCATGATAGGAATAGGCCTTGGGATCGCTCTCCCAGACCGACACCGAATGGGCCATCAATTCGCGCATGGCCGGCTGGTAGTAATTATTGCGCACCACCCCGCAGGCAATGCCGGAAGCGCCGGCGGCGATCGAGGTCTTGTCGAGGACCAGAATGTCCTTGCCCGATCCCTTGCCGGTCTCTTTCAGCTTCAATGCCAGATGATAGGCGGTGGAGAGACCGTGAATACCGGCCCCGATGATCACATATTTCACACCGGACGGAACTGCCATGACGCGTCTTTCCTCCTGCGAAACCCGATCCGGGCGGATTGGGCTGAACCGGTTTGATTGCTTTTTTCGGGACAAAACCCACGGTTCTGGCATAATGATCCACAAATTCAGACCGATTGCAAACCAATTTTTGCCAATTACAACCAATTGAGACCATGACCCCCGAACTGCAAGAAGAAATCCTGAAGGCCCGCGGCGCGCTCGAAACGGAGGGAGAGGATCCGCAGCTGGTCGCCACCAGGGGGGCCAATTCGATCACCTCGCGGCTGAAGAGGGCGATCGAAAGCGGCGTCTACAGCGACGGCGATCAGCTCCCGCCCGAGCGCCAGCTCGCCGTCGCGTTCGGCACGGCGCGCTCGACCATCCGCAAGGCGCTGGATCAGCTCGAGCAGAAGAGCCTGGTCGTGCGCCGCGTCGGCTCAGGCACTTTCGTCAGCTACCAGGGACCGGTGCAGGATGCGATGTCGGACGTGACCGATCTCATCTCGCCCCTGCAGCTCATCGAAGCGCGAATCGCCATCGAGCCGTCGATGACGCGGCTCGCGGCGCTGCATGCCTCGGCGCGCGATCTCGATGCGATCGAAAGCATCCTTCTGAGGATCGAGGCGACCAATGCCGACCAGGACCTGTTCACCAAGCTCGATTCCGAGCTGCATCTGGCGATCGCGCGCTGCTCGCGCAATCCCCTGCTGTTCCGGCTCTATCAGCATATCAACACGGTCCGGAACCACGCGCAGTGGGAGCAGATGAAGCAGATCATCCTGGTGCAGGAGAAGATCGACATCTACAACCAGCAGCACCGCGCCATCTTCGAGGCGCTGAAGATGCGCGATCCCGCGACCGCAGCCGACCTGATCGCGAGACATCTCGAAACGGCGCGCCAAGACCTGGTCGGCGCCGACAGCATCTGACGGCGGCAGCCATATCCATGACGATGACAGGCGGGGTGTGACATGAATCCGGTGCTTCTCGGCACGGCGGCGGCTTTGTGCTGGGGAATGCTGGATTTTCTCGCGGGCAAGATCGGCCGGCGCGTCGGCCCGCTGCCCGTCACCACCGCCGTCACGCTTTCGGGCTTCGTTCTCATCACGATCTGGCTGCTGGCCTTCCACGACCTGCCGGCCCTGACGCGCGGCGATGTCTGGTGGCCGATCGTCGCCGGTTTCGCGGTCGCCCTCGCCACTTTGTCACTCTTCACGGCCATCACCTCGGGCCCCGTCTCGCTCGCGGTTCCGGTGGCCATGTCCTATCCGGCGACCAGCGTCCTTCTGGGTGCGGTTCTCGGCAACACTCCGAGCCTGACGCAGATCGTCGTCGTCGCCGTCATCCTGCTCGGCGCCTCCCTCGTCGCGGGCGGCGAAACCGAAACCGCGGACGCGGCGAGCCCCGGACGCTGGCGGCGCACCGTCACCTTCGCCATTCTCGCCCATCTGACTTTCGTCATCGGCGTTTTCGCCGGGCAGAAATCGGCGCTCCTCTTCGATGAGATCCAATCCGTCTGGATCTCGCGGCTCGCCGGCTCCCTCCTCATGCTGCCGCTGTTTTTTGCCAGCGCCAGGCCGGGCCCTTCGCGGAAACCCTATCTGCCGGTGCTCGCCGGCATGGGCCTGCTCGACGTCGTCGCCATCACCTTGCTCTTCGCCGCCGGCAAGAGCGAGCAGCCCGAGCTCGCCAATGTCTGCGCCACGGCATCGGGCGCCGTCACCATCCTGCTCGCCCGGATTTTCCTCCGCGAAAAAATCACCTATCTTCGCTGGCTTGGAATAGCCGCCACCTTCTCCGGCATCGCCGCCCTCTCCGCCCTCAAATGAGGTTCTCATGATCGTCATCACCCAGAAGCATCTCGATGATTTCGCCCGTGACGGCTTCGTCGTCGTCGAAGGCGCGCTCGCCGCCGACGAGATCGCCCGGGCGCGCTCGCGCTTCGAGCTCCTGTTCTCGGGCAAATTCGAAACCGGCCTCTATCCCGACGAATGGAACTGGCGGTTCGGCCGCGACCGCGAGGACCTGACTCGTCAGATCTGCAACGGCTGGAAATCCGACCTCACCATCGCCTCGATCGTGCTGCGGCCCGATGTCGGCGAGGCCTGCGCCAGATTGCGCGGCTGGCCGGGGGCGCGCATCGGACAGGACAATGTCATCTGGAAGCCGCCCGGCGGCAAGCCGCTCGGCTTCCACCAGGACGATTCATACAATGGCTGGATCGAACCGGCCGAGATGATGACCTGCTGGATCACGCTCGACGACACCAAGGCGTTCCAGGGCACGATCGAGCATGTGCGCGGCTCGCATCGCTGGCCCATCTCGTCGCCGATCAAGCAGTTCCACGCCCCTGACGACGCGCTGGCCGACCTCAAGCCGGCGGCGGAGGCGGCGGGCATCCGCGACTATGAGATCGTGCCGATCGAAGTGCCGGCGGGAACCGCGGTGTTTCACCATGGCCGCACCTGGCATGGCTCACGCGACAACAAGGGAACCAATCCGCGCCGATCGGTCATCGCGCACTGCATCTCGTCCACAGCAAAATTTCACCCTCACGAGATCAGCTATATTTACTCGCGCTACAAGAAGGCGCATTCGACCGATATGGACGAAAGCTATTTTCCCGTGCTCTGGCAAGAGGATGGCTATCGAACCCCATGGGTCGACGACTATGTGAGGCGCGGCCGCGCCGCGGCGGCGTAAACCAAACCGATTAAATTTTAACGACAATTATAATAGTTCCCTAGGCGCTGGTCGGGCACATTCACAGGTACGCAAGTACTTGGGAATCGCCTTCGATGTTCGGATCCAGTGAAACAGAACGCCAGCGCGTCGCGGTCACGCTGACGCTCAGCTCGGGCGAGGTCCTGAACGGCCATGTCTTTCTGGCGACGGCGCAGAAGCTGCGCGACCTTCTCAACAATCCCGACCAGTTCATCGACTTCGAGAAGCGCGACAATACGGTGGCGATGATCGCCAAGCGCTCGATCGCGATGATCGCGGCGCTCGACCTACCGCGCACCGATCATCTCTACCGGCGCAGCGTCAGCCCGGCCGCCTTCGATCCCTATCACACGCTGGGGGTGGATCGCGGCGCCAATGCCGGCGAGGTGCGCGCCGCCTATCTCGCCAAGGCGCGGCTCTATCATCCCGACAAGCTCGCCAGCAAGGATGTTCCGAAGGAAGTCGGCGAGTACATGAACGCCATGTTCATCCGCATCCAAAAGGCCTATGACGAACTGGAAACGACCAAGGCACCGGCCTGATTTTCCATTTCGCAAGGTCTCCATGATCGAACAGAATCCCGTCGCGCATCTGCGCGTGCTGAAGCCTTTTCCCTTCGTCTATGCCTTCTATGACGGGCGCATTCCCGATGTCCGGCTACATTCGGAGAGGGAGAACTGGCTCGACGATGGCGGCTTCGCCCTCGGCACGGCGAGCTATGCGCTGGTCGATGAGGATGACGCGCTCGTCTATGACACGCATCTCTCGCCCGCCCATGCGCGCAAGATCAGGGCGTTCCTCGACCGTCTGGGCATCAAGCGCATCCGGGTCGTGCTCAGCCATCATCATCTCGATCATGTCGCCGGCAACGAGGCCTTTGCCGATTGCGAGATCATCGCGCAGGAACTGACACTGCGCCATCTCGAGAAGAACCGCGCCGGAATCGAGGACGGCAGCTATCACGGACTTCCCGCGATCAAGCCGCTCGTCTTGCCTCAGACCGTCTATGACAAGCATCTGCGGCTCGAGGTCGGCCGTCTCGATGTCGATCTCCGTCACGCGGACATCCATAGCGACGACGCGACGCTTCTCCATATCGAGGAGCTGGGACTGCTCTTCGCCGGCGACACGCTGGAGGATACGGTCACCTATGTCGCCGAGCCCCGGGCGCTCGACACGCATCTCGCCGAGCTCGACCGCCTGTGGGGCTGGAACGTCTCGCGCATCCTGCCCAATCACGGCGATCCGCTGGTCATCGCGGCGGGCGGCTATGAGAAGCCGCTCATCCGCGCCACGCAGCAATATATCCGCATGCTGAAGCGCTGCGTCGCCGAGCCGGAACTGCGCGAGCAGGAGCTGTCGGCGTTGATAGCCGGACCGTTGCAAGCCAAATGGGTGAATTACTTCGCGCCCTATGAGGCGGTGCACCGCGCCAATGTCGCAGAGGTCGTCGCCGCCTACGCGAATTGATTACTCGGCAGCAACCGCCGGCACGAGCGTCTCGATGGTGAATGGCCGGTCATGGGTGAGCGACGGGATGCGGCCGCGCGTCTTCGTCACTTCGGCGAGATCGATCTCGGCAAAGACGACGCCCTCATTCTCGCCGCCATCGGCCAGCACCTGGCCCCAGGGATCGATGATCAGCGAGTGGCCGTAGCATTCCGAGCCGCCGGCGAGCGTGCCATATTGGCAAGGTGCTATGACATAGGCGCCGTTCTCGATGGCGCGGGCGCGGTTGAGAATATGCCAATGCGCCTGGCCGGTGATGCGGGTGAAAGCCGCCGGCACCGCCAGCATCTGGGCGCCGGCCTTGGCCAGCGTGCGGTAGAGGCCGGCGAAGCGCAGATCGTAGCAGATCGACAGGCCGACCGGTCCGCCGATGCAAGGCGACAGAACCGCTTCCGAGCCCGGCATGATGGTGGCGGATTCGCGATAGCTGTGGCCGTCGCCCAGTTCGACGTCGAACATGTGGATCTTGTCGTAGCGCGCCGCGATGGCGCCGTCGGGCGCCAGCATGTAGCTGCGGTTGAAGATGCGCCCGTCGGCGGCCTTGACCCCGATCGATCCGATGAGAATCCAGGCCTTGTGCGCGCGGGCGAGCGCTGCCATGGCGGGCAGAACCGGATGATCGCCTTCCGGCACGGCGAAGGGATGCAGCATGCCGTTCTTGGTGTCGAGCCCGGCACAATATTCAGGAAGGGCGATGAAGGATGCGCCTTCGGCGCCGGCCCTGCCGACCAGCTTAGCCAATATGGCGATGTCGGCTTCCACGTCGGGCGTGGCGCAGTTCTGAATGCAGGCTGCGACGAATTTCTGAACCATGTTTTTCACTCTATACCAATCCGGCGCGAAGTCACTTCTCAACTTGTTGAGAATTGACGCTATGGCACGAGCCTATCTCCGCAGCAGCCCCAGAACGGCGCGGATGATATGCAAGTCGGCGCGGGCGGCGAGGCACACCAGCCACTCGCTCATCCGCACCTGCCAATCGCTGAACCGCAGCATATGGAGGCGGGGATCCGGCACGATCTCGGCGCTCGAAATGACGCCGACTCCCATGCCGCTCGCCACCGCCTCGCGCGCCGCCTCGCGACTCTCGATTTCCATGACATTGGTGAGCGTCAGCGAACGGCTCGCGATCTCGGCGAGGAGCAGGCCACGGGTAGCGGAGCCCTCCTCGCGCAATACAACCGGCTGGGCCGCGAAGTCGGCGAGCGAGATATCCTCGCGCCTGGCGAAGGGATGGGTCGCGGCGGCGAAGGCCTGGATCTCGTCGTCGCGCAGAAGCCGGGCATGATAGTCCTGCTGCGGCGGCACGTCGGCAATGACGGCGAAATCGATCTCGAAGCGGTCGAGCTTGTCGAGCAGCTGGGCCGAATTGCCGGCGACGAGGCGGACCTGGATCTTGGGATAGCGTTCACGGAAACGGCGGACCAGCGGCAGGACATGGGTCGCGGCATCGGCGCCGATGCTCAGGAACCCCTCTTCCAGCCCCTTGGCGCGCGACAAAAGCTCCATCGCTTCGGTCTCGGCCTCGAACATCCGCTCGGTCACGGCGAACAGTTTGCGGGCGAAGGGCGTGAGCTCGACGCCGCCGCGCCGGCGCAGGAACAGCTCCGAGCCATAGGCCTCCTCGAGCTTGCGGATGTGATCGGAAATGGCGGGCTGAGTCAGCGCCAGCCGCTCGGCCGCCTTGGAGAAGCCGCCATTGACCGCAACGGCGTGGAACGCCTTGAGCTGGGCATAACGCATAACGTCACCATACTATCAGTCAAAGTTATATTCAATATATGATCTTACGATTTGACTTATGACCGGGCGAAGCGCGAGATGGAGACACAGGCAATCATCCCCCATGTCGAGGCCTTCATGACCACCGCCACTGCCCTTGCCGCCTCCTTCATCCCCACCTTCAACGGCCCCGAGGGCCAGGAGGACATGCCCTATCTCCTCACCCCGGGACCCCTCACCACCTCGCGCGGGGTGAAGATCGCTATGCTCGCCGATTACGGCTCGCGCGACATCGAATTCCGCGAGATCGTCAAGCGCATCCGCGCCTCCCTGCTCGATCTCGCCCATTGCGGCCCGAATTACGAATGCGTGATCATGCAGGGCTCCGGCACCTTCGCCATCGAGGCGGCGCTCGGCAGCTTCTGCCCGGCCAAGCGCTACAAGACCCTGGTCGTCTGCAACGGCGCCTATGGCGAGCGGGCGGCCAAGATCCTTAACCGCCTGGGCCGGCCGGTGGTCACCCTCGACAAGGGCGACAGCGCCGCGCCGACGCCCGAAGACGTCGTCGCCGCCCTCAATGCCGACCGCACCATCAGCCATCTGTGGATCATCCATTGCGAGACGACGTCCGGCATCATCAATCCCATCGAGGCGATCTGCAAAGCCGTTCAGGGCCGGGCGCTCACCATCATGGTCGACGCCATGTCGTCCTTCGGCGCCATTCCCATCGACATGACCGCCTGGAACATCGATGTCATGGTGTCCTCCTCCAATAAATGCATCGAGGGCGTGCCGGGCTTCTCCTATGTGCTGGCCAAGCGCTCGCTCCTCGAAGAAAGCGAGGGCCGCTGCCATTCGACGGTGCTCGATCTCTATGAGCAGTGGACGGTGCTCGAAAAGACCGGCCAGTTCCGCTTCACGCCGCCGACCCACGCGCTGGTCGCCTTCCAGCAGGCGCTGCAGGAATATGCCCATGCTGGCGGCATCGCCGCCCGCTCGGCGCGCTACAGGCGCAACGCCGAGGTGCTGGTGAAGGGCATGCGCGAGATGGGTATCGAAACGCTGCTCAGCGACGACGAGGCCGGGCCGATCATCCAGACCTTCCTGACGCCGCGCGATCCCAACTTCCATTTCGACACGTTCTACGAGGCGCTCCGGCAGCGCGGCTATGCGATCTATCCGGGCAAGCTCACCAAGCGGCCGAGCTTCCGCATCGGCACGATCGGACAGATCGACGAAGCGGTGATCCGCGGCGCGCTCACCGCCATCCGCGAGGTTTTCGCCGAGATGAAGGTCACCGACATGCATCCGCTGGAAGCTTGAGAAACAGAATCAGGGAACAGAGCCAACCTCATGATCCAGAATCGAAAAACCGTCTCCGTCAATGGCCGCAGCTATGCCTGGCCGGAAGCGCCCCTGGTGGTCATCTGCTGCGACGGCAGCGAGCCCGCTTACATGGAAGAGGCCCGCGCCAGTGGCCTCATGGCCAATCTCGACCGCATGATCGGCAAGGGTGAGAACCGCCTCGGCCTGTCGGCCATGCCGAGCTTCACCAACCCGAACAATCTCTCGATCGTCACCGGCCGGCCGCCGGCGGTCCATGGCATCTGCGGCAATTATCTCATCGATCCCGAGACCGGAGCCGAGGTGATGATGAACGACCCGAAATGGCTCCGCGCGCCGACGATCTTCGAGGCCTTCCAGAAGGCCGGCGCCAAGGTCGCGGTGGTGACCGCCAAGGACAAGCTGCGCCTCCTCCTCGGCAAAGGCCTCGTCTTCGACGGCAGCGCCATCGCCTTCTCCTCCGAGAAAGCCGACAAGGCCACCCTCGCCGACAATGGCGTCGAGGACGCCCGCCGGCTGACCGGGCTCCCCGTTCCGGATGTCTATTCGGCCGAGCTGTCGGAATTCGTCTTCGCGGCCGGCGTCACAATTCTGAAGACCATGAAGCCCGATCTGATGTATCTGTCGACCACCGATTACGTGCAGCACAAGCATGCGCCGGGCTCACCCAAGGCCAACGACTTCTATGCCATGATGGACCGCTATCTGGGCGCGCTCGACGCCCAGGGCGCCACCGTGGTGATCGTCGCCGATCACGGCATGAAGGACAAGCACCTGGCCAATGGCGAGCCCGACGTGGTGTTCCTGCAGGATGAGCTCGACCGGGAATTCGGCGCCGGCAAGACCAAGGTCATCCTGCCGATCACCGATCCTTATGTCGTCCATCACGGCGCGCTCGGCTCCTTCGCCACCGTCTATCTCTATGGACCTGAGGCCCAGGACGTCCTGGCCTTCATCGCGCGCCAGCCCGGCATCGACGTGGTTCTCGGCCGCAAGGAAGGCTGCGCCCGCTTCGAGCTGCCGGAAGACCGGATGGGCGATCTCATCGTCGTGTCGGGCGGCAAGAGCCACAGCAAGGTGATCGGCACCAGCCGCGACAAGCATGATCTGTCGGGTCTGACCGAGCCCTTGCGCTCGCATGGCGGGCTTTCCGAGCAGGAGGTCCCGATCATCGTCAACCGCAAGACACAAGGGCTCACCGGCACTTTGCGCAATTTCGACGCCTTCGCCATCGGCTGCAACCATATCGCGGCCCGGCAGGAAGCAGCGGCATAGGGGAGTATTTTCAGATGAACAAGATCACTCCCACGCGCGCGGTCATCAAGGAAGCCATGCGGATCGGCGGCAGGCGCGTCGAGACGGACGATGTCGTCCCGGTCCACTATCCCTATACGAACGAGATCATCGGCACGGTGCCGGCGGGGCGCGCCGAACATGCGGCCAAGGCCTTCGCCATCGCCAAGGCCTTCAAGCCGAAGCTCACCCGCTATGAGCGCCAGCAGATCCTGTTCCGCACCGCCGAGCTGATCCGCGACCGGCGCGACCAGCTCTCCGACCTGATCACCCTCGAGCTCGGCCTGTCCAAGAAGGACTCGCTCTATGAATGCGGCCGCGCCTATGACGTCTATTCGCTCGCCGGCCAGCTCGCCATTCTCGACGACGGGCAGATCTTCTCCTGCGACCTCACCCCGCAGGGCAAGGCCCGCAAGATCTTCACCAAGCGCGAGCCGGTGGGCGTGATCTCGGCGATCACGCCTTTCAACCATCCGCTCAACATGGTCTCGCACAAGGTGGCGCCGGCGATCGCGACCAATAACTGCGTGGTGTGCAAGCCGACGGAGCTCACCCCGCTGACCGCCATCGCACTCGCCGATATTCTTTACGAAGCCGGCCTGCCGCCCGAAATGTTCCAGGTCGTCACCGGCTGGCCGAAGGACATCGGCGAGGAGATGGTGACCAATGGCGATATCGACATCATCACCTTCACCGGCGGCGTCCGGGTCGGCAAGATCATCGCCGAGAAGGCCGGCTACCGGCGCGCCGCGCTGGAGCTCGGCGGCAATGATCCGCTGATCGTGCTGGACGATCTTTCCGACTCCGACCTCGACAAGGCGGCCGAGCTCGCCGTCCAGGGCGCCACCCGCAATTCCGGCCAGCGCTGCACCGCGGTGAAGCGCATCCTGGTGCAGGAGCGCATCGCCGACAAGTTCGTGCCGCTGGTGCTCGCCAAGGCGAAGAAGATCAGGTTCGGCGATCCGATGGCGCCCGAAACCGATCTCGGCACCGTCGTCCATGCCGAGGCCGCGGCGCTCTTCGAGAAGCGCGTCCATCGCGCCGCCGAGCAAGGCGCCCAGGTGCTCTACGACCCGGGCCGCCAGGGCGCCCTGCTGCCGCCGATCACGGTCGACCATGTGCCGCATGAATCCGAGCTCGTCTTCGAGGAGACTTTCGGCCCGATCATCCCGATCGTGCGGGTGCCCAATGACGACGAGGAGGTGATGCGGATATCCAACTCGACGCCCTTCGGCCTGTCCTCGGGCGTTTGCACCAACCGTCTTGACCGCGTCACCCGTTTCATCGAAGGACTCAATGTGGGCACCGTGAATATCTGGGAAGTGCCGGGCTACCGGATCGAAATGTCGCCCTTTGGCGGCATCAAGGACTCCGGCAACGGCATCAAGGAAGGTGTCCTGGAGGCGATGAAATTCTACACCAATGTGAAAACCTGGTCCCTGCCCTGGCCGACCTGATCATTCTCCCCGCGCGCCGCGCGGCGGAGCGGGACTGCGTCCCATGACGGCCGGGACGACGGTGATCATCGAGCTCCTGGGCGGCATCGCGATGCTGCTGTGGGGGGTGCGCATGGTGCGCACCGGCATCATGCGCGGCTGGGGCGACCGGCTGAAGCACTTCATCCAGCAGCGCCTCGGCAACAATGTCTCCGCCTTCCTGGCGGGCGCCATGGCCACCGCGGCGCTCGGCAGCGCCACCGCCATGGCCCTCATCGTCGCTGGCCTTTCCGGCAGCGGCGCCATCTCCACCGCCATCGGCCTCGCCGTCCTGCTCGGCGCCGATGTCGGCTCCGCCCTCGCCTCCGGCGTCTTCGCCTCCTCGAGCTCCTATGCCTTGTGGCTGTCGCCGCTCCTCCTCTTCGCCGGTTATGTGACCTTCACCGCCTCCAGCGAGTTCCGGCCCCATAATCTCGGCCGCATCCTCATCGGCTTCGGCCTCATGCTGGTGTCGCTCAAATTCATCGTCGGAGCCACCGCGCCCTTGCGCGAGGCGACGCTCTTCCACGAGGCCCTCACCGCCATCGGCCGCGAGCCCGTTCTCGCCTTCCTGGTCGGCGCCGTGCTCGCCTGGCTCTGCCATTCCACCCTCGCCGTCATCCTCCTCATCGCCTCCTTCCTCGCCAATGGCAGCCTCGACATCGCCGGGGCACTCAGCTTCATCCTCGGCGTCAATTGCGGCGGCGGGCTGCCCGCCGTCAGCGCCACGCTGCAGCTTCAGCCGGAGGCCCGCCGCCTGCCGCTCGCCAATCTCTTCTGCCGCGGCACCGTCTCGGTGATCCTGCTCGCCTTTGTCGGCCGCATCGCCCCCTATGTGGTCGAGCTGCCCTTCGGCCTCATCGAAAAGGCGGTCGCCTTCCATGCCGGCTTCAACCTGCTTGCCGCCCTGGTCTACCTGCCCTTCACCCGGCAGGTCGCACGCTTCATGGCGCGGATCGTGCCCGACCAGAAGCAGGCGCCCGACAATCTGAGCCAGCCGCGCTATCTCGACGAGCTGGCGCTCTCGACGCCAAGCGTCGCGCTCTCCAACGCGGCGCTGGAGACGGTGCGGATGAGCGAGCTGCTCGACCGCATGTTCGACACCGCCATCGTGGCGCTCAGGAGCGACAGCCTGGAGACGCTAAAAGAACTCAAGACCCTCGACGAGCGGCTCAACCGCTATCAGAGCTCGGTGCATGGCTATCTGTCCGACCTCACCCAGGCCGAGCTCGACAAGGCCGACACCAAGCGGGCGCTGGAGATCATGCTCTATGCCAGCAATCTCGAACATGCGGGCGACGTCATCCATCTCAACCTCGCCGACCGGATCAAGGCCAAGGCCAAGCTCGCCATCACCTTCACGGTGAGCCAGCATGCCTCGCTCGACGATCTCTGCCTGATCATCGGCCAGTCGCTCAGGATCGCAACCGGCGTCCTCACCTCGAGCGATGTCGAGGGCGCCAAGAGGCTGGTCGAGCAGAAGGACGCCTTCCGCACCCTCGAGCACCGGATCATCGAGGAGCATTTCCGCGAGAGCGGCAAGGCCAAGGGCGCCTCCCTGCGCAAGAGCGCCCTCTTCGTCGACATCATCCGCGACCTCCACCGCATCAATTCCCATATCGTCTCCGCCGCATACCCCATCGTCGAAGCGGCGGGACTCCTGCGCGATTCCCGTATAAAACCGGAATAGAAGAAACAAAGTGAGCGGTGTCGTGAAGTTCATCCATGTGAGCGATCTGCATCTGGTGCCCAAGGGCGACAAGCTCTGGGGCCTTGATCCCTTCACCCGCCTCGAATCCTGCCTCGACGACATTCTCCGGTTCCATCGCGACGCCGCCTTCGTGGTGATCAGCGGCGATCTCGCCGAGCGCGGCGAAGTCCTGGCCTATCGTCAGCTGAAAGCGCGCCTCGCCGACTTTCCGATCGAAACGCATCTGATGCTCGGCAATCACGACGACCGTAGCCACTTCCTGTCGGTCTTTCCGGAAGGTCCGCGCGACGAGACCGGCTTCGTGCAGAGCACCGTCACCCGCGACGATGCCGTTTTTCTCATGCTCGATACGCTGAAAGGCCCGCCCTCCTCGGCCGGGCTCTATTGCGACCGGCGCAAGGCCTGGCTGAAGAAGGAGCTCGCCCGGGCCGGCAAGCGGCATGTCTATCTCTTCATGCATCACCCGCCCTTCTCGATCGCGCATGACCTCATGGACCTGATCATGCTGGACGATGCGGAGGACTTCCTGGCGCTCCTACCCAAGGACCAGGTGCGGCACATCTTCTTCGGCCATGCGCATCGCCCGATCAGCGGCCAGTTCCACGGCATGAGCTTCTCGGCGCCGCCGAGCCTCGTGCATCAATTGCCGCTGGTCGGCGGCTCGGTGCCGACGATCTACAGCGACGAGCCGCCGATGTATGCGGTGGTCCATGCCGGACCCGACAAGGTGCTTGTCCATATGGACGCCTTCCTCAACCGGAGGCCTGTCGAAATGGCGCCCGAGGCGGAACGCGGCACCTGGTATTAGGGCGAGATGACGAGGAACACCTCGACGGTCTGGCGATAAGCACCTTCATATTCTGGGATGAAGGGGATGGCCAGCGTATAGGGATAGCTTGCGGTGAGGCGGGCGATGCTGGATCCGTAGGTGTCCTTGTCGACCGTCATCGCCAAGGTGACCGCCTGGCTGCCAAAGGAGCTGAGCTTCTTGTCCAGCGCCGCCTGCAGGTCCTTCTGCGTCAATTTCGAATTCATCTGCAGCATGCGCGCCGTTTCCTCGAGCGCGTACCCGACGCTCGAAACCGAATGCAGAAGCGCGCCCGCGGCATAGATGCCGATCAGAAAAATGATGAGCAGCGGAAGGACAAAGGCGAATTCGACGGCCGCCACACCGGCCTCACAGAATGCCAGCCGCCGGAAGCGGCTATACAGGCGGAATTCAGCGCACACGGATGATTTCCTCGTGGCGCGTCGATATCTTGGCGGTCGTGAACAGGTCGTCCAGCGGCATATCGAGCGACGCGTTGGCGGTTATGATCACCGACATGTTGGGAATGGCTCCGCTCCCGGCACAAACCGCCGTGCAGATGTTCACGGCGCCGGCACAGGAGCATTGGCGCACGATCTGGACATCCGCATCGGCGGGCTTCTTGACCCATGACTGGAGAATGGCGCTCTTGGCGGCGGCGAGATCGGTACCGCCCTGCAGGACATAGTTCGCACCCGTCTTGACCGCGCTGCGCATCTGCATTGTCTGGGCAAGATAGGCCCAACCCGTCACCATGCCGGCAAGCACCAATGCCAGGACCGGCGCGATCAGAGCGAATTCGACGGCTGAAACGCCTCCATTGTGGAAAATGAACCGACGCAGGCAATTCATCATGCGCTACTCGACGAGCTTCACGAGTTCGGCCGCCGGAATGGCCTTCATGCCGTGAGCCGTGCAATCCTTGCTGATATTCGCATTACCCGACCACTCGACGGTCAGCCCCACGACCTGCGTGCAGCCGTCGGTTCCTGAGAAATTGCCGAGGAACTGGATAGGCTGGCTGGCGAAATAGATGGCGCCGGTCAGCTTGGATATCGCCGTCCCATTGAAGCTATTCTTGGTCGAGCCCGTATCGGACCTGTCGCCGAAGAACAGCAGCCCGGAATATGGTCCGCTCGTCGCGGCGCTCAGATCCACCGTCGCGTTGCCATTGATGCTCACGCGGGCGCCATTGGTCAGATAGAACATGACACCTGACCCCGATATATTGGCGTTCGCATTGATCTTCAGGTTACCGCCGGAAACCACATAGACGCCGGGATTCAGAGTCTTGGTTCCGCTCAGCGTCATGCCGCCGCAATAGGTGCCGGCGCTCAGCGCCGAACCGCTCGTGCTCTGGCAGGTGCTGGAGACCGTCGGGGGCTCGACTTCGCCATAGGGATCGCCGACCGCCGGAACCCCGACCTGCGCAGATTTGCATTCGTTCAAGACCGTGCCGCTCCCCAGGCTGGCGCCGCCGACCGAATAGATGCAGCTGGTCTCGAGCTTGCCGCTTCCCTGCACCGTGACGGCGTCGTCGGCGAGCGAATTGGCCATGACGCTGCATCCCAGGAAACGGCTGGTCGAGCTGCCGGAGAACAATGCCGCCTTGGAGGCCGATTTATGCAAGGCCAGAATGCACGCACTGCCGGCGTCCTCATAGGCAGCGACGGCACGCGCCCGAACGACGACCGGCGTTTTCAGGAAGAAGGAAGAGAAGAAGCGCGGCGCGTTCTCGGCCAGCAGAACCTCGACCGCCTTCGAACTCATATGGGCACCCGACTGCGGCGGCGAGCTGAGCTCCGCCGTGCCGATCGAAGGCGAGAATCCGTTGGCCTGCGCCACGGCGGTCGCCGCCGCGAGGACGGCTGCCCGGTTCGAGCCGGCACGCTTTTCGAGCGCCCCCGCATAGGCGGCAGCGTCGGCCGCGGCCTGAAGCCGCAGATCCTTGTAATACCAATAGGAAGTCTCGACTCCCAGGGAGGCTCCCGCCACGACGAGCGGCATGGAGATCGCGACCGTTACCGCCGTGCTGCCAAACTCGTTACGGACCAGAGCTTTCAGGCGATCGGATAACCTAGCCATTTGCCGCCGTCAGTTTTTCCTTAAGGATAGATTCGGGCAAATTGACAGGGATAGCTGAATGCGACCTTGTCGCAGTGGATAGAATTTTAGCGATCTGCGGCATTGGACGGGTGATAACCCGAAATACCGAAAGTATCGTTAAAGCGACAGTTCAGGCGGCCGCCGGCGATGGCTCACCCACAACCAGCTCGCCGCGCTCGGCGAGCTTGGCGCGCTCCGCGATCCGGGCGCTGCGGCGCTCTTCCCGCCTTTTCACGACTTCATAGGCGATGGCGCCGATGAGCGAGAGCGAGATGATGATGACGGCCAGCGCCGAGAGAGCCGGCGTCGTGCCCTGGCGCACCTCGCCCGCCAGCACCGTCACCAGCGTCTTGTCGGCGAGGATGGCGAAGGTCGTCGTATTGTAGTTCTCGAAGGACGACAGGAAGGCGATGACGGCCGCCGAGACCAGCGCTGGCCTGAGGAAGGGCAGCAGGATGTGCCAGAAGACCTGCGGATAGCTGGCGCCGAGATCGAGGGCGGCCTCCTCCTGGGCGCGGTCGAAGCGCTGCAGCCGCGCCATGATGATGAGCAGGCAATAGGCCGAGATGAAGCTCGCCTGGCCGAAGATCGACAGCACGATGCCCTTGTAGAGCAGCGGACGGGTGCCGGTCATCTCGGAGAAATCGCGCCAGAAGATCACCGTCGAGATGCCGATGATGACGCCGGGGGTGAGCACCGGCGACACCGTCACCAGATAATAGAGCGAGCGGGCGCGATGATAGATCTGGTTCATCACGATCGCGGCGGCGAGCCCCACCGGCACAGAGACGCAGATGACGCCGATGCCGATGATGATCGAGTTCACCAGGCCGTCCATCATGGCGCGGTGGTTCCACAATTTGACGAACCAGTTGAGCGTGAAGCCCTCGAAAGGATAGGCGCTCGGATAGCTGGGCGTATTGAAGGCGGTGATGCTCATTACGATCAGCGGGCCGAAGAGATAGCCGAAGAACAGGACGACATAGAAGCCGATCATCACCTTGATGATGCTGCGCGAGCTCATCTTATCGTCTCCCCCAGACTTACCCTGAAGAAACGCAGCATCAGCATCACCAGCGCGATGCAGCCGGCGAGCAGCAGGAAGGCATAGGCCGCACCGCGCGGCCAGTTGAAGGCCTGGAAGAAGAAGTCATAGACGATCGAGGTGAACCACAAGGTCTTGGGTCCGCCGAGGAACTGGGGGGCGGCGAGCGAGCCCGCCGACAGCATGAAGACCATGGTGCAGCCGGACGCGATGCCGGGCTTGGCATAGGGAATGACGACGTCCTTGTGGATGCGCCACCAGGGAGCGCCCAGATCGCGCGCCGCCTCGATCTGGTTCTTGTCGAGACTCTCCACCGCATTATAGAGCGGGAACATCATCACCAGCAGATAGGCGTAAGACAGGCCGACATAGAGGCCGACATTGCTGCCGAGGAAATCGACCGGCGCATCGGTGATGCCCATCCCCATCAGCGCCTGGTTGATCAGCCCCTTGCTGGCGAGCAGCAGGCGCAGCGAGAAGGCGCGCAGGATCTCGTTGACCCAATAGGGCACGATCAGCGCCAGCATCAGGAGGCGGACCTTCTGCACGCTGCCCGCCTGGGCCATGTAGTAAGCGAGCGGATAGCAGATGGCGAAGTTGAGCACGGTCACCGCGGCGGAGACGGCGAGCGAGAAGAAGAAGGCCCAGAGATGGGTGGTGTTGACCTCGCCGTCGGTCGGCTGGACGAAGAAGGAGCGATATTGCTCTAAGGTCAGAATGTCCTTGGGCCCGCCGCGCTCGGCGGCGACGAGCTTCGGATGGAAGCTCT
The DNA here is from genome assembly GCA_049323275.1 of Pseudomonadota bacterium. Classification (GTDB taxonomy): domain Bacteria; phylum Pseudomonadota; class Alphaproteobacteria; order Rhizobiales; family Aestuariivirgaceae; genus Taklimakanibacter. The sequence continues at coordinate 45,610 of JBMOOM010000086.1, forward strand.
CCTGCACCATGTAGAGATAGGGCAGGACGACGAGGAAAAGCGCCCAGAACGCCACCAGCGCGATGAAGACGATGCCGAGCACGGTGCCGTTGCGGTCGAAGAAGCCGCGATGCGTCGGGTCATGCGCGAGACGCTTCTCGAAATGCGCCATCACCATGAAGACGGCGATGACGACGAACGGAATCAGATAGACGAACAGCCTACTCACGGGCCATTTTTCCTTCCGGAAGCACCAGCCCCAGACGCGGGTCGTAAGTGACCGAGGCCTCGCCGCCCTGCTCGGGAATTTCCACGCGCTCGAGACGGCCGACGGTCAAGGTGATGTCCTTCTTGTCCGCCCCCTTGAGGAAGATGTGGCTCGCATTGCCTTCGAAGGCGACATTGTGGACGGTCGAGGTGACGGTCGCATCCTGAGGCCCCTGACCGAGCTTCAGCGCCTCCGGCCTGACGAACAGAATGGCCTTGTCGCCTTCCTTGACGCCGGCCGGGTTGCGGCCGCGCAGCGGGCCGAAGGGCGTGTCGATGACGGCGCCGGACTTGTCGGCCTTCGTGACACGGCCGGCAAAGGGATTGTTCTCGCCGACGAAGGAGGCGACGAAGGGGGTTCGCGGCTCGTCATAGACGTCCTTGCCGTCGCCCACCTGCTCGATCACGCCGTTGTTCATGACCGCGATGCGGTCCGACATGGTGAGCGCCTCGCCCTGGTCATGGGTGATGTAGATGAAGGTGATGCCGACGCGCTGCTGGATGGCGCGCAATTCGTTGCGCATATGCTGGCGCAGCTTGAGATCGAGCGCCGACAAAGGCTCGTCGAGCAGCAGGACCTTGGGCTCGACGGCGAGGGCGCGGGCGATGGCGACACGCTGCTTCTGCCCGCCCGACAACTCGCTCACCAATTTGTCTCCCTGGCCCGGCAATGCGATGAGATGGAGCAATTCATCGGCCCGCTTGCGCCGGTCGGTCTTGCTCATGCCGCGCACGCGCAGGCCGTAGGTGATGTTCTCGGCTACCGTCATCAGCGGGAAAAGCGCCAGATTCTGGAAGATCAGCGCGGTCGGGCGCTTATTGGCGCCGATGCCGATCATGTCCTGGCCGGCAATGCGCACCGCTCCTTCGGACGGATCGAGGAAGCCCGAGACGGTCCTGAGGATCGTCGTCTTGCCGCAGCCCGACGGGCCCAGAAAGGAGAAGAACTCGCCGCCCGCAATCTTGAGGGAGGCCTCCTTTACGGCTGTGAATTGACCAAATCTGACGGTAACGCGATCAAGTTCGACGTCGGCACTCATCCCCTGCCCTATCCTGCAAGCCCTACCCGGATGCTTCTTTGCGAAGTCTATCTTGGCGCCAGTAAAAACCGTTCCGGCGCAACGGTCCAGAACAATTCGTCATCTGGACCACCGGATCGCATCCGATTGGGTGAGTTTTTCTAACTTGACAAAAAGCCGGCCCCGTCGTGGGCGACGGGGCCGGTGTTGCAGTCGTTATTTCAGGCCGATCAGGCGGCCTTGAACTTGTCCGCATACTGGCTGCGGATCTCGGCATACCAGGTCGGCTCCACCGGCCACGGCCAGAGGTTCTTGAGCGCATCGCCCGGGAAGGCTTCCTGGAAGATCTTCTTGGCCTGATCCGACAGCTTGGCGTCGGCGCCGGTGACGACCGGGTTGTAGCCCGAGCCTTCCGCCAGCTTCGCCGAATAGTCCGGCGTCTGCAGGAAGTTGATGAACTCATAGGCCTGGTCGATATTCTTGGCCGACTTCATCAGCGACAGGCCGTCGACCCACGCAATGGCGCCTTCCTTCGGCGCCGTGTAATTGACCGGCTTGCCTTCCTTCTTCAGCGAGATCGGCGGGCCGTCCCAGGTGAGGCCGATCCACACGTCGTTCTCCATCAGGCCCGACTTGGTGTTGTCGGCCGAATCCCAGAACTGCTTGACGAAGGCCTTGTTCTCGATGGCGAAGGCGAGGATCGGATCCCACAGCTTCTTGAAGCTGTCGACATCCTTGTAACCGTCGCGCATGCGGTTGGACGGCATCTTGCCGGACGCATCCCACCACAGGCCGATGCTGAGCAGATAGGAATGCGGACGGCCCTGGACATGGCCCTTGACGCCTTCGTCCCACAGCGAGCCGTAGGAAATCTGCGCCGGGTCGCCCTTATAGAGATCGGTGCGGTAGGAGATCGCCTCCGAGCCCCAGACATGCGGCAGCCAGAACAGACCGCCTTCCCATTCCCACAGCTCTTTCGCGCTGCCGAGCATGGACGGAATGACATTGCCGATGTTCTTCAGCTTGTTGGCGTCATAGGGCGCCAGAACCGCGAGGTCCTTGTATTGCGGTGCGCGGTTCATCGTCGGCTGGCAGAGGTCGAAGCCTTCGCCGCCGGTCGCCTGGAGCTTGTTGATCTGCTCTTCGTTCTGCGAGAACGGCGTGGTCGAGACCTTGATGCCGGTGGCCTTCTCGAATTCCGGGATCACCGGATCGGGGAATTCGTCCGACCAGTTGAGGATGCTGAGCTCACCCGACGAGGACCAGGCATGCTTGAGGTAAAGGGGGCTGGTCAGCCCGACCGCTCCGACGGCAAGGCTCGCCTTGAGCAAGCTGCGGCGGCTCATCTGTGCGGCACGCACGAGATCCAAAGTCGCCTTTTTGGGATCGTATTTCGTCATCTGCTTCCTCCGAGGAGCCGCAGGACCATTCCTACGGCCCGTTTAAACGCCCATCATTATTGGCCGGCAGATCCGGCTTCTTCCTTGATTTCAGCGTAGTATGACGGCCCGATGACTATCGGGCAATGGGGTACGACAGGCTGGCTCCATGCCAGGCTTTGTGCTGGACCTGAGTTTAATGTCCCCGGGCCCTGAGCAACCCGTGACGCCATTTGGAAAGCGGCAAAGTGGCGGCATAAAGCACCGCGATCGCCAGCAATGTCGCCCATGGCCAATAAAGAAGACCGAAGGCGGCGAGGCCCACCAGCGCCACCGGCGGCAGAAGCATGAGGCGCGAGGCCTTGCGGCCCAGGGACTTGCCCGAAAAGGTCGGCCAGGTGCTGATCATCAGGAAGGCCACGGCCGAAGTGACGAAGAGCGCCAATATGGAAGCCTGCCCGTTGTCGAGAAGGCCGGCGAATTCGGCCAGCATCGGGCTCAGCGCCAGGAATGCGCCGCCCGGCGCCGGAACGCCGGTAAAATAATTCGCCGTCCAGGCGGGCGCCGACGCGTCATGCGCCATCACATTGAAGCGCGCGAGCCGCAAGGCGCAGCAGGTGCCGAGGGCCAGACAGGGCAACCATCCTGCCATACCGAACTGACCAAGCCCCCAGTAATAAAGAATGAAAGCCGGAGCGGCGCCGAAGCTCACCACATCGGCGAGCGAGTCGAGCTCGGCGCCGAAACGCGAGGCGGTGCCGGTGAGGCGCGCGATGCGGCCGTCGCAGGCATCGAAAAGCGCGGCGAGGATGACCGACAGCACCGCCAGCTCGGGCCGCCCTTCCGCGGCAAGCAGCAGCGCCGTCATGCCGGCGCACAAGGCGGCGGCGGTGAAGAGATTGGGCAGGATGAAGCGCAGGTCGTGCTCGGCCTTGCCAGGTTTGCGGGAAAGAACTCTCATTGACTGACGCTCGCCGAAAGGGCGGGGGTGCGGGGCCGCAGCGCCATGGCCTCCGGCTCGCGATAATCCTTGCTGAGATCGATCGGGTGCCACAGCACATCCTTGGAGAACATGCCGAAGATGTCGCCGCTGGAGAAGGCCGGCTCCCCCTTCGGCGCGGTGAAGAGCGACTCGCCGTAGTAAGTCGCGATATCGCTGCGGCGGTAGCCCATCATCTCCAAAATGCCCGGCGCGATGGTGAAGTGGCTGGCGCGCTGATAACCCGCTTTGGCGCCCGCTTCGAGCTCCTGGCGCAGCGTGGGGTCGCTCGCAAAGGCCAGCAGCGGCACCAGCCCTTCGCGCGGATTGGCGTTCTCGATGGTGCAGTGGGTAAGCTTGCCTTCGGCGATCGCCTGGCCGTGATCGGACGTATAGACGACCGCCAGGTTGCTGAGATCGACCTCCTTGAAGAAGCGCACGAAGAACTGGTCGACCGACCAGGAGATCGAGTTGCGGTAGGACGCCATGCGATGGGTCTTGTCCTCGAAGGAGGCTTCGGTGCCGTCCTCGCTCATGGTCGGGCCGAAAATCGCGCGATCCTTGGGATAGGTCGCATCATAGGGGAAATGCGCGCCGTTCTTGTTGGCATAGAGGAAGATCGGCTGGCCGCCCCTGGCCTCCTCGGCGATGATCTTGATGAGCTCGAAGTCGGCCTGCTCGGGCGGCACATTATTGAGCGACACGTAGCGGTCGATGTTGCGCGCCTCGTTGACGGTCATGAAATTGGTAAGGCGGCTCGGGTCCTTGACGACGGCGCCCTGGGCGTCGACGAAGATGGTGCGGTAGCCGGCCTTCTTGGCATAGCTCCAGATGAACGGGCTTTCATTGATGCTGACGGTGAGATCGTCGCGCCGGGCGCCGCTGCGCAGGATGACATTCGAATAATGGCTGCAATTGCCGCCCGAAGCCGCCGGGCCGAAATCGACGAAATTCGCCTTGAGCGCCGGCAGGTCCGGGGTGAAGGGATTGCCGGCGGTGAAATCGAGATAGTCGGCGCGCACGCTTTCATCGACGAGGAAGATGATGCTCTTCACGCGCTTCTGCGGATCGGGCGTCCAGGCGACCTCGCCACGGGAATGGGCGCCCTCGGTCGCGACCTTGGTCGCGGCGACGGCGGCGACCGAGAGCGGCGCGAACTGCCGGGGGAGCGCCTGATAGCCGCCGCCCGATTTCAGGAGCACGATGCCGGCGATGGCCGCCAGAGGCAGGACCGGCAGAAGCGCCAGGCGGCCGGTCCAGACCCGGGCGCGCTCGGAGGACAGGGGCGCGGAGAAGCCCAGCGCCACCAGTCCGGCCACGAAGACGAGGCCCGCCGTATGCAGAAGCTGCATGCCGTAAAAGTCCGCGGCGCGGCCGGCCTCATGCCGAGCGTTCCACAAAGAGACAAAGTCGAAAACCGAGAAATCCGACCCGCTGATGGCATAATAGGCGGCGGCGAAGGCGGCGGTTGCGGACAGGACCAGCGCCCAGCCGAGCCGCCAGGGCCAGCGCGGCTGGAAAGCCGCGGCGAAGATCGCCAGGACGGCAATGAGCCAGATGCCTATGAAACCGATCAACGTGTCATATCTGGTCTGGCCCAGGAGGAGCTGGATGCGTCCGAGAAAACCGGTATTGGTGAAGATGATGAAGGCCGAAACCAGAGCTATCTTTATCCACAGCCTGTAATTGCGCATGACGCCCTTCCTCCCGCCTGGCGCGTCCCATGACGGCCGGGCAACGGTTTTGAGACAGTTTGATGACGGTTCTGCAATTAGGGGGCCAAGGGTTAAGCCATGGGCACGACGGGCCCCTTTGGCCGTGCTAAAAGCGGAGCAGAGTTAAGAATGGGAAACCAGAAAGCGTGCAAATCGGCTTTGATGAACTTGCGGCGGAATGCGCCCGGTTGTTGCAGCGCCACAGCGAGGCGGATATCGCGCAAGATATCGGCTGGGCCTGCGCCTGGCTCGAAGCCTGCGCCTATCCGGGCCTTGCCCTCCTTTTCGAGGCGCTCGACTCGACGCCCGCCGAAGCCCGCCATCCGCCGCTCGAACCGGATGTGCTCGGCCTCGATCTCCGGAACATATCCTGCGTCTTCCTGGCGCCGGCAATCGACCGGCTGGTGGCCGAGCGTGGCCGGGTCTTCCTGCGCAATGTCCGGCACGGGCTCTATCTGGTGCCCTTTTCGGTGAGGGCCAATATCGGCATCGGCTGCCCGGTCGACCCGTCCTTCGCACTTGGCGGCGAGCGAAGCAAGAATCCCTATGAGGAGAAGCTGGCCCTGGCGCGGCAGAACGGGATCGCCGTGCCCGAGCCAATCTGGGGCCGGGTTACCGGCCAACATTAAATTGCGGAAGGCCGCCTTGCCGTCGATTGATCCGAAATTGGTCGATAGCCATATCGTTTGAGCATGGCTCGGCCTCCTGATCGGGACGGCGTCAGCGGCGGGCCGTTCTCCAAGGAGCCGCACATGTCCGAAAGATCCCTCGAAAACCGCTTCTCCCCCAGCTCGGACCGTCATCGCCGGGTTACCCTCGGCGTCAGCGAGGGAGAGCTCGCCAGCGAGTCCGGCCTTACGGTGGAGGAGCTGCGCGCTTATGAGGCGCGCTCCGCCGACAGCTATGACGTAACGCTCCATTTGCGGATCAGCCAGATCCTCGACCGGTTCGAACGCCGGCAGAAGGGCTTGACGGGTTACGGGCTCATCTAACCTATCCCGACCGGACTGTTTGCAAGGCCCTAAGCCAGAGGCTAGAAGCGGGCTCCGTTTTTTGCTGGGAGTCGCCGATGGCCGGGCCGTTACAGAATATCCGTGTTCTCGATCTCACCCGGGTGCTGGCCGGCCCCTGGGCCACCCAGATCCTGGCCGATTTCGGCGCCGAGGTGATCAAGGTCGAGAAGCCGGGCGAAGGCGACGACACGCGCGGCTGGGGTCCTCCCTTCCTGGTCAATCCGGACGGCTCGCGCGGCGATGCCGCCTATTACCTCTCGGCCAATCGCGGCAAGCAGTCGGTCGCCATCGACATGGCCAAGCCCGAGGGCCAGAAGCTGCTGCGGGAGCTCGCCCGCCATTCCGACGTCGTCATGGAGAATTTCAAGGTCGGCGGCCTGAAGAAATACGGGCTCGATTATGAAAGCCTGAAGGCGATCAACCCCAAGCTCATCTATTGCTCGATCACCGGTTTCGGCCAGACCGGCCCCTATGCCCAGCGCGCCGGCTATGACTTCATGATCCAGGGCATGGGCGGCATCATGTCGATCACCGGCCAGCCCGACGGCACGCCCGGCGCCGAGCCGGTCAAAACCGGCGTCGCCTTCGCCGATGTCTTCACCGGCCTTTACGCCACGATCGGCGTGCTGGCCGCCCTCCATCATCGCGACAAGACCGGCGAGGGCCAGTATCTCGACCTGGCGCTGCTCGACACCCAGGTGGCGGTGCTCGCCAACCAGGCGCTCAATTTCCTGGTCGGCGGCAAGGCGCCACGGCGCCTCGGCAATGCCCATCCCAATATCGTGCCCTACCAGACCTTCGCGACAGAGGATGGCTTCATCATCATCGCGGTCGGCAACGACCGGCAGTTCCGCGAATATACAAAGATCGCCGGCGTGCCGGAGGTGGGCGAGGATCCGCGCTTCCGCACCAACAGCGACAGGGTGGGCAACCGCGAGGCTCTCATCGCCCTCCTCGTAGAGCCGATGAAACGGCGCAAGACCGCGGAATGGATCGCCGCCCTCGAGGCGGCCGCCGTTCCCTGCGGGCCGATCAACACCATCGACCAGGTCTTCGCCGATCCCCAGGTCGAGGCGCGCGGCCTCACTGTCACGCTGGCGCGCGAGGACGGCACCAAGACGCCAGGCGTCGCCAATCCGGTGCGGTTTTCGGCGACGCCGGTCGAATATGCCAAGGCGCCCCCGGCGCTCGGCAATGCGACCGAGGAGGTCCTCAGCCGGGTCCTCGGGCTTACGCCGGAGCAGGTCGGCAAGCTTCGGGATTCGGCCTCCATCGGGTAAATGTCGTTTTCGGACGGACTCACCCTCACAGGACAGCGCATAGACCACCTCATGGCGAACCTCATCATTACCTATTGGCGCGACATCCCCTCCGCAATCTCGGTCAAGGCCGGGCGCAAGGAGGAGAAACGCATGCTGGCCGACCGCTTCCAGGAAGCGATCGACATGGCCGCCATGCGCGGCGGCGCCTCCGACACCGACGCCTATCTGGCCGACTGGCGGCGCGCCGAGCCGGTGCCGGTCGGTGACGATCTCGCCGTCGAAGCCGACAAGGCCAAGGCCGATATCGAACAGGCCTATGACAAGGAACGGCTCAAAGCCCTGATCGCCAATGGCGGCGCGGCGAAAGCCTGATCTCATTCACTCCGATCCTCGAGGACTTCCATGACCCAGACCCTCATCGCTTCCGAAAAAAAGCAGTTCCTGATCGGCTTCGACCGGCCCTTCTGCGTCATCGGCGAGCGCATCAATCCCACGGGCCGCAAGAAGCTCGCGGCCGAGATGCAGGCCGGCAACTTCGAGACGGTGATCAAGGACGCGCTGGCGCAGACCGAAGCCGGCGCCAATGTGCTCGACGTCAATGCCGGCGTCACCGCCGTGAACCCCAATGAGACCGAGCCGCCGCTGCTCAAGCAGACGATCGAGATCGTCCAGTCGGTGACCGACCTGCCGCTCTGCATCGATAGTTCGGTGACCGCGGCGCTGAAAGTCGGCCTCGAAACCGCCAAGGGCCGCCCGCTGGTCAATTCGGTGACCGGCGAAGAGGAGAAGCTCGAAGCGATCCTTCCTCTCGTCGCCAAATACAATGTGCCCGTCGTCGCCATCTCCAATGACGAGACCGGCATCTCGGAAGACCCGGATGTGCGCTTCGAAGTGGCCAGGAAGATCGTGCAGCGCGCCGCCGATCACGGCATCAAGCCCGAAGACGTCGTCGTCGACCCGCTGGTGATGCCGATCGGCGCCATGGGCACCGCCGGCCAGCAGGTGTTCCGCCTGGTGCGGCGCCTGCGCGAGGAGCTGAAGGTCAACACCACCTGCGGCGCCTCCAACATTTCCTTCGGCATGCCCAATCGGCGCGTGCTCACCGGATATTTCCTCGCCATGGCCGCCTCGCACGGCATGACCTCGGCGATCATGAATCCGCTGCATGACGAAGACATGCATGCGATCCTCGCCGCCAATGTGCTCAACGGCACCGATCGGAACTGCAAGGTGTGGACCAACAAGTTCCGCGAGATGGCCGCCCCGGCGGCGGTCGCGCAGGCGGTCGGCGACGGTCTGCCGGGCGCTTCCGGCGACGACATCGAAGCCCGCCGCCGCGCCCGCGAGGAGCGCCGGCGCCGGCGCGGATAATCGACATGGCCGAAACGCAGAGCGACGCCCTCATCGTCTTCACACCGTCGGGCAAGCGCGGACGCTTTCCGATCGGCACCCCCGTGCTGCAGGCCGCCCGCTCGCTCGGCGTCGACATCGATTCGGTCTGCGGCGGCCGCGCCATTTGCGGGCGCTGCCAGATCACCATCGGCGAAGGCGAGTTCGCCAAGCACGGCATCAGGTCGAGCGTTTCGCATCTCTCGGAATTCTCCGCCGTCGAGAAGCGCTACGATGACAAGCGCGGCCTCCTCTCGGGGCGCCGCCTCTCCTGCCAGACCAAACTCCTGGGTGACGCCGTCATCGACGTGCCACCCGAGAGCCAGGTGCACAAGCAGGTGGTGCGCAAACGCGCCGAGGCGCGCGCCATCGACATGAACCCGGCGACCCGCCTCTTTTTCATCGAGGTGGAAGAACCCGACATGCACAAGCCCTCCTCCGATCTCGAGCGCGTCTATCGCGCGCTGGCGGAGCAGTGGAATGTGAACGACGTGTCGTGCAGCCTCGCCATCATGCAGAACCTGCAGAAGGTCCTGCGCCAGGGCGAATGGAAGATCACCGTCGCCGTGTTCTCGCGTCCCGCCAGCGGCGGCAATATCATGACCGCCGTCTGGCCGGGCTTCCACGACAAGGCGTTCGGGCTTGCCGTCGACGTCGGCTCGACCACCATCGCGGCGCATCTGTGCAGCCTGTCGACCGGCGAGGTCGTCGCCTCCTCCGGCCTGATGAATCCGCAGATCCGCTTCGGCGAGGATCTGATGAGCCGCGTCTCCTATGTGATGATGAATCCGGGCGGCGAGAAGGAAATGACGACCGTGATCCGCGAGGCGCTGAACACGCTCGCCGCACAGGTCGCCACAGAAGCGTCGATCGACAAGACCGATATTCTCGAAGCCGTGCTGGTCGGCAATCCGGTCATGCATCATCTGTTCCTCGGCATCGATCCGACCGAGCTCGGGGGCGCCCCCTTTGCGCTCGCCACCGGTCTCGCGGTGACACGACCCGCCAAGGAACTGGATCTGCAGCTCAATCCGGGCGCCTATGTCTATGTGCTGCCCTGCATCGCCGGGCATGTCGGCGCCGACACGGCGGGCGTGGTGCTGTCGGAATCGCCGCAATATTCCGAAGACAACATGCTCATCGTCGATGTCGGCACCAATGCCGAGATCGTGCTCGGCTCCAAGAACCGGCTGCTCGCCTGCTCGTCGCCGACGGGTCCCGCTTTCGAGGGTGCCCAGATCACCTGCGGCCAGCGCGCCGCACCCGGCGCCATCGAACGCATCCGCATCGATCCCGTGACGCTCGAGCCGCGTTACCGTGTCATCGGCTCCGATCTGTGGTCGGACGAGCCGGGCTTCGAGGAAGCGGTGGCTTCGACGGGCGTCACCGGCATCTGCGGCTCCGGCATCATCGAGGTGATCGCCGAGATGTATCTCGCCGGCATCATCAACCAGGACGGCCTGGTCGATGGCGGCATGGCGGAGAAGTCGCCGCGCATCCGCCCGCATAAGCGCACATTCACTTACGTGGTGCGCGACGGCGAGCCCTTCATCTCGATCACTCAGAACGACGTGCGCGCCATCCAGCTCGCCAAGGCCGCGCTCTATGCCGGCACAAGGCTGCTGATGGATAAGCTCGGCATCGACCATGTCGACCGCATCCGCCTCGCCGGCGCCTTCGGCAGCCATATCGATGTGAAATTCGCGATGATCCTCGGCCTCATCCCCGACTGCCCCCTCGACAAGGTGCAGTCGGCCGGCAATGCGGCGGGCACGGGCGCCAGGATCGCGCTCCTCAACGCCAAGGCGCGCGACGAGATCGAGCATGTGGTGCGCCGCATCGAGAAGATCGAGACCGCGGTCGAACCCCTGTTCCAGCAGCATTTCGTCGAGGCGATGGCGATCCCGCACAAGACCGCCTTCTTCGCCAATCTCGCCAAGGAAGTGAGATTCCCCGAGCCCAAGACGATCCTGCCGCCGGAGGCCGATGGTGGCGAGAGACGCCGGCGTCGGCGCGGTTAGCGCTCTCGCACGATACTGCGTAGAAACAGGGTAATACGCGAAAATCATTCTTGGCCGCGCACGGCGCCGGAATGCTCTTATCTGGTCATCCCGGCTTTCGCCGCTATCGTATGCACATATCTCACGGGAGGTCTTCCCTGGTTTCCCCTTCTCCCGCTTGCGGGAGAAGGTGCCCGAAGGGCGGATGAGGGTGTATGGTGCCGCCATGACAACGCGGCAAATTGAGCCCAAGCGGCTGGATCAGGCTCGCCGTCTACGCAGGAGCCAAACGCCGGCCGAGGAGAGGTTGTGGTCAGGTCTGCGTGGTCGGCGCCTGCAAGGACATAAGTTCATTCGCCAGCATTCGATCGGCCCGTTTACCGTCGATTTTCTTTGTCGCGAAGCCGCCCTCGTCGTCGAGGTCGATGGCGCTGCCCATTCAGAGGATCACGACATAGATTACGATACGCGCCGCAGCCTATCTCGGACTGTGTCCTGCGCATCCTCAACGATGATGTATTTCATCGCTTCAATGATGTGATGGACATGATCCTCCTGGCGCTCGCGGATGAGCTGCCGCCAGACTGACCAACACCCTCATCCGCCCTGTCGGGCACCTTCTCCCGCAAGCGGGAGAAGGGGAAAATCTGCTTGAGAATTCTGAGTCCTGTCCCATCGAAGACACACTCTATCCGCTTGCTATACGCCGCTTT
>JBMOOM010000087.1:0-3159 GCA_049323275.1 Pseudomonadota bacterium
ATTGAAGCTTCGCTTTTGTTCTCTTGAAGCGCCGTCGTGAACTGAACCAACACCCTCATCCGCCCTGTCGGGCACCTTCTCCCGCAAGCGGGAGAAGGGGAAAATCTGGATTGAATTCTGAGTCTCGGCGATTGAAGATGAGTTCCACCTACGTGATTTACGCCGCTTTCTCCAACATCCCATAATTTTTCCCGGACAGTCCTGCGTTCCGGGGAGGGAGAATGATGACGCGCGTCTCCCTTCCCCGCATTTTGGCGGGGAGGGTGGCGAGCACAGCGAGCCGGGCGGGGATTACAACTTCACCCCGTTCAGCTGGCACAGCAGATTGACCAGGCGCGGCACGTATTTGTCGCCATAGCCATGGGTCGTGCCGAGCACCAGCGTCTGGTGCACCGCTTCCGCGACGAAGGAGGAGAGCGGCATCGACTGCGTCATGGTGGTGTAGTAGCGGACGTCCTTGCGCGCATTGTCGATGGCGAATTTGGCGGCCGAGTCGTCATCGCTGAGCGGCACCTTGATGAGGCGCTCGAACATCACCGAGCGGGCGCCGCCCGCCATGGCGATGTCGTTGAGCGCCTTCATGTCGACCTTGGCCTTGAGCCCGGCGGCGATGCCCTCCGCCACCACCGCTGCGGTGCCGATGGCGATATAATTGTTGATGAGCTTGAGCGTGTGGCCGGCGCCGATACCGCCGGCATGGATGATCGTGTCGGCGAAACATTCGATGATAGGCCTGATCTCGGCCAGCACCTTCTCGTCGCCGCCGGTCATCACGCCGAGCTTGCCTTCCTCGGCCTCCTTCGGCGTGCGGACGAGCGGCGTATCGACGAAATGAGCGCCCTTGGCTTCGATCGCCGCCGCCACCTTCATCGTCGAGGAGGGTTCCGCCGTCGAGCAGTCGGCGACGATTTTGCCGGCGCGGATGCCTTCGAGGAGGCCATCCTTGCGGAACAGCGTATCCTCGACCTGCGGCGAGCCGGTCACGCACAGGAAGACGACGTCGCTCTGCTCGGCGATCTCGCGCGGGTTCTTTGCTTCCTTGGCGCCCTTGGCGATGAGATCGTCGATCGGCGCCCGGTTGCGATGGGCGAGCACGGTCAGCCCGTAGCCCTTGGTGACGATGTTCTTGCCGATGCCATGGCCCATGAGGCCGGCGCCGATCAGTCCGATCTTCTTCTTCGTCATGGCTGCTGTGCTCCTGCTAGCGTTGCTGCCGGTCGCCGCCGGCGATAGTGATGACCGTGATGATGATCACGCCTGTCATGATCAGGCGGATGCCGGCGCTGGCGCCGAATGTATTGAGCATCGTGTCGAGAAGATAGATGAAAAGCGCCGCCCCCCAGATGCCCGGCACATTGGCGCGCCCGCCCGCCACCGACGTGCCGCCGATGACGACGACCGCGATCGAGGCGAGCAGGAAACCTTCGCCCATATTGAGGGCGGCGCCGCCCGAAAAGCCCGACAGCACGATGCCGGTGAGGCCGGCAAGGAGCGCGCTCAGGAGATAGGTGGCGAAGCGGGTGAGGTCGACATTGAGCCCGGCGAGCCGGGCGGCGCGCGGATTCTGTCCGATGGCGAGCACGGTGCGGCCATAGAGCGTGCGTTTGAGCAGGATCGCGACGGCGACCGACAGGATGAGGACGAAGATCGCCAGCAGCGGCACGCCGAGAATGCGTCCGGTGGCGAAATCGGCCAGCATCGGCGGCGGCTTGATGCGGATGCCGCGGCCATAGGAGATCGCCGTCGACAGGATGAGGAAGCTCGACGACAGCGTCGCGATGATCGGCGGGATGCGCAGAAGCCGGATCAGCCCGTAATTGAAGAGGCCGACCAGGAAGCTCGCGCCGAGCGCCGCCAGAATGCCGATGATGAGCCGGGCATTGTCGGTGTCCATGATCTTCATCGCCACGACGCCGGCGAGCGTGATCGTCGCCGGGATCGAGAGATCGACATTGCCGGGTCCGGTGGTGATCACCATCATCTGGCCGAGGCCGATGACGATGGTGAAGGTGGCGAAGGAGAGCGCCGCGGTGAGGATCGCGCCGGCGCCCTGGCCGCCGGTGAAGGCGATGGTGGCGAGCCATACCGCGATCGTCGCGATGAAGGACCAGATCCAGGGCTGAGCGCGCAGCTTGCTCCACAGCGCCGTCATCGCCGGACCTCGCCGGCCGAGATGAGCGCTCTGAGCGCCAGCACGATGATCAGGATCGCGCCTTGCGCGCCGATCTGCCAGTCGGGCGAGATGCGCATGAAGATGAGGAACGAGCCGGCGAGCGCCAAGGTGAGCGCGCCGATCACCGCGCCGAAAGGCGACACCCGGCCGCCGACGAACTCGCCGCCGCCCAATATCACGCCGGCAATGGCATATAACGTATATCGGTCGGCGATATGCGCGTCGGCCGAGGTGGTGAGGCCGATGAGGGAGAGGCCGGAGAGCACGCCGAAGAAACCGGCCAGCGCATACATCGCCATCTTGGTCCTGAGCTCCGACCAGCCGGCCCGCGCCATGGCGCGCGGATTGCCGCCGGTGCCGCGCATGATGACGCCATAGGACGAGGTCATGAGACCGATATGGACGAGGAGGGCGATGGCGAGCGCCGCGACGATCGGAAAGGGAATGAGCGGCACCTGCAGCGACATGATGGCCTTCAGCCAGTCGGGCGCCTTGCCGCCGGGCGAGGGCAGGATCATCACCGCGATGCCGAGCCAGATGAAGGAGGCGCCGAGCGTCACCACGATGGACGGCAGGCTGCGCAGATGGATGAGCGCAGCCATCGCGGCATAGGCGGCGATGCACAGGAGCAGCGCCAGGGCGCCGAGCGCCGGCGTTTCATGCAGGTAGGTGGCGCCGATGCAGCCGACGAGGCCGACAAAGGGGCCGATCGAGAGATCGAGATCGTTCACCGTGATGATGAACATCTGGGCGATGGTGGCGAGCGCGATCGGCACCGCATATTGCAGCATCAGGTTGAGGCCGAAATAGCTCATGGTGCGCGGCTGCGCGTAGAAGGTGGCGGCGAGCACGAGGGCGAGCGAGGCCAAAGGCAGGAGCGCTCTGAGCGTCTTACGGTTGAGCGAGAGCGATGCCATTACATTCCGTCATCCCGGCGAAAGCCGGGATCCAATAGATAGTCGCAACGCGGGAGGTGCTGCCCGCGC
>JBMOOM010000088.1:0-3103 GCA_049323275.1 Pseudomonadota bacterium
GGCTCGCCTCGGCGCTCGGCCACAAGGCCTGTCGCGACAATCGCTCCGTGCTCTATCAGCGCGTCCCGCGCCTGTTCGACGATCTGGCGCTCGCCCGCGGCGACGGTCGTCACCCACGCCTGTTGCGTGGCCTTGGCCGTGTCGATCTGCTGATCCTCGATGATTGGGGCCTCGAGCCGCTCGATGCCGGCGCCCGTCACGATCTCCTGGAAATCCTCGAAGATCGCTACGGTCATCGCTCCACCATCGTCACCAGCCAGCTCCCCGTGGACCAGTGGCATCTGCTCATTGGAGAGCCGATGACTTCATGATGCCTCCTTCTTCGACCGCTTGGTGCGTCGTATCCGATTGCGAAGCTGTTTGATTTGTTCGTCTGAGAGCTCGATCTGCCATGGCTGGCCTTTGGCTAGCTGACGACCTGCCAGCAATCCGCGCGCGAGATAATCGAACACCGTTTGCGCGGTTACACCAAGCTCAGCCGCTGCGCCCTGAATCGAGAAGCTCCCGTCGGGCCAGCGCATCGGATTCCTGTCCATGCCGTTGATTTTGACGGTGCGGATGCCCCAGCGGGTGCGCAACACCCAGACGTTCTTGCCGCTGAATGCGCAGCCCAGGGCCGCAACGATGCCTTCCTGATTGAGTATCGCCGCGATCTCAGCATCCATTTTGTGTTCAGCATTCAGCTCGACGATCCGTTGCCGCAGCCGATCAATGTCGATGTAATCGCGGTAGGCGTGAACGCGCCGTTGTACGTGATGCTCGCTGGTTGCGCCGGTCTGCCAGACGATCTTGAGCCACACCTGACCTCTGGTCCGCTTCTGATCAAGAACCACTTCGCGGATGACAAATCGCAGAATGCGCTTGCGATCAGCTGCCGACGTGATGGTCGCGTTCCAAATCCGCGGCAGACTCTCGCCGAGCGCTTGTAGCCCCGCGCGTTCCGCCGGGCCAATCAGAAGCGGCTCTTGCGCGCGCCAACGCGCATGCTCCTGCTCGACCGTCTCGACGACACGCAGCTTCTCTTCCCAAACCCGCTCAAGTGAGCGCGCTACAAGACGGTTCTCGGGCTCTACGGCGTCATACTGACGCCGAGCACGCTCGGCGTCGTAGCGGGCGCGCTCCGCGCGAAGCGCCCACTGGCGCTCGAGCTGACGGCTCTCCTGCTCCAGTTGGCCCACCGCCGCGAGTGCGATCTCAATCTGATCTGGCATCAGGGCATCGAGGACCACCCGCTCAACCAGCGCGTCGACCGCCAAGGCCCGGACTTCCTGACACAATGCACTGCCTTGCTGGTCCCGATCCGAGCGGCAGCAATAGACCGGATAGTCGGCATTCGGGCCCGTGTAGCGCATGCTCATGCGCCGTCCACAACGACCGCAGACCGCGATTCCTTGTAACAGGGCTGCCCCCTTGCGCGGGACGCCAGAGTGTCCAGCCTCATAGCGGCACACGTTGTCTGCCAATCGCCCCTGGTTGGCCATGAACTCCTCCCAGCTGATATAGCCTGGGTGAGCGGCGTGTAGGCAAACCGCCCAATCCGCGATCGCTACCTTGACCGTTCCCGTCAGCGATCCCGGCCGGCATCGGCTCGGATCCTTTTGACGGCGGCCATAAACATACGCCCCAGCATAGGCCGGATTCTGAAGGATATTAAGGACGCGTGCACTATCTGGCGCACGCCAGACGATCTCGTGGGGAGATGGTCCAAGCAAGGGCCGAACCGGCAAGGACAATCCATTCCTTTCCAGATAACGCATCACACGGCGGGCGCTTTGCAGTTCCTGGAATTTGGCGAAGACGAGGTGAAGGCGGGCCTGCACCTCCTCATCGGGATTGAGGATAATTGTGCCGGCTCGATCATAGGCGAGCCCGGCTGGCAGGGGCAGCCGCAGTTCGCCCCGCGCCGCCTTCTGGCGTTCCCCCTGGTGAAGGCGCATCCGAAGCTGATGCAGCTCCGCCTCGCTCATGATGCCGGACAAGCCCAACAGAAGGCGGTCGTGGTAGGCGCGCGGATCGTAAAGCCGCTCGCCATCCGCAATCAGAACGCCGAACACCGAGCACAGCTCGAGAAGCTGATGCCAGTCCCGGTTGTTGCGGGCCAAGCGAGAAGCGTCGAGGCTCACCACAAGACCGGCGTTGCCAAGGCCGATTTCGGCAATGAGCTTCTGGAAACCGTGACGATCCACAGCGCCAGCACCGGATTTGCCCAGATCCTCGTCAATCACCTGGACGCGCTCCGGCGGCCAGCCCAGACCGATGGCGCGATCGACGAGGCGGTACTGCAGCTCGGTGCTCTCCTGGTGCTGGCGCACCTGGTTCACGGATGACTGCCGCACGTAGACATAGGCCAACTTGGCTCGGTGCGCAGTCGTGAGCCGCTCGTCAGCGACGGTCGAGCTGATCAGCACGACCCAGTCCCCTTCCGGGCGTGCCGGGAACCGCTTGCATTCGCCGCAGTAGCGTGGCGAGGATTTGAGCGATCTGAGTTTGCGCCGCGGTCGATAGATTCGGCCACAGGCGCGGAATGTTGGCCGTCGGGTGGCTGGGTGGATTTGCCAACGTTGGCAGCGGTCGATACGCAACGCGACCTGGAAGCGGCCGGTGGGTCATCGCGAATCACCTTCTCGTCGAGAAGGCTCAGACTCGCGCTCAAATGTTGCATCAATGGGATCAGCGTACGGACACTGATGCGCGGCAGATCGGCAACATTCGGGCGGGGCGTGATCGGCGTCTCGGCAAGATCCGTCGACGCGATCCGAACTGCCCGCGGCCGGCCGTCCGGCAGCGCGACAACGACGTAGGCAGGACCGCGCCCCGACCGCTCCTTCAGCACCTCAAGTCGGCGCCCAAATAGAAAATGATGCGGGTCGGTGATCGTGACGTGAGGCACGACCCGTTCCAAAATAGGGGCACTCTGTCGTGTTCGGTGATCCCGTGGTCGCCACCGCGATCCTCGATCGGCTCCTCCACCACAGTCACGTGCTGACGATCCGCGGCGACAGCTACCGGCTCCGCGCCAAGCGCAAGAGCGGCCTTATAAAGACGCCGACCGCCGGTGAAGGCCCTCCAGTCGGCTCCGCCTCCCTCCGGCCCGTCACCGGCG